>JAJEEV010000043.1 GCA_022820805.1 Acidimicrobiia bacterium
CCCTCAAGAGGCCGAGCGGGTAGGCGGGACAACGCGGCCCATACGGCGCGAGGCCGTGGCCCGAGCGGCCCGTGAGCGCAGCTAACAAGAGCGGGAATGACACCGCTGCGCAGCGACCGGCTCTCGCCTATCCGCGTGGCCCCTAAGCAGGGATAGCTCCCGCAACCCCGTCGCAATCTAGACTCCGGGCGCCCCGCCGCCTGGTGTGAGGCCGAGCGTCAGCGAGGCCGTGGGCGGTGTCCTTGGATTGGGAGCGGCCCTTGAGGGAAGCGAACGAGAGCGGGAAAGAGGTCAGCGCCATCGGGAGCTTCTTCAAGGATCTGCGGGCGCGTCTGTTGAACCTGGTTCCCCTCGGCACCTCCGGGATGTTCTGGGGCCTCGTGGTGAACGGGCTCACCACCTACGGGTACCTGGTCGTGGCCCGCCACGCGCTGGGCGACGAGGGCTACGGCGGTCTGGCCGTGCTGTGGGCCCTCGTCAACATCGGCGGCTTCGGCCTGTTCCAACCACTGGAGCAGGAGGTCTCCCGGGCCACCGCTGACCGGGCTAGCCGGGGAGTGGGCAGCGCCCCGGTGCTGCGCCAGGCCGGAGTGCTCGGCTCGGTGCAGTTCATGCTGGTGACCGTCGGGGTGCTGGTGGCCTGGCCGTTGGGCCTCGACGGCCTGCTCGACAACCGCCCGGAACTGCTGGTGGCGCTCGTGCTGGCCCTCGGGGCCTTCGCAGCCACCCAGCTGGTGCGGGGCGTCCTGGGCGGGCGGCACCTCTTCAACCGCTACGCCTGGTACTTCGTGGTCGAGGGCGGGGCTCGCATGGCCGTGGCGGTGGCGCTGGCGGTGGCCGGGGTGGCTGCGGTGGGCGCCTACGGCATGGCCATCGCCCTTGCCCTGCTGGTTGCGGGGGCGGCTGCGGCCCAGAATCGCCGTACCTTCGTCCGGCCGGGGCCGCCGGCCTCCTACCGGGAGCTGACCCCGGCGATGGGGTTCCTGCTGATCGCCGCCGTCGGCGAGGCTTTCATCCTCAACGTCGGGCCGGTGGCGGTGGACATCGTGGGCGGCGACGAGTTGGGCGCCGAGGCGCCCGGGGTGTTCCTCAACGGCATGCTCATCGCCCGCATCCCGCTGTTCTTCTTCCAGGCGGTCAAGGCGAGCCTGCTGCCGAGCCTGGCGACCCTGGCCGGGCACGGTGATCTGGTCGGGTTCCGCAACATGCAGCTCAAGATCGTGGGCGCGGTGGCGGCCGCGGCCGCGGCTACGACCGCGGCGGCCGCGGCGGTGGGTCCCCCCGTCGTGCGGATCGTGTTCGGCGACGAGCTGAGCCGCACCGACATGGCCCTGCTGGCCGCCAGCGGCGGGGGCCTGATGCTGATGCTGTCGCTGGCGCTGGGCCTGGTAGCGCTCGGTCACACCCGGATTGCGGTGGTGGGATGGGTTGCCGCGGTGGCCGCCTTCGCGACCATGGTCAGCTTCGACCTGGAGCCGTTCCTGCGGGTGGAGCTGGCGCTGGTGGCCGCCGTGCTGGCCGGATCACTGGTGGCCGGCGGGCTGCTTCGCCTGGAGTACGCGGCCCACCAGCGAGAGGCCTGAGTTGCCGCCCGCTCGGCCTCTCTTGGAGCCTGCTGCGTTGTCCCGCCTACCCGCTCGGCCTCTGAGCGCAGCCGCCATCACGATCACCCAGTTGTAGGACAGGCGGATCACGAAACTCTCGGTGACGTTCTCGATCAGCATCACCGCGACCACGGCCGCCCACATCCAGGTGTCGGGCCCGGGCGAGCGCACAAGGTCCCGTCCAGCGTTGAGCACAGCCAGCACCACGATGACCGCGAAGGGCGCCAGGCCGATCACACCGATGCCCAACAGCACCTCCATGAGGCTGCTGTGGGCGTTGCCCCGGATCAGCAGGTCGTGGTTGTCGACGAAGTCCGGGTACGTCCAGACGGCGGCGAATCCGTGGCCCTCCAGGGGCCGCTCAAGGAACTGGTCCCATGAGGCCGCCCAGATCGTGCGGCGCTGCGAGAGCGTCGAGACGTTCCACAGCGCGCCCACAGTCGCAGCCAGACCCGCCGATCCGGCCAGCAGGACCCCGTAGGTGGCCGCCGCGGCCCGACGCCGGCCCCGCCGCTCGGCGATCCGGCGGTGCATCAGCGGCAGCGCGGCCACGCCGGAGCCGGCTATCAGCGCCAGCCATCCGGTGCGGCTGCCGGCGCCGGCCATCGAGACGAGCGACGCCGCGATCAGGCAGGCTCCCGCTATCCGGGTGCGGCGCGCCGGCTCCAGCATCACCCTCACACCCGCGATGATCCCGACCGCCGCCAGCGGCGCCAGCAGGTTGCGGCTCAGGTAGATCCCGAGCATGTCGCCGCGGTGGTCGAGCGCCCCCTGGGGCCGTATCGCGTACAGCAGCAGACCCGCGCCCACGGCCACGCCGCTCATCAGCGACAACGCCAGCCGGGTGGCGGCGGAGTCCATGTCGGCCAGCTGCCACGCGAGCAGCGCAAGGCCGATGAGCACCACGCCTCGCCAGCCGGTGAACGAGGCGACCACGCTCCAGCTCGTCGAGGCCGCCGCGACCGCGACGAAGGCCGCCACGGCGAGCGCGGCCACCCCGTGGGGCGCGGCCGGGCGCAGGCCACGGGACCGCCACAGCGTCAGGCCGACCAGTGCCGCGCAGGCAAGTGCGGCCAGGAGCAGCCCGCCCCGCACCACCAGGTCCTCCCAGGCGGGTCCGTAGGCGTCGAGGCGGGCCCGGCCGGCTTCCAGTTCCGGTCGCGGCTCGCCGAGCAGCTCCTCCCAGGTGGGTCCCTGCCGGTTGAGGACTCGAAGCGACAGGAAGAAGAGCGGTCCGTTGGTGAACACGAACAGCAGTCCGCCCACAAGGGCGGCCCGGACCTCTTCAGGGCGCTCAGCGGCGCGGCGCAGCATCTTCATGCGATTATGCGCCTGTAGACCTCGGCGAGCCGGTCGGCCGCCCGATCCCAGGAGAGCTCGGCGATGCGGGCCTGCACCGACGGCTCATAGGGCCGAGGGTCGGTGATGGCCTCCTCGAGCCGCTCGGCGAAGGCGCCCTCGTCGCCCGCGGGCGCGAGGCTGACCTCAGGCTCGAGGAGTTCACTGAGCGCCCCGACCGCGGTGGCGGCCACGGGCGTTCCCACCGCCACTGCCTCCAGGGGCGGGAGCCCGAAGCCCTCCAGCAGCGACGGGTAGGCCAGCACGCTGGCGCCGTGCAGCAGATCGGCCTTGAGCTGCTCGTCCACGCCCGTCAGGCGGACGAACCGGCCCGCGAGGCCGCAGCGTTCCACTGCCGCTCGCAGAGGGACCTCGTCGCTGCCGGGTGGTCCGGCCACGACCAGCTTGATGTCGGCGGGCAGCCCGGCCACGGCGCGCGGCAGGGCGACCAGGCCCTTGCGGGGCTCGGTGGTGCCCAGCGTGAGAACGAACCGCTGCGCGCCGACCAGCCGCCGCGCCGCGGCCGCGTCACCCGCGGCCACCGGTCGCAGTCCTGCGGGCACGACGTGGACGCGGGATCGCTCCGCGCCGAGGACTTCGACGGCCTCCCGGGCGGCGGCCGCCGTTGTGACGTGAAGGTGCGCGCCGCGCTCCACTGATCGTCTCAGCGCCGGACCGACCCGCCTCACCGCGGGGCTGCACCATTGCGGGTGAGTGACCGGGCTCAGGTCCTGCACGGTGATCAGGCGGCTGGTGCCCGGAGGCGCGGTGTAGTTGGTGCCGTGCACGATGTCGCAGTCGCCGACGACGCGTCGCAGCGCCGGCCGGTCCATCCGGGCCCATCCGGCCAGGCAGAGGCGGGCCGGCACACGACTCCGGTTGGCGTCCATCCCGAGGCTTCGGGCGAGGGCCTGCACCCGCGGCGACGGCGCCTGAGCCGACAGCACGTAGCCCGACAGCGTCACGTCGGGGCGCGCCGTCAGGGCCTGCACCATCGCCGCGGTCGCCTCGTGGATCCCGGTCGGCGGCCCCAGCAGCGGCGTGACGTCGATGGCTACCCGCGTGCCGTCAGGCGTCGAGGCGTCGCCCTGAGACGTTCCCACTCGACCTGCTCCGCGATCCCGCCGGTCCCTTAGGCCTCTTGGCCGAAGCCGGCGAAGGAGAGGTCGAAGCCGTCGCGCACCTCGCTGGCCCGCCCCAGGAAGTGGCTGTCGTCGACGGTCCAGGTGTGCTCGTCGCCGTGGCGCACCCGCAGGTAGCCGGCGCCGTGGGTCCAGTAGATCCTGCCTCCCAGCGCGGTCACGTCCTGGGCGAGGGCGATGTCGACCCGCCGGGGCACCCTCCGCCAGCCCCCGGCCTCCTCGAGATCGTGGCGGGAGATGATCAACACCCCGCCGGAGACCCCGACGAAGGGAATGTGGCGCTCCGAGAACCTCTGGCGCTGCCGGTCCCGCACCGTCTTGTCGATCCGTTCGAGGTACACGTACTCCGCACACTTGCCGACGAGTTCGGATCCCGAGTACTCGTGGGCCAGAACGAGGTCCCACACGTGCTCCGCGTCGTAGTGGTCGTCGTCGTCGATCTTGGTGACGAGGGTCCCGCCGGCGGCCTCGGCCGTGGCCCGCAGCACCCCTCCGAGCGTCTCGCGGCCGTCCACCCGGACGACCCTCACCGGATACCTCTGAGCGGCCGTCCGCGTCGCCAGTTCGGAGTCATCGGGGAAGCCGTCGCCGTGCAGACCGAGCACGAGTTCCAGCCGCGGGTAGGTCTGCGAGGCGACGGTGCTCAGCACCGCCTCCAGCTTGTCGGGCCGGCGAGTCGGTGCCAGCACCGACACCTCCGGAACCGGCGCGTCGAGTCCGGTGACGCCCAGCAGCTGGCGGGCCCGGCTCCGCAGCGAGTGGTCGCGCAGGGCGTGGCGCCGCATGGCGATGCTGATCTGCTCGCGTTCGTGGTCGTCGGCGCCGACGACGGCTCCGCCGGCCATCAGGTCGTGCAGACCGGTCCCGAGACACTCGGCCAGCGCGGGATCGGGACTCTCGAGCCGGACCAGCACGCCCGCGGCCGCGACCGCGGCCAGCGCGCCGGCGCGGTGGGTCGGGCTCCGGTGGTCCGCGGCCCCGTCCACGACGTGGTGCAGCGACCGCATGTCGGCCAGCAGCTCCCCGCCGAGCTGCAGGCTCGGGACCGCGTTGGCGGACAGCGACATCAGCGATCGCAGCCGAGCCGACTCTTCGGCCCGACATGCCGCGGACCAGCCGACGGGGTTGACCGCCTCGGGGTTGAACGCCTGGACGCTGAGCCGGGGGCTCAGCTCCGACAGCACCGCCACCGCGTGCCTCCGGTCGCCGCCCGAGCCGTCGCCCCCGCGTTGAACCGCGGTCGAGTCGGCCAACAGCACGTCGACGTGGTGGTCGCCGACCCGCGACGCAACCCGCGAGGAGGCCGCGAACACGACTGAGGCCCGGCGCCCGGCGGCCGCGAACTCGGCGCCGAGCGGGTACCGGGCCAGGGACTGCACGTAGCGCTTGGTGCGGGGCTGCAGCCCCAGCCACACCTTCAGGCGCTGCCGCGTGCGCAGCCGCGCCCGCCGAACGCCGCGACGAAGCGCGAACCACGCACTCCGGGCCCGCCACCCGAGGTTCTTGATGCGCCAGCCGACCGCTCGGCCGACCATGGCCGCGAAACGCCACACGTCACGGGGACGCCGGATCCGCGCCAGCGTGCCGAACAGCGTCGAGAGGTGCCTGCGGAGACGCGCCCACCATCGCAGCAGCCGCCTGGCCGGATTGTGGAGCTTGGCGGCCAGCCAGCCCTGCGGCTTGGGCTCATGGATCACCCGGAGACCGTCGACGTCGAGCTCGGCGGCCGTGCCGACCTCCGACACCGCCCAGCCCGAGCGACGGGCCCGGTGGGCGGCCCAGGCCCGGACGATCGACACCCGATGGCCCGAGGCCAGGTCCGACTCGCCCGCGGCCGCGGCTCCGAGCTGGTTGCGCAGCCGGGCGAGCATCCGGGGCCTGACGGCTGCCCCGGCGGGAACACTCACATAGAAGGCCGCCGCCGGCCAGGCGTCAGCTGCTCCGTCGGGCACGCCGACGCTCACCCGGGGGTCGGCGTCGAGCAGCCTGTGCAGCCGGTCGAACCGTTCCGGCGGGCGTTCCTCGACCCACACGGCCAGGTCGTGGACGTCGCTTGCCAGCACCTGCTCGACGGTGGCGAGGATCTCCTCGGTGTCCGCCTGCCTGGGCTCCACGGTGACCACGAACTGCGGCACCGTGTACGACCGTCCCGGTGCCGACGTTCGCAGCCGTCTGTCCGGGATGAGGTGCGACACCTTGTCGCGCTGCTGCTCCAGGCTCACCGTCTCGTCCTCGGTCAGCACCGCGCCCGGCCCCTGGTGCCAGCACAGCGCACTGCGCTCGGGCGCCAGCACAGCCCCCAGCGCGTACGCCCGCCAGCCGAACTCGATGTCCTCGGACCCCCACTGCGTGAACGACTCGTCGAACCCTCCCACCTCGGCGAAGAAGGCCGCTGAGACGCCGAAGTTCCCGCCGGTCACCACCCTGAAGATGTCGTCGGCGTCGGCGGCCAGATCGTCGGTCGCGGCCATGCGGCGCTCGATCCACTCGGGCTGCTGCACCGGCCGGCCTGCGAGCAGCTCGCCGAGCGGGCCGGGCCGTGCCCTCACCGATCCGGCGTCGACGCCGTCGAAGTCGACGTGCTTGCGGAACCCGAGCGTGATGACGTCGCAGGCGGCGTGGTGCCAGCGGGCGTGGGACGAGAGCCATTCGGCCTCCGGCACCATGTCGCAGTCGAGGAAGACGATGAAGTCCCCCGAAGCGGCCCGGGCTCCGTTGTTGCGGGCCCTGGCCAGGCCGAAGCCGAGGTCCTCCTGATGGACCACGCTCACCCGCAGCGGCGTGGACAAGTCGAGTTCCAGGGGCGGGTCCGAGCCGTCGTCCACCACGATGACCTCGAACAGTTCCCGCGGGTAGGTCTGACACTCCAGACCCGCCAGGGTGATCGCCAACTCATCGGGCGCCTCGTAGTAGGGCACCACCACGGTCGCGGCCATCGCGGGCTCGAAGAACTCGATCGGCGCCACCGCCAGCGAGCGCCAGTCGTTACCCCGCACTCGTGCCGGGGGCGGGGCGGTCATCTCACCAGCGACGCCGCAGTTATCACCCGGAAGTCGCCCGCCGCGGCCAGCGGATCATCCAGAGCGCCGTCTGCGAAGAAGTCGGGGGTCCGGCTGGCCCGCACGATCACCAGGTCGGAATCGGCCAGTTCAGCTAGACGGCTCTCCTCGAGATCCCACACCGGTAGGTCAAGGTAGTACGACGCCCATCTGGGGGCGGGGAGTCCCGGGCCCGTCCACACCAGTTCGGCCTGGCCGGCCTGTGGAGTGGCCGCGGCCTGCTCGAGCGCCTCGCCGAGCCGGGCCGGGTCGGAGATGTAGCGGTCGCGGGTGCCGCCGGCCACCACGGCCAGCAGGGTGGCCCCGATGACGGCCGCGGCCGCCAGCGCCGCGAGGGGCCGCAGCCGGGCCGAGACCATCCGGCGGGCCGCGTCCAGCAGCGAAGCCAGCCCGACCGTCATGGGCATCAGCCACGGGAAGTTCCAGAGCCGGTGGATCCACGCGCCCTGCTGCAGGCCGAAGGTCATCGCCGCGGCTGCGGCCAGGGTGATCGCGGTGGCCACCCGGGTGCGCCGGTCGACCAGACCGGCGATCAGCGCGGGGACCAGCAGCACCCGCAGCCACGTCGGGAACAGCAGTTCCTCTGAGGCGTAGCGCCACTGCCGCGACAGGAACTCGCCGAAGCTGAAGTCGATCGTCTGGCTGCCCGACGCGACCTCGCTGCTGACGCGGACATCGACCTGGTTGCTGAGCTCGGCGAATCCGGTGGCGTTGAGCAGCCAGGCGGCCGTGACCGCGGCCCCCACCGCGGCGCCGACGACGAGCGCGGTCAGCGCGGGCGAGAGGCCGCCGGCGAGCCGCACCGCCAGCGGAGGTCGGGGCCCGGCGGAGCGGGTCTCGGCCAGTCGATCGCTGCGATCGCCGCGTCTGAGGCGCCATGCCGACAGGTGCGAGCCTGTCGCGGTGTGGCGGTGCCATTCCCGCTCTTGTTCGCTGCGCTCACGGGCCGCTCGGGCCACGGCCTCGCGCCGTATGGGCCGGATCGCGTGCCTATCCGCTCGGCCTCGGAGCCGGGCCGCGTAGAGCCATACCGCCAGGGGACCGAGCGACGCCAGGGCGATCCAGGACAGCGTCGCGGTGAGAGCGGCCAGCGCGGCGGTTCCGGCCAGCGCCCACACCGGTGGACGATCGAGGCGGCGCAGCCAGGCCACCGCTGCGGCCGAGGCCAGCATCAGCGAAAAGCTGACCCCGAGACGGCCGTACACGTAGAAGAAACCGGTGCAGGCCATCGCCCCGACTGCCAGCAGCACCGGCCCCCACCGCAGGCCGCAGCCCCGCAGCAGCGAGGCCATGAACGCCAGCGTGGCCGCGCCCAAAAGGAAGGCGGGGATGCGAAGCGCCGGGAGGCTGTCGCCCAGCAGTCCCGCGGAGGCGATGGACAGGAAGTCCTTGAGGGGGGGATGGTGGGCGTAGGTGAGCGCCTCGACGGGGGGATCGGACCGCGGCGACACCCCGAACTCGGGCCTGACGAACGGATCGATGCGAGCGCCCCAGGCCGACTCGACCGGACCGAGATCCCAGAAGTTGCGAGCGTGCAGGCCCGAGAAGGCCACGATGCGCCCGTCGTCGCTGTTGCCGAGGGGCAGGTCGAGATCAGGCGTCCAGAGCGCGAGCATCGCCACCACCATGAGCGCCACCGCGACCCAGCCCGACCGCAATCGGCACAGGCCCCGTGCTGGGGTCCTCTCCACCGCGGCTGTGGTCTCCTCGTTCGAGGGCACGGCCAGCCGTTCGGACACGTACTGCCGCATCCGCTGCACGCGCTGGGACAGATCCGGTCCCTGCGGTGGCGGGTCTGCACCGGCGTCGGGCAGGGCCGCAGCCGGCAGGTCCGCCGCCTGCGCCGGCTTGAGCGCCGCCGCCATCAGCAGCACCCAGCTGTAGGAGAACCACAGCACGAAGCTCTCCGTGAGGTTCTCCACAAGCAGGAAGGCTACGACAGCGGCCCCCATCCACGTGTCCGGGCTCGGGCGCCGCCACACCGCCAGGCCGGTGTTGCGCGCCGCCAGCAGCACGATCACCGTGAACGGGACCGCGCCCAGCAGGCCCAACCCCAGGGCCACCTCGACGAGGCTGTTGTGGGCGCTGCCGCGGCGCAGCAGGACATGCTGGGTCAGTTCGTCGATGTCCCAGAAGGTGAAGAAGCCGTAGCCATGGAGCGGGCGCTGCACTATCCGGTCCCACACCAGTCCCCAGATCTCGCGCCGCTGGGCGAAGGTGGGCACATCCCAGAGCAGGGCCGCCGCGGCGGCGGCTCCCACCGCGCCCAGGGTGGCGGCCGTCAAGGTGGCCGTCCTGGCGCGGGCGGCGCTGCCGCGCCGCCGGAGCCAGTGGTACGCCCCGAGCAGCGTGGCCGCGGCCATGGCCACCGCCAGCGAGATCCACGCGGTGCGGCTGCCGGCGCCGACCATGGCCGCCATCGAGGCAGCGGCCAGGACGGCTGAAGCGGCCCGCCGCAGCCGCCCGGGCGCAACCAGGTAGCGGACACTCACCAGCACCCCGATGGCAGCCAGCGGACCCAGCGAGTTGCGGTTGGTGTACACCCCCTTCCAGTAGCCGTCGGCGTGAAGCCCGAGGTCGGGTCGCAGCCAGACCAGGATCACGCTCGCGGCCACGGCCGCGCCCGCGACCGCGGCCAGCACCGCGCCGGCTTCGGCGGCGTCGAGACGGGCGATTCCCCACGCCAGCAGGGCCATGCCCACATAGATGCAGGAGCGCCATGCTGTGGCCTGCGGATCGACGCTCCACAGCGTGGAGGCCACCGCGGCCAGCGTGAAGGCGCCCACCGCCGCCACCGCGGCCCTCGAGGAGGTGTCCGTGGGCCCGGCCCGGGAGCGCATGAACTCGCCGGCGGCCAAACCCGCTCCGCACAACGCGGCCGCGGCCAGCAGCGGCCACACCGCGTGGTCCTCCCACCGGCCGGTGCGGTCGAGGACGTGCTTGGAGAACAGCAGCACCGGACCGTTGGTGAACACGAGCAGGGCCGCGGCGGCGACGGCCGCAGCCCCCCAGCGAAATGAAGCGTTCCGCCCGACGATGTCAGATGACGCCGGCGAAGCGCAGGTCGCAGCCATCCCGCTCGTCCTGAGCCTGTTCCAGGAAGTACAACTCGTCGGTCTCCCACGTGTGGCCGGTTCCGTGGCGCATCAGAACGAACCCCGAACCGTGGGTGCGGTACACCTTCCCGCCGTGCGCTCCCACATCCTGTGTCAGCGTCCTGTCGGCCCCCAGCCCGATCGGCCGCCACCCGCCTATGGCTTCGAGGGTCTCGCGGGCGACCAGCACCGTCGGCCCTGCGATGCCGTAGCGCTCCGGGTCGATGTAGCGCTCGCCCAGGCCCACGAAGCGGCGTACGGTGCGGTCCGCGCCGGCCAGGTACACGTACTCGGAGGCCTTGCCCACGAGGGCGGCGCCCGAGTACTCCAGGGCCAGCACCAGGTCCCAGAGGTGCTCCGGCCCGTAGATGTCGTCGTCGTCGAACTCCGCGATCAGCTCGCCCTCCGATGCGGCCAGACCTGCGTTGAGGACTTCGCCGAACACCCGGTCCGCGGCGATGTGGACCGCTCTGGCCGGGTGGTTCAGGCGATCCATCTGGGCCTCCACGGCGGCGGATTCGAAGTCGTCGCCGTGCAGCGCGAGCACGACCTCCAGGCGCGGGTAGGTCTGCCGCCTGATGGAGTCGACGACGTTGGGCAGCTGGTCGGGGCGCCGGGTGGGCACCAGCACCGACACGAGCGGCGGGCCGGAGCCGTCCACGCCCGCTGCGGAGAGCACCTGCCGGGCGCGGGCGCTCAGCGAGTGCCGGCGCAGCGCGGCCCTGCGCATGGCGACGCTCAGGAGCTCTCGCTGGTGGCTGTCCGCGCCGGTGATCCGGCCCGCGTCCGTCATGAGACCGTAGAGCTCGCCCCCGAGGTGGGACTCGAGGCCCGGATCGGCGGGCGCGACGAGGACGACGGCGCCGGCCGCGGCTGCGGCGGCCAGTTCGCCGGCCCGGACCGCGGGATCCGCGTGCGGGCCGGTCCAATCCTCGACATGGTGGGCGCGACGCAGCGCAGCCACCTCGGCGGCCGCGTCAGCACCGGCGGGCAGGGTTGCCGGCCGGGCGTCGTGGACGGGCTTCCACCCGACCGGGTTGACGGTTCCCGCGTCGAAGGCGGGCACCGAGGCGGTCGGGTCCAGCTCCGGCAGCGACACGCCGGCCACGCCGGCAGGCAGGCGAGCCAGCAGATCGGGGCTGTCCCCGACGACGACGGTGGTTGCGCTGCCGAGGCGGCCGGTGTCGCGGCCGGAGGCGGCGAAGACGGCCGCGGCCCGAGGGCCCCTGGTGGCGATCCTTGCGTCGAGGCCGCAGCCGGCCCGGGTCGGGGCGTCGTCGGCGGGCTCCGGTGCGGCTTCTGACGGCGCTGCGATCGGGTCCGATCGCAGCAGCCGTGTCGCTCCAGCCCCGGCACGCTGCGCGATCTGGGACAGCCTGCGACGCACGCCTGCATTATGGCACTGCTCCTCATTACGGCACTGCACCTAGAGGCCGAGCGGGTAGCTGCGCGAGTCCGGTTCATACGGCGCGAGGCCGTGGCCCGAGCGGCCCGTGAGCGCAGCGAACAAGAGCGGGAATGACACCGCCGCGCCGCTAGGCGCTTGCGAGCACTACCGCACTGCACTTCCGCGGACCCGGGAGATCCTAGGATCATCGCCGTGAGCGGTCGCGACCAGCGTCTATTCGACCTAACCCAGCCGCCGCCGCCGGCCGCCTACCTGCGCGAGGCCTGGCGGAGGCGGGACTTCGCGATCCAGGTGCCCGCCCAGGACCTGCGGGCCCAGAACATGGGCACCGCGCTGGGACAGCTCTGGCACCTCGCCAACCCGGCCCTGCTGGTAGGGGTCTATTTCCTCATCTTCGGCGTCGTCATCGACACCAGCCGGGGAGTCGAGAACTTCCTGGGCTTCCTCATCGTCGGCGTGGTCCTGTTCCATCTGACCCAGCGGGTGGTAGTCGACGCTGCTGTGTGCATCAGCCGCAATCTCGGCCTGATCCGCTCGGTCCAGTTCCCCCGGATCCTCCTGCCGGTGGCGGCCCTCAACGGGCAGACCGCCGCCTTCGTGCCCGCGCTGGCGCTGGCGCTCGTGGCGGTCATCGTCACCGGCGAGCTCCCGTCGTTGCGGTGGCTGGCGCTGCTCGGGGTGCTGGCCGCGCAGTTCCTGTTCAACCTGGGCGCGGCCCTGCTCGTGGCCCGCATCGGGGCCAACGTCGCCGACCTGCGCCAGCTCCTGCCCCACCTGTTCAGGCTGCTGTTCTACGCCTCGGGGGTGATCTTCAGCGTGGACGCCTTCGTCACCAGCGAGGCCTGGAGGCGGGTCTTCGCGCTCAACCCCCTCTACGACGTGATCACCTGCGCCCGCTGGTGCCTGCTGGGCGAGCCGGTCGACGGCTGGGTGGTGGCCGGAATGCTGGCATGGTGCCTGGTGCTGCCGGTGGCGGGATTCCTGGTGTTCCGCCGGTCCGACCAGCGGCTGGGGGCGTGATGGCCTCGAACACGGCCGTGACCGTGCGCGTCGACGAGGCCCACGTGTACTACCGGGTCTACGAGGATCCGGCCGCGGGGATCAAGAAGCTGTTCTCCGAGGGGCGGACCCGCAGGCGCTTCCGCACCATCCGGGCCCTGCGGGGAGTGAGCCTCGAACTTCGCGAGTCGGAGACGCTCGGGCTGATCGGCGCCAACGGCTCGGGAAAGACGACGCTGCTGTCGGCGATGACGGGCCTGCTGCCGCTGGAGTCCGGCTCCATCCTCGGCCGCTCCAGGCCGTCGCTGCTCGGGGTGTCGTCCGCCCTGCGGCCTGCGCTGTCGGGCCGGCGCAACATCCTCATCGGCGGGCTCGCCCTCGGCTTCACCAAGTCCGAGATCGAGACCCGGGCCGACGAGATCATCGACTTCTCGGGGCTGCGCGACGCCATCGACCGGCCGATGCGCACCTATTCCTCGGGGATGCGGGCCCGCCTGCAGTTCGCCATCGCCACGGCCCGGATCCCCGACGTCCTGCTGATCGACGAGGCGCTGACCGTGGGAGACGAGGACTTCCGCCGCCGCAGCGCGGAGCGCATCAACGAGATCAGGTCCGCCGCGGGATCGGTGGTGCTGGTGACCCACATCATGGCGGAGATCGACCGCTACTGCGATCGGGTCGCCTGGCTCGACGAGGGGATCCTCAAGGCCGTCGGCGAGCCCGGTGAGGTCGTCGGCGCCTACCTCGCGTCCACCGCGGCCTGCTGAGAACGCGCCCGGCCGTTCTTGCGGGTCCGGCCCGCCAGGAACCCGGCACCCCATCCGAGGTGCATCACCGCGAAGGCAGCGGCTGCCCTGGCCCGGTCGAGCCGGTCCGGCAGGGCGCCACGCAGCCTGCAGGCCGCGGTCGCGCACGCGGCCGCGTACACGACGGGGAGGGCGGCCGCCTGCCAGCGGCGGGCTGCCAGCCCGATCAGCGAGACCGCCAGACCGGCGACCAGTGCCGGGGGCGTGAGCTGCCTAAGGCGAAGCGACCGGGGATGGAGCTTCAGCACCGCCCGCTTCCAGGACCCGTAGGCGAAGTACTGCCGGGCGAGGCCGGCCAGGTCCGGGCGGGGCATGTAGTCGACCACGAGTGCCGGGTCGAGCCACACGATGTGACCCTGCTCGCGCAGGCGCCAGTTGAGCTCGTAGTCCTGGTTGCGATCCAGCGTCTCGTCGAAGCCGCCGACCCCCTCGAGCGCGGCGCGGTCGAACACGCCGAGGTAGACGGTGTCGGCCGGGCCCTGGAGCGAGCCGCGCCGGAACGCGGCGGGACCGCCGCCGAAGGGCGAGGCCATCGCGGCCGCGATCGCACCCGGCCAGCGGCCGGAGGCCGCCGGCCGCTGGACGCCGCCCACGTTGGCCGCGCCGGTCCGGGCCATGGTGGCCACCGCCCGCTCGATGTAGTCGGGCGGAAGGCGAGACTGGGCGTCCACCCTGGCCACGACAGGTCCGTCCGAGGCCGCCACCGCGATGTTCAGGCCCGCGGGCGTGGTCCCGGCGGGGTTAGCCACCGTGCGGACCGGAACGTCGATCGAGGTCGCGGCCAGGAGTCGCTCCGTGCCGTCGGCGCTGGGTGCGACCGCCACGGTCACGTCGATGGGGCCGCGGTAGGTCTGGGACGCGATGGCGGCGAGGCATCCGGCGATCACCTCAGCGCAGTCGCGGGCCGGCACGACCACAGACACCCGGGGAAGGCCGGGATCCGCCGCCGGGCCCGGGCTCATACCCCTGAACGGCGAGCCATCACCAGCAGGCTCTTGACCATGATCTCCCAGTCGAGCACGGGCGACCAGTTGACGATGTACTGCAGGTCGTGGCCCAACTTGTACGCGGGATCGGTCTGGTAGTGGCCCTGCGTCTGGGCCAGCCCCGTGAGTCCCGGCGGGATGTCGTGGCGCCGGCCGTACCCGGCGATCTCCTGCTCGTGCCGGGCTACCAGTTCCGGTCGCTCCGGCCGGGGACCGACCAGCGACATGGTGCCGGTGAGCACGTTCCAGAGTTGCGGGAGCTCGTCCAGCCGGGTGCGCCTCAACCAGGCCACGCCGGCGATCACCCGCGGGTCGTCGCGCACCGCCAGTTCCGGGCCGGCCCGTTCGGCGTCCGGGCCCATGGTCCGGAACTTCACCGCCGTGAACGTGCGGCCGGCGTGCCCCACTCGCTGCTGGCGGTAGAGGACGCCGCGCCCGGCCCGCACGCGGACATACGCCGCCACCGCGAGGCTCAAGGGCACCGCGACGGGCGCGAGCACCAGCAGGTACAGCAAGTCCATCAGGCGTTTGAACCGTAGGCGGCACACCGGCAGGGCGTGCGCTCTGAGCGCCACGAACGGCATGCCGCCGATCTGGCGGGTCCGTTGCAGCCCCAGCAGGGTGTCGGAGGGGGTGATGCGCCGGTAGACGCCCACTCGCCGGCTCTCCAACTCCCCGAGAGGCTCGGGGTACAGGTAGTCCAACGGCTGGCCGGACAGCAGCAGCAGGTCGGTGGCACCGGTCCGGTCTATCTCGGCAACGATGTCCGACGGGGCGTGGGACTGCCCGACGATGCTCGCCGCGGGCTCCGATTCGTGCAGGTGGCGGAGGGCCGACTCGACGTCGCGGGGCTCTCCCAGCAGCAGCACCCGGGGCTGGCCGCAGCGGCGATGCCTGACCCTGCGGGCCAGCCAGCGGTTGAAGGACACCAGCAGACTGGCCAGGCCGGCCAGGACGACGAGGTTGGCGCGCGGCATCAGGTAGCGCCCGGTCAGCAGCGTGACGGTGGCGTCGGCTCCAACGGCCAGCAGGGTGAGCAGCGTCGCCCGGGGCAGCCAGGGCGGCCGGCCCAGGCGCTGCTCGTACTCGTACATCCCGCCGAAGTAGTAGATGGCCATGTGCAGCCCGGTCGCGATGGCGAAGCCCACCGCATAGTGCGACACGGGGTAGGTGGGCCAGTCGAAGCCGAACCTGACCGTGGTGATGGCCGCCATGAGCCCGAAGAGGGTGACGGCGTCGATGATGTGGAGATAGCGGAAGCCCAGCCTGCGCAGGATTGGGGTGTTGCCTGCTGCTCCGGCCGCGGTCCTCACTGGTCTCGCATCAGCGGCGGCAGCGGAACGTCGTTGTCGAACGCGCCGGGCGCTCCTGCCAGCCTCCACACGAGCACCGCCATCCGACCCCTGGTGACTGAGTCGGCCGGATTGAAGTCCTGGGAGCGGCTGCCGGCCGTCTCGAACTCGTCGTCGATCCAGAGCTGGTGCTCCACCATCCACCGGGCGGCCTCGAGGTAGTAGTCGTTGATGCCGATGTCGGTGAACGGGACGGGGTGGTTGCTGTAGGTGCGTCCCGCGAAGCGCCACAGGAACGCGGCCAGCTGCGAGACCCTGAGATTCTCGGTCGGGCAGAACAGCACGGGGTTGGTGCTGCAACCCACGGTGATGCCCTGGTCCACCATCCATCCCACCGCTTCGGCGTAGTAGCTGTCCGGCTCGACGTCGTCGAAGGTGAATGACCCGTCGACGGACTGGGGCTCTCCCGCGAAGCGCCACAGGAACGTCGCGAACTGGGCACGGGTCAGCGAGCGCTCCGGCGAGAAGGTCGTGGGGGTGGTGCCGGTGGTGATCTCGTTGTTGAGCATCCACGCCACCGCCTGCGAGTAGGGCGCGTCGTGGGCGACGTCGGTGAACGGGAGGGTGTGGACGTTGTAGCCGCTCTCGGTGTGGGAGCCCTGGAGAGCGAGCCTGGTGGACAGCAGCTCCCGGCAGCCGGGCGTATTGCGGCATCCCAGCCTCAGCGCGTAGTAGAAGCGGTAGCCGTAGGGATCGCCGTCGTCGTTGCGGACCTCGAGGGTGCGATCGCTGCCGACCAGGGTCACCAGGGAGTCGTCGATACGGCCCGAGGGCCCGGCTCCGCTGATGTAGATCTCCACGATGTCGCCGACGTCCAGGTCGGCGAAGGGATAGTCGGCCAGCCACTCGGCGATCTGGTCGCCGGTGTAGGTGCGCTCCCAGGAGTGGGTGGGGTTCTTGGGGTCGCCGTTGGCGTCGGGGGCAGCGTCGTAGGGATCGGGCTTTGCCAGCAGGTACGGCACGTGAGCCCGGCGGGGCTCCTCGTTGGCGGCGGTGTAGCCGCCGTTGGAGGAGCTGTAGTAGCCGACGATCACCTCGATCGGGTCCGTGCTGGTCGCCTGGTAGGTGAGCACCGTGTCGTCGGTGGCGTCCACCTGGGCCGTCCAGTTGCTGTGGCCGGGCTCCCGCTCGTAGTCCCACGCCTTGTACTCCTGGTCGCGGGTCGAGGCGTACAGGTCGAAGGGAGCGGCCCAGTTGGCCCGTTCGCTCATGATGGCCACCGCGTAGCTGCGGGCCGCGACCGCCTGCGCCTTGAGGGCTTCGACCGGCCAGGAGTGGGCCATCTCGTCGAGGCCGTAGAGGTACTGCTGCATGGTCAGCTCGCCGATCACCAGGCAGTACTGGTGGGAGGTTCGGCTGCCGCAGTTGGCGATGCCTCCGGCCGCCGGAGTCAGCTGGAACTCCCCGTGTGCGTAGCGCTCGGTGCCGTTCACGGTGTTGGAGACCCGCACCGGCTCGCCGTCGTTGAATCCGACGGTGAGCACCGTGCCGCTGCAGAAGCCCCGGCACCAGTCGATGTTGCTGGAGTTGATGTACCAGCCGCCGTCGCCGCGGCGCACGGTCAGGGTGTTGACGGTGGTGTCCAGGAAGCGGCCGTCCATGGAGACCGTCAGCTGCCCGGTGGGCCTGAACACGGTGGTGTTGTGGATCGCGATGCGCACGTCGACGTCGTCGGGCACCAGGGCGGGATCGGTGCGCAGCTCGGTCCCGTCGTAGTAGAAGGCCAGGATCTCCTGGAAGGTGAACCCGGCCTCGGCCCGGCCCAGGGCGCCGTACTGGCTCAGGCCGAGCCCGTGGCCCCAGCCGCCGCCGAGGAAGGTGAAATCGTCGTCGCTGGGGCCGTGGGGATGGGCCGTCGCCGGCACGGCCAGAGTCGCGAGCAGGACCGCCGTGGCCGACAACAGCGAGAGCAGCCAACGAATGGGATGGGAGGGCATGTACCACCGTCTCCTGTCAGCCGCCCGCCGGGCGGGGAGCCTAGCGCCCTGCAGCGCCGGATTCGCCGTCGCGGTCGGCGACGGCGACGAGGTAGGCGTCCACCACTTCGTCGGGGTCGCCCACTGAGCGGAGCCGGCCGGCGTCCAGCCAGCCGACGCGGTCGCACAGCCGGCGCACCAGCGCGGTGTCGTGGGACACCAGCACGATGGTCGTGCCGCCGGCGCGGAGGCTCTCCATGTGGTGCAGGCACCGCTGCTGGAACTCCTCGTCGCCCACCGCGATGACCTCGTCCACGAGGAGGATCTCGGGCTCGACGTTGACGGCCACGGAGAAGCCCAGACGCATGTACATCCCGCTGGAGTAGATCTTCACCGGAGCGTCGATCTGGTCGCCGACCCCGCTGAAGTCGATGATCTCGTCCATGGCGGCGGCCATCTGGCGCCGGCCGAGCCCGAGCATGGCCCCGTTGAGGAACACGTTCTCCCGGCCGGTCAGCTCGGGATGGAAGCCGGACCCGAGCTCCAGCAGGGCCGAGAGCCGGCCTCGGGCCGCGATCCGGCCGCTGGTGGGGCGGTGGATCCCGGCCATCAGCCGCAGCAGCGTGGACTTGCCGCTCCCGTTGTGGCCGATGAGGCCGAAGAACGAGCCCTGCTCGATGGCGAGCGACACGTCTCGCAGGGCCCACAGGTGCCGGACGTCGCGGCGGCCGAAGCGGATCACCGCCTCCTTGACCGAGGTCGGGCGGTTCAGTTCCAGACGGAAGCGCTTGGAGACCTCGGCCACCTCCACGGCCGGTTCCGGCTCCCGGGACGGGCCGCTCACGGCTCCTCGCTGATGGCCATGGACCGGCGTCGGAAGAAGGCCAGGCCGAGCGCGAAGACGCTGAGCGACCAGGCCGCGGCGGTGGCCAGGTCGGCCGCGTCGGGCACCTCCAGGAAGTAGACCGCATCGCGGGCCACCGCGATGACCGAGTTGAGGGGGTTCAGCTCGACGAGACGGGCCATCGGCAGGCCGTAGGCCCGCTCGGGCACGATGTCGGGCGTGTAGACGATCGGCACCGTGAAGAACCCGATACTCAACACGATGGTGGTGAGGTGCTGGATGTCGCGGTAGCGGGCGTTGACGACGGCTGCCGCGAAGCCGAGTCCCAGAGCGAACATCGCGGCCAGCAGCATCGCCACCGGCAGGAACACCAGCGTCCAGGACACGTTCGCCATCGCGGTCATGATCAACACCAGCACCAGGGCCTCGAGGCTGCTCTGCAGCAGTGTGGCGACGGCGCCTCCGACGAGAGCGGTCTCGGTCGGGAAGTAGATCTTCTTGCGCAGCTCGCTCACGCCGTCCATCCACCGCATCGAGCCGTTCACGATGGTCGAGAAGGCGTTCCAGACGACCAGCCCGGAGAACAGGTAGAGGGCGAACACCTCGGCCTGGCCGTTGGCGGTGGCCGGCGGGGCGGCCCGGTAGATCACTCCGAAGACGAGGCTGTACACCGCCACCGTCGTCAGCGGCTTCAGCAGTGACCACAGCCAGCCCAGCAGGTTGCGCTTGTAGAGCGCCTTGGTCTCGCGCTCCGCGAAGCTGCGAACAAGCCTTGCGCCGGTGCGGGCTGCGGGCGACAGCAGCGCGGTGCGGGAGCCGGGTTGGTTGACCGCCATAGTCGCCGTGGATCATAGGATGAAGCGGAGACCGACCATGGACCGCACTTTCGCCGCGGCGACTCTGCAGAGTCTGGACCTACGAGCCGACACCCGGTTGCTGGCGGTCTGCGCCGGCACCGACGACTGGGAGCTTCTGACCGGGCTGGGCTTCACCGATGTGGTGGTGTCCAACCTCGACGAGTCGTTCTCGCCGATGGTGCCCGAGGCGGTCTGGTCCCACCAGGACGCCCAGTCGCTGACCTTCGAGGATCGCTCCTTCGACTGGGTGTTCGTGTCCGAGGGCCTTCACCACTGCCGCTCGCCCCACCGGGCGCTCCTGGAGATGTACCGCGTCTGCCGGGTGGGGCTGGTGGCGATCGAGGCCCGGGACAGCGCGCTGGTGCGGCTGGCCGTCCGGCTCGGCATGGCCGACTCCTTCGAGCTGGCCGCGGTCGTGGACCAGGGCGGCCGGTCCGGCGGGCTGGACAACACCAGCGTTCCCAACCATGTGTATCGCTGGACCGAGGCTGAGGTGATCAAGACCCTGCGGTCCTACGACCCGACCGGCGAGGTCCGCGTCGAGTTCCGCCACGGGCTCCGCCTGCCCACCGCAGACGCCACCGGAGCCCGGCGGCGGTGGGCGGGACGCCTCGCCCGGCCCGCGCTGGCGGCGTTGTGTGCGATCTCCCGACGCCAGGGCAACCAGCTGGCCATCATCGCCCGGCGCCCCACGGAGCTGTACCCGTGGTTGCGACCCGCCGATGGCGGGGTCGAGTTCAATCCCCGATACCGAGCGTGACCGGGGCCCCGATCGGAAGCCCTAGCCTGGCGATCCGTCCTCGGGGGTGATCTCGGTGACGTCGGCGCCCTGGTGTAGCCTCCGGGGCTTCGACACCCGTACCACCAAGTCGGCCAGCAAGCCGATCACCAGCGTCTGGATGGCCGCGAAGCCCAGCAGCAGCGTGTTGGTGGCCACCCGCAGGTCCTTGGCCGCCAAGTCGTAGCCGAGCTTGGCCGCGAAGGCCGCGACCAGCACCGCAGCCAGGGGCATGAACACTCGCAGCGGATCGTGCGAGAGCATCATCCGTATGACCTGGAGCACGTACCGCCGGGTGTCGGCCCACCAGCGGAACTTCGAGCGACCCGAACGGGGCCGGTACTCGATGGGCGTGTAGCGGACGCTGTAGCCGTTCATCAGGTACGACATCGTGATGGTGGTGACGCACGAGAAGCCGTCGGGGAGCTCGCCGAGGAACTGCTCGGCGACGTCGCGGCGCATGGCCCGGAAGCCCGAGTTGAGGTCGGGGATCCGGGTCCGGGTCAGGTACGAGGCCAGGCAGCGGATGGCCCACTTGGCCGGAACCCTCAGCGCCTTGACGGTGCCCTGCTCGGAGGTCCGGGCTCCCACCAGTTGGTCGGCGTCGCCCAGGTCGGCCACCAACTCGGGTATCTCATGGTTGGGGTAGGTCATGTCGGCGTCGGTCCACACCACCACCCGTCCACGCGCCGCCCGGGTGCCGATCCGCCGGGACGAGCCCGAGCCGCGGTTGCGGGCCGAGCGCAGCAGGCGCACCCCGTCCCGGCCGAGGGCCAGCTCGGCGGAGCCGTCGGTGGATCCGTCGTCGACGACCACGATCTCCCACGAGTACTCCGAGGCCTCCAGCGCCGCGGCGATGCGGTCGAGTTCCGCAGCGAGATGGGCCGACTCGTTGTAGACCGGCAGCACGACGCTCACGTCGAGATCGGGCCTCTCGAGACCAGGTTGCCCTGCGGTCACAGAGTCGATCCTACGCAGCGGCCGATCGCGCCATTGTTCACGGCACGTACACGCCGTGGAAGGCGAGGGTTGTGAGGCACACCATGCCGGCGCCCGCAGCGCCGACGATCCAGCGGTCCAGCCACCGGTGGCGGCTCACCATCGCCGCCGCGACCACCAGCGGGAACGCGCTCAGGGCGTAGCGTTCCAGGCTGTTGAGGTTCTCTGCCGCCAGCAGCAGCCCGAGGCTGACCGCCGCGTAGAGGGCCATGGGACGGCTGAGCCTCCGCACGGCGACCACGGCCAGCGCGACCAGCGCCACCGCGGCCAGGAAGTGCAGCAACTCGCCGGTGTCACCGTGCGCTCCCCGCCACGCTCCCCGAACGAGCCTGCTCACGGGGTCCACGAAGTCGCCCCGCAACTCCCGCTGCTGATCGAGCGGGGCGCCGCCGTCGCCGAGCGCACCCTGTGACCAGCCGATGAACGTGGCCGCCCCGGCCAGCGGGGCCACGGTGGCGGCCAGCGCGCCCGCCCGGCGCCCCGGTCGCTGCGACCACTCCGGCCACGCCATGAACGCGACCGGCAGCTCCAGCAGCGCGCCCACCGGCCGGGTGAGCCCGGCGAGGTATCCGACCGCGGCGGCGACCCACCAGCGCCGGCGGCGGGCCAGCAGGAACACCGGCAGGGCCAGGGTCAGGTACAGCGCCTCGGTGTAGGCCAGCACCAGCACGAAGGAGGGCGGGGCCAGCGCCAGCAGCCTCACCGCCCGCCGGGCAAGGCGCCCGTCGCCGGTCTCGTCGACCACCAACCGGTGCAGCAGAACCCCGGCTGCCAGCGCGGCCGCGTTGGCCAGTATCACCAGGGCGACTCCCGCGTCGATGCCCGGGATCCAGGCCGCGGCCCGTCCCAGGAGGGGCCACAGCGGGAAGAAGCGCAGCGCCGGATCGGCCGCGTCGGCGTAGCCGCTGATCGCGATGGCCTCGTACCAGCGGCCGTCCCAAGCCAGGAGGCCGTCCGAGACCGGGGTGAACGCAGGCGGCGGCTCGAGGCGGTTCACCACCGCGGTGGAGATGATGTAGGCGGCCGCCACGTAGAGCCGGGCCTCGGCCCAGGCCGCCAGCGCGACCCGCACAGACGGGCTCGACAGCCTCACGATCCCGCCGCCGGGTGGCGTATCAGCGCCATGTGCTCGTAGGTCGTCCGGGCTCCCACGACCGTCTCGGCCGCCCGGCTGTGGCGCAGCTTGGCGGCCAGGCTGCCGCACTCGGACTCGAAGCCCCGGTAGCCGGCCGCGGTGACGAACCAGACCGCTCCGTCCGGCCCGGCGCGATCGAGGGCCTCGGCCGCGGTGTCGCCGGGCGAGGCCGCCGCGATCCGTTCGGAGTAGTCGTACCAGTCGACGAAACGCGGATCGGCGGTCGGCGGATGGGTCAGCACCGTCAATCGTGTGTCCAGGTATCGCAGCACCGCCGGGGCCAACTGGTCGGGGCAGGTGACGACGATGTCGCCGTCGCGGGCCCGGGCGTCAATCGCGTCAGCGACCTGCTCGCCCTGGGACCGGTCCCGCCGAGCCTCGTCGACGTTGACGAGCACCCCGAACACCGCCAGCGCGGCCAGCGCCGCTGGGGCCAGCCACCGGGGGAGTCCGGCCAGCCCGCGCCCGGCCAGGGCCAGCACCAGCGGTACGACCACCGCGGTGTAGCGGGCCTCGAACGCGCTGCCCGCAACCATGGCCACCAGCCCGCCGCCTGCGAGCGTCGTCGCGGCCACCGCCACCAGCGGAGCGCCCCGGTGGCGGCCCGGCCAACCCAGCTCGACCCCGCCGGCAACGGTGCCGACGAGCGTGGCCCCCAGCACCGCGGCACCGGCCAGCACCACCCCCAGCAGCACGGGCTCGAAGCGGCTGCCGCCGCCCATTGCCTCGATCGACTCCACCGCCACCTCGGCGGGTCGGGCCCATTTCGCCCAGGGGGTCCCTGTGTGCGCCGCCTGCTCGACCAGGACCGGCAGCCAGGGCACGAACCCGATCCACCCGCACGCGTAGGCGGCCAGCACCGGGCTCAGCTCCTCCCTGGCCGCCGGGGCCCGCAACCATCGAACGGCCAGGACCGCGGACGCGGCCGCGGCCAGCCAGATCATCCAGTAGTGGGTGTGCAGTCCGGCCGCGACCACCAGTGCCAGAGCAACCAGCCGGACCGGGCTCCGCCGCTGCAGGGCCGTCTCGGTGCACAGCCAGCCCGCGGCGGCCAGCAGCACCACCAGGGCATACATGCGGGCCTCGCTGCCGTAGCGGACCAGGAAGGGCGACGTCAGGGCGAGCACGACCGCGTAGCGGGCCGCCTCGTCGCCCAGCCTGCGCCGGGCGGCGGCCCAGATCACCGCGGCCGCGGCCAGCGAGAAGATCCCCGACAGCGCGCGGGCCGCCGCATCGGAGTCGCCGAAGGCCTCGAGCCAGACGCCGAGCACCGCGTAGTACAGGAGGGGATGGCCGTCGTGGCGCAGCGCCTCCACCGCGTCGCTGATCGTCAGCGAGGCGATGTTCACCGAGAGGGCCTCGTCGAGCCACATCGGTGACGGCGCTATGAACCTCAGCGCCGTCCCGGCCACGGCCGCCGCCACCGCGACTACCCACAGCCCCGTGTTCGCTCGGCCTCTCACTCGATCACTGCGATGGTGTCTCCGCCTCCCACCGAGTCCCCGACCTGCACGCGGATCTCGGTGACGGTCCCGGAGCGGCCGGCCGCGATGTTGTTCTCCATCTTCATCGCTTCGAGAACGGCCACCGGCTCGCCTGTCTCCACCTCGTCTCCCACCTGCACCAGGAGCTTCACGATCGTGCCCTGCATGGGGACGGTCACCTCCGCCGCGCCGGTGCCCACACCCGACGGTCCCCGGGCCCGGCGTCGTGCTGCGCCCGGACGGTTGCCGTCGCCGTCGGCGGGATCCGGGGCCCACAGGGCCACCTTGAAGAGCTTGCCCTCGACCTCCACATCGACGGTGTGGCGCACGCCGGACCCCCGGCCGTCGGCGGGAGCGTCACCGGCGCCGGGGGACTGCCCCCCGACGGTCGACAGGTCGAGCTGTTCCTCCACCCACCGCGTCGAGTGGGTCACGGCCGCAAAGTCCCGATGGGCGAGGACGGCCTGAGCGGCGCCGATGGTGGTGGCCACCCCCTCGACCTGCATCTCCGACAGGGCTCGCAGGCCCCGAGCGATGGCGGTGTCGCGATCGCGGCCCCAGACGACGAGCTTGCCGATGAGGTTGTCGTAGTAGGGGCTGACCGTGTCCCCGGCCTCGTAGCCGCCGTCCCAGCGGATGCCGAGGCCCTGGGCGGGGCGCAGTCCCGTGATCGGCCCGGGGCATGGGAGGAAGGCGCCCCCGGCGGGATCCTCGGCGTTGACCCGCACCTCTATGGAGCAGCCGGAAGTCGTGATGTCGGACTGGGAGAAGCCGATCCGCTCGCCGACCGCGATCCGGAGCTGCTGCTCCACGAGGTCGATTCCGGTCACCAACTCGGTGACGGGATGCTCCACCTGCAGCCTCGTGTTCATCTCCAGGTAGTAGAACTCGCCGTCGGCGTAGAGGAACTCGACGGTGCCGGCGTTGATGTACCCGCAGCCGCGTGCCACCGCCACCGCGGCATCGCCCATGGCCGACAGCACCTCGGGATCAATGCTCGGCGCGGGAGCCTCCTCCACCAGCTTCTGGTGCCGGCGCTGGGCGGAGCAGTCCCGCGTCCCGAGGTGCACGCAGTTGCCGTGGGCGTCGGCCAGGACCTGCACCTCGACGTGGCGGGCTCGATCGAAGTAGCGCTCCATGTAGAGCTCGTCGCGACCGAAGTAGGCGAGCGCCTCGCGCTGGGCCGACTCCACCGCGGCGGCCGCCTCCGCGGCGGCCGCCACCACCTTCATGCCCCGGCCGCCCCCGCCGTAGGCGGCCTTGACGGCCACCGGCCAGCCGTGGGCATCGCCGAAGGCCTCGACCTGGGACGGGTCGACCACGGGCTCGGTGGTGCCCGGGACGGGATCCACCCCGGCCTGGACAGCCGCGCCGCGGGCCGAGATCTTGTCTCCCATGACCTCGATCGCCGCGGGGGGCGGACCGATGAAGGCGACGCCCCGCGAGGTCACGGCCCGTGCGAAGTCGGCGTTCTCGCTGAAGAACCCGTAGCCGGGATGCACCGCGTCGGCGCCGCTGCGCTTTACGGCGTCGACGATGGCCTCGGTCCGCAGATAGCTCTCGGCCGCGGTCGAGCCCCCCAGAGCGAAGGCCTCGTCCGCGAGCCGAACATGCATGGCGTCGCGGTCCTCGTCGGAGTAGACGGCGGCCACGGCGACCCCCATCTCGCGGCAGGCTCTGATCACCCTGACCGCAATCTCGCCCCGGTTGGCCACCAGCACCTTTGAGAACACGAGGTCATTGGATAGCCGATCGCGGCCCGGATCGCACAGAATGCTCGATGTGGCGTCCCAGACAGCACCGGCTCCCGACGCGGCCGAGCGGCTCCCGCTCAGCTCCGCGGCGGCCCGGCGGGCGGGTCTGGGACCGTTGCTGCACACGGTCTCGACCGGCTCCACCAACGACGATCTGGCCCTCGCGGCCCGTCGCGGCGACAGGACGCCGGCGGTGCTCGTGGCCGATCACCAGACGGCGGGAAGGGGACGTCTGGGACGGCACTGGATCGATGCCGCCGGCGGCGGTTCGGTGGACGCTTCGCTGCTGGTGAGCTTCCGGCTGCCGGCCGCGGTGTCCGAGGCCTTCGACCGCGCTGCCGCGGTGTCAGCCTCGGCGCTGGTCGCCGCGTCCGGGGCCCTGGCCGGTTCTGGGGCCCAGGTTCGGGCCAAGTGGCCCAACGACCTGCTCCTCGAGGCGCCCGGCGTCTCCGGCAAGCTGGCCGGCGTGCTCTCGGAGATCGTCGAGGGCGACCCGCCGGTGGTGGTGGTGGGCCTCGGCCTGAACCTTGCCGCTGCGCCCACCGAGCCCGGTGCGGTCTCGTTGGCCCAGGCCGGCGGCCGGGCCTCCCGCGACCGGCTGCTGGAGTCGTTGCTCGACGCGCTCGCCGGCTATCTCCCCGATCCCGCCCGAGCCCGGGCGGAGCTCGCGGCCGCGTCGGCGACCATCGGGCGCCCGGTCCGGGTCGAACTCTCCGACGGCACCTCGGTGGAGGGGGTCGCCCGGCAGATAGACGCCTCGGGGCGCCTGGTGGTGGCGTCTGGGGGCCGGGACGTGCGGATCGAGGCCGGCGACGTGTTCCACCTGCGCTGAGAACCAGCGCTCGCCCTCTGAATCAGCCCTTCGGCGGGAGCCCCGCCGGTACGCTTGGCCGCCGTGACCGACGGACGAGAGGTGGTGCTGCGGCGCACTTGGCCGCAGCGCCTCGTCGCGGTCGGTTGCCTGGCTGTGATCGTCGCCGCCGTGGCCCTCGCGGACTTCGCCGAGCACGTCGAGGAGGTCTGGAGAGACATCGACCGGGTCGTCATAATCAACGAGGGCCAGTACGGCCAGGACCCGCTGCTGCGAACCGACACCGAGCCCGGCGAGCCCGTCAACTTCCTGATCGTCGGGACCGACAGCGCCCTCGGGCTGGATCCCGACGACCCGGTGATGAGGGGCCGGGTCGTCGACCCGACCGGCCGGAGCCTGGCGGACACGATCATGCTGGTGCGCCTCGATCCGGTGTCCGGGTCGGCTTGGGTGCTGTCGATCCCGCGGGACCTGTGGGCCGTGGTCCCCGGCGCGCAGGACAACCGCATCACGTCCGCCCTCTACATCGGCGGTGCCGACCTGCTCGTCGCCACGGTGACGTCGATGTTCGACGTGGAGATCAACCACTACGTCGAGGTCAACCTGGCCGGGTTCCGGGAGGTGGTGGACACGCTCGGGGGCGTCCCGGTGTGGTTCAACAACCCGGTGCGCGACGACCGGCTGTCGTTCAGCATCACCGAGCCCGGCTGCCATGTGCTCAACGGCGAGCAGGCCCTGCACTACGTCCGCAGCCGCCGCTACACCGAGTTGATCGACGGCCGCTGGAGGATCACCGGCGGTGACGACTTCACCCGCATCGAACGCCAGCAGGACTTCCTCGTGCTGGCCCTCGATCGGGCCATCAACCGGGGGGCCCGCAATCCGTCCACCATGGTCGAGTTGCTCGACTCCGCCTCGGCGAGCCTGACGCTCGACCAGGATCTGACGCTGGCGGAGCTGATCGCCCTGGGCGAGGCCTTCGCCGACTTCAATCCCGAGAACCTCCAGCGGGAGCGGCTCGAGGTCTACACCGTGTGGTGGCCCGACGGCAGCTACAAGGGTGAGGCCGCCTACAGGGGAGCGAACGCACCGTTGCTGGAGATCTTCAGGGGCGCGGCCGATTCGGTGAGGCCCTCGGAGGTGTCGGTGACGATCGCCGGCTTCCACGACATCTTCCGGGACGACGCGGCCTCGAGGCTGGCGGGCGAGGGATTCGATGTCGTGGACTCGGTGCCGTCTCCGGACATCCCCGAGACCGTCGTGCTGCACGGCACCGGCCACCGGTCCGAGGCCCTCACCGTCGCCCAGTACCTGGAGCCGGTGCCCTACGTCGTCGAGGACGAGCGGGTCGACGGGGTGGTGGCCGTGCTGGGAGCGGACTACGGAGGGATCAACTTCGTGTTCCAGGCTCCGATGGCCGAGGTGCGCGCCCGGGTGCAGGCCCGCGGCCTGCCACCGCTGCTGCCCGACCCCGGTTCGGGCTTCGCGCCGGCGTCCACCGGCGCCGGCGAAGCGCTCGCGCCGGTCGTTCCCGCCGGCGGAGCGACCGCTTCGCTGGCATCAGCAGCAGCCACCGGCAGCCTCGTCGCACTGGCCGCCCAGTCACCGGACCCCGACTCCGGGCCACCCGTCATCCAGGGCCGACCGCCGGAGGGGGAGTCGTGCAGCTGACCCGGACGGGCCGTTGATGCCTGTCAACGTCGAGCGGTCCCTGCCGGCGGATGTGGCCGTCGTCGGCGCCGGGTACGTGGGTCTGACCACCGCTGCGTGCCTGGCTGAACTCGGTCACCGGGTCACCTGCACCGACGTCGACGGAGCCAGGATCGCCGGGCTGAGGCGGGGCGAGGTCCCGATACACGAGCCGGGACTGGCCGGGCTCGTGAAGTCGGGGCTGGACGCTGATCGTCTCTCCTTCGTCCTGGGTTCGGCGGAGGCCGCAGCCCGTGCCGACTTCGTTTACCTGTGCGTGCCCACACCGGCGGACCCCCAGGGCGGCACCGACTTCAGCTACCTGGAGGCGGCCGCCTCCGAGATCGGTCCGAGTCTCAGACCGGGATCGGTGGTGGTCAACAAGTCCACCGCGCCCCCGGGCACCACCGCGAGGCTGCAGCGGGCGCTGGGCCGCGTCGATGTGGCGGTGGCCTCCAATCCCGAGTTCCTGCGACAGGGGTCGGCGGTGCGGGACTTCCTCAACCCCGCCCGGGTCGTGGTCGGTGCCGACGACCCGCCGGTGGCCGAGCGGGTGGCCGGCCTGTTCGCAGGACTCGACGCGCCGGTGCTGATCACCGACTCGGCCTCGGCGGAGACGACCAAGTACGCGGCCAACGCCTTCCTGGCCATGAAGCTCTCGTTCACCAACTCGGTGGCCGCCCTGTGCGAGGCGGTGGGGGCCGATGTGAACGACGTGCTCGCGGGGATGGGCTATGACCCGCGCATCGGCCGCGACTACCTGAGCCCCGGACCGGGCTGGGGAGGATCGTGCCTGCCCAAGGACACACGGGCCCTGATCGCGGCGGCCGCCGAGGCCGGCTACGACTACACGCTGCTGCGCAGCGTGGTGGCGGCCAACGATTCCCAGTTCGACAGGATCGTCGACAAGGTCGCCGGCCGGGTGCCCCTCGACGGTGCGCGGATCGCTCTGTTCGGCCTGGCCTTCAAGGCCGGGACCGGCGACACCCGCGACTCGCCTGCCCTCGAGATCGCCCAGCGGCTGCGCGCTGCCGGCGCGGCGGTGCGGGCCTTCGATCCCGCGGTCGCCGCCAGCCCGGCCGCCCAGGCGATCGGTGTCGCCGTGGTCGACGACGCCTACGCCGCCTGCGACGGTGCCTCCGCGCTGGTGGTGGCCACCGAGTGGGAGGAGTTCAGGCGGCTCGACTTCGACCGGATCGCACAGGCGATGGCGCAGCGCCACGTGGTGGACGCCCGCAACATGCTGGACCGGGCCGTGCTGGAGCGTCTCGGCTTCACCTACACCGGACTGGGTGTGAGAGGCCGAGCGGGTAGGTGAGCGAATCGGTTCATATACGGCGCGAGGCCGTGGCCCGAGCGGCCCGTGAGCGAAGCGAACAAGAGCGGGAATGACACCGCCGCGCCGCGACCGGCTCTCACCTCCCCTCGCACGTTCTCCGGGGCACCGGCTGAAAGGGCCGAGCGGTGGCCGCGTGCCCGGCGGCCACCGTGGGAGACTCGGTGGATGCTCCGTGTGGCCGCGGTCGTGGAACAGTGCTGGCACCGGGTGCCGGGCGGCACCGCGGTCGCCGCGATCCGCACCCTCGACGCTCTGGCCGATCGCGGCGATGTCGACCTGGTGGGCATCGCCGCCCGTCACCGCCGGCCGGCCCCGGACGGTCTCGGGCCCCCGATTCCGGTCCGGCACGCTCGACTGCCCCGGCGGGCGCTCTATGACGCCTGGCACCGCTTGCGGGCGCCGTCGGTCCAGCGCCTGGCGGGACGGGTGGACGTGGTGCACGCCACCGGGGGTGCCGTGCCTCCGTCGGGGCGGGCCGCGCTGGTCGCGACGGTCAACGATCTCGCCTTCCTGAGGCGGCCGGAGTGGTTCACTCCCCGGGGCGTGCGCTTCGCCACCCGGGGGTTCGAGCTGGCCCGGGCGCAAGCCGATCTGGTGATCGCACCATCGCGAGCGACGGCGGCCGACCTCGCCGCACACGGCGTCGACCCCGAGCGGGTCCGGGTAGTGCCGCTGGCGGCTGCCGGGGCATCGCCCGACGCGGCCGAGATCGATGCGGTCCGGGCCCGCTACCGCCTGCCGGAGGTGTTCGCGCTGTGGGTCGGCACCGCCGAGCCCCGCAAGAACCTGACCGGGCTGCTGAGGGCCGCGGAGCGCACCGCCACCGCGGTGCCGCTGGTGCTGGCCGGCCCTGACGGCTGGGGGCTCGACGCACCGGAGCTGGTCTCCGGCGCGGCCTGCGACGTGGTCCGCCTCGGCTTCGTACCCCAGCGTGAGCTTGCCGCGCTGTACGCCGCCGCCCGGGTGTTCGTCTATCCGAGCCTGATGGAGGGCTTCGGGCTTCCGGTTCTGGAGGCGATGGCTCAGGGCACGCCGGTGGTAACCAGCGCCGGAACCGCCACCGAGGAGGTCTGCGCCGATCCGGCGTCGGTGGTGGACCCCGCCGATATCGACGGGCTGGCCGCCGCCATCGACGCGGTGGTGGCCGACGACGCAGAGCACTCCCGGCGCTCCGCCGCGGCCCGTGCCCGGGCTGCGGGGTTCACCTGGAGCGCGACCGCGGCCGGCGTGCGGAGCGCCTACGGGGAGGCCTGCGCATGAGGAGCACCGGGTGACTGCTGTGCGGGTGCTGGCGAACCTGTGCTCGGTGGTGCCTGGACAGGTCGGCGGCTCCGAGCCCTACACCGCCCGGCTGCTGGCCGCGGTGGCGTCACAGTCCCCTGCTCCGGGCGCCGCCGTGGAGCTGGAGCTGGCGTCGCTGGCCGGTGTGCGACCCGCCCATCCCGAGTTGGACGGGCTGGTGTGGCACGAGGCCCCATGGCGGCCCGACAGCCGGGTGCGGCGGGCGGCGGTCGAGTCGACCTGGCTGGCCCGCCTGTCGGCCCGATTCGACGCGGTGCACCACTTCGGTGGCCGGCTGCCCGCTCGGCGGACCGGCGTGTCCGTGCTGACCGTTCACGACATCCAGCCGTTGGACGTTCCCGCCAACTTCTCGGCGCTGAAGCGCCGGTATCTGGGGTGGGCGCTGCCCCGCAGCGTTCGCTCCGCCGATCTGGTGGCGGTGCCTTCGCAGTGGGTGGCCGACCGGCTGGCGGAGCGTCTGGACGTGCCGCCCGAGCGAATCCAGGTGGTCCCGCCGACCTACGCCCGCGCCCGGCGGCCACCCGACACCGCCCAGGCGAACGCAGACCCGGCGCTGGGTGTCGATCAGCCCTTCGTGCTCTACCCGGCGGCCACCTACCCCCACAAGAACCACGCGATGCTCATAGCGGCCCACGCCGCGGCTCGGGCCCGCCACCGCGACCTGAAGCTGGTGCTCACCGGCGCCAGGGGCCGCGCCCATGCCGAGGTGGCCGAGCAGGTGGCCCGCGCTGCCGGCGTGGCGCACCTGGGATGGGTGGACGGCGACCGGCTCTCGTGGCTGATGTCGGCCGCTGCCGCGGTCGTGTTCCCGTCGCGCTATGAGGGTTTCGGGCTTCCTGTCCTCGAGGCCATGCACTCGGGCACCCCGGTCGTTGCCGCCGACGCGGCCGCGCTGCCGGAGGTGGCGGGCGGCTGCGCCACGCTCGTCGATCCCGACGACCTCGACGGCTGGGTCGACGCGCTGGCCGAGGCCGGGTCCGGGTCGCCCCGCATCCGCGAGCAGGTGGAACGGGGCCGGACCCGCGCCGCCGACTTCGCTCCGGACCGGGCGGCGGGCCGGCTGCTGGCGGCGTGGCGGGCCGCGGTCGACCGCGCCGGGGAGCCGGCACGGTGAGGCTGCTGGTCCTGTGCCCGCACTACGAGCCCGACGTCGCCCCCACGGGCGAGGTCATGACCGCCATCGTGGCCGAACTGGCCGGCCGGGGCCACGAGGTCCGGGTCGTGACCGCTCTGCCCTGGTACCGGAATCATCGGGTTGAGCCCGGCTGGCGGGGACGCCCGGTGCGGTCGGGGACCGCTCCCGGCGGCGTCGCGGTCACCCGGGTCCACCCGTTCCCGACCGCGAAGGGCCGCGTCGCGTCCCGCGCCGCCGGCTTCGCCGGCTTCACCGCGCTGGTCACCGCAGCCGCCGTCGCCACGCGGGACCGCCCCGACGCGGTGCTGGCCATGTCGCCGCCCATCACGCTCGGTCTGGCCGGCTGGGCCGCAGCCCGTCGCTGGAGGGCGCCGCTGGTGTTCAACCTGCAGGACATATTCCCCGACGCGGCCATCGACACCGGGGCCATCCGCGGCCGGCGGCTGGTGGCCGCGGCCCGCCGCCTGGAGCGGTTCATCTACGACCGGGCCGCGGCCGTCACCGTGCTGTCACAGGACATGGCGGCCAACGTGGAGGCCAAGCTCGACGCCGGCCGGTCGGGAGCCGTGCGGGTGATACCGAACTTCGCCGACACATCGCGGATCCGCCCCCGCAGCCGCGACACCGCCTACCGGGCCGAGCACGGCCTGGGGGACCGGACCGTGGTGATGTACGCCGGCAACGTCGGCTTCTCGCAGCCGCTCGACCTGATGGTGGAAGCGGCCCGGGCGCACCGCCACCGCGACGACGTCGTGTTCGTGGTCAACGGCGAGGGCTCGGCCCGTCCCGCGCTGGAGGCGTCGGCGGCCGGGCTGCCCAACCTGGTGTTCGTCGACTACCAGCCGACCGAGCGCCTCGACGAGGTGCTGGCGTCGGCCGACATCGGTGTGGTCGTGCTGCGCGAGGGCCTGGCCCGCTCGAGCGTTCCCTCCAAGATCTACTCGATCCTGGCTGCGGGCCGCCCGGTGGTGGCCTCGGTCGATCCGGGAACGGAACTGCCCCGAATGATCGAAGAGGCCGGCTGCGGCGCCGCGGTGGCTCCCGGTGACGGGGCCGCCTTCAACGCCGCGATCGCAGCGTTGCTCGACGACACCGATGGGCGCGAGGCCATGGGGCGGCGGGGCCGTGCCTATGTGGAGGGATGCCTGACACCGCAGGCGGTCGCGGGCGCCTACGAGGAGTTGTTCGCGGCGCTGACGGGCAGCGCGGGTACCTGAGAGCCCGGCGCGGCGCGTCGGTGTCAGCGCCGCCGTCGCCCCGGCGGCGACCGGGCTTCGATGTCAGCCGATAGCGTGACGCCCCGTGGCTCAGGCGAGTTCTTCGAAGAAGGTCCAGCGGGCCGCCCGTGCGGCGGCCGCGCCCAAGGGCGGCCGCGAGCGCCGGGAGCTGGGCTTCCCGATGATCCTGGTGGCGGTGGTCGTGCTCGGCGTCTCGCTGGTGGTCTTCGCCCGCTCGTCGCGGCCCCCGCCCGAGGCGCCCAGGGTCGGCAACGACCACTGGCACTCGGCCTACGCCATCTACGACTGCGACCGCTTCCTCCCCGCCTTCACAAGCGCCGCCGATCCCGACGGGATCCACTCGCATCAGGACGGCGTGATCCACATCCACCCGTGGAACAGCTCCGCGTCGGGAGACGACGCCCGGCTCGACGTGTTCTTCGAGTCGATGGGGGCGAGGATCACCGACGACGAGATCAGCGGCCCCGGCATCGGCGTGCTCGAAGCGGGATCCGATTGCAACGGCGAGCCGACGGTGATCCGGGCCGTGCGCTTCGCCCGGATCGACCCGAGTGCCGACATGGCCGGCGCCGACGATCCCATCACGGGCCTGGCCGACGTCTACGAGGTGGCAGAGGAGTACACCGACGACTTCTCCGACGTCCGCCTGCTCGGTGACCTGGAGGCCTTCACGTTCGCCCGGGTGCCTGCCGGTGCCGAGGTGCCCAAACCGCCCGAGACCCGCCTCCAGACGGCCTTCGCGGCATCGGGCGGGAACCTGATCTCGAGAGGTCCGGAAACCGACCTCGACCCGACGGACGCCCCGCCGACCGAATAGGGGCCGGGGTGCAGGCGATCCTGCTGGTCGGCGGCCTCGGCACCCGGCTGCGGCCCCTGACGCTGACCACCCCCAAGCAGATGCTGCCGGTGCTGCACCGGCCGATGCTGGAGTACGCGGTGTCCGGTCTGGCGCGCCACGGGGTGGACAGGGTGGTCCTGGCCCTGGGCTACCACGACGACGCCTTCCGGGCCGCCTATCCCGACGGGCGGTGCGCGGGGGTGGAGCTGTGCTGCGTGGTCGAGCCCGAGCCGCTCGACACCGCCGGGGCGATCCGTTTCGCCTTCGAGGCCTCGGGCATGGACGCATCCGCGGGCACCTTCCTGGTGGCCAACGGCGACGTGATCACCGACCTCGACGTCGGAGAGATGCTGCGGCTGCATCGCTCGGCCGGAGCCGAGGCCACGATCCACCTGATCGCCGTGGACGACCCGTTCCGCTACGGGGTGGTGGTGACCGACCCCGGCGGGCGGGTCAGCGCCTTCGTGGAGAAGCCCCCGGGGCCTCGCTCGCCGAGCAGCTGGATCAACGCGGGGACCTACCTGATGGAGCCCTCGGTGATCGGGCGCATCGACGCCGGCAGGCGGGTGTCGGTGGAGCGTGAGGTCTTCCCGGCGATGGTCGCCGACGGGGCCCTGTGGGCTCTGCGGCAGAACACCTACTGGGTCGACGTGGGCACTCCGCAGGCGTACCTGCGGGCCCAGCTCGACCTGCTCGACGGCCGGCGGGGGCCGGCGGCGGCCGGGGTGTCGGCGGAGGCCTCGGTCGATGCTGAGGCGGTGATCGAGCGCAGCGTGGTCATGGCGGGAGCCGTAGTGGGCGCGGGCTCGGTGGTGCGGGGCTCCGCGGTCCACTCTGGGGCGGTAATCGAGGCGGGCGCGACGGTTCTCGATTCCGTGGTGGGGTCAGGTGCCACGGTGGGGCGGGGCGCCCGGGTGGCCGACGGCACGCTCATCGGGGAGCGCTTCACCGTCGCGGCTGGGGCCGACCTGTCCGATGCCAGGGTGCCCTAGGCGGTTTGATGGCGACGCTGGTCACGGGGGGCGCGGGCTACATCGGCAGCCATACGGTCGTCGCGCTGCACGATGCGGGGCGCGAGGTGGTGATCCTCGACGACTTCTCCAATGCCTCGCGCCGGGCGGTGGATTCGATCCGGGGCCTGACCCACCGGGACTTGCCGGTCGTGGAGGGCGACGCCGGCGATGCCGATGTCCTGGCTGCGGTCTTCGGTGGGCATCGGATCGACTCGGTGGTCCACTTCGCGGCCCGCAAGAGCGTGGCCGAGTCGGTGAGGGACCCCGTCGGCTACTACCGCAGCAACCTCGGATCTGTTGTCGAGCTGGCTGCTGCGGCCGTGGAGCGGGGCGTCCGGCGGCTGGTGTTCAGCTCGTCGGCCACCGTCTACGGGTCGGCGTCGTCGCTGCCGCTCACCGAGGAGTCGGAGACCGTCCCGGAGAGCCCCTACGGCGAGACGAAGCTGATGGGTGAGCGCATCCTGGCCGACGCCGCGGCCGCCTCGGATCTGACCGCGGTGATGCTGCGCTACTTCAATCCGGTCGGCGCGCACCCCTCGGGGCTGATAGGGGAGGACCCTTCCGGGGAGCCGGAGAACCTCGTGCCCCGGATCATGCAGGTCGCCGCTGGCCGCCGGGACCGGCTGGAGGTCTTCGGAGCCGACTACGCCACCGTCGACGGCACCGCAGTGCGGGACTACGTGCACGTGATGGACCTGGCCGAGGGCCATGTGGCTGCCCTCGATGCCGACATCGCCCCCGCCCGCAGCCGGGTCTACAACCTCGGCACAGGCTCGGGGACCACGGTGCTGCAACTGCTGGCCGCGGCCGGCGAGGTCCTGGGGTCGAGCGTCCTCTACGAGATGGCCGGCCGCCGCCCCGGCGACGTGGAAGCGTCGTGGGCCGACTGCACCCGAGCCCGCGACGAGCTGGGCTGGAGGGCCACCAGGAGCCTCCACGAGATGCTCACCGACCACTGGAACTTCACCCACCACCACCCCTGACGGCCACGGCAGCTAGCTACACGCTGGCAAGCAGGTTCCACTAGAATACATTTAACAATAATGTAAATGCTTGACAGATGTCATACCCCTATGGGGTGCTGTCGTCATGTTGATTGAAGCCGCCCGCCGGGCCGAGGCCGCCGCCAAGGAGATGCTGGCGCTGGTGAATGCCGGGGACGCTTCGTGCGAGGAGATGCGCGAGATGTTGCCGGTTTCCAAGGCCATTGTCGCGATCACGTCGGCCGCGCAGACCTCAGCCGCGGCGAACATCGCAGCCCGGGACCGTCACGGCGACGGGGGCGCGGAGGTGCTGGCCTCAGGTGCGGGACTGTCGCGGCAGGATGCCCGCAGCCAGGTCAGGACCGCTGAGGCGCTGCGTGACACGCCCAGGCTGCGCGACGCGGTGGAATCGGGGCGGGTATCTGTGGCGAACGCGAGGCGGCTTGGGGAGGCTGTGTCGAAGACCAGCGCGGCCGATGTCGCTGATGATCGGGACCTGTTGGCCAAGGCCGAGTCGATGCGGCCCGAGCAGTTCACCAAGGAGGCCCGCCGCTGGATGGTGGATCGTCAGGGTGACGGCGGCGAGGGCGAGCATGCCCGTCAACGGGCTCGGCGGTGTGTGCGGATGTGGAACGCCGACGACGGGATGGTGCACCTGCGCGGGGAATTCGACGCAGTCACCGGCGAGCGCATCCGCAACCGGCTGCGCATCGAGGCCGGCCGCATGCACGACGGCGACAGGAAGCACGCCGCCGCTAACGGCAGCGGGCACCAGCGGCGCAGCTTCGACCAGTGCATGGCCGACGCCCTCGAACACCTCACCACCAACCGCTCCGACAGCCAGGGGACCAAGCCCTTTGCTGATATCTGTGTGGTCGCGCACGTCGATGAAGACACCGGCAAGTTGGTCGCTGAGCTTCCCGACGGGGCACGGCTGCCCCAGTCGGTGCTCGAGGAACTGGCCTGCAACGCAAAGTTCACCGGCATCATCTATGACCGCCGGGGCCGGCCGATATGGCGGGCCCAGAGTGTGCGCCGCGCCACCGACGCCCAGCGCCAGCTGCTGATCGCCCGCGACGGGGGATGCTTCGCCTGCGGCGCCCACCCCGACATCTGCGACGCCCATCACGTGAAGCCCGTGTCCGAGGGCGGGGCCACCAGCATCGACAACATGGTGCTGGCCTGCTGGAGCTGCCACCACAAGATCCACTACCTCCGCTGGCAGATCCACGGCCCGCCCGGCAAGCGCACACTGCACCCGCCCCAGGCGGAGACCTACGGCCCCGCCCACGCCCCCGAAGGGCCGAGCCTGTTCTGCTCAGAAGCGCCCGCCGTACGCGACCAGGCCGGGCTGCTAGAGCCCGTCGCGGCCCAGTCCCCGAACACGCTGGTACTTCGCATTCCGAAGGCAACCCGCGCCCCCGATCACTCGCCGGCGAACAGATCCCGACAACGCGGCGCACGGCCGGCGCAGCACAGCGATCCGCCGGGGAGACCCAGTCCGGCGACCGCCCGGGCGGCGCTGGTGAGATCGCACACCAGGTCGGCCGGCACACCGGGCGCCCTCAGCGGTGACCGTGGGCCGCCGTGACCCGTGTGGGGCGTGGCTGCGGGAGGCGCGGTGGTTAGCGGAAGAGGTCGTCGGTGGGGGAGCGGACTATCTCCTCGGCGACGGAGCCGGTGCGGAACCAGGACTCGTCGAGGCCCCGCACGACTGCGACGGGGACGCCCTTGGCCTTGCCCATGACCAGGTCGGCGGCTGCCGCGATCTCGTCGGCCACGGCCACCTCGGTCACCTTGAGCTCCCGGCCTAGGGCGTCGGTGCTGCCCCGCAGGTCCACCACTGCGGCGATGCCTGCGCAGCCGATGGCGGTGTCGGTCACGCCGCGGCGCCACGGCCGGCCGAAGGTGTCGGAGACCACCACCGCCACCTCGACCCCGACCAGCGCCCGGATCCGGTCTCGGATGCGGCGGGCCGAACGGTCCGAGTCCACCGGCAGCAGAGCGGCGTAGCCCTCCTCGACGTTGCTGAGATCGACGCCGGCGTTGGCGCACACGAAGCCGTGGGCCGTCTCGGAGATCACCAGGTCTCCCCGCCGGCGCAGCACCCGGACCGACTCCTCCTCCACCAGCGGCTTGTGACTGGTCGGGTCGGCAGGGTCGACGGCCGCGAGCCGCCCCTCGGCCTTGGACACCACCTTCTGGGTGACCACCACACAGTCCCGGTCACGCAGCGAGCCGGGCCCGGCCGCGGCGACGATGAGCGCGCCCAGGTCGTCTCCGGGCCGCACCTCGCCGATGCCCTCAACTCCAAGGATCTCCAGGTTCATGGGCTCTCCAGGCTCATGGGATCTCGAGGCTCATGACGACACCGCGGCCACGGTGCGGCGGGCCAGCTCGGCCGCGGCCTGCGGCGAGGACATGATCGTGGGAGCCACCACGGGCCGCACCCCGGCGTCGGCCACCGCCGCGGCCAGGCCGGCGTCGGCCTCGTCGATCACCAGGGCGGCCACCAGGTCCCGGTAGCGGCGGGCCACCCCCACCACGCTGGCCTCCTCGCCCAGCTCGCGGAGCATCCGGTCGGCGGGACCCTTGAGGGCGGCGCCCGCCACGATGGGCGACACGGCCACGTTGCGCTCCCGCCGGGAGCCGAGGGCGTCGGCCACTCCGCCGACGGCCAGGATCGGGCCTATGGACACGACCGGGTTCGACGGAGCGATCACCAAGACGTCGGCGTCGGCGATGGCGTCCGTGACGCCCGGGGCGGGCACGGCGTCCTCGGCTCCGGCGAAACGCACCCCGGAGATGGCGACGTCGTGGCTGAGTCGCACGAAGTACTCCTGGAAGCCGATCTCGGTGCCCGAGGCCAGCGTGACCCGGGTCTCGATCGGCTGGTCGCTGGCGGGCAGGACCCGGCAGCGCAGGCCGCGGGCCGCCGCCAGCCGGGCGGTCACCTCGCTGAGAGGGTGCCCCTGGCGCAGCAGCGTGGTGCGGAACAGGTGGGTCCCGATGTCGCGGTCCCCGAGGTTGAACCAGGCGTCGATCCCCAGCGCCCTCAGCTCGTCGAGCGCATTCCAGGTCTCGTCGGCCAGGCCCCAGCCCCGCCCAGGGTCGATGGCGCCCGACAGCGTGTAGACGACGGTGTCGATGTCGGGGCTGACGTGCAGGCCGTGCAGCTCGATGTCGTCGGCCACGTTCACCACCGCGGCGACCTCACCGGGGGGCGTCACCTGGAGCTGCCCGGCCAGGTAGCGGGCCGCGCCCACACCCCCGGCCAGGACTGTTATCACCGCCGCGTCCCGCCCCGGTTCAGCCGGCGGAGCCCGGACGGCTCTGCAGCAGCGTCAGGTCGGCGTCCACCATCAGCCGGACGAGCTCGGTGAACGACGTCCTCGGGCGCCAGCCGAGCGCGGCCGCGGCCTTGGACGAGTCACCCACCAGCAGGTCGACCTCGGCCGGGCGCATGAAGCGCTCGTCCACCACGACGTGGTCGCGGTAGTCCAGCCCCACATACTCGAAGGCCAGCTCGCACAGCGTGCGCACCGAGTGCGTCGTGCCGGTGCAGATCACGTAGTCGTCGGGTTCGTCCTGCTGCAGCATCTGCCACATGGCCTCGACGTAGTCGGCGGCGTAGCCCCAGTCCCTCTGGGACTCGAGGTTGCCGAGCCGCAGCTCGCTGGCCAGGCCCAGCTTGATGCTGGCCGCGGCGTGGGTGATCTTGCGGGTCACGAACTCCATGCCCCGGCGCGGGCTCTCGTGGTTGAACAGGATCCCGGAGGTGGCGTGCAGCCCGTACGACTCGCGGTAGTTGACCGTGATCCAGTGGCCGTACACCTTGGCCACCCCGTAGGGGCTGCGGGGATGGAACGGGGTCTGCTCGTTCTGGGGGACCTCCCGCACCTTCCCGAACATCTCCGACGAGCTGGCCTGGTAGAAGCGGATGTCGCGATTGACGAGCCGGATGGCGTCGAGGATCCGGGTGACTCCCAGCGCGGTGGTCTCGCCGGTGAGGACCGGCTGGCTGAACGATGTCTGCACGAAGGACTGGGCCGCGAGGTTGTAGACCTCCTCGGGCCGGTAGGTCCGCAGGATCTCGATCATCGAGACCTGATCGAGCAGGTCGCCAGTCACGATGCGGACCCGGTCCTGGATGTGGGCGATGCGCTCGTAGTTGACGATGCTGGAGCGCCGCACCATGCCCATGACCTCGTAGCCCTTGTCCAGGAGCAGCTCGGCCAGGTACGAGCCGTCCTGGCCGGTGATGCCGGTTATCAGCGCGCGCCTGGCCATTGCTCTACTGGCTATCGCCCTGCGGCGAGAGTTCCGACTCGGGCGAGAGTTCCGACTCCGAGGTCCTGCAGCGCCAGTAGTCGAGCAGGTCGTCGAGGGTCTGCTCCAGTCCCACCTCGGGCCGCCAGCCGGTGGCGGCCCGCAGCTTGGAGGGGTCGCCCCTGACCTCGGCCACATCGACGGGACGGAACAGTCCGTCGTCGGCGGCGAGGCGCATGGGGTGCCTGGCCCTCGCGATCAGGGCCTCGGCCAGTTCCAGGACTCTGAGCGAGCGGCCGCTGCACACGTTGTAAGCCTCGCCGCAGGCTCCGTGCTCGGCCAGGAGCCGGTAGGCCCGCACCACGTCGCGCACGTCGGTGAAGTCGCGGCGGGCCTGCAGGTTCCCCACCGGCACGATGTCGGCGCCGCTGTGCTCGTTGGACGCGATGCGGGCCGCCAGTGCGGCCGCCACGAAGCGGTCGCTCTGGCCCGGGCCGAGGTGGTTGAAGGCCCGGGCCCGGACCACGTCGAGGCCTCGGCCAGCGCCGGCCTGCAGGCACACCATCTCGGCGGCCGCCTTGCTCGCGCCGTAGGGGGTGACCGGGTGCATCGGGACGGCCTCGCCGACGGGCAGGTCGGCGGGCTCGAGCCTTCCGTAGACGTCGGCGCTGCTCACCACCACCACCCGGCCCGCGCCGGACCGGCGGGCTGCGTCCAGCACGTTGTGGGTTCCCTCCACGTTCACCCGCAGTGTGGCCGCAGCCGCGGTGAAGCTGGCCTTGACGTCGGCCTGAGCGGCCAGGTGATAGACCGCGTCCGGACGGCACCCGGCGAAATCGGCCTCCAGCGCCTCGGGATCGGTGATCTCCGCTTCGCTGGTGGCGACTTCGTCGCCGGAGGCGGCGAGGTGCGCCACGAGGTGGCAGCCCACGAAGCCGCTGGCGCCGGTGACGAGAGCCCGCACGGCCCTACCGCCCGGAGTCTCCACAGCGCATGAACGCGCAGGCTAAGAGGCCGAGCGGGCCAGCCGCAATTCCCTAGTCATGGGGACACCGAGCGAGGCCGTGGCCCGAGCGGCCCGTGAGCGCAGCGAACAGGAGCGGGAGTGACACCGCTGCCACGCAACCGATTCTCACCCCATGCACGTCGCATCCGGGCGGCGCCTGCCACACTTGTCGCATGGCGGGGGCGTCGGGTCGAGACGGGCGGCTGGCAGCTCTGGTGGATCCGGGCTCCACCGCCGTGCTCACTATGGAGTTGCAGCGGGGCGTGGTGGGGCCCGGTGCGATGATGGCGGCCCTGGCCGAACAGGTCGCGGCCAGCGGCACGATCGCGGCTGCGGCCTCGGTGTGCGAGGCCGCTCGGGCGGTGGGCGCCCGGGTGGTCCACTGCACGATGGAGACCCGGCCCGACGGGGCGGGCGGAGCGGTCAACTGCCGGATACTGGGCCTCGCCGACCGCATGCGCCGCGAGGGGGCCTCCCCCACCGAGTCCGGCACCGAGGGCGCCCGGCTCGTGCCCGAGCTCGGCGAGGATCCCCGCGACCTGGTCGTGTCGCGCTGGCACGGTCTCACGCCGTTCACGTCCACCGCGCTCGACCAGACCCTGCGGAACCTCGGCGTCGCGACCGTCGTGGCCACCGGCGTGTCGGTGAACGTCGGCGTCGCGGGCCTGTGCCTCAGCGCCGTCGACCTCGGCTACCAGGTCGTGCTGGTTCGGGACGCGGTGGCCGGAGTGCCCGCCGCCTACGCGGAGTCGGTTATCGACAACACGCTGGCCATGGTCGCCACCGTCGTCACCGCCTCGGAGCTGTTGGACGTGTGGAACTCACTCCCGGCGCGGTGACGTGCCGGCGGCGCCACCAGCGCAGCGGGCACGCCCGCCAGAGGCCGAGCGGACAAGACCCGACCCGCTCGCCACCGTCGCGAGCCGGCCAGCGAGGCCGTGGCCCGAGCGGCCCGTGAGCGAAGCGAACAAGAGCGGGAATGACACCGCCGCACAGCGAGATGCTCGCGAGCAATCACCGCTCCGCCATTAGCCTCGGCTGATCGCATCCTCCGTCGACAGCACCACGCCCGCACCGGGCGCATCCGGCACCGCCCAGCAGCAGCCCACAGTGCTGGCTGTGGTGGTCGCCCACCGGCCGGGCGACTGGTTCGAGGAGACCCTCGAGTCGCTCTCGCTCCAGGACTACGAGTTCCTGAGCGTCGCCGTCGTGGACGCGGCCGGATCAGGGATCGGTCCTCGTGTCGCGGCGATCCTGGACGGCGCGGAGGTCATCGACGCGACCGGCGCCCTCGGCTTCTCGGAAGCGGCCAACGCCGTGCTCTCGGCGGAGCTGTCGGCCGACTACCTGCTGGTGTGCCACGACGACGTGGCACTGGCCTCCGACACGGTCAGCACCCTCGTGGCGGAGGCGCTGCGGAGCAGCGCCGGCGTTGTCGGACCCAAGATCGTGGAATGGGACCGCCCTGAGATCATCCGCCACGCGGGCTACGACGTCGACCGATTCGGCGTTCCCGCCGACAGGGCCGGCGCCGATGAGCTCGACCAGGAGCAGCACGACGGCGTGAGCGACTCCTTCGCCCTGCCGTCGGCGGTGATGCTGATCCGCCGGGAGCTGTTCGTCCGGCTCGGCGGCTTCGACGCGGGCATGACCTTCCGGGGCGAGGACGTCGACTTCTGCTGGCGGGCCCAGATGGCCGGCGCCCGGGTGATGTTCGTCGGCGGCGCGGTGGCCCGCCACCGGGGCGGGCTCGCCTCGCGCACCGGCGTCGACGACGTCAGGCTCACCCAGACCCGGCACGCGCTGCGGGCCATGCTCGTCAACCACGGCCGGATCTCGCTCACCCTGTTCGTGCCGCTGGCCGTCCTGATGGCGATCGCCGAGATTGCGCTGGGGATCTTCACCGCCCACTTCGGACGGGCCCGCGACCTGGTGTCGGCCTGGGTGTGGAACATCTCCAACCTCGATGTGGTGCTCGAGCGCCGCCGGGCCAACGCCCAGGTCCGCAGGGTGCGCCAGGCCGACGTCACCGCCCTGCAGTACCTCGGCAGCGTGCGCCTGGTCTCGTTCCTGAGACGGCAGTTCGGTGGCGAGTCGAAGGGCCTGTTGAGCGCCGCGGGCCGCGGCGTGCTCGGGGGCCTGCGAACCGGTACGACCCGCCTCACCTTCGTCACCTGGGCGGTCGTGTTCGTGGTGGTGGTGTTCGGGTCGCGCCGCCTGCTGACCGACGGGGTCCCCGCGGTCGGCGACTTCGCATCGCTTCCGGAGACGGCCTCCGACCTGGTCAGGACGTGGTGGGGCGGATGGAGCGACCGGAACGCGGGAGCGCCCTCCTCCAACCTGGGCATCCTCTTCTACCTCGGCGTGGGCGGCTGGGTGCTGGCCGGGAGCCTGGGACTGCTTCGCACCCTGTCGGTGGTTCTGCCGATCCTGGTGGGCCTGCTGGGGGCCTACCGGCTGCTGGCCGCCACAGGCTCGCGGCGTGCCCAGGCCGGCACATTCATCGCCTACCTGCTCGTGCCCCTGGCGTCGTCGTCGCTGGCCGGAGGCTCCATGCCCGGCCTGGTCGGCTACGCGGTGGCGCCGTGGATGCTCCGGGAGCTGCTGCGGGCCTCGGGGACCGCCCCGTTCCGGTCAAGCCCCAAGCGGCTCGGCGGGCTGGCCCCGGCTGCGATGTCTTTGGGAGCCGCGGCAGGTCTCGCCGCCCTGGTCGTGCCCGCCTCGGTAGGGCTGGTCGCGCTGCTCACCGCGGGGCTGGTGCTGGGGAGCCTGCTCGCGGCCCGGCCCGGCTCCGTTCCCCGGCTGCTGGTCGCGGCCGTGCTGGCGGTGCCGGTGGTCGCCTTCGTGACGCTGCCGAACCTGGTGGACATGCTGGCCGCCGGCCCCTCGTGGGACATCGTCGCCGACGGGCGCGACGGCTCAGCGGGAACGGTCACGTTCGCCGAGATGCTGCGCTTCGCGGTCGGGCCCGACGACCCCGGCTCGTTGACATGGCTGTTCGCGGTGCCGATGGCGGTGCCGCTGCTGCTGGGACGGGGATGGCGCCTCGAGCAGGCCGTCCGCCTGTGGATCGTGGCCCTGGCCGCCTGGGGGCTGGCCCTCGCCGCGCAGCGGGGGATGCTGCCCTTCGGCCTTCCCGACCTGCAGCTGCTGCTGGCCCCGGCCGCGATCGCGGTGGCCGGCCTGTGCGGCTTGGCCGTGCTGTCCATCGAGCACGACCTTCGGTTCAGCCACTTCGGCTGGCGCCAGGCCCTGGTGCCGGTCATGGTGGCCGCGTCGCTGCTGCTGGCCTTCGGCAGGATCGGCGTGCTCGAGACCGGCGGGTGGGGCCTGGTCGAGCGCGACCACCACACAGCCCTTCGCTTCGAGCCGCCCACCGTCGTCGGGGCCTACCGGGTGCTGTGGATCGGTGCGCCCGAGTTCCTGTCGGTCGAGGGCCACAGCCTGAGCCCCGGCGTTGCCTGGGCGGCCACCTCCGGCGACTCGGTGACGATCTCCGACCGTGCCCTGCCCATCGACTCGGGCCGCGCCGACCTCTTCGAGCAGGCGATCGAGGACATAGACGCAGGCCGTACCACCCGCGCCGGCCGGGTGCTGGCCGGCCTGGGCGTGCGGTACGTGGTTCTGCTGCACCGGCTCGCACCGGCTCCGTTCGTTGGCGAGGACCAGGCCCAGCCGGTTCCGGCCGGGCTGGCGGCCGCGATCCGCAACCAGCTCGACCTGGAGCTGGTCGAGGGAACCAACAGCGCGGTGGACATGTTCGTCAACACGTCCTGGACGCCCATGCGGGCGGTGCATGCGCCCGGCTTCGACGAGGGCGTCGCCACGATCGCCGACCTCGAAGCCCATCCGATCACCCCCGGGGTGCCGGTCTTCTCCGGCGAGGGCCCGCCGTGGTCGGCCGAGATACCCGACGGCGCCGAAGTCCTGGTGGGGCACACGCCCCGTCCCGGCTGGGAGTTGACCCTCGACGGCGAGGCGACTCCCAGGCGCGAGGCCCTGGCTTGGGCGAGGGCCTACCTGCCGGTCGACTCCGGTGAGGCCGAGCTGTCCTACTCGTCGCCCTGGTGGCGCCGAACCGGGCAGTTGCTGGGCGCGGCCGCGCCGGTGGTGCTGCTGCTGGCCTGGATACGACGCCGGATGGACCAGCACTGATGCGCTCGGTGAGAGTGCTCTCTGTGGCCGCCATAGCCGGCCTGCTGGCCGCAGGCGTCGTCGTCGACCTGCCCGACCGCCCGACGCCCGACCGCCCGGTCCGGTACCTGTCGTCGGTGCCCGCGCCGGCGGGCGTCGTGAGCACCTGGTTCTGTCCCGGCGGCAGCGGCCCCGACGGCGAGGCGGAGTTGACGATCCAGCTGGCGAGCGCGTCGGACCAGAGGCGAACCGCCGCAGTGTCGGTCCTTCCCGGCGGGTCGGACGCCGCCGAGGCCAGGACCGTCGATGTCGAGATCGAGCCCGGGGACCAGATGCTGCTGAAGCCGTCGGAGGAGGTCCCCGGCGCCCGGTGGGTCGGCGCGGTGGTCGAGGTCGACGGCACCGAGGTGGTGGTCGAGCAGATTCTCGCGGCCAGTCAGGGGGACGTGGGACGCTCGGTCTGCCTCACCCGCACAGCCACCCGGTGGTTGGTGCCCCAGGGCGCGACCCGCCTGGCGGTGGAGGGCGAGCGGTTCATCGTCATGCTCCTCAACCCGTTCCCCGACATAGCGGTGGTCGACATCGAGCTGGTGGCCGACGTGGGCCGGGACACCATCGATGGTCTGGTGGTCCCGGCGCAGCGGGTGGTGGCGGTCGACGTGACCGAGGAGATCACCGTCGCGACCTCGGTGGCGGCCTTCGTCGAGGTCGTGTCGGGCCGGGTGGCCGCATCCTGGATCCAGGTTGTCGACGGGCTGATCGCCGGGCGCGGTGCCCGGGCCTCGGGAGCGGTGCCCGACGCGGCCCCGCTGTGGCACCTGCCGGTGGCCGGGGCGGGTCCGGCTCGCCGGGACGTGGTCGCGGTTGCCAACCCGTCGGCTGACGAGGTCGCCGAGGTGGACCTGGAGATCATCGCCGAGGTGCCGGGCACCGAGGTCAGCCCCATCGAGATCACCGTGAGGCCGGGGCGGTCGGCCCTGGTCGACCTGTCGGAGCAGGGCCGCCTCGAGGGCATCGGACCGTTCAGCGTGCTGGTGCGCTCGCTGGACGACGTTCCGGTGGCCGCGTCGATCTCCAGCGTCACGCTTGTGGACGTTGCGGAGGGCGACGACGGTGCCGACGGCGCCGACGGTGACGGCGGTGAGGCAGCCCCGACGGTGGCGGGGTCCACCGCGACGACGGGATCGGACGCAGCCGCCCGCCGCTGGCTGGTGGCCGCTGAGGCGTCCGAGACCGAGACCGGAACCGAAGGCGGCGAGTCATCGGTCCTGGTGGTCGTGAACCCGTCGTCGGTCGGGATCGCCAGGGTGGTCCTCAGCGTGGACGGGTCAGAGGTCCGTCACCTCGAGGTCGCGCCACGCCGCCGTGCCAGCGTCCCGCTGGACAGGTTGGGCTCCGGTCGCTTCGCGGTGGAGGTGGAGTCGTCCGCGCCGGTCGTCGTCGGCCTGGAGCTCATCGGGCTCACGTCCCGCACGGCCTCGCTCGGCGCGGCCCTGTCCGAGCCGGTGCCCGCGGCCGAGATCCGCTGAGATTTCCGTTGAGACTCAGGCCGTAGGCGTGGGGACGCCGGCGGGCGAGCCGGTGGTGCCCTCGCTGGAGCCCTGGCCGTTGTCCGCCTTGAGGGCGGCGGCCTCGCCCAGGGCCGAGCCCTGGCGTGAGACCGCGATGAGCCTCTCCACCTCTTCGCCGCTGATGGTCTCGTGCTCGAGCAGGGCCCGGGCCACAAGGTCGAGGCCGTGGCGGTACTCGGTGAGGGTCGACCGGCACCGGTCCTGCTGCTCGCGCAGGATGCGCTCGATCTCCTCGTCGATCACCCGGGCGGTGTCGTCGCTGTAGTCGCGGGTCTGCATCAGGTCCTCGCCCAGGAACACCTGGTTCTGGGAGCCCCACGCCATCGGGCCGAGCTTGTCGGACATTCCCCACTCCCGCACCATCGACTTGGCCAGCGCGGTGGCCCGCATCAGGTCGTCGGCGGCGCCGGTGCTGACGATGCCGAACACCAGATCCTCGGCTATGCGGCCGCCGAACATGACCACCAGCCGGTCGAGGATGTAGTCGCTGCGGTAGATGTGGCGGTCCTCCTCGGGCAGCTGCATGGTCACGCCGAGCGCCATCCCGCTGGGGATGATGGTGACCTTGTGGAGCGGGTCGGCGGTGGGCAGCACCGCGGCGCACACCGCGTGTCCGGCCTCGTGATAGGCGATGGCTTCCTTCTCGTCGTCGGAGAGGGCCAGCGACTCCCGCTTCTGGCCCATGAGGACGCGGTCCCGGGCCTGCTCCACATGCCGGGCCGCGATCTCCTCCTCGCCGTCGCGCACGGCGTACAGGGCGGCCTCGTTGATGAGGTTGGCCAGGTCGGCGCCGCTCATTCCCGGTGTGCCCCGGGCCACCACGTTGAGGTCGAGGTCCTCGGCGGTGCGCTTGCCCTTGACGTGCACCTCCAGGATCGCGTGCCGGTCCGAGAGCTCGGGCAGCGGCACGACCACCTGGCGGTCGAAGCGTCCCGGGCGCAGCAGGGCCGGGTCGAGGATGTCGGGCCGGTTGGTGGCCGCCATCATCACGATGCCTTCGGAGCCCTCGAACCCGTCCATCTCCGAGAGCATCTGGTTGAGGGTCTGCTCCCGCTCGTCGTGGCCGCCCCCGAGGCCCGCGCCCCGCTTGCGTCCGATGGAGTCGACCTCGTCGATGAAGATGATGGCCTTGCCCATCTTGCGGGCCGACTCGAAGAGGTCCCTCACCCGGCTGGCGCCGACGCCCACGAACATCTCCATGAAGTCCGAACCCGTCACCGACAGGAACGGCACCCCGGCCTCGCCCGCCACCGCCTTGGCGATGAGCGTCTTGCCCGTGCCGGGCGGGCCCACCAGCAGCACGCCCTTGGGGACCCTCGCTCCGATCTCGGCGAAGCGCTCGGGCATCTTGAGGAAGTCGACGATCTCGGTGATCTCCTGTTTGACTCCCTCGTAGCCGGCCACATCGTCGAAGGTGGTGCCGGGACGCTCGGTCGTGTAGGTCTTCGCCCGGCTCCTCCCTATCGACATGATGCTGCCCATCTGCCCCTGGGCCCGGCGCTGCATCCACCAGAAGAACAGGATGAGCAGGCCGATCGGCAGCAACAGCGGCACGATCGACAGGAAGAAGTTGGTCTGGGGGGTGTCGTAGCGGAACTCCGGCACGTGCTGGTTGATCAGGGCCGTGTCCGCGTCCGGGAGCGGCAGGGGCCCGTTGGAGACGTACTCGGTGCCGTCGAGGGCGGTCGCCTTGATGCTGCCGCTGTTGTTGTTGTAGGTGCCCTGCGCGATCCGCCCCTCGGTGACCCGCTCGAGGAAGTCCGGGTAGGAGATCTCGTTGCCGGACTCGTCGGGGAGCATGGTGGTGGCCATGAAGACCGCGATGACCGCGCCGATCATCAGCCAGATGACCAGGCGCGAACGCCGCTGGACCTCCGGCCTGGGCCGGGGCGGAGGCGGCTGGCTCCGCTTGCGGTCCGGATGCTTGGGCGGCGGCGGGGGCGGCGGGCTGTCAGCCACGATTCCAGACTAGTCCGGTACCGTAGCAATCCATGCGGCCCACGATGCCGGCCACGACACGGCTTGTATGGGCGGCAGCCGGGTGGGCCGCAGGGTTCGTAGCCAGTGTTGCGGCCACCATCGTGGCCGTGTCGATCGTGTCGGCATCCGGCGATGGGGGAGCCACCGGCGAGGAGCTCCTCGAGGACCTGTCGATGGTGGGACTCGTGGCCCTCCAGGTGCCGCTGTGGCTGGGGCTCTTGGGGACGCCGGTGCTCGCCCGCCGCTACGGCCTCCGCTGGCGCGAGCAGCTCGGGTGGCGGATGCGGGTCATCGACGTCCCGGTCGGGATCGGGATCGGGCTGGCGCTTCAGATCGTGGTCGTGCCTCTGCTGTACTGGCCGATACTGCGGATCTTCGGGGACTTGGACGTCGAGGGGCCCGCCCGCGACCTGACCGAGCTGGCGGACAGCCCGGTCGAAGTCGCGCTGCTCGTCGTGATGACCGTGCTGCTGGCGCCCCTCACCGAGGAGGTGTTCTTCAGGGGCCTGCTGCAGGGCGCGCTGCGGGACCGGATCGGTGCGTTCTGGGCGGTGGCGATCGCGTCGGTGGTGTTCGGGATCACCCACTTCCAGCTGGTGCAGTTCCCGGCCCTGGTCCTGGTGGGAGTGGTCAACGGTCTGCTGGTGCTGCGCACCGGCCGCCTCGGTGCGGCCCTGTGGTCCCATGCCGGCTTCAACGCGGTGACGGTGGCGGTGCTGCTGTCGTGAGGCCGCTCGGCGGTGTCGCCACGGCAGGAAGGCGCGTCGGGGCTGTGCTGGTCGGCGCGGTGGTCGCGCTGACGGTCGCCTTCGTGGTCCTCAACGTCCGGCCATGGCTGTGGTTCGACGACACCACCCCCACCGGCGGAGACCTCGGCGCGCACGTCTGGGGGCCGGCCTACCTGCGCGATGTGCTGATACCGGAGCTCAGGCTCACCGGCTGGACCCACGACTGGTACGCGGGCTTCCCCGCCTTCACCTTCTACATGGTGATCCCGTCACTGCTGGTGGTGATCGTCGACGCGGGCCTCGATCTCGGCATCGGCCTGTACGCCTACCTGGCTGTAGTCGCGGCTGCGGGCGGGCTCGCCTGGGCGATCGTCGGGCGCACCCGGTGGACTGCGGCCCAGCGCTGGGCCGTGGCGCTGGGCGTCGCCGGGATCGCCGGGGCGGCGAAGCTGTTCATCGACGACCTCGAGACGAACCGTGCCGTCGCGGCTCTGCTGCTCCCGGCCGCCTGCGGGGGGTGGGCGTGGCACCTGCTGCGATCCCGGCCCCGCTGGAGGGCCCCAGCCGCGGCAGCGGCGTCACTGCTGGCGCTGCTCGTGGTTCCCATGCCCTACGGCGTGTCCCTCAAGCTGGTGGCGATCGCCGGGGTGGTCGCCCTGCCGGTGGCCGTCTGGGCCATGGCCCGGTGGGCGGGGGTGGGACTCGAGGGCCAGGCCCTGGCCTCCGCGGCCACCCTGCTGTTCCTGTTCGACCGCTCGTTCAACATCTACGGCGGCAACCTGATGTCCACGATGGCGGGCGAGTTCGCCTACTCGCTCGGCCTGGCCGTGGCGGTGCTCTTCATCGGCATCGCGGCCCGGGGCATCGACGCCGGCCGCCACCGCCTCCTGGCCGGCGCGCTGCTGGCCCTCACCGGGCTGCTGCACCTGTTCTCGGCCTTCCTCGCCCTGGCCGCGACCGCGGCGCTGCTGCTGACCGGCCGGTGGCGCCGGGCCGAATGGCTCGAGCGGCTGAGATGGACCCTGGCCGCCGGCGCGCTGGGAGCGGCCCTCAGCGCCTGGTGGGTGCTGCCCTTCTGGTGGAGCCGGAGCCTGCTCAACGACATGGGCTGGGGCAAGGAGCGCCGCTACCTGTCGTCACTGTGGTCGCGCAGCTCCTTCGACTACAACTTCCTGGTAAACCACCCCCCGCTTCAACTGTTCGTGGTCGTGGCGCTAGCGGGCTCCGCGCTGCTGCTTCTGAGACGGTCCCGGCCGCTGCGACTGAGGCTGTCCCGGCTTCACGCCGCGCTGGCGGCAACCGGGGCCATCTTCGCGGTGGCGTTCGTGGTGATGCCTGAGGGGCGGCTGTGGAACGTCAGGATCCTGCCCTTCTACTACCTCACCGTCTACCTGACGGCCGCCCTCGCCGTGGGCGAGCTGATCGGATGGGCCCGCTCACGGCTCGATCAGCGGCACGCGGCCCGCACCGAAGCGGGAGCCGACGTCGGCCGGCCGGGGGCCGTCGCCGGATCCGTCACCGCCGGCGGGTGCGTTGCGCTCGCCGTGGTCGCGGTGCTGGTGGCGGTGGGCCTGCCGCTGCGCTCGCTGCCCGGCGGCAGCCTCGGCGACGACGGCGTCTACCGCTGGGGGCCCTTCAGCGCGAGGGACTCCAACCTGGGCTCCTACTGGGTGCAGTACAACTTCGAGGGCTACGAGGGCCGGAAGCCGACGGCGGACGGAGGCGGCAGCGCCGAGTACTGGGAGCTGGTCGACACCATGGGCCGCGTCGGCGAGAGCCGGGGCTGCGGCCCGTCGCTGTGGGAATACGGCTCGGGGCGGCTCGGCTCCTACGGCACCCCGATGGCGCCGATGCTGCTGCCCTACTGGACCGACCGGTGCATCGGCTCCATGGAGGGTCTCTACTTCGAGGCCTCGTCCACGACGCCCTACCACTTCCTGATGCAGTCCGAGCTGTCGGCTGCGCCGTCACGGGCCCAGCGCGACCTGCCTTACAGCGGCCTCGACGTGGCCCGGGGGACCGAGCACATGCGGGCCATGGGCGTGCGCTACTACATGGCCTTCTCCGACGACGCCGTGCGCCAGGCCCGATCGGTGCGCGGGCTCACCGAGGTTGCCGACTCGGGTCCGTGGGTCGTGTTCGAGGTGGCCGGCAGCGCGCCGGTGACCGGCCTGGACAGGCTGCCGGTGATCGTGGAGGGCATCGACCGCTCCAGCGACTCCTGGCTGGAGGCAGCCGTCGGAGCGTTCCTGGTCCAGGGTCCCGATGCACCGCTGCTCGCGGCCGACGGGCCCGAGGAATGGCCGCGGATGGTCCTGCCGAGCACCCATCCCGAGACCGACTCCGAGAACGGCACCGGCCCCGCGCCCGAGCGGGAGCAGGTGATGCGCCGGCTGGCCGCGCTGCTGCCGGAGTCGGCCCCCCGCAGCGACATCGAGCCGGCCGTAGTGAGCGATGTGGTCCGCCGGGACCACTCGATCTCGTTCTCGGTCGACCGGGTCGGCGCGCCGGTGCTGGTGCACACCTCGTACTTTCCCAACTGGTCGGTATCGGGCGCGCAGGGCCCCTACCGGGTCACGCCGAACTTCATGGTCGTCGTGCCCACCGACACCGACGTGCGCCTCAGCTACGGGCACAGCGCGGTGGAGTGGATTGCGCTCGCGATCACGCTCGGCGGTCTGGCCGTCGTAGGGTGGCTCCTGGTGTTCCGGAGACAGTCAGCCATACCGTGAGACTCTCGGTGGTGGTTCCCGCCTACCGCGAGGTGGGCCGCATCGGCACGACCGTGGCCTCCCTGCGCGACGCCCTCGCGCCCGCGCACTCCGACGGCGGCGTCGAGATCGTGGTGGTCGACGACGGCTCCGACGACGGCACGGCCGAGGCCAGCCGGGCCGCCGGGGCCGACGTGGTGGTGGAGTTCCCGGCCAACCGGGGCAAGGGCGCCGCGGTGCGCGCCGGGATGCGGGCCTCCTCCGGAGCGGTCGTGGCCTTCACCGACGCCGACCTCTCCTACGCGCCCGACCAGATCCTCGGACTGCTCGAGGAGGTGGAGCAGGGAGCCGACGCCGCCGTGGGGGACCGGCGCCATCCCGACTCGGTCGCGGTGACGGATCCGTCCTGGTTGCGGCGGGCCGGCAGCCGGGCGGTGGCAGCGGCGTGCAGAATGCTCCGGCTCGGGCGGGGCCACGACACCCAGTGCGGCTTGAAGGCGTTCTCCCGGGAGGCGGCCAGCGAGCTGCTCGACGCTTCGGTGATGGAGAGGTTCGCCTTCGACGTCGAGTTGCTGTTCCTGGCCGAGCGTCTCGGCATGCGGGTGCGAGATGTGCCGGTGGAGGTGGTCAACAGCCGGGTGTCGTCGGTGCGGGTCGCCAGCGACGGCTGGGCTCTGGTGCTCGACATGTTCCGGATCCGAACCCGGGCGCTGCTGGGCCGGTACCCCGATATCGACGGCTGAGAGGCCGGGGTGGGCGACTTCGACGCCATCTTCAAGGCCTACGACATCCGGGGGATCGTGGGCGAGCAGATCGACGCCGGAGCCTGCTTCGCCATCGGAGGCGCCTTCGCGGGCCACGTGCGCGACCGCGGCGCTTCCCGGGTGGTGGTCGGCCGTGACATGCGCCCCGACGGAGCCGAGCTGTCGGGCGCCTTCTGCGACGGCGTCGTCGCGGCCGGGGTCGATGTCGTGGACATCGGGCTGTGCGCCACCGAGGTCGTGTACTTCGCCTCCGGGACGCTGGACGCGCCCGGCGCCATGTTCACCGCGTCGCACAACCCGGTGGGTTACAACGGCATCAAGCTCTGCGGGCCGGGCGCGTCGCCGATCGGAACCGGCACCGGACTCGGCGACGTCAAGGCGCGGGCGATCGAGGGGCCTCCGGCGGCTGTCGCGCCCGGGCGGGCGGAGCGCCGCGACCTCCTCGACTCCTACGTGGAGCACGTCCGGTCGTTCGTGGACATCGCTGCGCTGCGACCCCTGCGACTGGCCGTCGACACCGCCAACGGCATGGGGGGCCTGGTGGCTCCAGCGGTGTTCGAGACTCTGCCCTTCGAGGTCGACTACCTCTACCCGGAGCTCGACGGCACGTTCCCCAACCACCCGGCCGATCCCCTGAAGCCGGAGAACCTGGTCGACCTGCAGGACCGGGTTCGGGACGGGGCCGCCGACGCGGGCCTGGCCTTCGACGGCGACGCCGACCGGGTCTTCGTCGTGGACGAGGGGTCCGGCGCGATGTCCGGATCGCTGACCGCGTCGATCCTCGCGGTGGCGATGCTGGAGCGCGAGCCGGGCGCGACCGTCATCCACAACCTGATCTGCTCTAGAGCCCTGCCCGAGATCGTGTCGGAGAGGGGAGGGCAGGCGGTGCGATCCCGGGTGGGGCACTCGTTCATGAAGCAGGCGATGGCCGCCCACTCGGCGGTCCTCGGGGGCGAGCACTCCGGCCACTACTACTTCCGCGAGAATTTCGGCGCCGACGGTGCCATGATCGCGGTGCTGGTGCTGCTGGAGGCGCTCAGCCGCCACGGGGGCCGGCTCAGCGAGCTGGCCGCAACGCTGGAGCGCTATGCCGCCTCCGGGGAGATCAACACCGAGGTCCCCGACCCGGCAGCCGCGATCGAGCGGGTGGCGGCCGTGTTCGAGGGCTGCGAGCAGGACCGCCTCGACGGCCTCAGCGTCGACTGCGGCGACTGGTGGTTCAACCTGCGGCCCTCGAACACCGAGCCGCTGCTGCGCCTCAACCTGGAGGCCGCCGGGGCCGGCGACGTGAAAGCCCGGGTGGCTGAGGTGCGCGCCCTGATAGTTCCGTAGCATCAGGGGCCAGGACACTCCGCCGCGACTCCAGGAGGTTCCGTCTTGACGCTCGATGCCCGGCTGCTGGAAATCCTCGCGTGCCCGTCCGACAAGGGTCCGCTGCTGTACTTCGACGACGAGCAGGCGCTCTACAACCCGCGGCTCCGGCTCCGCTACCGGGTTGAGGACGGCATCCCGGTGATGCTGATCGAGGAGGCCACCACCGCCGACGACGCCGAGCATGGTCGTCTGGTGGCCAAGGCCGAGGCCGACGGCTTGCGGCCCACCTTCGAAGCCGGCGATGCCGGCGGGCGCGACGGCTGATCGGAGCGGCGCGCCATGGCCACCGAGGAGCTGTTCGAGGCACTCAGGCATCTGCCGGACCAGGTGCGCGATGCTGCCGTGGCCGCAGCCGACGTCGAGGGCCTGCCCGGTCCCGCCGAGATCACCGACGTGGTGATCGTGGGCGCGGGCGGGGGAGGGGTCGCCGGCGACGTGGTGGAGTCGGTCGCCCACTTGCAGGGCTCGGTGCCGGTGCAGGCCACCGGCGGGCTCAGCCCGGCCTGGCTGTCGGAGTCGTCGCTGGTGGTGGCGGTGTCGCAGTCGGGCGACGACCGGCCGACGGTGGCTGCGACCCGGGTCGCCCATGCCAGCGGCGCCCGCATGGTGGCCGTCACCTCCGGCGGCGAGCTCATGGAGATGTGCACGGCCTGGGGTGTGCCTGTCGCGAGGGTGGACCCCTTCGCCGGCCCGGCCGCCGGACTGGGCGTGGTGATAGTGCCGGTGCTGGTGCTGCTCGAGCGGGTGGGCGTGCTGGCCGGCATGAACCGGCTGATCTCCGAGAGTGCCGAGCAGATCGAGGCCCGCCGACGGCTCATCGACGCCGATCCTGGGTCTGTCGAGGCTCTGGCCGAGAGCGTGCGGGGACGGATGGCGGTGGTGTGCGGCTCCGGCGGTGTCGGCAAGCACGCCGCCCGTCGCTGGGTGCACCGGCTCGACCGTGTCGGCGGTGTGTCGTCGGTGCGGCGCAACCTCCCCGCCGACGAGGCCGAGGCGGCGTCCTGGGCCACGCTGGCCCGAAGGATCGGAGCCGGGGTCACCGCGATCGTGCTGCGCCACGACTTCGAGCCGCCGGGGCTCTCCGATCGCATCGACCTGCTCGGCTCGGCCGTCACCGCCCTGCACGAGGTGCGGGCCGCGGGCGAGGGCGCTCTGGCCCAGCTGCTGGACCTGGTGCTCGTCGGCGACGCGGTGGCGGAGCTGGCCGCGCCGCGCCGCCCTGCCCTCGAAGACCCGTGAGCGCGGCGAGCAAGAGCGGGAAACCCGGCACCGGACCACGATGAGCGGGCAATCCGCCTGCGCTCGCTCGGGGACGGCCGCGGCATGGAGCTGATCGAGGGCGTGGTCCGCCACTACGACTGGGGATCGCTCACCGCCATACCGGAGTTGCTGGGCCGGGCCGGGACCGGAGAGCCCTGGGCCGAGCTCTGGCTGGGCGCCCACCCGGCCGCGCCGGCCACGGTGGGGGCCCGGGCCGAGCCGCTCGACCGGCTGATCGCGGCCGACCCGGTGGCGGCCGTGGGCCCTGCGGCGGCGTCGCGGTACGGCCGGCTGCCGTTCCTGCTGAAGGTGCTGGCCGCGGCCGCCCCGCTGTCGCTCCAGGCCCACCCCTCGGCCGAGCACGCCGAGGCGGGGTTCTCGCGCGAAGAGGCCATGGGGATCCCCCGGGACGCGCCCCAGCGGATGTTCAGGGACCGCTCGGCCAAGCCCGAGCTGATCTGCGCTCTCAGCCGTTTCGAGGCGCTCTGCGGCTTCCGCGGCCCGGAGCGGACCGCGGCGCTGCTGGGGACCCTCGACGCGCCGGGTCTGGACTCTCTGCGAGGCCGTCTCGACGGTCTGCCCGGCTCGCAGATGCGCGATGTGCTCGCCTGGCTGCTGACCCTCGATCGGCCCGCGGCAGCCGCACTGGCCGAGTCCGCGGCCGACGCCTGCGCAGCGTCGCGTGATGACGACGAATGGTCCGGGCTCCGGTCGGCGGTGGCCGAGCTGGGCGCCCGTCACCCCGGCGACGTGGCGGTGGCCGTGGCGCTGCTGTTGAACCATGTGGTGCTGGCCCCCGGAGAGGCCCTGTTCCTCGACTCGGGGTGCCTCCACGCCTACCTGGGCGGCACCGCGGTGGAACTGATGGCCGACTCCGACAACGTCGTGCGGGCCGGCCTGACGTCCAAGCACGTCGACCCGGCCGCCTTGTTGGAGATTGTCGAGGGCGCCGCGTCAGATGCTCCGGTCCAGCGCCCGCAGCCGGTCGACGGCATCGTCACCTACCACACGCCTGTGGCGGAGTTCTCGCTGCACCGACTCGAGATCGAGGGGTCGCTGACGGTGGCAGCGGGACCGGCGGTGCTGCTGTGCACCGACGGATGTGTGGAGGCCGGCGGCCTGACCCTGGACCGCGGGACTGCAGCCTGGTCTGGCGCGAGCGAGCCCGAGGTGGCGCTGTCGGGGAAGGGAACCGTGTTCTGCGCCAGTCTCGGCGCCGGAGCCTGAGATCTCGGGGTGGTTTCTGCGGGTATGCGACACGTTCCTCTCCCGAGATTCGGCGGGCAGGGATCGGCTGTGACGTGCGGTTCGACGCCGGCTGACGGCCGCCCGGGTCGTTCGCACCCCGGGCACGGGTAGACACTGCTCTATGGAAATGCGTGTTGCCGATCTCTCGCTGGCGCCGCTGGGACGGGCCGAGATCCGTCTGGCCGAGCACGAGATGCCCGGACTCATGGCGTTGCGGGGCCGTTACATCGACGATCAGCCCCTGGCCGGCGCCCGGATCGCGGGCTCGCTGCACATGACCGTGCAGACCGCGGTGCTCATCGAGACGCTGGTCGCCCTGGGCGCCCAGGTCCGGTGGGCGAGCTGCAACATCTTCTCCACTCAGGACCACGCGGCCGCGGCCGTCGCCGTCGGCCCCGGCGGCACCGTCGACGAGCCCCGGGGAGTGCCGGTGTTCGCGTGGAAGGGCGAGACCCTCCCGGAGTACTGGTGGGCCACCGAGCAGATCTTCCGCTGGCCCGGCGGGGGCGGGCCGAGCCTCATCCTCGATGACGGGGGAGACGCCACCCTGCTGGTCCACAAGGGACTCGAGTACGAGCGGGCAGGGGAGGTCCCGGCCGCCGGCGACGACGACTCCGAGGAGTGGACCGTGGTCCTGGACCGGCTCCGTGACATCGCCCGCGATGACCCCGGGTTCTTCTCTCGGGTGGTGCCGACCATCAGGGGAGTGTCCGAGGAGACGACCACCGGCGTGATGCGGCTGCAGCAGATGCTGGAGCGGGGCGAGCTGCTGTTCCCGGCCATCAACGTGAACGACTCGGTCACCAAATCCAAGTTCGACAACCACTACGGCTGCCGCCATTCGCTGATCGACGGCATCAACCGGGCCACCGACGTGATGATCGGCGGCAAGGTGGCCGTGGTGTGCGGCTTCGGCGACGTGGGCAAGGGATGCGCCGCGGCCCTGAGGGGCCAGGGCGCCAGGGTGATCATCGCCGAGATCGACCCCATCTGCGCCCTCCAGGCGGCCATGGAGGGCTACGAGGTCAACACCCTGGAGGCGGTGGTGTCGGTCGGCGACATCTTCGTCACCGCCACCGGCAACGCCGGGGTCATCAGCGCCGGCCACATGGCCCGCATGAAGCACCAGGCCATCGTGGGCAACATCGGGCACTTCGACAACGAGGTGGACGTGGCCGGGCTGAACCGCATGTCGGACGTCCAGCGGGTGAACATCAAGGCCCAGGTGGACGAGTACGTCTTCGGCGACGGCCACTCGGTGATCCTGCTGTCGGAGGGCCGGCTGCTGAATCTGGGCAACGCCACCGGGCACCCCAGCTTCGTGATGTCGTGCAGCTTCACCAACCAGGTTCTGGCCCAGATGGAGCTGCACGCCAACGCCGACTCCATGCCGATCGACGTGACGACCCTGCCCCGCCGCCTCGACGAGGAGGTCGCCCGGCTGCACCTCGACTCGCTCGGCGTCCGCCTGACCCGGCTCACCCCCGAGCAGGCCGGCTACATCGGCGTGGACGTCGACGGGCCCTACAAGCCCGACCACTACCGCTACTGACGGGCCATCCCGCGGAAGGGTCCCCCCACAGAGGGTAGCTTCACCCCGTGGGAAGGCGTGCGCTGCTGGTGGCGGCCGTGGTGGCTGCGCTCGTTCTGCAGGGCGCGCCGCTCGCGGTCGCCCAGGAACTGGCGTATCCGGGCGGATCCTTCTCCGATGACAACGGCAGCGGTCACGAGGCCAACATCGAGGCCATAGCCGCAGCGGGCATCACCAGGGGGTGTCGTCTGGGTTCGGATCATTTCTGCGGTTCCGATCCGGTGTCTCGTGAGCAGATGGCGTCGTTCCTGGTGCGTGCGTTGGAGTTGCCGGCGGCGCAGGAGGACTATTTCGTCGACGACGATGGCAGCTTCCACGAACCCAGCATCAATGCGTTGCGTCTGGCCGGCATCACCAGGGGGTGTCGTCTGGGTTCGGATCATTTCTGCGGTTCCGATCCGGTGTCTCGTGAGCAGATGGCGTCGTTCCTGGCCCGGGCGCTGGGCCTCGAGCCGGTGGAGCCGCTGCCGGTCCCGTGGCGTCTCGAGCTCGTGGTCGACGGCGTGGTGGGCGGCACTACCGACCTGCAGGCGCCGGCGGGGGACGATCGGCTGTTCCTGGTGCTCAAGGACGGCCTCATCCGGGTCATATCGGACGGTGCGTTCCTGCCCGAGCCCTTCCTGGACATCCAGGAGCTGGTCCGCAAGGACGCCTCTGAGCGGGGCCTGCTGGGAATGGCCTTCCATCCGGGCTACGCCGCCAACGGCAGGTTCTTCGTGTTCTACACCGACCTCGACGGCCACAGCCAGGTCGTTGAGTACAGGGTGCACGCCGAGGACCCGGACCGGGCCGATGCCGCCAGCGCCCGGGCCGTCATCACGTTCGAGCAGCGCCCGACATCGCCCACCCACAAGGGAGGCCAGCTCCAGTTCGGCGCCGACGGGTACCTCTACATCGCGGTGGGTGACGGGGGAGGTGCCGGCGACCCGTTCGGGCACGGCCAGAACCCGTTCACCGAGCTGGGGACCATCGTCCGGATCGATGTCGACCGCGGCGACCCCTACGCCGTGCCGGCCGGCAACCCCTTCGCCGACGGCGTTGACGGCCTGCGGGAGATCTGGGCCTACGGCCTGCGCAACCCCTGGCGGTTCAGCTTCGACGACGGCCTGATCTACATCGGCGATGTCGGCCAGACGGGATGGGAGGAGGTCAACATCGCCGACGCGGGCACGGGCGGGATCAACTACGGCTGGGCCACCATGGAGGGACCCGAGTGCCTCGGATCCTCATCCTGCGACACGACCGGACTGTTCACGCCGCAGGTGTCCTACCCCCGCGGCAACGGGGTGTCGGTGATCGGCGGCTACGTCTACCGGGGATCGGCCATCCCCGAGATGGTCGGCCGGTACTTCTACTCCGACTTCCGCAGCGACTGGATCCGCACGTTCCGCTACGACGGCGCCGTGAGCGAGCACTACGACTGGTCGCGTGCCGTGGAGCGGCCGAGGTTCATATGGTCCTTCGGGGTGGACGGCCACGGCGAGCTGTACGTGCTGGGCCGTTGGGAGGTGTGGAAGGTGGTGCCCAACTCCTGAGGGTCAGCCGCCCCTGAGCGTCAGCACGTAGTCCGCCACCGCCTCGATCTCCTCCCGGGTGAGTCCGGGAGGCTTCGGCTCGAAGTCCCATCCGTCCATGTCGGTGCCGGCCACGCCGAAGCGGATCACCTCGATGACGGCGTCCCGCTCGAGCGTCGACGCCTGGAGGTCGGCACCGGTGCCGTCGCCGTCGCCGCGGTGGCAGGAGTCGCAGGTTGCGTCGAGAAAGACGGCGAACCCGTCGATCGAGGGCTCCGGCGCCGCGGTGGTCGGCGCCGCGGTGGTCGGCGCTGCCGTAGTCGGGGCAGCGGTAGTGGTGGGCTCGGTTCCGTCAGCAGATGTCGGAGCCGCGGTGGTAGTAGGGGTGGGCTCAGCGGGAGCCTCGGATGCCGGTGCCGCGGTGTCGGTGACCTCGGCCCCGTCAGCAGGACCGGTCGGTGCTGCGGTGGTGGGCGCTGCGGTGTCGGTGGTCGGGGCTGCGCTCTCGGGTGTGGCGCCGTTTGAGCCCGCCGCATCGCCGGCGAGTGCTTCGGTGGTCGTGACGGTGACGTCGTCGGCGGGCGCGGGTTCGGGTGCGGCACCGTCAGCCGATGGTGCCGGAGCGACCGCGGTCGCGGTTGTCCCGCCGCCGAGGCTGTCGTCGGCGGCACAACCGACCATCAGGAGGGCCGACACGAGCAGGAGTCTGACGGGGTGCATGGTGAGTGACGCGGTCATCACCGTAGTTCCAGCCCCGAACAGCCAGACACTATGGGGCATCCCAACGGAGCGACCGCGGTCGCCAATTCGAGAGTCACTAGTTGACAGTCATCTAGGCAATGTGTAGATTCGTCCCGCCGGGCGGTTGCTCGGTGACGCAACCGACACGAACAGACCTTGGAGGAGCCATGAGCTGTGCTGGGAATGCGACCGATGGAAGGCGGAAGCGAGGCAGGGGGGCAGGCTTGGCGTTGTCGGTTCTTGTGCTGATGGCGCTCCTGGCTGCCGCGTGCGGCGGTGACGACGATGACAGCAGCGCCCCTCAGCCTGCAGTCGCGGAGCCTGCCGTCGCGGAGCCGGAGGCTGAGGAGCCTGCCGCTGAGGAGCCTGCGGTCGAAGAGCCGGAGGCTGAGGAGCCTGCGGTCGCGGAGCCTGCCGTCGCGGAGCCGGAGGCTGAGGAGCCTGCCGCTGAGGAGCCTGCGGTCGAGGAGCCGGCCGAGCTCACCGAGGTCAACTACCAACTCGGCTGGTTGGCCGACAACGGTGTCCTCGGCGAGGTCGTCGCCAAGAGGATGGGCTGGTACGGGGAAGAGGGGATCGAGCTCAAGATCGATCCCGGTGGTCCGAGCATCGACGGGGTCGCACAGGTGGCCTCCGGGCGGGCAACGATCGGTCAGCTGTCCTCGAGTCCGTCGGCGATGCTGGCCGTCTCCCAGGGCATTCCCCTCCAGGTGTTCGCGGTCGGAACCCCCGAGCACCCGTACGCCTTCTTCGCCAAGGGTGACACGCCGCTTGATTCGCCCGACGACATGCGCGGCCTGGTCGTCGGCGTCCAAGCCACGGGCGTGATACTGGTCGAAGCCCTGCTCGCGGCCAACGACATGACCCGCGACGACCTGGGAAGCCTGGAGACCGTTGGCGGCGACATCACGCCTCTGCTGACGGACCAGGTCGACGTGTTCACCGGCTGGGTCACCAATGTGGGCCAACTGAGCCAGGTGCCTGATCGCAACACTCTGCGGCTGTGGGACGCCGGCGTGCCGCTCTACGCACACATCTACTACGCGTCCACCGACACCATCGCGAACAATCCTGAGATCCTGGAAGGCTGGCTCCGTGCCACCGCCCGGGGATGGGCGTTCGCGGCGGCCAACCCCGAGGAGGCGGTGCAGTTGCTGATCGACGAGTACCCGGACTTGGAGTTCGACTCCCAGCTGGCCGGGGCTCAGATCCTTCTGGGAATCAAGGAGAACGCCGGTGTCGACGCGCTGGGCGGCTTCGGCTGGTTCGACCTCGACGTCTGGCAGTCGCAGATCGACCGGTGGGATGCCCTGGGCCAGTTCGACGCCGAGGCTCCGGCACTCGAGGATGTGGTCACGACCGCGATCCTCGAGGCCGCAAGCTCCTAGGCGTTCACAGCCCGAGCCGTCAGCGCCCGCCGCTCCGATGGCGGCGCTGCGGCTCGTGGGCCGAGCACCGTCGGTGCCGCATGGCCCGACCCTAGAGTGATCGTCGGACCAGCCGTCCGTCACCCATCGGGAGCGATTGTCAGCGCATGGACGACACACGAGTCAGCAAGCCAGCCTCGCGCACCTCGCAGCTCGCGGACCGGGTGCTGGAGGCGATTCGATCAGGGGAGTACCAGTCCGGCGACCAACTGCCCACCGAGCATGCCCTGGCGGAGCGCTACGGCGTCAGCCGGGCGAGTGCTCGGGCCGCTCTCGGAATGCTGGCGGACAGGGGATTCGTCTACCGGCTCCACGGGCACGGGACCTTCGTAAGCCGCCGGTCGGCCAGGGTTCATACGCTGAACGAGGCGGTCAGCTTCGGCACGATGCTGGCTGCCCAGGGACTCGAGTACGAGGTCCGGGTCCATGACGCGGCCGTCGTCCGCGCCGGCCTGGAGGTTGCCAGCGCCCTCGACCTGGAGTCCCCGGACGCGCCGGTGCTGAGGTTCCGCAAGTCGTTCCTGGTCGGATCGGAGGCATACATGCACAATGTGAATTCCGTCCCGCTGGCTGTAATCGGTGCCGATGCTGCCGAGCGAGCCTGCGAGGACCATTCGGTACTCGATCCGCTCGACTCCCTCATCGACTCCAATTCGGCCGCGCCGACCGCCTACGTGCTCTCAACCCTCGAGCCGGTGTCCGCCCCTCTCGGCGACTACGAGGAACTGCCCGTCGACGACGGCACGCCGTTCATCAAGGTGACCGAGGTCGGGTGGACGGAGAAGGACCGTCCCATCTGGTACTCGATCGAGTTCCACTCCGCGAGCCCGCTGGTCATGCAGGTCATGCGGGTCAAGTACTAGGCAACAAGTACCAGGCAGGAGCCTCGCCTGGCGCCGCCCCGCGGTCACGGCCGCGGGGCCGCGGCAACCGCGGGGTGATCCTCCACCCTCCGCGCCGATCCGCGGTCGGCTTCAACCAGTCCGGCGGTGGCCTCGCGGTTGATGGCAAGGAACTCCTGCTCGGAGGACGGCACCCAGCGCGCCTTGTAGATGGCCTCGACCGGGCAGAGGCTCTCGCAGGCTCCGCAGTCCACGCAGGTGACCGGGTCGATATAGAACATGCGCTCGGCCGGATGGATGCAGTCGACGGGACACGCCGTCAGGCAGGCGCCGTCGACGCAATCGATGCAGGGCGACGTGATCACGTAGGTCACCGCTCACATCCCCGACCATTGCGGACGGCGCTTCTCCCGGAACGCCGCGGGACCCTCCAGCGCGTCGGACGAGGCCATCTGCGCTCGGACCTCCGGCAGATCCGCCTGATTCGCTTCACGGGCGGGCAGATGCTGTGTCTGGTTGATCAGCGCCTTGATGGCCGCCAGTGACACCGGCGAGCACGACAGCAGGGCGTCGACCCACCGTGCTACTGCGGCATCGAGCCCGTCCCGAGGCACCACTTCGTTGACGAAGCCCATCCTGAGGGCCTCGGCCGCGTCGAACATGCCGCCGGTCAGCAGCAGCTCCATGGCGTGCTTGCGCGAGACGTGCCGGACGGCGTTGACGATGCCCCCGTCGATCGGCAGGCGCCCCACTCGGGGCTCCACCAAGCCGACTCGCGCGTCCTCGGCCGCGACCGCGAGGTCGCAGCCGAGGACCATCTCGAACCCGCCGCCCACCGCAACACCGTTGACCCGGGCGATGACCGGCTTGGTCAGCGACGTCCGCAGCGCCAGCCCGCCGAAACCGTCCGGGTCGCGTGACGCCCAGTAGTCGTGCCCGTCGGGCTGGGGCTCGTGAATGTCCGCGCCGGCGCAGAAGGCCTGCTCGCCGGCGCCGGTCAGCACCACGACCCAGACCCGGGGATCGGCTTCAGCCGTCCGCCAGGCATCGACCAGCTGGGAGTGGTGCCCGCTGTCGATGGCGTTGCGGCGGTCTGGGCGGTTGATGGTGACCTTGGCCACGTGCCCGGAGATGTCGATGTCGATGGTCATGAGCCGCTCGCCCCGCCCGCCGTGTCGAGCAGGTCGCGAAGCCACTGGTTGCCGGCGCCCAGGAGCGGGGCAGTTTGTCCCACTCTGGCCGGGGTCTCCGAGAGGTGGATCGGGGAGCCGATGTGCCGTTCGGTCCGCACGCCGGCGGGATCGCTCACGTCGATGATCATCGGCGCCGAGTGGTCGTCGGCGAGGGCCTCTCCAAGCGATCGGACCGGCGCGCACAGTATGTCCACCGACTCGAGTCGGGAGATGTTGCCCTCGACCGTGTGTCGAGCGGTGGCCGCCTCGATCATCGCGTGCAGGGAGTGCTTGTTGGCCTGCCGCGACTCCCCGTCCCGGAACTCGTCGAGCATCGACAGGTCCTCGATGTCCAGCGCGATGCAGATGTCTCGGAGCGGGTTCTCCCTGAAGGCGCCGACGATCACGAGTTGACCGTCCGATGCCCCGAACACGCCGGTGAGCGGTAGTGACGCCCAGTTCAGCTCGGGGGCACCGGCAAGCTCCATCGCGGCTTCCTGGTGCTGGAGAGCGACCATCGAGTCGTAGAGCGAGACCTCGACCCTCTGGCCCAGTCCCGTGCGATCCCGGGCCATGAGGGCGAGCAGGATCCCCTGGGCGAGGTGCATGGCGGCGCCGTAGTCGGCGATGGACGTCGGATAGATCGCAGTGGGGTGGGTTGCGTCCGCCTTCCGGAGCATGACGCCGGTGTAGGCCTGCGCCAGGATGTCCTGGCCGCCCTTGTGCCTGTACTTGCCTGTGGGGCCGAAGCCGGTGGCCTCGGCATAGATGATGCGGGGATTGACCGACCTGACGCTCTCATAGCCGAGGCCGAGGCGCTCCATCACCCCGGGCCGGAAGTTGTTCACGATGACGTCGGAGACTTCGACGAGTCGCCGGAGCGATTCGGCGTCGTCTTCGGATCGCGGGTCCAGTTCGACGCTTGTCTTGTTGCGGTTGACGCTGGCGAACGCGGCGTTGTTGGTTCCGGGCTCGTGGGGGAGGGATCTCCGGAAGATGTCGCCGATCCCGGGCCGTTCGACCTTGATGACCTCAGCGCCGTAGTCGCCCAGTATCTGGGTGGCCGCCGCGCCCATTATCACCTGTGTGAAGTCGAGGACCCTGACGCCGTCGAGCGGGAGCGCCGTCATGGTGTCGTCACCAGGGCGGTGCCGTCGATCGTCGCCCTCGGCGACGGGATGTCACCGGGATCGGCACCCTGTGAGCGGAGCTTCCCCTGAAGGGTGGCGACGTCGATGTCTCGCAGGTCGGTCGCGGTGTCGACGGCCATGGCCGCGGCGACGCCGGCCGCTTCGCCCATCGCCATGCAAGGCGGGATCTCGCGGCTCAGCTTCTGGGCGTCAGGCTCGACCGAGTAGTGCCGGCCGGCGACCAGGAGCCCGTGTGTGTCCTGGGGCAGCAGCGCGCGGTAGGGCGTGTAGTAGCCGCGGCCCCGGGCGATGCTGTCGCGGAAGTGGCGTCGCTTGACGACGTCGTCCTTCGTGACCACATAGTCCCCGCGGATGAGCCGTGTCTGGCGCACCCCGAGCTGCGGCGCGACGTCGACCAGCACGGCGTGCTCGAATCCGGGAATCCGTTGCCGGGCGAACTCGAGCAGCTCCGCGACCCGGCGCCTGCCCTCGTCGTTGGCCGCGGTCTGATCGAGGGGGGTCAGGCCGTCGTAGCCGGTCATGTGCGGCGCGTTGCACCAGACGATTCCCGGCAGCGGGGTCAGCAACCACCAGTGCTCCCATGCTCCGCCGAGGATTCGCTTGGCTTCCCGGTCGAGTTCATAGGCGGCCCGGGGCTCCTGCCGGTCGAAGGCCATGGCGGTGTCGGTGTCGACGTTACCGAGCCGGAACACGGTCGTGACGAGGTAGGACCCCTGCACGAACGGCGCGCCGGCGGTGAAGGCCACGTCGGCGTCGCCGCTGCAGTCGATGACGGTCTCGGCGAGGAGGGCCTCGGGGCCGGTCTTGGTGTGGCAGACCACCCCGCTGATCCGGTTGCCCTCCATGATGGGCGAATGGAACGGCGAGTGCAGCCGGAGCGAGACGCCGCTCTCGGTGATCATGTCGTGTGCCGCGGTCTTCCAGCCCTCCGGGTCGAAGGCGACGCTGTAGACGATGGGCTTGATCTCTCCGGGCTGGTGGAAGTCGATCGCTCCCCACCGACGCCACTTCTCCCAGGCGGCCTCGCTGAGGACACGGTCCTCGGGCGGCGGATAGACGGCCAGGCCCATGGCCTCGAGGCGGTCGATCATCTCTTGCGCGATGCCGCGGACGGTGATCTCGTCCTCGTCCACGATGTCGTCGAGGACCAGCACCATGCCGCCTGCAGCCATGCCGCCGAGGTGGGGGTACCGCTCCACGAGCGTCACGGACGCTCCGTTGCGGGCGGCGGCCACCGCGGCCGACATGCCTGCCGGACCCCCGCCCACGACGACGACGTCGCACTCTGCGGCCACTGGCGCAGACGTGGCCTCTATGGGAATGGTTGCAGCTTGCATTGGATCCTTTTCCGCCTGTGGGACATCATCGGAGTTCATTCGGGTTGCCACCGCACGACGATGCGTTCAAGCAGAGCAATCGCCGCAAACAGAACGAGGGCCAGAATCGACGCGAAGATCATGGTCGCGTACAGCAGGGAAGTCCTGAAGTTGAACGTCGCGAGGATGATGAGGGCTCCGAGTCCTTCGTCCGACCCGATCCACTCCGCGACCACCGCCCCGATGACCGATGCGGTCGAAGCGATCTTCAACGATGCGAAGAGGAACGGCAGGGACTTGTAGATCCTCAGCTTCCAGAAGACTTCCCACTTGCTCGCCGACAGCACCCGGAACAGCTCGACGGACTGGGAGTCCACCGACTGCAGCCCCTCCACCATGTTCACGAGGGTCGGGAAGAACGAGATCAGGGCGGCGATCACGATCTTGGGGGCCAAGCCGTTGCCGAGCATAAGGACGAGTACGGGCGCGATGGCCACGACCGGAATCGTGCGAATCACGATCACTATGGGCAGGAACATGCGCTCCAGGATCCGGCTGTGAACGAAGACGATCGCCAGGAAGATGGCTCCCAGAGAACCGATCAGGAAGCCGCCTATGCTCTCGATGGCGGTCGGCTTGGTATTGCTCCATAGAGTGTCGAAGTCGGTGCGCAGGGACTCCCACACATCACCGGGCGGCGGAACGACATAGTTCGGGACGTCTCGGACAGTGATGATCGATTGCCAGACGGCGATGGTGACCACAAAGCCGAGGACCACCCAGAAAACCGTCCGCACGTGGGTCTGCCACGGTGGGCGCGGCGGGCGGCGCGGCACGCCGTCACCGTCGGCGATTGCCTCACGCCTCATGCCGTCTCCAGTGCCCTTCGAACCTGCGCGGCGATGGCCACGTACTCCGGGTCCTCGCGAAGCTCGGGAGGGCGTGGGTATCCGATCGGCACCTCGATCTCGGCGTGAACCCGACCGGGGTTGGCCGACATGACGACGACGCGCTGCCCGAGGAAGACGGCTTCATCGATGCTGTGAGTGACGAACACGATCGTCGTCGCAGTCTTGGCCCAGATGCTCAGGAGTTCGACGTTCAGCCTGCCGCGGGTGATCGCGTCGAGGGCCCCGAACGGCTCGTCCATGAGGAGGATCTGCGGCTGCGTCACCAGCGCCCGAGCGATCGAGACCCGTTGGCGCATGCCACCGGAAAGTTGCTGGGGGTACGCGTTGTGGCGCCCGTTGAGGCCGACTAGATCCAACAGCTCCCCAGGGTTGCGGTGGGGCCGGTCGCGGGTCACTCCGCTGCCCACCTCCAGTGGGAGTTCGACGTTGCGGATCGCCGTCCGCCACGGCAGCAGCGCAGCATCCTGGAACACGAACCCGAGGCGCCGGTCTCGACGGGCGTGATCAGGGGGAGCCCCGAAGACGGCCACGCTGCCCGCCGATGGAGCAAGGAGGTCGGCGATCAATCGGAGCAGTGTCGACTTGCCGCACCCTGATGGGCCGATGACGGTGACGAGTTGCCCGCCCCCGATCCTGACCGAGAGATCTTGAAGGGCGATTATCTCGCCTTGATCGGTAGCGAAGCGGACGGTGGCGTTCGTCACGTCGATCGCGGTCTGTGCTTCTCGATCGTCCGTCAGCTCCTCGGATTCCACTCCGCTCCCTTGGGTCAGAAGGTTGGCGAGCCAACGGATTCTAGAGCAGTTGATTGTCAACCGTCAACTAGCCTCAGATAACGTGGCGGGCAGGCCTCAAGGGGTATCCCCCGAAGACGGCGCAGGTATTCAGGTTCGGAGAAAGCACTGATGGAAACACCCCGGCTCCCCCGTGTGCTCGTCCCGGTGGCTACGCCGTTCGCGCCGGACCTCACCGTGGCGATCCACCGATTCCTGGCGCATTGCGACGAACTGGTCCGCGCCGGCGCCGGCCTCGCCTTGTTCGGGACCACCTCCGAGGCCAACTCGCTGGCGCTCTTAGAGCGCCGGACAGTCCTGGAAGCGGTGCTCGTCCATGGGACGCCGGCCGGGCTCCTGATGCCGGGCACGGGGACCTGCTCGATTCCCGACACGGTGGCGTTGACGAGCGAGGCGGTGCAGGCCGGGTGCCCCGGGGTCCTCATGCTCCCGACCTTCTTCTACAAGAACCAGACGGCCGACGGGATCGTCGCGTACTACTGCGAGGTGATCGAACGCGTCGCCGACGAGCGCCTGCGGATCTATCTCTACAACATCCCAGCCGTGTCCGGAGTCTCAATCTCCGTTGACGTCCTGGGGCGGCTCACCGACCGGTATCCGGCCGTCATCGCAGGATTGAAGGACAGTTCAGGGGATTGGCCGACGACCCGGGCTCTCCTGCACGGGGCTGTACCCAGGCGGCTGGATGTGTACGTCGGGTCCGAGCGCTATCTGCTGGCGACGCTGGCGGCGGGCGGTCGCGGGTGCATCAGCGCGACCGCCAACGTCAACGCGGCTGCGATCGTCGACCTGGCTGAACAGCCACGTCGCGCCGACGCCGAGGCCAGACAGCGTGACCTGACTGCGATGCGGGCCGTCATCGAGGCGTCGGGACCCCTCATTCCCGTTGTGAAGGCGCACCTGGCGGCCCGCTATGGCCGGGACGGCTGGCGCCGGGTGCGGCCGCCCCTCACGGCGCTGGACGGCTGAGCCGCGTAGCGTGCGTCGGCGACGCAGTCCCGAACCGCCGGTACGGTGGGGCCGCGATCTGGCCGAAGGGAGAACAGATGGCGGTCGAACGGAGCTGCTGGGCCATACCCGACGCACTCAACGGGGTCGATCTGGCCCACTTCGCCAGAAGGGTCGAGGAGCTCGGATACTCGCGGCTCTGGGTGGCGGAGACCCTCGGGCGCGACCCCTTCGCACAGCTCGCGCACCTCGGGGCGGTGACGTCCACGCTGGGGCTGGCCAGCGGGATAGCCAACGTCTACAACCGCCACGCCGGCGTCATGAAGCAGGGGGCCCACACCGTCGCCGAGCAGACCGGCGGCCGCTTCACGCTGGGCCTCGGCGTGTCGAGCCCGGTGATCGTCAACAAGATCCGGGGCATTCCCTACGACAAGCCGCTGTCGTTCATGCGCGCCTACCTCGACGCCATGGACGCAGCCCACTACACGTCGGTGCGGCCGGCGGAGCCGGTCCCGGTGGTCCTGGCCGCGCTCGGACCCCGGATGCTGGAGCTGGCCGCCGAGCGCACCGACGGCGCCCACCCCTACAACACAACCCCGGAGCACACCGCCTTCGCCCGCTCGGTGATGGGCCCCGACGCGCAGTTGTGCGTGGAGCAGAAGGTGATGCTCACCACCGACGCCGAGCAGGCCCGCGCCACCGGCGGCGAGGTCGTGAAGTTCTACACCCGGGCCCCCGGCTACCGGAACTGCTGGAAGAGTCTGGGCTTCGACGACGACGACATCGACGGCCTCTCGGACCGCTTCGTGGACGCCATGGTGGCCTGGGGCGACGTGGACGCCATCGAGCGCCGGCTGGCCGAGCACGCCGACGCCGGCGCCACCCAGGTCCTGGTGCAGGTGCTGCACCCCTCGGCCGGCGTCGGCGCCATCGACTACGACGCCCTGGCCGCCCTCGCGCCGTGAAGGACCTAGCCGGACGGGTGGCGGTGGTCACCGGCGGGGCCAGCGGCATCGGGAGGGCGATGGCCGAGCGCTTCGCGGCCGAGTCCATGCGGGTGGTCGTGGCCGACGTCGAGGAGCCGCCCCTCGACGAGACGGTGCGGTCCATACGCGACGCGGGCGGTGAGGCCGTCGCGATGGTCTGCGACGTGTCGGCTTGGCCTTCGGTCGAGGCGCTGCGCGACGCCTGCAACGACGCCTACGGGCCGGCCGACGTGCTGTGCAACAACGCCGGCGTGGCCGCCACCGGCCCGGTGTCGGAGCTGTCCATCAAGTCGTGGGAGTGGTGCCTGGGAGTGAACCTGTGGGGGGTGATCCACGGCTGCCGGGCCTTCCTCGGCGCCATGATCGAGCGGGGCTCGGGCCACATCGTCAACACCGCGTCGGTGCTGGGTCACATCACCTCGGCCGGGATCGGCCCCTACAACGTCTCCAAGCACGGGGTGGTGGCGCTCAGCGAGACGCTGCACGCCGAGATGCTGGCGGACCAGACCGGGGTGGGCGTCACCTGCCTGTGCCCCGGGCTGGTGTCCACCAACATCCTGGACTCCGAGCGCAACCGGCCCGAGAGTCTGCGGGACCATCCGGGCGTGGTCGGGACGTGGGATTCCGACGCGGTCGCGGGCAGCGCCGAGTCCGAGATGCGGTCCGCGATCCGCGACCTCTACGCCCAGGCGCTGGTGCCGTCGGCGGTGGCGGACATGGTGGTGCGAGCCATCCGGGCCGGTGATCTGTGGCTGTTCACCGACCGGGACTTCGATGCGGCCATCGCGGCCCGCCACCGCGACATCGAGGACCGGCGCACGCCCGGAAGCGCCGCATCCCTGGGCTCGGCCCTGCTCGGGGACCGGTGAGCCTTCCCGCCGCAGCTCGGCGGAGCCAGCCTTGAGAGTCCTGGTCACCGGCGCGACCGGCTTCGTCGGGTCGCACGCGGCCAAGGCCGTCCAGGACGCAGGCCACACCGTCAGGGCGCTGGTGCGCACGCCGGCCAAGCTTGAGACGGTGACGGCCAGGGTCGGGGTGGACCTCGCCTCGCTGGAGACGTCGGTGGGCGACATCCGCGATGCGGACTCGGTCGCGGACGCCGTCGACGGCTGCGACGCCGTCGTACACGCCGCCGCAGTGGTGAGCATCGACCCGACTGACGAGGCCGAGGTCTCCGAGACCAACTTCGCGGGCGCCCAGAACGTGCTCGACGCCGCGGTCGGGGCGGGCTGCGACCCGGTGGTGCACGTCTCCACGGGCGAGGCCCTGTTCCCGTTCCGGACCGATCCGGTGACCACCGACCATCCGGTGGGCACCGCCCGCCAGCCCTACGCCCGTTCCAAGGCCAAGTGCGAGCACCTGGCTCGGCGCCACCAGTCGCTGGGCCACGGCGTGGTCATCGTCTACCCCGCCCTCACGATCGGGCCCGGCGACTACAACGAGTCGGTGCAGCTCCAGCCGATGAAGCTGTGGCTCACCAAGCCCATTCCCCGGTCCGGCTACACGATGACGATGGTCGACGTGCGCGACGTGGCCGCGGTGATAGCGGCGTCCATCGAGCCCGGCCGGGGCCCCAGGCGCTACCTGATGTTCGGTCACACCCTCACCGCGGAGGAGATCCTGTCGGCGTTGCGGGAGGTCACGGGCCGCGACCTGAAGTCGGTACCGGTGCCCAGGGCGCTGTTCTCGGCATGGGGCCGCATCGGGGACGTGGCCCACCGGTTCGGCCGCGACCTGGTGCTCACCTCCGAGGCTGTGGAGTACATGTTCAACTACTGCGCGGGCGACAACTCGGCCACCGAGCGCGACACCGGCATTTTCCTGCGCCCGGTGACCGAGTCGCTGGTCGACACCTTCGCCTGGATGCGCGACGCCGGGCACGTCACCGCCGCCCAGGCCGGGGCCGTGCCTTAGAGTTCCCCAGAATCCTCCGGGAGGCAGAGCTATGAAGTTCCTGGCGAGGCTGAGGGGCCTGGCATGAGAGTCCTGGTCACCGGCGCCACCGGATTCGTGGGGTCGCATGCGGCCAAGGCCCTGCAGGACGCGGGCCACTCCGTGAGGGTCCTGGTGCGAACGCCGGCCAAGCTCCAGGCGGTCAGCGCCCGGGTGGGGGTCGACCTGGACTCGGTCGAGACGTTCCACGGCGACATCACCGACGCCGAGGCGGTCGCAGCCGCCATCGACGGCTGCGACGCGGTGGTGCACGCGGCCGCGGTCGTCGGGACCGACCCGAGCTCCGCGGCCCAGATCGAGGACAGCAACTTCGCGGGCGCCCTCAACGTGCTGGGAACGGCCGCCGACGCCGGCTGCGACCCGATCGTGCATGTGTCCAGCGCGGCGGCTCTGTTCCCGTTCACCACCGACCCCGTGACCCCCGACCATCCTGTGGGCGGCTCCCGGATGCCGTACGCCCGGTCCAAGGCCGAGTGCGAGCAGCTGGCCCGGAGGTACCAGTCCCAGGGTCACGGCGTGGTCATCATCTATCCCGGCGGCGTGGTCGGCCCGGGCGACTACAACGAGTCGACCCAGTTCGAGCCGCTCAAGCTGTGGCTGACCAAGCCCTTCCTGCTCTCGTCGGGCTACACGATCAACCACATCGACGTGCGAGACGTGGCCGCGGTGATCGCGGCGTCGATGCGGCCCGGCCGCGGCCCCAAGCGCTATGTGATGTTCGGGCACCACCTCACCTCCCAGCAGCTGCTGTCGCTGCTGTGCGAGGTCACCGGCCGGGACCTGAAGTCGGTGTCGATGCCCAGGGCGATGGTCGCAGTCCTGGGCCGGGTCGGTGACCTGGCCCGCCGCTTCGGGCGGGACCTGGTGATCACCTCCGAGGGAGTGGAGTACATGTACAACACCTGCGCCGGGGACAACTCCTTCACCGAGCAGGACACCGGCGTCACGCTGCGCCCTGCGGCCGACTCGCTGGCCGACGCCATCGCCTGGATGCGCGACGAGGGCCACGTCACTGCCGAGCAAGCCGGGGCAGTGCCCTAGATACCAGCAAGATTAATAACTTTCATTCAAAGCTGAGCTATTTCAATTCAAGGCTGTAGGGTGCGGCCATGCAGGGGCCGCTCATCGAGGGCGTGGACGGGATGTGGTCGGGATGGTGCCACGAGGGCGGCGCGGCCGAGCTGGTGCGGTCCCTCAAGTACGGTCGGGTCACCGCCGCGGTGACTCCCATCGCCGACCGGATGGCGTCGGCGGCGGCCGCCGCGCAGTCCGTCGACGTCGTCACCTGGGTTCCCTGCAGCCCGACGCGGCGCACCGATCGGGGCTTCGACCCCGCCGAGCTGCTGGCCCGAGCCCTGGCTCGCCGGCTGGGGCTGCGGGCCCGCCCCCTGCTGCGCCGGCTCGACGACGAGCCCCAGACGGCACGCACTCGCGCCGGCCGCCTGGCCGGGCCGCGGCTGGTCGCCCGGCCGCGCCGCGTGCGGAACTCGGTGCTGGTCGTCGACGACGTGTGCACCACCGGATCGACCCTGCGGGTCGCGGCCGCGGCGCTCCGGGCCGGCGGGGCCGTCACGGTGCTGGCCGCCGTCGCCACGACGGCGCCCGCAGCGCCGCGCCAGCCCGTCGCGGTACCAATACCATGAGGGCTCATCGACGCTAAATCGACTTTGAGCAGAGAGGTTGGATGTGGAAATCTCCATCAGCAGTCGCCACACAGACATCACGCCGGGCCTCGAGAAGGTCGTGCGAGCCAAGATCGGGCAGCTCGACCGGTACCTGGACGATCTCGACACCGCCGAAGTGCACTTCGACGAGGCCCGCAATCCCCGGATCGTCGACCGCGAGACCTGTGAGGTGACCCTGACCGGGCACGGCCACCGTCTGCGCTGCAAGGTCAACGCCCCCGACGCCTTCACGGCTGTGGACCTCGCCGAGGCCAAGCTGGAGCGCCAGATCCGCAAGCTGCGGACCAAGCTCCAGAACCGCCACCGGGGCCGCGGCGACACCATCCGCACCGGCGCCGCGCCCGGCTCGCACACGGCCGCCGACGCGGTCGACGGCGACGGAAGCGCCGATGAGGCCGACGACGAGCCCGAGCTGAGGATCGTCAAGACCAAGCGATTCCACCTCGGCCCGCTCACACCGGCCGAGGCCGCACTGAAGATGGACCTGATGGGCCACGGCTTCTTCTTCTTCATCAACTCGACCACCGGGCGCTCCGCGGTCGTGTACCGCCGCGACGACGGGGCCGTCGGCCTCATCGACGAGGCCGGCTGAGGGACCGGGCCCGGGCCGATGTCGCTGCTGAAGAGGGTCCTGCGCTCCGGCGAGGGCCGCAAGCTGCGAGACCTGCAGGCGCTGGTCCCCGACATCAACGCGCTCGAGCCCGAGATGCAGCGCCTCGACGACGACGGGCTCCGGGCCCGCACCGGCGAGTTCCGCAGCCGGCTGGAGCGGGGCGAGTCGCCCGACGACCTGGTGCTGGAGGCCTTCGCAGTCGTGCGGGAGGCCGCGGTGAGGGTGCTGGGCCAGCGCCACTACGACGTGCAGCTCGTGGGCGGGGCGGCCCTCTACTGGGGCGCGGTGGCGGAGATGCGCACCGGCGAGGGCAAGACCCTCACCTCCACGCTGCCGGTCTACGTCGCCGGGCTCACGGGCCGGGGCGTGCACGTGGTGACGGTCAACGACTACCTGGCCGGCCGGGACGCCGACTGGATGGGCCAGCTGTACAAGTGGCTCGGGCTGAGCGTCGGGCTGATCGTGCCCGGCAACCGGGGATGGGAGCACAAGCGTCACCAGTACGAATGCGACGTCACCTACGGAACCAACAACGAGCTCGGCTTCGACTACCTGCGCGACAACATGGCCCTGGCCGGCTCCGAGCAGGTGCAGCGCGGTCACAACTACTGCATCGTCGATGAGATCGACTCGATCCTCATCGACGAGGCCCGCACCCCGCTGATCATCAGCGGCCAGGTGGCCGACGCGGCCAAGCTCTACACCCGCTTCGCGACGGTCGCCCGGGGGCTGCAGCGCGACGTCCACTACGAGGTGGACGAGGAGAAGCGCTCGGTGGCGCCCCTCGAGGAGGGCGTGCACGCGGTCGAGCGGATGCTCGGCGTGGACAACCTCTACGACATGGTGGCCCAGAACCTGGTGCACCAGCTCCAAGCCGCGCTGCGAGCCAAGGAGCTCTACCGGCGCGACCGCGACTACATCGTGGACCGCAACCAGGTGAAGATCGTCGACGAGTTCACCGGGCGGGTGCTGGAGGGGCGGCGCTGGTCCGACGGGCTGCACCAGGCGGTCGAGGCCAAGGAGGGTGTGGCCATCAAGGAGGAGAACCAGACGCTGGCCACCATCACCCTGCAGAACTACTACCGGCTGTACGACCGCCTGGCCGGGATGACCGGAACGGCCGAGACGGAGGCCAGCGAGTTCGCGTCCACCTACAACCTGCACGTGGTGAGCGTCCCCACCCACCGCCCGACCGTCCGCGACGACCAGGCCGACCTGATCTACAAGACCGAGGACGCCAAGTTCGCGGCCTGTGCCGAGGACATACAGGAGCGCAACGACAGGGGTCAGCCGGTGCTGGTGGGCACCGTCTCGGTCGAGAAGTCCGAGAAGCTGTCCCGCCTGCTCGACAAGCGGGGCATCCCCCACGAGGTGCTCAACGCCAAGCAGCACCACCGCGAGGCCGAGATCGTCACCCAGGCAGGCCGTCTCGGCGCGGTGACGGTCGCCACCAACATGGCCGGCCGGGGCGTCGACATCCTGCTCGGCGGCAATCCCGAGGGTCTGGCCCGCAGCGACCTGAGGGGCGAGGGCCTCGACGAGGCCACGGGCGAGGGCGCCCAGCGCTTCGCCGAGCTCACCGCCAAGCACCGGGCCGCCACCGACGCCGAGCGCGAGGAGGTGCTCGAGCTCGGCGGCCTGTACGTGCTCGGCACCGAGCGCCACGAGAGCCGGCGCATCGACAACCAGCTCAGGGGCCGGTCCGGGCGCCAGGGCGACCCCGGCGAGAGCCGCTTCTACCTGTCGCTGGAGGACGAGCTGATGAGCCGGTTCGCCACCGGCGCCATGAACTGGGTGATGGACAAGGCCCTGCCCGAGGACGTCCCCATCGAGGCGGGCATGGTCACCAAGGCGATCGAGCGGGCCCAGAACACCGTCGAGCAGCGCAACGCCGAGACCCGCAAGAACGTGCTCAAGTACGACGAGGTGATGAACGCCCAGCGCAAGGTCATCTACCAGCGCCGGGCCCAGATCCTCGACGGCACCGACCTGCACGCCGAGGCGCTGGAGTATCTGGAGTCGGCCGTCGGCAGCGCGATCGGAACCCACTGCTCGTCGGAGCATCCCGAGGAGTGGGAGCGCGACCAGCTGGCGACCGAGCTGTCGGGACTGTGGCCCGGCGGGGTCGATGCCTCGGCGCTCGAGGCGGCCGCCTCCCACGACGAGCTGTCGGAGCTGGTCACCGCGACGGCCATGGACCACTACCGCGGCCGGGAGGCCGAGCTCGGCAGCGACGTGATGCGCCAGGTCGAGCGCCAGGTGATGCTCCGCCTCATCGACCAGAAGTGGCGGTCCCACCTGCACGAGATGGACCTGCTGCGCGAGGGCATCCACCTGAGGGCCATGGGACAGAAGGACCCGGCCACCGAGTGGCAGCGCGAGGGCTTCGACATGTTCGGCCAGATGATGGACAGCATCGCCCTGGACTTCGTGCGCTACGTGATGCACGTGCAGCTGGCCGAGAGCGCCCAGGCCGACACCCAGGCGCTCAAGGGTGTGAGCGCGACCAAGGACAATGACACGGCCGGCGACACGGCCGGCTCGCCCGCCGGCCAGGTCAAGCCGGCCGCCCCGAAGCGTCCCGCCAGCCGGGCGCCGGTGGTGAAGAGCGACTTGGAGAAGGTGGGCCGCAACCAGCCGTGCCCGTGCGGCAGCGGCAAGAAGTACAAGATGTGCCACGGCCGCCCCGGCGCGGGCTAGGGGCCGGGCAGGCGTGCAAGACTTCTCCGACGATCTGCGCCGCCTGCGGGGCCGCCTGGAGGAGGCCGAGGCCTACCTGCGGGTGGAGGCGCTGCGGGCCCGGCGCCCCCTGCTGGAGGCCGAGTCGGCCCGGCCCGACCTGTGGGAGGTGCCCGAGCGGGCCCGCGCCGTCACCTCCGAGCTCGCCTCGATCAGCGAGGACCTGACGATGTTCGAGCGCCTCGCGGCCGACATCTCCGACGTGGAGACCCTCAACCAGCTTGCAGTGGAGGAGGGTGACGACTCCGAGGAGGCCGAGATCGCCGGGCTGGTGGCCGCCATCGCGGACCGCTTCGACGAGCTGGAGGTGCGCTCGCTGTTCACCGGCGAGTTCGACGAGCGCGACGCCGTCTGCCAGATCAAGTCGGGCGAGGGCGGCACCGACTCGCAGGACTGGGCCGAGATGCTGCTGCGGATGTACCGCCGCTGGGCCGAGCGGCGCGGCTTCGACCTGGAGGTCACCGCGCTGTCGGAGGGCACCGAGGCCGGGTACTCGAGCGTGGACTTCCTGGTGCGGGGCCGCGGCGCCTACGGCTGGATGCGCTCCGAGCACGGCGTCCACCGCCTGGTGCGGATCTCGCCCTTCAACAACGAGGGCAAGCGCCAGACGGCCTTCACCGCGGTGGACGTGGCCCCGTTCTTCGAGGACGTGGCCGACGAGGTCGTCATCGACGAGAAGGACCTGCGGGTCGACACCTACCGCTCCTCGGGGGCGGGCGGCCAGCACGTGAACGTGACCGACTCGGCCGTGCGCATCACCCACCTGCCCACCGGGATCGTCACCAGCTGCCAGAACGAGCGCAGCCAGCACCAGAACAAGGACCGGGCCATGCAGATGCTGGCTGCCAAGCTGCTCAACCTGGAGCGAAAGCGCCGTTCCGACGAGATCGCCGGCATCAAGGGCGAGCAGCGCAAGGTGGGCTTCGGCAGCCAGATCCGCAGCTACGTCATGCAGCCCTACCAGATGGTCAGGGATCAGCGGACCCGCCACGAGACCCCCAACGTGGACGCGGTCCTCGGCGGGGACCTGGATCCGTTCATGGAGTCGTGGCTGCGGTGGAGCCGGGCCTCGGGTGCCGCAGAACCGGCCGAGGGTGCTGGTACTGTCGCCGAGCGGGGCCCGGTGGCCGGAGGTGTGTCCGAGTGATCAAGATGGAGAAGGTCACCAAGGTGTTCAAGGGCGACGTGGTGGCCCTGCGCGACGTGACCATAGACATCGGCAAGGGCGAGTTCGTGTTCCTGGTGGGTCCGTCGGGCTCGGGGAAGTCGACCTTCATCCGGCTCCTCAACCGCGAGGAGGTGCCCGAGCACGGCCGGATATTCGTGGCCGGCCGCGACATCGGCGGGCTGAGCTCGTGGAGAGTCCCGTACCTGCGCCGCAACATCGGCTACGTGTTCCAGGACTACAAGCTGCTGCAGAAGAAGACGGTGGCCGAGAACGTCGCCTTCGCCCTGGAGGCCATCGGCAAGGGCCCCCACGTCATCAAGCGGCAGGTGCCGGCCATCCTGGAGCTCGTCGGGCTGTCCCGCAAGGTGGACCGGTTCCCGTACGAGCTGTCGGGGGGCGAGCAGCAGCGAGTCTCGATCGCCCGGGCCTTCGTGAACCGGCCCATGATCCTGCTGGCCGACGAGCCCACCGGGAACCTCGACCCCACCACCTCGGTGGGGATCATGCGCCTGCTGGAGCGGATCAACGAGACCGGCACGACGGTGCTGATGGCCACCCACGACAGCAGCATCGTCGACAGCATGCGCCAGCGGGTGGTGGAGCTCGACCGGGGGATGGTCGTGCGCGACCAGGCCCGAGGCGTCTACGAGTAATGTTCAGCTTCCGCTACGTGTTGCGCGAGACGGGCCAGAACCTCTGGCGCAACCTGCTGCTGGCGGTGGCCACCGTGATCACGGTGGGCGTGTCCCTGGCCATGTTCGGCGGCTTCCTGCTGTTCCAGCGGGCCGTGGACAGCGCCACCGCCCGCTGGGAGGACGGCGTCGAGTTCATCGTCTGGATGAACGCCGATGTCGGGTCGGTCGAGGATGCCGGCATCCGCAACCAGCTCGACGAGAGTCCCGGCGTGCTGGACTGGCAGTACGTCGACCGCCTGGCCTCCTACGAGGAGTTCCGGGCCTTCTTCGAGGACACTCCCGAGGTTCTCGACATCGCCACCGAGCAGGAGATCCCGCCGTACTACCGGGTGGTGCCGGTCGACCCGGATCCCGACGTGGTGGAGGAGCTGGGCGACCAGTTCAAGGGCCGGCCCGGAGTGCGGACCGTCACCTTCGCGGGCGACGTGATCCGCGACGTCCAGAACCTGTCGGATCGAGCCGGACGGGTGCTGTTCATCGGTTCGATCGTCCTGCTGGCGGCGTCCACCCTGCTGATCCTCAACACGCTGGCGGTGGCCATAGGCAACCGCCGCACCGAGATCGAGATCATGCGGCTGGTGGGGGCCACGAAGGCGTTCATCCGCATCCCGTTCATGCTCGAGGGCCTGGTGCAGGGCCTGCTCGGGGCGGCCGTGGCCATGACCAGCAACGCGCTGCTGCGGAACTATGTGATCGACCAGTTCAGCGACGCCGACGGCCTCCGGCTCCTGGCCGGGTTCAAGGTGGACGACGCCGCCATGTTCCAGGTCAACCTGCTGGTGCTGGTAATCGCGGTCGGCGTGGCGGTCGTAGGGTCGTACCTAGCGGTGGCCATGCACATCAACGACTAGCGCCTCCGCCGCGCCGCAGGCTCGTGGGCTGCCTGGGCGCGATGCCGCCCGCCAGCGTGGGGGTACAACTGGCGGGCGGCTGAACCAGATCGCGGGCCCCGGCCTGGGCGGGGGTCAGCCCAGGGTGTCGAGGGGCGCGATGTAGGGGAGGTCCAGGGCGTCGGCCACTGCGGGCTCGGTGATCTGTCCCCGGCGCACGCTGAGGCCGTCCTGCAGGCCCTTGTCGCCGGCGACGGCCTCGACGATGCCCTGGTCTGCGAGCTTGAGCACGTAGGGGAGGGTGGCGTTGTTGAGGGCCTGGGTGGAGGTGCGCGGCACCGCGCCCGGCATGTTGGCCACGCAGTAGTGGACAACGTCGTCCACGACGTAGGTGGGCTCGGCGTGGGTGGTGGGCCTGGAGGTCTCGGCACAGCCACCCTGGTCGATGGCCACGTCCACGATCACCGTGCCGGGCCGCATGACCTTCACCATCTGTCTCGTGATCAGCCGCGGGGCCCTGGCGCCGGGCAGCAGCACGGCCCCGATCACCAGGTCGGCGGTGTAGACCGCCTGGGCCAGCCGGCTCGGGCTGGAGTACAGGGTTCGCAGCGCGGGGCCGAAGCGGGCGGCCAGCGACTCCAGCACCCGGGCGTCCCGGTCCAGCACCGTCACGTCGGCCCCGAGCCCGAGGGCCATCTCCACTGCGTTGGTGCCGACCACGCCGCCGCCGATGACCGTCACGGGCGCGGCGGCCACGCCGGGCACGCCGCCCAGCAGCACCCCCCGGCCGCCCGCGGATGCCTCCAGGCAGCGGGCGCCGGCCTGGATGGCCAGACGTCCCGCTACCTGGGACATGGGGGCGAGCAGTGGGAGCCGGCCGCTGCCGTCCGTCACCGACTCGTAGGCGATGGCGGTTGCTCCGCTGGCGAGAAGGTCGCGGGCCTGATCGGGGTCCGGGGCGAGGTGAAGGTAGGTGAACAGCGTGTGGTCGGCCCGTAGCAGGGCCCGCTCGGGGGCCAGCGGCTCCTTGACCTTCACGATCAGCTCGGCGACCTCGAACAGGTCGTCGGCGGTGGGGACGATGATGGCCCCGCAGCCCTTGTACTCGTCGTCGTCGAACCCCGCACCGGTGCCGGCGCCCTGCTCGACGTAGACCTCGTGACCGCGGTCGGTGACCTCGCGCACGCTGTCGGGTGTGAGTCCGACGCGGCGCTCCTCGCTCTTGATCTCGGTTGGTACTCCGATTCGCATGTGAACCCCTCCACCTGCGATTTCCGCCAGAATACACGCGCATGAGCGCAAAAAGCTGGCGAACTTGGTGCAGATACCCGTTTGAGCGCCATGGTTGTTGCGTCGAAAGCTGTTTTGGCGCACAATATTGCTGATGCTGGATATCGACTCGATTGATCGGCTCATCGTCAACGAGCTCCAGACCGACGGCCGCGTCTCGCACGCCGAGCTGGCCGACCGGGTGGGGCTGTCGACCTCGGCCTGCCACCGCAGGGTGCGCCGGCTGGAGGCCGACGGTGTGATCTCGGGCTACGTGATGATCCTCGACACCGAGGCCATCGGCCGCGACCTGGACGTGTTCGTGGAGGTGTCCCTGGTGAGCCAGAGCGAAGAGTCGCTCAGGCACTTCGAGGAGGAGGTCCGGGCCTGCCCCGAAGTCATGTCGTGCCATCTGGTGGCCGGCGACGCCGACTACCTGGTCCACCTCGCGGTGCAGGACCACCGCGACTTCGAGCGGATACACAACGAGCACCTGTCCCGGCTGCCGGGCGTGGCCCGGCTGCGGTCCAACTTCGCGATCCGCACCGTCTACCAGACCACACGCCACCTGCTGTAGCGGCCGGCCGGGCCGGGGCTCAGCCGGTCTGGGTGCCGACCTTGAGGTCCTTGAAGGCCACGCCCCGATCGACGCTGATGTCGCGGGGCAGGCCCAGCACCCGGTCGCCGATGATGTTGCGCTGGATCTCGGAGGTCCCGCCGGCGATCCCGGCCTGGAGCGACGTCAGCGCCTGGCGCTGCCAGTGGCCGTCGGCCTCGTCTTCCCAGGCCACGCCGGATGCTCCCGCGATGGCCATGGACACGTCGGTGTGCAGGTCCGCGATCTGCACGGTGGCGAGCTTGGAGACCGAGCCGCCCGGTCCGGGGGTGCGTCCCGCCTTGAGCTCGGCCCGGGTGCGCATGGCCACCAGCGACAGGCACGTCTCCAGGATGCGCAGCCGCATCAGCTTCTGGCGCAGGGCCGGGTCGCGTTCGAGGCCGCGCTTGCGGGCAGCCGAGATGAGGCGGTCGGTGCGGTCGGTGGAGATCCCGCTCGTGGTGCCCGAACCGATGGCGACCCGCTCGTACATCAACATGGCGGTGGCCATGCGCCAGCCGTTGTTCAGGTCTCCGACCAGGTTGTCGGCGCTGATGCGAACGTCGGTGAAGAACACCTCGTTGAAGTGGGTCCCGCCGTCGATCTGGTGGATGGGGCGGACCTCCACGCCGTCGGAGTCCATGGGCACGATGAACATCGAGATGCCGGCGTGCTTGGGGACGTCGGGGTCGGTGCGGGCGATGACGATCCCGTAGGCGCACAGGTGGGCCAGGGTGGTCCACACCTTCTGGCCGTTGATGATCCACTCGTCGCCGTCGCGCTCGGCCCGGGTCTGCAGGCTGGCCACGTCGGAGCCTGCGCCGGGCTCGGAGAACATCTGGCACCACACGTCCTCCGCGGAGATGATGCGGGCCAGGTGGGCCGACTTCTGGTCGTGGGTGCCGTACTCGGCCAGCATGGGCAGGCACATCCCGTGGGAGATGAGCAGGTCGTAGGTCATGTTGGGGTAGCGGCTGTACTCCTCGCGCCAGACCTTGTCGTGGGCCTTGGTCAGCCCGGCGCCGCCGTAGGCGGCCGGATAGGTCAGCCCGGCCAGCCCGGCGGCGGCCAGCGCCTGCTGGAACCGCTGGGCCGCCCGCAGCCGCAGCTCGCCCCGCGGGTCCGGGCGGCCGCCCAGGTCGATGCCGGTGGCGTGCTCGTCGAGGAAGGCCCGGCAGCGGGCCCGGAACGCCTCGTCCTCCTCGGGCACCAGGACATCGTCGGCCACGTCGGCCAGCGTAGTGGCCGGTGCGCCGTCGGAGTCCCGCCGGCCGGCCGTCCCCTGAAGGCGGCGACGGCGGCCGCGGCTCCGGTGGATCGAGGATCGCTCGCTCTAAGTCGGTAGGGTTATCCCCAGCTTGGCCGGGATGTCCGGCCGGCGGTTCGCTGACGGGTGTTGGTTCTTCCGGTCATCGTGAGCCAAACCCAGAGACTGCTGCCCTCATCGCCCCCTTCGAGGCAGCGCCGAACCCATGAGACGCCCGCTCGACGCGGGCAAGGAGAACAATGCCCCCCACCTTCGCCCGACTGGGCGTCCCCGAGTCCATATGCCGCGCCCTCGAGGAGCGCGGCATCACCCAACCCTTCGACATCCAAGCGGCCGCCATGGCCGACGCCATGGCCGGTCACGACATCTGCGGCCGGGCTCCCACCGGATCGGGCAAGACCCTGGCCTTCGGGATCCCGCTCGTGGCCAACACGGTTCGGGCCCGGCCCCACCGGCCGACCGCGCTGGTGCTGGCCCCCACCCGAGAGCTCGCAGACCAGATCATGACCGAGCTGCGATCCTTCGCCGGTGGCGTGCGGGTCGCGGTCGTCTACGGCGGCGTGGGCTACGGCCGCCAGATTGAGTCCCTCCGCCGGGGCGTCGACATCCTGGTGGCATGTCCCGGACGCCTCGAAGACCTGATCGAGCAGGGCGTCGTCAGCCTGGGCGCGGTGGACGCAGTCGTGATCGACGAGGCCGACCGCATGGCCGACATGGGATTCGTGCCGGCTGTGCGGCGCCTGCTCGACCAGACCTCGCCCGACCGGCAGACGATGCTGTTCTCGGCCACCCTCGACGGCGACGTGGCGTCGCTCACCCGCGACTACCAGCACCACCCTGTGCGCTGCGAGGTTGGCGAGGAGACCCCGAACGTGGTTGCAGCCGACCACGTGTTCTGGAACGTGGCCCGAGCCGAGCGCATCGGGGTCACGGCGGACGCCATCGCCGCGTCCGGCAGCGCGATCGTGTTCTGCCGGACCCGCCACGGCTGCGACCGGCTGGCCCGTCAGCTTGGTCGGACCGGCATCGCGACCGCGGCGATCCACGGCGGCCGGAGCCAGAACCAGCGCACCCGAGCACTGGGCGAGTTCGCCGCCGGCCGGGTTCAGGCCCTGATAGCCACCGACGTCGCGGCCCGGGGCATCCACGTCGAGCGTGTCGCAGCGGTCATCCACTACGACGCGCCCGAGGACCACAAGGCCTATCTGCACCGGTCGGGACGCACCGCCCGAGCCGGCGAGGGCGGCGTTGTTGTGTCGCTCGTGCCGCCCGAGCAGGCCCGAGAGCTGGGCCGGATGCAGCGTCAGCTCGACATCCGCCAGCCGATCACCGAAGTGGACATGGCCGCGATCACACGGCTCGGCCGGCCCGCGAACTCCGAGCCCGCTGCCGTCGCCGAAGACTCGAACCCGCCGGGCCGAGAGTCCCAGCCGCGCCGCGGGGCCGAGCCTTCGGGCGCCCGGCGCCAGTCCCGGTCCCGGCGCAACGGCCGGCCGCCACAGTCCGGCTCCCGGGCCAGCGGCCAGCCGTCACGGTCCCGGTCCCGGAACCGCAGCCGCAATCGCAACCGGCGGCCACCGGCCAAGTCGGCCGCCTGAGGGGCCGCTCGGCCTCTTAGAACTCCGTCACCACGGCGACGCCGCTGGCACCGAAGCCGGCCATGGTGTCGAAGGCCTCGGGCAGGTCGTCGAGGCCCATGGTGCGGCTCACCAGCAGGCTGAGGTCCATCCCGGTCCTCGCGATCAGGTGCATCAGCTCGGGGTACTGGCGGGCCGACATCCCCTTGGTGCCGAGCACCTCCAGTTCCTTCGCGATGATGGTGGCCACCGGCAGTTCCGTGGCCCGGGCCGCTAGCAGCCCGGCCTGGACGTGACGTCCCTGCTTGCGCAGGCAGCGCACCGAGTTGGCGGCCACCTCGGCGTTGCCGAGCGCGTCGACCGACACGTGGGCGCCCCCGCCGGTGATGTCGCGCACCGCGCCGACGGTGGCCCGGCCGTTGTCGGGGTCGGCGGTCACGGTGGCGGCCGCGCCCGCGGCTGCGGCCATCTCCAGCGCGCCGCCGTCGATGTCGACGGCCACCACTCGGGCCCCGACGGCTGAGCCGACCATCACCATGCACAGCCCCAGCCCCCCGCAGCCGTGCACGGCCAGCCACTCTCCCGAGGAGAGCCGGGCCCGCTCGATCAGGGCCCGGTAGGCGGTGATCATGCGGCAGCCCAGCACCGAGCCGTGCTCGAAGGACAGGTCCTCGGGGAGCGAGGCCACGTTCACGTCGGCGTGGGCGATGGCGCAGTAGCGGGCGAAGGAGCCCCAGTGGGTGAATCCGGGCTGGAAGTAGTTGTCGCAGATCTGCTCGTTGCCGGCGTGGCACTGCTCGCAGGCCCCGCAGCCGCAGCAGAACGGCGCGGTCACCCGGTCGCCCGCCGACCAGCGCGACACGCCCGGCCCGGTCTCGGCCACCACCCCGGCCAGCTCGTGGCCCGGAACGTGGGGCAGTGCCATGGTGGGGTCGTGGCCGTGCCAGGCGAACAGGTCGCTGCGGCACAGGCCCGAGGCCCGAATCTCGATCACCACGCCGTCGTCGGGCACGGCCGGGTCGGGCAGGTCCTCCACGGTGATGGGCCCGTTGAACTCGTGGTAGACGGCGGCACGCATGATGCCGAGGTTATTGGCTCCGCGTCTCAGGAATTGAGCAGTTCGATCTGGACATCCCGGTAACGGACAGCGCCCTCGTTGATGGCCACCTCGGTGGCGCCCTTGCGCAGGAAGACGCTCCGACCGGGCGTCACCTCCGACGACTTGTAGTCGGGGTCCAGCACACTGCTGCCGGCCTGCAGCTTCTGGACGGCAACCCGGTCGCCCTCCACGATGACGACGATGTAGTCGTTCTCGTGATGGTGCAGCGGCGACCTCTCGCCCGGCTCGAGGATCATCTCCCAGATGCGTATGCGCTCGTCCTCGAACAGCACCCGATCGCCGATGGGACCGAGCTCGGCACTGTCAGTCATGGCGTCTCCTGGGTGGTGAGGATCGCGACAGTACCGCGCCGGCAAGGGCCACCCTCAAGCGCCGGGGTCGGACCCGCCCGTCCGCTTCTGGCATCGTGGCGTCATGATCGCGGTGGCGACTACCGCAGACAGGATCGTCGCGGTGTGCAACCGCCTGCGTGCGCTGGGCGTCCGCGGCTTGGACATCGTGGCGCCGAGCGACACCCGCCGGGTTGTGCTGTCCGCTGTGGACGGCGAGGCCGGCGTGGTGGCGTCGCTGCGGGCCGAGGAGGTGATGGCGGTCATCAGGCCAGACAGGGGCGCGGCCCTCCACCGGTGGCTCGAAGACGCCCGTCCGCTCACCTTCGGCGGGCGGCTCAGCGTCTGCCGGGTGTGGTCGGAGCATGACCGCGTGGGCCTGCCGGGGCTGGTGGAGCTCGGACCGGGCGGCTTCGGCGACGGTCGCCATCCCACGACCCGCCTGATGATCGAGGAACTCCTGGAGCGAATCGCCGGTGGAGAGCGCGTCCTCGACGTCGGGTGCGGCAGCGGCGTCCTCGGACTCTGCGCCCTCCAGCTCGGTGCCGCGGCCGCAGTCGCAGTCGACATCGAAGCGCATGCCGTCGAAGCGGTCCGGCGCAATGCCCGGATCAACGCCATGGCCGACCGCATGGAGGCGACCTCGGCTCCTCTCGGCGACATCGAGGGCGCTTTCGATGCGGTGGTGGCCAACATCGCCAGGGCGGGGATCGTGAAGCTGGCCGCGGAGCTGGTCGCGCGTGTGTCGCCGGGCGGATGGCTCGCGGTCGGGGGGATCTCGCCGTCGCAGTGCTCGCAGGTCGCCGGCTTCCTCAAACCTCTTGTCGAGGTCGAGCGCCGGTCCTCCGGCGAGTGGGCGACCGTCGTGCTGGCCCGACCCTGACCGCCCGGCGCGCCGGGGCCGGCGCACCGCGGTGTGCCACGATTGTGGGCATGGTTGATGTCGTGCCGCCGGATGAGAGCGAGGTCCTCGGCACCGCGGTGACGTCGTCCCCGCTGGCGGCCGATGCCCCGGTGCGGATTCCCGTCGAGCGCTACGTCTCGGCTTCCTTCGCCGAACTGGAGCACGCCCGGCTGTGGCCCAGGGTGTGGCACGTCGCCTGCACCGTCGACCACGTCGCCAACCCCGGCGACTGGTTCGAGCACCGGTTGGGGCGCTACTCGGTGGTGATCGTGCGGGGCGACGACGGTGTGCTGCGAGGCTTCCAGAACGTCTGCCGCCACCGCGGCAACACCATCTGTGCAGGCTCGGGCACCGGCGCGAGCGAGCTGCGATGCCCCTACCACCGCTGGGCGTGGGACCTCGCCGGCCGACTCCGCGAGGTGCCGTCGCGCCGGGGCTTCGGCGTGCTGCGCAACGAGGAGCTGTCGCTCGTGCCGGTGCGGGTGGACACCTGGGCCCGGCTCGTGTTCGTGAACCTGGACCTCGACGCCGAGCCGCTCGACGACTGGCTGGAGGGCGTCGGTGACGACATCGCCTGGGCCAACCTGGACGAGTTCCGGGGCGCCTACTCCACGGTCACGCCGGTCAACTGCAACTGGAAGGTGGTCGCCGACGGCTTCTCGGAGACCTATCACGTGCAGGGGCTGCACCGCGAGATGCTGGCCAGCATCGACGACGTGAACGCCCCCCAGCAGATCTGGGACCGCCACAGCGCGTCCTACCAGGACTACGGCGTGCCCAGCCCCCGCCTGGGCCGCGACGTGGACGACCAGCAGGTGTGGGACGCCTTCGTCATCACCCAGGGCGGCCGCATGGGACCGGCCCACAAGGACCGGAGCGACGCCCCCGAAGTGCCCGAGGGCCAGACCCTCCGGGACGTGATCGCCCAGAAGATCAGGGACCATCAGGCGACGGTGGGGGTGGACCTGTCGGGCTACGACACCGGCCAGATCACAAGCCTGAGCCAGTACAACCTGTTCCCCAACACCACCGTGCTGGTCAGTGCCGACCTGTTCACCGTGATGACGGCCCGGCCCGGCCCGAGCCCCGACGAGGCCGAGTTGGCCGTCATCCACTTGAACCGGGTGCCGTCGGCCGACGCGCCGGCGTCGTCGCCGGTCCATGTCACCGTGCCGCTGGACCAGGCCGACTTCGGATTCGTCCTCAACCAGGACCTGAGCGTGATCCGCACCATGCAGACCGGCCTGCACCAGCCCGGCATCACCCATCTGACCCTCTCGAGCGAGGAGTGCCGCATCATCAACATGAACCGCCACCTCGAGCGCTTCCTGGGCCTCGAGCCCGGCGGCACCGAGCCGCCATGACGACCGATCCCTCCGACGTTCCGCAGATCGACGACTGGAGCCGCCTGCTCGACGGCAAGGTCGCCGCCATCACAGGGGGCGGGGCCGGGATCGGCGCGGCAATCAGCGAGTTGTTCGCCGAGCATGGGGCCGCAGTGGAGATCGCGGAGATCGACGCCGACCGGGCGCGAGCGGTCGTCGACTCCATCAGCGCGGCCGGCGGGACCGCCCGTGCCCATGTCGTCGACGTGCGCACCGAGGGCGGCGTGGCGGAGTTCTGCGAAGCGGTGCTCGATACTCAGGGCGGCATCGACGTCCTGGTCAACAACGTCGGCGACTACCGGCCGCTCGTGCGGTTCCGAGAGTCCGACCCGGAGTCGTGGGAAGCCATGTACCGCGTCAACTTCTGGCATGTGGTGGCGGTCACCCGTGCCTTCCTGGACTCGATGATCGAGCGCGGCGGCGGATCGATCGTGAACGTGCACTCGGTCGAGGGCATGCGCGGGTTCCCCGGCGAGCCGGTGTACGCGGCCATGAAGGCGGCGGTCGCCCACTTCACCACATCGCTGGCGGCCGGCTACGGCCGCCGAGGCATCCGGGCCAACGGGATCGGCACCGACCTGACCCAGACCCCGCAGGTCGACTACATCAGCGGGTATGGCGAGCACGAGACGCTCTGGGAGTCATGGGCGCCGGTGGGTCGCCTCGGGTGGCCCGCCGACCAGGCCCGGGTGGCGCTGTTCCTGGCATCGGACATGTCCAGCTTCGTCACCGGCCACAACATCCCCGTCGACGGCGGGACCAAGGCTGGCGGCGGCTGGTTCTACAGCCCGACCGCCAAGCGATTCACGAACCGACCGACCACGCTCTGATCGGCCGGCCGGGCCGGGTCAGGTGAAGGCGGGCATCACCTCGTCGTGGATTAGCTGGAGCTGGCCCTGCACGTCGGGGACCTCTATGTCGCGCCCGGTGAACGCGTTGAGCAGGAACGAGTCGGTGATGCAGGCGATGAAGTGGTTGACGCCGCTGGGCTCGATGTCGGACTTGATCTTCTCGACGACCTCCTCGGGGGTGCCCGCCACCGAGAGCTTCTCGGCGATGTCGATCGTCATGTTGTCGATCGCCCCCTGCACGTCGCCGTCGCCGAAGGCGTCGAGGATGGGCTGCACGTCGGACTGCGACACGCCGTGGCGCTCCATCTGCTCCACCGCCATGGCCGGGATGTAGAACGCACCGATGGTCTGGGCCGCCTGCTTGGCCTTGGCCGAGTCGGGCCCGATGGCGAACACGTTCCACACCGCGATGTCAAGGTCCTGCCAGTTCTTGTTGGCCCGCTCGGCACCGATCCGCAGGTGCTCCACCATGTAGTCGCACGCCTCCCGCGAGTACTGGGCGAAGGCGTGGGTGCCGTCGGACAGCTCGCCAGCCGCCTGGAAGCTCTTCGGGCCCCGCAGGGCGCCGATCAGCAGCGGAAGGTGCTCCTGCACGGGCCGGGCGAACGTGAACAGCCCGGCGTAGTTGAAGAACTCGCCCTCGTAGGTCAGGGCGCCCTCGTCGAGGAACGTGCGCATCACGTGGTGGGCCTCCTTGACCCTCGACAGCGGCTTGATGCCGGTCCAGTCGGTGGCGTACTGGGCCAGCAGGCTGAAGTTGCCGCTGGAGATGACGCACTCGGCCCGGCCGCCGGTCAGCTCGTCGAGGGTGGCCACCGCCTGGGCGACCAGGGTCGGCTCCCGCAACGCGATCGGGGCCAGGCTGGGGCCCATGCGGATCTGGCCGGTCTGCGATGCCGCCGCCGCGAACAGCACATAGAGGTCCTTGTGCCAGGTCTCATCGGCGGCGTAGCAACCGTAGAACCCGAGTTCGTCGGCCAGCTTGATGTGCTCTAGGGACTCCTGCAGCGGGTAGTCGGGCAGGGTTACGAAACTGAACCTCATCATTCCTCCTTGGCGAACCGATGGGGGAGCCGCGAACCTAGACCACAATGGGCCTGCCGTCGAAAGGGACGGTGGCGGCTCGAGCGGGCCCGAGGACACCGGAGCGGACAGGGGAGGGGCGTAGCGCCATGATGAGCCCGGAGTCGCTGGCGGCCGCCGACGGCAACATCGTGCGCTGGTTCGAGCGGGACTTCGGCGGCACGGTCGTCGACCTGGCCCGCCAGACCCGCTGGCGGCCGGTGTGGTTCGCGACCGTCGACCGCGACGGCACCCGCCACGAGTTCGTGGTGCGCGGCGACCGCACCGACATGCCGCTCATCTTCCCGCTGGAGCACGAGATGACGTTCCAGCGGCTGCTGGGCACCCACGGGATCCCGGTGGCGACGGTGCACGGATGGATCGACGAGCCCATGGCATACGTGATGGACCGGGTCGGCGGCGACGAGCACTTCGCAGACACCAGCGACGACGACCGGGCCGCGGCCGTCGACGACTACCTGGCCATCCTGGCCCGACTCCACTCCCTGCCGATCGAGCCCTTCGCCGCGGCCGGAATCTGCCGGGCCGGCGACCCCTCCGGGGCCGGGCTGGTGGGGCTGCGGCGCTACGAGGAGCATTACCGCTCCCTGAAGAAGCACCCCGACCCGTTCCTGGAGTTCTGCCTCGGCTGGCTGCGGCGCAACCCGGTCGACACCGCCGGACGGGAGGCGCCCGTGGTGTGGGACTCGGGCCAGTTCCACCACGGGGGCGGCCGGGTCCTGGCGGTGCTGGACCTCGAGCTGGGCCACCTCGGCGACCCCATGATGGACCTCGCCGCCTGGCGCATGCGCGACACCATCGTCGGCTACGGCGACATGAACAGGCTCTACGCCCGCTACGAGGAGCTGTCGGGCGCCCCGGTCGACCCCGACGCCATCCGCTGGCACCACATGGCGTTCACCCTGTCCAACCAGCTGGCCTACAGCCACGCCCTGCGGGAGCCGTCGCCGGCCTCGGACCTGATGACGAACCTCCAGTGGTGCTGCGAGACCAACCTGTTCGCCAGCGAGGCCTGGGCCGAGCATCTCGGCATCGAGCTGCCCACCGTGGAGATGCCCGCGCCCCGATTCTCCACCGCCGATGCGGGCCACGGGCACCTGGTGCGGGCGCTGCGGTCGATCTCCACCGAGGACCCGTTCGTCCGCCACGAGCTGCGCATCCTGTTCCGGCTGGCCCGCCACCTCCAGCGGCGCGATGAGATCGGCGACGCGGTCGAGCAGGCCGATCTCGACGACCTGGAGCGACTGCTCGGAGCCCGCCCCCACGACTGGCGCGACGGCGAGTCCAAGCTGGAGGCCTTCGTGCTGGCCGACACCGCCGGACGCCACGACGTCGAGCTGGTCCGGCTGTTCCACAAGCGCAACCTGAGAGCCCACATGCTCCTGGGCCCGGCCGGTTCGGCCATGACCCACCATCACACCATCCAGAAGTTCTGACCGCCGGCGATCACCCGCGGGGGTGAAGGTCTAGGGCAGGTCGAGGTGGCGGCGGATGGCGGCGGCCATGGCGTCGGGATGGGACGTGGGGGCGCCGTGGCCTGCACCCTCGATGGTCGCGCCGGAGGCCCGCGGCACCAGTCTCAGCATCTCGGCGGTGGCCGCCGAGAAGGCGGGCAAGGTCCGGCTCCCCACCGAGAACGTGACTGGCCCGTCGAAGGCGTTGAGCGTGGCCACGTCCATGGCCAGTCGTTCGGGGTCCCGCGACTGGTCCAGCCAGGTGTCGGCGTTGGCCACCATGACGGCCCGGGCCTGGTCGTCGAACAGCTCGGTCCAGCTGCCGGCGCCGAAGGCCATCTCCTCCACGAAGTAGGCGGTGCCCTCCTCGATGCGGCCGGCGGCCAGCAGGGCGACCGATTGCTGCGCCACTGCCCGGGCCTGTCCAGCCAGCTCCTCCAGTTCGGGACTGCCGGTGAGAAGGGCGAACGCGGGCGGTTCGTGCAGGTACAACGACGAGACCAAGTGCGGGTACTTGGCTGCCAGCAGGACCGCCGTGCCGGCCCCGTAGGAATGCCCTACGACGTGCGGCCGGCCCAGCCCGAGCCTCTGGATCAGGTTGGCCGCGTCGTCGGCGTCCTGGTGGATGGTCCCCTGGCCGGCCACGTCGGTGCTGGCGCTGTGGCCCCTGCGGTCGTAAACGACCATGGTGTGCCCGGTCCCGGCCAGAGCCCTCGTCAACGGCAGCCAGGTGTGGTGATCGTCGAGGGAGCCGTGGATGAACAGCAGCACCCCGTCGCCGCCCTCCAGCACCCGGGTCGCCAGCTTGACCTCACCGATGTCGATCCGGGTGAGAGGACTCCCGGTCGCAGGGGACGCAGCCCGGTCGCTCGATGTCATGTGTCCACCGTAATGGCTGGTCGGGGGCCCTATCCCCCGAACGCGCCGGTGAAGGTCCCGGCGATGACCGCGCCGGGCGTCGCGCCCCCGCTCGACAGCTCCAGCACGCCCTCGGTGAACGGCGAGAAGCTGTCCGGCGCGGCTGCGCCGGCCGGGATGGTCCACACACCGCCTGCGATGGCGTCGGAGCCGATGACCAGCACGGCTCCCGCGGCCAGGAGTTCCAGGTCCAGAGCCAGCGTCATCCCGGCGAGGGAGCCGCCCTCGTCGAGGCTCACGACCGTTATAGACACGGGCTTCTCGACGCCCGGAAGCAACGCCGCCTCCTCCGGGCTGGAGTGGCCGGCGAAGACCCCAGCGTTCTCGACCGATTCGGGCGATCCGTTCAGCAGCAGGTTGCCGAGGGTCCCTTCCGCCAGGGGGTTGGGACTCAGATTGGTTGCCCAGGTCGTCGCGAACTCGATCTCGAGGGCACCCGACCCGGCGTCGGATGGGATGTAGGCCTCCGGCTCGGGCCAGTCGGGCGGCTCCGGCGTGAGGTCGGCGAGGATCTCGCCCTCACGCTTGAGGATGAACTTGCGCACCCGCTCGGTGTCGTCAGCGGCGGCCTCCCTGGCCTCCCCGACGGCGTGCTGTTGCACGATGGCGGCCATCTCGTCCACCGCGGCCAGCAGCTCGTCGGTGTCCCAGACGGCCTCCAGGATCTCCTTGAGCCGGTCGGCGTACGCCATGCGCCAGTCGGGATGGTTGTAGAGGCGGTTCGGGATGGAGGTGAGGGCCAGCACCGACGGGGGAGGGTCGGTGATGTTGTCGAAGGGGTTGGGGTCGTCCTTGAGGTGGAAGGCGTCGTCGGGGCCCCACGGAATGAACACGAACCGGCCCTCGGGCTCACGGTAGAACTGGTAGTTGTTGCGGTTCCCGGCGTAGCCGTCCCAGTGGCCGATCAGCACCTCGGTGGCCCAGAACGACAGAAACCGGTCCAGGTCCACGATCTCGTCCAGCGCCTCGAGGCCGGCGTCGGAGGGGTCCTGGAGGGCGGCCACCACGGCGTCGATGTCGGACCAGTCGTCCTCGTCCTCGTTGGTCTTCTTCTCGATGGTGCCGCGGTACTCCGGCGTGAAGTCGCTGACCGTGCCCTCGTACAGGTTCCCGTCGTCGCTGTCGAAGTGGCGCCGCAGGAACGGCTTCTTGAGTTCCTCGACGTGGACGTACAGCCCCAGGTCCTTGCCGTTCACCGACACGGTCGCGAAGTTGCAGCGCGGCGCGGGGCTGCCGGCCGCGGTGAAGACTCGGTACGACAGGCAGGTGTTGACCATGGACGGGTCCTGGACGCTGTTGTTGAGGGTCATCCGCTTCATGACCCCGCCCAGGATCTGATCGTCCACGTACTTGTCGAAGCGCAGCTTGAGGGACGGCTTGGTGCTGCTCTGGGAGCCGACGAACCCCTTCTTGCGCACGCCGACCTCGGTGTGGGTCTCGCCGTCCACGGTCACCGTCGCGGCGAACCAGTCGTAGATGCTGGCGAACGGGCGGGACAGGCCGAACTCCTCGATCTCGGTGAACACGTCCTCGAGGGTGCGGGTCTGGTGGCGCAGGGTGTCCCAGTCCTCGACCGCGATCTCGATGCTGATCTCCATCACCCGGTCCAGCGCGAAGTAGGCGTCGCTGGGATCGGCCTCTGTGCCGTCCCGGTCCGGGTCCGACGCGGCGGTCGATTCGCCCGCGGTCTCTGCCGGGGCGCTGCCGGCGGTGTCCGCGTCGGCCGGTTCGTGTGCCGATTCTGTGCTGTCTGCAGCCGGTTCCGTCGCGGCGGTGCTCGCGTCGGGGGCTGCCCCGGGAGTCGCGGCCGGGGATCCGTCGCCGCCGGCCCCGCCCCCGCAGCCGGCGGCGATGATCGCGGCCGCCAGCAGTGCCGAAGCCAGGCGCCAGCGCATGGCCGCAGGATACGGGCCGATCCTCCGGCGCGGTTGTGGCTGAGCCGGGGCGGTGCACCGCCCGCGCCGGGTGGCTCTAGCGGCGCAGCAGTCGCTTGAGGCGCTGCACCGCCGGCGTCCACAGCCACTCGGGTTCGGTGAACCGGCGGTGGTTCTCGCCCGGGAGCCCGGTGGGGTCGTAGAAGCTCTTGTCGGTGTGCTTGCGCAGGTCGCTCGTCCGCCTCAGTATCTGCAGGGTTGCATAGGTCGTCCCCTTGTGGGTCCAGCCCTGGCGCTGGTAGTTCCAGTTGTCGGGGGCCAGCTCCTGCGCGGCGGCGAAGTGCTTCAGGGCGCGCTCGCTGTCGCCGGTCGCCTCGAAGTGCAACGCCAGCTTGAAGGTCGCCTCGGCCAGCCGCTTGTCGTCGTCGACGGGCTTGAGCCGCTCGGCCAGTTCCGTGCTCGACAACACGTGCTCGCTGTCGGCGCCCCGCTCGATCCAGTCGCGGGTCGCCTCCGCGAACGAGTCGTCGCCCATGCGGACCTTGCCCAGGCCGAACCCGACGGTCGTCTCGGCCGGGTACACCCCCTCGTTGCTGCGAACGATCTGACCGTCCTCGTCGATCCACGCGGCCGACGGGACGTTCACCCAGCCGAACAGCGAGCTGATCTCATGGGTCGGGTCGACCACGCACCGGTAGGTCGGCGAGGCCCGGTCGAACCACTTGTCGACCGCCTTGGGGCCGCCCGAGTCCTGGGCCACGCTGATCAGCTCGAACCGGTCCGGTCCGATGGATTGGTAGAACTCCTGCCAGACCGGCAGGCTGAAGCGGCAGCCTCACCAGGAGGACCAGGTGAACAGCACCACCTTGTGGCCGCGCAGGTCCGAGAGCCGCAGCGTGTCGCCGTTGCGGTCGGTCACCTCGAAGTCGGGGGCGACTCCGCACTCCAGCCCGACCTGACGGGCGGCGGGCACCGAGCCGAGGCTCCAGACGTCGCCGTCGCGCACGTACTTCTGGCCGATCATGTCGGCGAACTCCGAGTAGTTGAGCCACACCCAGTCGTCGGCGTCCGCGATCCACTCGCCACGCTTGCTCTCCGGCAGCGGCACGCATAGCTCGCCGAGGCACGCGCCCTGCGGCTTCATCTGCCAGCCGGTGGCGGCGGGGAGCTCGCCGAGTCGCACCCACAGAGTCCCGTCGGCGTCGGTCCGCTGGGCAACCTCGTTCGTCTTGCCGTTGGCGAGGATGATCACGATTGCTCCGTCGCGCCGATTGACCCGGCCAAGCACGCGCTTCGCCGCGCGTCCTGTGCTAGCGGCACCGACCGTAGTGCTCGCAGGCCGCGAGGGCCAGCACGCCCGGAGCCGCTGCCCGCGCTCGGCGGACGCTCAGCAGTCGGCCATGGCCCTTGCAATGTGTGCCCGTTGCGGGCACTCTCTCGCGGCCGCGACGGGGACCGACTCGTGCTGGCTCGACCACGGGAGGCTTAGAGATCATGGCAGTGACGAGATTATGGCAGTGACGCTCGACCTGGACCCGGCTCGCCGCAGGCTGGCCGAGTTGCCCGAGGTGGATGTGGAGCGGATGGCTCTGGAACGACTCGGCCGTTTGCAGGCGGAGATGGCCGAGCGCGACATCGGGGGGATGCTGCTGTACGACCCGGTCAACGTGCGCTACGCCACCGGCACCCGCAACATGCAGGTGTGGGCCATGCACAACTCGTCGCGCTACTGCCTGGTGCCGGCCGAGGGCGGGGCGGTGGTGTTCGACTTCGTCCACTGCGAGCACCTGTCGGAGCACCTGCCCACGGTGGCGGAGTCCCGGCCGGCCAAGATGTGGATCTTCCACATCTCGGGCTCGCGGCGCCAGGAGGTCATGGCGGCCTGGGCCGCGGAGCTGGCCGATGCGGTCGTTGAGCGCTGCGGCAACCGCCGGCTGGCCGTAGACCGGCTCGACGGCGACCCGAGGCGGGCTCTGGAGGCCCACGGCATCGAGGTGTCCTTCGGTCAGGACCTGGTGGAGTACGCCCGCCGCATCAAGACGGTCGACGAGCAGGTGGCCCAGCGTCACGCCGCCGTCATCTGCGCCTCGGCGCTCGCCCAGATGCGCGACGCCACCCGACCGGGTGCCACCGAGAACGAGCTGTGGTCGATCCTGATGGGCGTGAACGTCGCCCTCGACGGCGACTACACCGAGAGCCGCATGGTCGTGTCCGGTCCGCGCACCAATCCCTGGTACACCGAGGCCAGCAACCGGCGGGTCCGGGCGGGCGAGCTGCTGGCCCTCGACACCGACATGGTGGGCCCCCACGGCTACAGCTGCGACATGTCGCGCACCTGGTTGTGCCATCCGGCCAGACCGACCGCCGAGCAGAAGACGCTCTACGGCCTGGCCTACGAGCAGGTCCATCACAACATGGGGCTCCTGCGTCCCGGTCTGACCATGCGGGAGCTGGCCGAGCGGTCGTGGCGGATCCCGGACCGCTACGAGCCCCTCGAGTGCGGGGCGGTGATCCACGGGATAGGGCTGTGCAACGAGTACCCGCAGCTGGTGCCCCGGAAATGGTTCGACGACCTGGGGTACGACGCCGTGTTGGAACCGGACATGACAGTGTGCGTCGAGAGCTATATCGGAGAGCCCGGCGGCCACGAGGGCGTCAAGCTGGAGGAGATGGTCCGCATCACCGAGTCGGGCTCCGATCTGGTCGGCGTGTTCGACTTCGAGGCCGAACTCCTGTCCTAGCCGAGCGTTACGGTGAGCGGGGCCGAACTGCCATGGGGCGATCGGAGGGGAGCCGTTCACATGAGCGCCGAGCGGGTCGTCATGGGCATCCCGTCGGTCAACGGCGCCCTCTCGAGCGGCTGCCGCGCTGCAGACGGCGTCGCAGACCTGCTCGCAACTAGTCCTGACTGAACGGCTTCTGAGCGGGCGGCTCAGTATGGGGTCGGGTCGGGGATGCCGATCCCGAGGAAGCCCTCGATGCGGGCCAGCCGCTCACCATTCTCGGCAACCTGGGCCCGCAGCTTGTCGAACTCGGTGCGCAGTTCCGTGCGCAGTTCCGTGCGCAGTGCGCTGTGGGCGGCGGTGAGCTCGGTGCGCAGTTCGGTGCGCAGTTCGTTATGGGCGGCGGTGAGCTCGGCCCTCAGCGTGTCGATACTCTGCTGCTGGTTCCAGATGATGGCGAACACGCCCAACACGACGGCCACGAGTTGAGCGACGGGGATGAGCTGGGGGAACCGCGGCGCCGCGGTGCGGGAGTGTTCCTCGCCGGGTGCTTCCGCGGCGGCTAGGGGACCGGCCTGCGGCACCGGCAGGTCGTCCGGTGCCGCCAGGGTGTCAGGACTCGCCATACCGCTACCTTACATTCCAAATCATGCTGTGCAACATAATATCATGAGATATATGTCACCGCCGAGAGCGCTGTACTGGGCTATGGGAGTTCAGGCCTGGTTCGACTTGGGTGACCCCCACCCGCTCGTCTCCGACGGGTCGACACTCGAGCAGAGTTGGAGGTATACGACCCTGCCCTCGCTGATCTCATGCAGGAGATGCTCGGTGAGGCGGTGGTCTCCTCGCCCTGCCACCCCGACGCCACATCTCGGATCCATGAGACGGGCCGCATCCAAGCGACTGGTGGGGTGACTCAGCTCCGCTCGATCACGCCGCAGGCGACGCGGTCCCCGGCGCCGGCTTCCGCTCCGTAGGTGTCGGGCTTGGCGTGGATGATGATCGCCGAACCGTCGGAGTCGAACACCGACGTGTCACCGCTGGCGGCCAGCGTTACCTGGTCGGTGAAGTAGTCCGCTCGGGCGGTGCCGTCGCCGGCGGCATGTATGTTCGGGAGGTCCCCAGCATGGGCTCCCTCGGTGTGCATGAAGCCGTGGCCGTGCTCGCCGGGAGCGAAATGGCCACCGGCCGCGGAGAAGTCCGGTGCGCAGGCACCGACCTCGTGGATGTGGAACCCGTGGGGCCCGGGGGTCAAGCCGTTGACGTCGGCCGACACCAGCACGCCGTTGGGCCCCTGCTGCAGGGTGACGGTGCCCATGGGCGCGCCGTCGGTTCCCGACATCGTCGCCGACGCGGTCTGTCCCACGCCGGCTATGTCGTCCTCACTGCATGCCGCGAGCCCCGCCACCACAAGCAGCCCGACCGCTGCGATGACCATGGACTGTCGATTTCGTAGCATCCTGCCTCCTGGATCCAGATCTCATTGAGAGCCCTGCTGCCCGTTTCGTTTACGGTGCGTGCACCCGAACCACAGTATGACTCTCGGAGGGGAGCCGTTCATGTGAATGCCAAGCGGGCAGACGTTCACGGGATCATCGGCATCCCGGTGACTCGTGCGGGTTCCTGCCCCTGCGTCGGGCGGCTGCTGGACTGGCGGCTCACTCTGGGGGCGGGTCGGGGACTCCGATCCCGAGGAAGCCCTCGATGCGGGCCAGCCGCTGGCCATTGTCGGCTACCTGGGCGCGCAGCTCGTCGAACTCGCTGCGCAGTTCGGTGCGCAGTTCGTTGTGGGCGGCGGTGAGCTCGGTGCGAAGTTCGGTTCGCAGTTCGTTGTGGGCGGCGGTGAGTTCGGTGCGCAGTTCGTTGTGGGCGGCGGTGAACTCGGCCCTCAGCGTGCCGGAGCGAGGCGCCAGAACACGATGCGCTTCACTGCCGACATGGACCTTTTCTTCGAGCACGCCGACGAGCTCGCCTTCCCCGAGTTCCTCGTAGAGATCGAGGCCACAGCCACGCGCTAGCGGTCAGCGCAATTTGGACAGCAGGCTGGGTTTGAGTGGAGCTGGGGAGAATCGAACTCCCGTCCGTCAGGCGGATGTCGGGCTTGCTACGACCATTCCCGAGCTTGCGGCTTGCGGCTGCCGCCACGCCGGGTCGTGCGGATCCGAGGATCCGGCCGCCGGATCTTCCTCCGGTGCCAGCGGTCTTTGCCTGCCGTCAGCGGGTCTCTCCCTGCCGTCCACCGCTGCTTCTGGTGCCAGGCTGCAGCGGTCTGGCCCCGCGTGCCATTGCTGGTCGCGATGATTCTCGTTGCTAGATCAGGTCAGATCAGGCGGCGAGAACGAGAACGTCGTCTTCGGCGTCTCTTTGGTTGCCCCGTTTATGGAGTCTGAGCAACTCCGGTCGCACTCCGCGGCGTCCTGGTCCCGACGTCGAAACCGGTCAGCCCCTTGTGCAGTCTCGCTTTTCAAGCTGCGCCCCCCGAAGGGGCCAGTCATGATACTCGTCGCGGCTGACGGTCAGGCCGGGGAGCTGAGCGCCGTCCGGATGCGGTCTCGGGCTACCCATAGGCGCAGCAGCACGAGCAGGGCCAGGAGAATGGCGGTCGAGCCGTACACCATGATCGGCACCGCCTCCACCAGCACGCCGTAGAAACCCCACTTCAGGCCCTCCAGCACGGTCAGCAACCAGGTCCAGGGCGACACCCCGACCGGCGTGTGCGAGCGCCACGCCGCCACCACCGAGGGCCCGAGATACAGCCCGTTGGACAGGCCCAGCACCGTGCCCAGCACCGTCCAGCCCGCGGCCTGCTGGATCACCACCGACGCCAGCGCGATCGCGCCGCTCATGAGAAGGCCGGCGCGGATGCGGGCGCCGTTGCGATGAAGCAGGACCAGCGCCAGCAAGAAGCTGACGACCGCGACGATGATCGACGGGATCGTGACCCAGAACCTCCCCTCGATCACATAGGCGAGCCAGCCCAGGTTGATGGTCGCGCCTCCCGCCGCCCATGCCGGCGACACGCCCTCGGTGCGCCCTGTGCGTATCAGCCTCACGATCTGGGGCACGATCTGCACGAACGTCACCGCGGTGGCCACGATGCCGACCAGGTTGGCGAACTCGGCTCGGCTCATGGCCGGTCTCTTGAGCGGCGTCGGCGGCCTGCGGCCATCGAGCGGGCCGCCTCGGCGTCGGCGTCGCGCTGCTGGATGTCGCGGCGCCGGTCGGACCGGGTGCGGCCCCGGGCCAGGGCCAGCGCGATCTTGGCCCGGCCACCGGCGAAGTACAGGGCCAGCGGCACCAGCGCCAGCCGCTCCTGATCGACGCGGGACTTCAGGCGCAGGATCTCGCGGCGGTGGGCCAGCAGCTTGCGGACCCGGTCGGGGTCGGAGCGGAACGACTGCGAGGCGTGCGAGTACGGCGAGATGTGCAGGTTGTGCAGCCACAGCTCGCCCCGGTCGACCCGGGCCCAGCTCTCGGCGATCTGCACCTGGCCCTCCCGCAGCGACTTGACCTCGCTGCCCTCCAGCACCAGACCGACCTCGAGGGTCTCCAGGACGTCGAAATTCCGACGGGCGCGCCGATTGGTGGCGACCACCGACGCTCCGTCCGGGACGTCGCGGGGCTTCTGCGACCTGGCCATCGCAGCCACGGTACCGGTGGCGGTGAGATTGGCGGGCGGGAGCCGCCGGAAGGGGCGCCGGGCGCGGCGTTGAGCCAGCCGGGGCAGGGGAGAAGCGGCGGGGCGGGAGCCGCCGGGCGCGGTGTCGAGCCAGCCAGCGGGCAGGGGAGAAGCGGCCCGCCGGTATGGTTCGGTGGGATGCTAGAGATGTCAGCGGAGATGCAGGCGACGATGGTGGCCCACGCCATCGCCGGCCTTCCCCACGAGGCCTGCGGCCTGTTCGCCGGCCGGCCCGGCTCCAACCGCATCGAGCGGTTCTTTCCGATGCGCAACGCGGCCGAGTCCCGCGAGATATACGTGCTCGACGGCCTGGAGATGATGGACGTGGAGCGCACCGCCGACGAAGCCGGCCTGACCGTCATGGGCGTGATGCACTCCCACACCCACACCACCAACTACCCGTCGCCCACCGACATCGCCGACGCGGCCCGCTTCGACCCCTTCGGAGCGTGGCGCTTCATCATCGTGTCGTTGCGCCACCCCGAGCCGTCGCTGCGGTCCTACCGCATCCTCGACGGCAATGTCGACGAGGAGCCCGTCAGGATCGACGGCTCCCGCCGATCGACGGCGCCCGCTAATTGACGGCTCCCGCGGATCGGCGGCCGCTGCTGGCTTCGAGCTAGTCGCCGAGCAGCTCGCGAGCAGCCGCGGCGGCAACCACGCCGGGCGCCTCCAGCGGCCCGAAGTGGCCCAGGCTCTCGAAGCTCAGGAAGCGTCCCTGGGGCAGCGCGTCGGCGACCGCGGGCGCGAAGGCCCCGGGGTTGGGCACACCGGCGACCGTTCCGGCGGCCACCGCCGCGGGCACGCTGATGCCGGCTGCCTCCTCCGTCGGCAGGCCGCCGCTGGCCTCGAACGTGCGGGCCTCGGTCTCCGCCGAGCACGCCAGGCGCACCCGCCCGTCAGGGAGTTCCACGAAGCCGCCCTCGACGTAGGCGGCCAGAGCGTCGGCTCGCATGACCCCCAGCGGCGACCGGCTCGAGTACCGGGCCAGAGCCTCGGCGCGGGAATTGAAGACCTCGCGGCGGTTGCGGGCCCCCGCGGCCAGCGGGTTGGCGTTCGGAGCGTCGAAGAAGCCTCTCGGCAGCACGATCGGCTCGTACAGGAACAGCCCTGCGAACGTTCCCGGCCGCGACTGCTCGGCCATTAGCAGCGCCGCGCCGCCCATCGAGTGGCCGAACCCGTACAACCGCTCAGAACCGATCGCGGCCGCGCAGGCGGCCACATCGGCGCCCATCCCGCTCCATGCGTAGTCGTCGTCGGGCGCGGGCCCCGAGGAGCCGTGGCCCCGGAAGTCCAGCGCCCAGACCCTGAAGTCCTCCTCGAGGCACTTCGCGAGTGGCCGGTAGGCGAGCCCGTGGAAGCCGGTGGCGTGACAAACCAAGAGGTCAGGGCCGGATCCGCCCATCATCCTCAACGTCAGCTTCACACCGTCTCCGGATCGGACCTCGACGGTGTCCTCCCGCTTGGAGGTCGCGCCGGCCGGATCCCCGGAAGCAGGGCTCGCAGCGGTCTCGACGGCGGGGTGGCGGCGGCCGAAGAAGCCCCGACCGTGGGAGGTGAACACGACGCGGCCGTGCTGGTTGGTCATCGTGCAGGCGATGAACACCGTGCCCCGGTCGGCGTGGCGCGTCGACGGCCGGGCGTCGATGATCTCCACCGTCGCGCTCAGCGAGTCCCCGGGGCGCACCGGCTCGTGCCAGCGCACCTCCTGCATTCCCGAGGAGCCCCGGCCGTCGGCATGAGCCATCACGGTGTCGATCCACAGCCGGGCCCACGCCGAGCAGGTGTGCCAGCCGCTGGCGATCAGCCCCCCGAAGGGGGACTCCAGCGCGGCCTGCGGATCGGTGTGGAAGTACTGCGGGTCGAAGCGGCGACCGAAGTCGATGATCTCGGACTCGGTCATCTCGTAGGTCCCGAGCTCGATCACATCACCAGGCGTGAAGTCCTCGAAGAACACCGTGGGCTCGCGCATCGGGCGTATTTCTATCGGCTGGGTTGCGCCGATAGCTTCGGGTGGTGACGCGCGCCGAGGCTTCCGGGCTGCTGAGCCCCAAGTATCGGGCCGCATCACTGGCCCTGATGTCGGCCGTGGCCATGGCCTCCTACAACAACCTCTCGGTCACGGCCGCCCTCCCCGCCATCGGCGACGACCTCGGCCGGGTCGCCTTGCTGCCCTGGGTGGTGACGGTCGAGTTGGTGGCGGCCGCCATCGCGGTGCTCGCCATAGGGCCCTTCATCGACGGGGCCGGTGTGCGGCGGGCGTTCAGGATCACCGTGGTGGCCTTCCTGGCGTCCTCGACGATGTGCGCGGTCGTCCCCAGCATGGAGCTGCTGATCGTGGCGCGGGTGCTTCAAGGCTTGGCCAGCGGGGCGCTGATCGGAACGGCTCTCACGTCCATCGGGCTGGTGTTCGACGACGCGGTGCGGCCGTGGGCCTATGCGCTCATGTCCTCGGTCTGGGGGATCATGGGAATCGGCGGTCCGGCCGTGGCCGCGGTCCTGGTGAGCACGATGGGATGGCGGGCCGTGTTCGCGGCGAACCTGCCGGTGGCCGCGGTCGCGGCTGCGGTGGGGTGGAGCCGGCTCCCGGCCACGGCCCGAGCTGCCTCCGAGCCCTTCGATCGGCGGGGCTTCCTCGTGCTGAGCGCCCTCACCGTCGTCCTGCTGGTCGCCATGTCCTACCTGGAGTGGTACAGCATCGTGCTGGTAGCGGCCGGCGCGGTGCTGGTGGTTCTATATGTCGGCCACGCCCGCCGCGACCGCTCCCCGATCGTGCGGCTCTACCACATAGCTGCCAGTCGCTGGCGCCACATTCACCTCGTCGGGGTGCTGGCGGTGTCGGGCGGCACCGGTGCGAGCGTCTTCCTGCCGCTGTACCTCAAAGCGGCCCGCGGCTCCTCGGTGGCCTTCGCCGCCTTCGCGGTGGTGTGGCCGACGCTGGGGTGGTCGGTCTCGGCCTGGGTGTCGGGCAAGCTCCAGCAGCACCTCCGGGCCCAGACGGTGACCGTGATCGGCTCGTGGTTCATGGCGGTCGGAGCGGTGGGCGCCACCGTCGCCGCCGGGGTCGAGGCACCCGTGGCGGTGCTGCTCGCCGCATTCGTCTGCGCAGGCTGGGGAATCGGCACAGTCTCGACGGCGACCCTCGCGCTGCTGCAAGGGCGGGCCGACGTGCAGGAAATGGGACGGGTGAGCTCGGCGCACCACTTCATCCGCTCCCTCGGGTTCGCCTACGGGGCCGCGGTCGCCGGCCTGGTGATGTTCTGGGTGGTCGAGCGACGCACCGGCGATGCCGAGCTGGTGCGCGGCCTGCTCAGCGAGACGCAGGCAGTGGTGGACAGCACGGTGGCCGGAGCGGTGGCCTCGGCCTACACCTGGTCGCTGGGGGCCATGGCGGTGCTCTCAGTGCTGACCGTGCCCGCCGCTCTGGCCCTGGCCAGAGGGCGAGACCGCTCCGGGTAGCACCGCAGCCTCGAGCGATGGGACCCCCCGCCAGAGGCCTGCTGGCGCCCGAGAACCGGGCGGTGTCGCTGGCGGTCATGGCGTCGATGGCGCTGGCCTTCTACAACGCCATCTCGGTCACCGCCGCCCTCCCCGAGATCGGCGCCGACCTGGGGCGGGTCGCGCTGACCCAGTGGGTGATCACCGTCGAGCTCCTGGCCGCCGCCATCGCGGTTCTGGCCATCGGACCGTTCATCGACGGGTCCGGCGTGAGGCGGGCCTACCGGCTGGCCATCGTCGGCTTCGCGGCCACGTCCGCACTGTGCGCGGCCGCGCCGACCATGGAGGTGCTGGTGGCGGCCAGGCTGCTGCAGGGGCTGGCCACCGGCTCGCTGATCGGCACCGGGGTGACCTGCATCGGCCTGGCCTTCGACTCCTCGCTCAGACCCCGGGCCTACGCCCTGGTGGCGTCGGTGTGGGGGGTGATGGGCGTGGGCGGACCGGCGCTGGCGGCCGTGCTGGTGACCACCCTCGGCTGGAGGTCGGTCTTCGCGGTCAATCTTCCGGTCGCCGCGGTGGCCGCCGCGGCCGGCTGGAACCGGGTGCCCGCGGAGGCCATGGCGAAAGCCGAGCCGCTCGACCGGTGGGGTCTGGCCCTCATGGGCGCGATGGCGGTGGCCCTGCTGCTGGCCACGTCGACGCTGCAATGGTCCAGCGTCGCCCTGATGGTGCTGGCGGCAGTGCTGTACGGGCTCTATGTGCGCCACGCCCGGCGCCGGCCGGGCCCGATCGTCCACATCTCGCACATCACCGGGCGCCAGTGGTGGCCGGTGCACGTGGTGGCGATCGCATCCATCGCCGGCGGCACCGGCACCAGCGTCTTCCTGCCCCTCTACCTGAAGGGGGCCAGAGGCACGTCGCTGCCGTTCGCGGCGTTCGCCGTGCTGTGGCCGACGGTCGGATGGGCGGCCGCGTCGTGGGTGGCCAGCAAGCTCCAGGAGCGCATGCGAGCCCAGACCGTCGTCGTGATCGGATCCGTCATCCTCACCGGCGGGGCGGTCGCAGTTACCGCGGCCACCGCGGTGACGGCCTCGTTCCCGGTCGTGTTCGCAGCCTTCGTGTGGGTCGGGTGGGGCATCGGGACCATCACGTCCTCGAGCCTGGTGCTGTTGCAGAGCCGGGCCGACACGGCCGAGATGGGCAGGGTGAGCTCGGCCCACCAGTTCATCCGGTCGCTGGGATGGGCCTACGGGGCCGCGGTCGCGGGAATGGTGCTGTTCTGGGTCCTCGAGCGCACCGCGGGCGACGTGGAGGCGGTCCGGGGCCTGCTCGACGACTCGGGCAGTTCGCTGGACACCACGCTGGCGGCCGACCTGTCCTCGGCCTATGCGTGGTCGCTGGGGGCTCTGGCCGCCATCTCGGCGCTGACGGTGCCCGCCGCTTTGGCCCTGTTCCGCAGTTATAATCCTGATCTAACTGCTCGGGATTAGAGCACGGGAACTTCGCATGGCTCTCAAGCACGACGCACTCGACCTCATCGGCAACACGCCGGCCGTGGACGTCTCCCAGCTCAGCCCCAATCCCGATGTGAGGCTGGTGGCCAAGCTCGAGAGCGCCAACCCCACCGGATCGGTCAAGGACCGCATCGCCAAGGCCATGGTCCTCGAGGCCGAGGCCGACGGCACCCTCGGCCCCGGCAAGCGGCTGCTGGAGCCGTCGTCGGGCAACACCGGCATCGCCCTGGCCATGATCGCCCGGCTCCGGGGCTACCCGATCACGGTCGTCATGCCCGAGAACACCTCGGTCGAGCGTCGCCAGATGCTGGAGGTGTTCGGCGCCGAGATCGTCTCGTCCCCCGGGGCCGAGGGCTCCAACGGCGCGGTGCGCCTGGCCCGCCAGATGATCCTGGAGCACCCCGACTGGGTGTTCCTGTACCAGTACGCCAACGAGGCCAACCCCCGGGTCCACTACGAGACGACCGGCCCCGAGATCCTGCGGGACGTGCCCGACGTGACCCATTTCGTGGCCGGCCTGGGCACCAGCGGCACCGTGCTGGGCGTGGGCACCTACCTCAGGGAGATGCACCCCGACATCGAGGTCTACGCGGTGGAGCCCCCGGCCGGCGAGATGGTCGACGGCCTGCGCAGCCTCGACGACGGCTTCATCCCCCCGGTCTACGAGAAGTGGGGCGGCGCCGACCTGCTCAGCGGCAAGCGCATTGTGCGGCCCCGCGAGTCGGTCGAGCACACCCGCCGGCTGGCCGGCGCGGGGATATTCGCGGGCCTGTCGTCGGGCGCGGCCCTGGCCGGGGCGTGCCGGGTGGCCGAGAGGATCGACACCGGGACGGTGGTGTTCATCGTGTCCGACGGCGGCTGGAAGTACCTGTCCAGCGAGGCCTGGACCGGCGACCTCGACGACGTCGTCGAGAGGGCCTCGGAGATCATCTACTTCTAGTGGAGAGCGGGCAGTGGCTCGCCGCACCCCGCCAGTGGAGAGCGGGCGGCAGGTCGCTACCCTTCTTCGAATGTCCAAGATCTGCCAGGTCACCGGCAAGAAGCCGCGGTTCGGCAAGCAGCTCTCGCATTCGCATCGTCGCTCCAGCCGGCGCTGGGACCCCAACGTCCAGACCAAGCGCTACTACCTGCCCAGCGAGAAGCGCTGGATCAAGCTGCGGTTGAGCACCAAGGCCATCAAGACCATCGACAGGCGCGGCATCGAGAGCGTGGTGGCCGAGATGCGCCGCAACGGTCGCAAGATCTAACTGCGAGGAGAGGGCGATGGCCAGCGACAAGCGTCCCATCATCAAGCTGCGGTCCACCGCCGGCACCGGCTACACCTACGTGACCACAAAGAACAAGACCAACACCCGGCACCGGATCGAGCTCAAGAAGTACGACCCGGTGATCCGCAAACACGTGGTCTTCAAGGAGGAGCGCTAGGCCGTCAGCGCCTGCACCGCCTCGGATCGAGGAGTCACCGGTGTCGCTCACTCTGACGGTCCTGGGCTGTAGCGGCTCCTACGCCGCGCCCGGCAACCCCTGCACCGGCTACCTGGTGCGGAGCGACCGCGCCGCGGTGGTGCTCGACTGCGGACCGGGCACGCTCGGACCGCTGCAGGAGGCGATCGACCTCGCCGAGGTCACCGCCATCGTCGCCACCCACTGCCATCCCGACCACTGGCTGGAGCTGCCGGTGATCCGCAACGTGTTCATCTGGTTCGTGCCCCGGAGCGACGTGCCCGTCTACGGCACCGCCGAGACCCGGGCGATGGACCGGGCCATCACCGTGATGCGCTCGGGCAAGACCGATCCGCTGGCGTGGACGGTCATCGACCCGTCGTCGCGGCTGACCATCGGCGACCAGGAATGGAGCTTCGCCCTCACCGACCATCCGGTGGAGACCCTGGCGGCGCGGGTGGACGCCGGAGGCCGCAGCTTCGCCTTCAGTTCCGACACCGGCCCCGGCTGGGACTTCCGCTCGCTGGGGGAGGGGATCCATGTGGCCATGTGCGACGCCAGCCACGGCCGAGAGGACGAGGGCAAGGGCAGCCCCCACATGAGCGCCCGCGAGGCGGCCCGGGCCGCGGCGGTGGCCGGTGCCGAGCGCCTCGTGCTCACCCACCTGGCCCCGGGATGCGATCCCGACGCCCAGCTGGCCGAGGCGAGCCAGGCGTTCGGCGGAGATATCGAAGTGGCCCGGCCCGGGCTGGTTCTGACGGTCTGATCTGGAGGGTGGTCCTGACGTGAGCGCGATCGATGCCGACGGGCGCCGGGGCGACGGGCGCCGGATAGACGAGCTCCGGCCGCTGGAGTTCCGCCGCGACTACACGACCATGGCCGACGGCTCCGCGCTGGCCGTGTTCGGCAACACCCGGGTGCTGTGCACCGCGTCGGTCGACACCGACGTCCCCCGATGGCTCCGCGACCGGGGCTCGGGCTGGCTGACGGCCGAGTATTCGATGCTGCCGGGGTCTTCCCCCGAGCGGGTGGGTCGCCGGGCGGGGGGCCGCACCAAGGAGATCCAGCGCCTGATCGGCCGGTCGCTGCGAACCGTGGTGGACCTCGACGCGCTGGGCCCGCGCCAGGTGATCGTCGACTGCGACGTGCTCCAGGCCGACGGCGGCACCCGTACTGCGGCCATCTGCGGCGGGTACCTGGCCCTGCACGACGCGATCACCCGTCTGGTTCAGGCGGGGCAGCTGCGGTCGTCGCCGATCATCGACGACTGCGCCGCGGTGAGTGTCGGGCTGATCGACGGGGTGGCGCTGCTGGACCTGCCCTACACCGAGGACTCCGGAGCCGACGTTGACTTCAACGTGGTGATGACCGGCTCGGGCGGGCTGATCGAGGTGCAGGGCACGGCCGAGGGCAGGCCCTTCGACCGGGTCCAGCTCGACGAGCTGCTCGATCTGGCGGCCAAGGGGATCGCAGAGATCGTCGCCGCCCAGCGGGCCGTGCTCGCTGAGCCGCCCGCGCCTCGATGAACGGCGCCCGCCTAGTGGCCGCCAGTCCTGTTCCTGCAGGCCGGTGACCGCCTCGATGATCGAGCTGGTCTGCGCCAGCGCCAACCCCGACAAGGTGGCCGAGATGGCCGAGGTGCTGGCCGGCCACGCGGTGCTGCTGCCCCGGCCCGAGGGTGTGGGCGACGTGGCCGAGGACGCCGACGACCTCACCGGCAACGCCCGGCTCAAGGCGCGGGCGGTGTGCCGCTTCGCGGGCGCGGCCGCGCTCGCCGACGACACCGGGCTGGAGGTCGACGCGCTCGGCGGCGCCCCCGGGGTGCACTCGGCCCGCTACGCCGGTGACGGTGCCGGCTATGCCGACAACCTGGCCCGCCTGATGGCCGACATGAGCAACGTGGCGCCCGGGCAGCGGACGGCCCGGTTCCGCAGCGTGGTGATGGTGTGCTTCCCCGACGGCACCGAACTGGCCGCCGAGGGCGTGGTCGAGGGCGTGATCACGGTCGAGCCCCGGGGCGAGGGCGGATTCGGCTACGACCCGGTGTTCGCCCCCGTCGAGGCCGACGGCCAGACCTTCGCGGAGATGGGCGCCGAGGCCAAGAACGCCCTGAGCCACCGCGGCCGGGCGTTGAGGGCGCTGCTGGAGATACTCAAGGGCCAGCCGCCGCGCTGACCCGGCCAGCGGTCGGCGACCGCGGTCAGCCGACCGCGAGCTGCTGCTCGAGCTGGTGGAGGGCCTCGTAGCAGGGCAGCACCGAGGCCACCCCGGCGACCGGCTCGCGGCCCTCGACGATGGCCGCGATGAAGTCGCGGTCCTGGAGCTCGATGCCGTTCATCGAGACGTCCACCCCGGACACGTCGATGGGCTCGTCGCTGCCGGTGACGAGGTCGTCGTAGCGGGCGATGTAGGTGCCGGTGTCACCGATGTAGCGGAAGAACGTCCCGAAGGGCCCCTCGTTGTTGAACGACAGCGCCAGCGTGCACAGCTGGCCGGCCTCGGTCAGCAACTGAATCGACATGTCCATGGCGATGCCGAGTTCGGGGTGGATCGGCCCCTGCATGGCCTGGGCGGCGACGACGGGGCTGCCGGTCTGGTACTGGAACAGGTCGACGGTGTGGGCGGCGTGGTGCCACAGCAGGTGGTCGGTCCAGGTGCGGGGCTCGCCCAATGCGTTGGTGTTGGTGCGGCGGAAGAAGAACGTCTGCACGTCCATGTGCTGGATCGAGAACTCGCCGGACCGGATGCGGTTGCGGACCCACTGGTGGCTGGGGTTGAACCGGCGGGTGTGCCCGCAGGCGGCCACCCTGCCCGAGCGCTGCTGGGCCTCCACCACGGCCCGCCCGTCGGCCAGGTTGTCGCACAGAGGGATCTCGACCTCGACGTGCTTGCCGGCCTCCAGGCAGGCGACGGCCTGCCCGGCGTGCTGGGGCGTGGGGGTGGCCAGGATCACCGCGTCGATGCCGTCGTCGGCCAGCACCGCATCGAGGCTGGTCTCCACCCGCTCGACGCCGTGTGCGCCGGCCGCCTTGCGGGCCGCGGCCTCCACCGGGTCGACAACCGCCACCACCTCGGCGTCGGGTATCTGCGCCAGCCCGTCGAGATGCTTGTTCCCGAAGGCACCCACACCCACCATCGCCACCGTCACCATCTGCCTTCACTCCCTCGGATGTCGCTGATCCCGGCGGCGCAATTCCGCCGGGCCTCCAGAACTCTGGCATCCTGGCGATCACGCCCAGCGGGCGTTCGCCGAGCAGTATGTCGGCCTGCCCTACGACTAGCACGCGGAGCACCATGGCACTCGACAAGCCGTACCTCGACATTCCGGGGACGACCGTCTTCGACACCGACCAGGCGGCCAAGGGCTACCACCTCAACCAGTTCGCCATGTCGCTGATGAAGGCCGACAACCGGGCACGCTTCAAAGCCGGCGAGGACGCCTACCTCGACGGGTGGCCCCTGACCGGCGCGCAGAAGCAGGCCGTGCTCCATCGGGACTTCAACCGCATGATCGAGCTGGGCGGCAACATCTACTTCCTGGCCAAGATCGGCGCCACCGACGGGCTCAACTACGTGCAGATCGTGAGTTCGATGACCGAGAACGACGCCGAGGCGCACACCGAGATGATGCTTGCGGGCGGCCGCTCGCCCGACGGCAACCGCTACCTGCACGAGTGGGAAGGCCGGGACTGACCGTGGCCAGGATCACCGCAAGCGTGTACACCAGCCACGTTCCCGCCATCGGCGTGGCCATGGACCTGGGCAAGACCACCGAGCCCTACTACGCGCCGCTGTTCGCCGGTTACGAGCCCGCACGGGCCTGGATGGCGGACAACACTCCCGACGCGGTGGTGCTGGTGTTCAACGATCACGCCAACGCGTTCAGCCTCGAGATGGTGCCGACGTTCGCGCTCGGCATGTCGGAGCGGTACGAGCCGGCCGACGAGGGCTGGGGCGCCCGGCCGGTGCCGCCGGTGGTGGGGCACCCGGAGCTGTCGGCGCACATCGCGCACTCGGTCATCCGCCAGGACTTCGACCTGACGCTGGTCAACGACATGGCTGTCGACCACGGCTGCACCGTGCCGCTGTCGATCATGTTCGGGCAGCCCGACGCATGGCCGTGCAGGGTCGTGCCGCTGGTCGTCAACGTCGTGCAGTACCCCGTCCCGTCGGGGCGGCGCTGCCTGGAGCTCGGCAGGGCGCTCCGGCGCGCCGTCGAGAGCTTCGACGAGGACCTCGACGTGCAGGTCTGGGGCACAGGCGGCATGAGCCACCAGCTCCAAGGACCGCGGGCCGGTCTGATCAACCAGCCGTGGGACAACGCGTTCCTGGAGCGGATGATCCACGATCCCGAGGGCCAGGCCGCGGTGGAGCACGTGGAGTACGTGCGGGAGGCCGGATCCGAGGGGATCGAGCTCGTGATGTGGCTGGTCGCCCGGGGCGCCATGGCCGACCTCGCCGGCGGCGGCGCCCCCAGCGAGGTTCACCGGCTCTACCACGTGCCCGCCAGCAACACCGCCGTCGGCCAGCTGATCCTCGAGGACGGGGAGGCCGCGACGTGAGTGCCGACCCCGGTCGGGCCGCACCGAAACCGGCGTCGGAGACCACCGTGGCGGCCAACCAGGCGGTGGTGCTGTCGTTCGACGATCCCGGCGACCACGACCGGGCGACGAGAGGGCTGGTCGCACGACTCGACGAGGGCCGGGTGACCGTCGGCGACCACGCCGTGTTCGATGTCGCCCGCCATGCGTTCGTGGGCGAGTCCGAGACCGCGCCGGACTCGGTGCATCCGGGCCTGTGGCGGCAGGCACGGCTCAACACCAATCACGGCCTGTTCGAGGTGGCCGAGGGCATCTGGCAGGTCCGCGGCTACGACATCTCCAACATCACGTTCCTGGCCGGAAGCGACGGGGGCTGGCTGGTGATCGACCCGCTCACAAACGCGCCGACCGCGGCGGCCGCGCTCGATCTCGCCAACCGCACCCTGGGGGAGCGGCCGGTGACCACGGTCATCTACACCCACTCCCACGTCGACCATTTCGGCGGGATCCTGGGCGTGACCGACCAGGACGCCGTGAATCGGGGCGACGTGCGCATCGTGGCCCCGGAGGGATTCCTGGAGGAGGTCGTGGGCGAGTTCGTGATCGCGGGGCCCGTCATGGCCCGCCGGGCCGCCTACCAGTTCGGCCTGCTGCTGCCGCCCGGACCGCTCGGACACGTCGACTGCGGCCTCGGCACGGCTCTGGGCCTGTGGCCCTCCGCGCTGGTCGCGCCCACCGACACAGTCGCCGAGACGGGGCTGGAGATGACGTTGAGCGGCATCCGGGTCGTGTTCCAGAACACCCCCGACGCCGAGGCGCCCGCGGAGATGAACTTCCACTTCCCGGAGCGGCGGGTGCTGTGCATGGCCGAGAACTGCACCCACACCCTGCACAACCTGTACCCGCTGCGGGGCGCGCAGACCCGCAACGCCCTCGCCTGGAGCAAGTACATCCAGGAGGCCATCGACCTCTGGGCCGACGACACCGACGTGATGTTCGCCAGCCACCACTGGCCCCGCTTCGGTGCCGGCGACGTCCGGGGGTTCCTGGCCATGCAGCGAGACGTGTACCGGTGGATGCATGACCAGACGATGCGCCTCGCCAACCAGGGGTACGGACCCACCGAGATCGCGGCCGGGCTGCGGCTGCCCGACGAGTTCGACCAGTCCCATGTCCACGGCTACTACGGCACGGTCTCGCACAACTGCCGCTCGGTCTACAACCGGTACCTCGGCTGGTACGACGGCAACCCGGCCAACCTGGATCCGCTGCCGCCGGTCGAGGCCGGCGCCAACTACGTGGATTTCATGGGCGGCGCCGACGCCGTGCTCTCGAGGGCCCGCTCGAGCTTCGAGCGCGGCGAGTACCGGTGGGTGGCCCAGGTGGTCAACCATGTCGTGTTCGCCGATCCGGCCAACCGGGCGGCCCGCGAGCTCCAGGCCGACGCGCTGGAGCAGCTCGGGTACCAGTCCGAGTCGGCCACCTGGCGCAATGCCTACCTGATGGGGGCCAGGGAGCTCCGCGAGGGCACCCCGAGACGGGGCCCGGTCACCAACCGCTCGATGCACCTGGCGATGGAGGCCGAGCATCTCTTCGACATCATGGGGGTGCGGTTCGATCCGTCCCGGTTCACGAGGGGCCCGCTGGTGATGAACGTCCACTTCACCGACCTGGGCGAGGACCATGTCCTGGGCGTCGGGCGATCGGCGATCCACCATCGGCCCCATGCCGTCGACAGCGCCTCGGTGGCCTCCATCCGCATCGATCGGGCCACCTTCTCCGACGCGCTGGATGATGCAGCCGCCCTCGCCGGCGCCGACATCGCCGGGGACCGCGACACCGTGACCGAGCTCTTCGCGAGCCTCACCGTGTTCGGGACCGCGGCCCTGATCGAACCGAACCCCATCGGCTGACCGCCGCCCTCGGCCTCTTGGGGCGGGCCTACTGGCAGAAGGCGCCCCCGTTGACGACGATGTTCTGGCCGGTGACGAAGTCGGACGCGCTGCCGGCGAGGTACAGGATGGTGCCCACCATGTCCTCGGGCTGCTGGGTGCGCTTGATGGGCCGCCCGGCCACGACGAACTGGTCGCTGACCTCGTCGGAGGGCCGCAGCGACGGGTTGGGGATCAGGTCGGGGGACACGGTGTTGACCGTTATCCCGTCGGGGCCGAGCTCCTGGGCCAGGCAGCGGGTCAAGCCGATGATGGCGCTCTTGCTGGCCACGTAGTGGGGGAAGCCGACCGTGCCCTTGAAGCACGTCGTGGAGGAGATGTTGATGATCTTGCCCGATCCCTGCGCCTTCATGTAGGGGTGGACTGCGCAGCAGGCGAGCCAGGTGCCTCGGACGTTGACCTCGAAGGTCAGGTCCCATTCGTCCTGGGAGATCTCGTGGAACGGGCCGCGGACTATCTGGGAGTAGTAGGCGGCGTTGTTGATCAGCACGTCGATCGTGCCGAACTCGCCGGCTGCGGTGGCGGCCAGAGCCTCGGTGTCGGCCGCGGAGCTGATGTCGGTGCGGCAGCCGACCGCTCGGCCGCCGGCCGACTCGATCTCATCGACGGCTTCTGCGGTGTCGAGCAGGTCGGCCACGACGATGTCGAACCCCGCGCCGGCCAGGGCCATGCAGTAGACGCGGCCCAGTCCTCTCGCTCCTCCGGTGACGATCGCAGTTGGCACTTGGCTGCCTCCTCTAGGTGGGCCCGGCCGCCGGGCTGTCAGAACCCTTGCCAGCCGGGCAGGGCGGCCGACTGGCGGATCCACGCCTCCATCTGCTCGGTGTCGAATTCGCCCTCGTAGAGGTCGATCCAGCGTGCATCCTTGTCCTTGCCCGAGCCGGGTGGGGGCGGTTGCAGCGACGCTCCGTTCAGGAACGTCACCTTCACGTAGCGGGTGAAGACGTGGGTGCTCGCAAACCACCCCTGACCCTCGACGCCGTAGAAGGGCGAGTTCCACCTCACCGCCTTGCGCACGTCGGGCACAGTGCGCTCGATCAGCTCGTCGAGGCGGCGCCCGACATCGCTCTTCCAGCCCGGCATGGCCGCGATGTACGCCTGCACCGGTGCGTCCCCGTCGGCCTTGGCGATCTGGGGGTTGCCGCCCGAGAGGAGCACCGGCTCATCGCCGCCCCGCCCGCTCCCGGCCTTCCTCGCCGATTTCTTGGATGCCTCGTCCGCCACAGCCCCCACTGTATGGATCAGTGGCCAGGAAGTCGGCATCCTCGATCGAGGCGGTCCCTGATGCTGTTATGATGTGGCATCACGCGTACACAGATCGACCTTGAGTCCGAGCAGCATGCACTCGTCAAGCGCAAGGCCGCCGACCTGGGCATCAGCATGGCTGAGTACATCCGCCGTCTCGTCGAGCGCGATCTCGGGCAGGCGGGGCCTAGCTCCGACATCTCTGCCATCTTCGGCATCGGAGACTCCGGCGGCAGCGATATTGCCGTCGATCGCAAGCAGGCCACGGCCGAGGCGATAGCTGCTCGAGCCGCGCAACGGTGAGCGTCTTCGTCGACACGTCCGCGTGGTACGCGGCCGCCGACCGCGGCGATGTCCACCACCATCGAGCAGTCGAGCTGCTCAGCGAGTTCTCCGGAGACTTGTTGACAAGCGACCATGTGCTCGTCGAGACATGGTTCCTGGCCGCCAACCGTCTAGGCGTCGACGTCGCCGAGACGCTGGTCACCACAATCCGCAGTGGCAACGCCCGCGTCGAGACCGCCACGATCGCCGATCTGGAGGTCGCCGCACAGATCCACGACGCCTTCACGGACCAGGAGTTCTCGATCGTCGATCGCACCAGTTGGTCGATCATGCAGCGCCTCGGCGTGCACGAAGCAATCTCGTTCGACCAGGACTACTGGATCTACCGTTTCGGCCGCGACCGCCGCCAGGCCTTCAGCGTCCACGCATAGCGAGTCCAGGTCCGGTCTCTTCGCGATTCCCCGTTCGAGCTAGCGCTGAAGTCCCATCTGCACGTTTGGCAGGCGGTACGGCCCCAACGCCTTCACGACGGTGTGGCTGGGATGGTGCCGGACGTTCATCCTGACATACCGCTACCTGAATGGCAGCGCGCAGACGGAACTGTCGACCCCACCCGCAGGGCACACCAGAGCGTGCTCAGTACCCGGGGAGAGGCGACCGGTGAGGCCGCGGCGACCGGTCCACAAGCCCGGCCTCGCCCTCGGCGCACCAGCGGCGCCACTACTTCGCCACCGTGCTGCGAGACAGGCCCATCTGGCGGGCCACGTGAGCCTGGGGCATCCCCGCTTCGATCCGCTGGACCGTCAACAGCCGCCCAGCGGGCGTGGACCGTGCGTTAGCGTTCGACATCGAGCCTCCTGTGTTCGTTTGAGTTGTCGACAACCCCACACTCGCTCAGGAGGCTCACCCAATCGCGCTGCTACCAACCTCTATGCCCAGAACATCTAGATCCCGATACCGAGCCGCGCTGACCGCTTCGCAACGTCGATGGGAGCGAGACGCACAACCCCAACAAGCACATCGTCGCGGTCGGCGAACATCCAGTGCGGGCCCGGCCCGAACCGGCGCCCCAACTCGTCAGCGGGGCCTTGTTCGGTCATGGGCTGGTCTGCGTCAAGATCGTCGCCGAAGCTGCGAGCGATGTCGCGATTGCGTCCCAACACTGCCCGGCGGGCCGTGTCGCTGCCTCGCAGCGCGCGCAGCCTCACCCCCGTTGCCGATCAAACTCCGGAAACAGGCCTAACGTGTCACCCAGACCGCTCCCGGCGCGTGAACGCCCGCTACACGAGATTCCTGAGTGACAGACCCTGGCGGTTCAGTGTATCGTCGGCGCTGTTCGCCGGACGCGAGCGTCGCGATACGAGATGTGGGGAGAAACAGGCATGGTGGAAGTTGCGCCGTTTGTGGGTTTGAGTCGGCTGCTGTTGGTCACGGGGCTGATCGAGCTCTTTGACAGTGTGAACGATTCAGGCGAGTCCCGTTGGGTGTCTTTGGAGGCGCCCTCTGGGTCGGGGAAGACCCGCGTGGGTAAGAGGTTTTATGCGCAACTGGCGGCTGAGCGGCAGCCGCCTCCGAAGCATTGGCCGCATGAGCGGCAGCCGCCTCCGAAGTACTGGCCGCAGACACTCAGCGAGTCGAGCCATGAAGAGCGAAAGTTCGTTGTGCCTGAGTTCAAACGCGAAAAGGAATCGCTACCGCATTTCTATTGGTGGGGGTTGCATTGTAGGAGCGATGGATACTCCAGGACGCAGGCGTTGCGTGAGGGTCTAGAGCAATGGGAGCAGCACGGACGATATGTGAGCATCGCTTGCAAGCATCGTCAAGGGCTCAAAGAAAAGGTGATTCAGGATTTGGCGCGTGAGCGATGGCCGCTTTTACAGGAAGGCGCCATGACGGCAACTGCAGAGGTAGCCAGCGCGGTGGGTGCTGCTCTGCCCGGGATGGGATTGGCAATGCTGCTGTCACGTGTGTTGGCGGGCAAGTTTCGAACACATTGGAACGATAAGCGCTTGGTGTCTGAAGTGTCTGAGCCGGGAGAAGTCCAATCGGCGCTGATCGCGGAGGTGGTTGACGGCATATGCGAGCTTGGCCAGTCGAAGTTTCCAGTGGTGTTGTTCGTCGAGGATGTGCACTTCGCGGATGACGCCTTGTTGGCGGCCCTTGATGCGCTGTTGCGTCGCGGCTCTCATTTGTTGGTGGTGAGCACGGCCTGGCCAGGAGAAATCGACAGGATTACAGAGTTGTCGAAGCTAGCTGGCGACTTGGGCGAACGGGCGCTACGAATCAGGCATGACTCGGAAGAAGCGGCACCTGAGCCGTTTGACCCTAAAGCGGGGCTGATGCCACTCGATGGCGGCGCTTGTGAAGCGATCGTGCGTGCTCACTACCCGCTTGCCGATGACGAGGCGGTAGCTCTGTTGACGCACCGCTACCGCAACCCGAGGGCCCTCGATGAGATGTGCAGAGTGAGACGCTTCAAAAGAAGATCCGGGGAGGGCGGTAACTTGCACTTTACGCCCGAAGATATTGCCGTGCTTCCCGAATTGGTCGAGGATGTGTACCGGTTCTGTTGGAATCAGTTTCCCGAGTCGATTCGGATGGAATACGCGGTCGCCGCCGCGATCTCTCCAGCGGCGATCAGCCCCGTTGAAGGCAGCGGGTACCACACCTGGAGCGCCCCGATTCTCGCCGACATCCTTAGGAGCCTCGATCTGCTCGATGCCGAGGATCTGCGTAGAGCCGACGAGGCCAGAACCGACGCCTACGGGTGGGTGATGCGGGTTGATGAGTACTTGCGCCAATGGACCGAGCTCGACCAACACCACATCGCTACCAAAGACGGCGGGACTCTGCTCAAACGGGCCGGAAGCGCACACGAAGAGATCCATGCCGCGGTCGTGAAGACGGTGGAGCGCGGCGCTGTTCCCAACGAACACGTCGCCCGTCTAGTCATCGCGTTGCAGGCCAAGGGCCTTATCAAGGATATGAGCCTCGTTGCTAAGTCGGCCGCGGCCGCACTCGCGGATCTCGGCTACGACGACACCGCCATCTCGGAACGATTGCGCCTATACAACCGCTACTTGCAGCTCGCCCACATCCGCATCGACGCACACACCGACCTTGAGGTGCGCTTCAACGGCGCCGACGCCCTCGCTGCCTCAGGCCGATACGCCCTCGCTGCTGATGCCTATCGCAAGCTTCACGCGCTAACAGAGAGGATCCCCGAAGTCGACAAGAGCCTCACGTTGAGTTCGCTCCACGAACTGGCTGTGAATTTGCAGAACGCTGGTGAGGCTCGTGAGGCTGTCACCGTGTTCGAACAGGCTTACGCCGGTCGCCGCGACGTACTCGGCGACAACCACCCCGATACGTTGAGTTCCCGCCTTGGCCTCGCGGAGGCGTTGACATCAATGGGTGAGTTCCACAAAGCCTCGACGATCTTCGATCAGGTAGTTGATGATCACCGCCGCGAGCGCGGCGAAGCCGACCCCTACACAGTGGAAGCGCGCTGGCGCAAGGCTGAGGCATTGAACTTCGCCGGTCGAGGCCACGAGGCCGTTGCCATGTACGAACGGGTGCTTGAGGATCGCATCGATCAACTCGCTGAAGAGCACCCCGACACCATGAACTCGCGCCATTGCCTAGCCGAGGCGTTGGTGCGTGCAGGATGGACCAGCAGAGGCGTCGCCATGTTCAAGCGAGTGCTTGATGATCGCACTAGGCGGCTCGGTGGAGACGACCGCGCCACGTTGGACTCGCTGTATGGCCTTGCCGACGCGACTGAGAAAGTAGGTCGAAGCCATGAAGCCGTCGACATGTTCGAACAGGTGCTAAATCGTCGCGTCGAAACACTCGGTAAGTTCCACCCCGATACGGCGGATGCACGCTGGCGCTTCGCCTTTTCGTTGATCCTTCTTGATCGGCCTGACGAGGCCATCGCCACCTTTAAGAAGGCAGTCCAAGATAACAACACCCTAGAGACACTAGAAACGCGCCGGACCCTCGCTGAGGTCTTACGGTATTCGAGTCGATTCGACGAAGCTGCCGATATGTTTGAACTGCTGCTTGAAGATCACAATACAATGTTAGGCAAGGACCACCCTGACACATTGGATGTGCTCTGGAACATAGCAAAATTGTCAAACGATCCGATTCGGGTCAACGAATACACCGCGCTACTTGAGCGGGCCCATAACGAAACTGCAGATGTCCTCGGCAAGGGTCACCCCGAGACACTGGAGAAGCGCAGAATGCTTGCTGAGAGGTTGCAGCGGACAGGCCAGGTCGATGACCTCATCGCTGTGTACGAAGAGATGCTGCAAGATCACATCACAATGTTCCAAGAAAACCATCCCGATACCCCAGGAATGCGGACCTACGTCGCGCTGGAGTTACAATCAACGGGTCACGTCGACAAGGCTGTCAAGGTGTTCGACCAAGTGGTTGCAGAGTCGACTGAACTGCTCGGCGAATACCACCCGGAGACACTCCTTTCACGCGAACTCCGCGCCGACGCGTTGCAAGAAGCGAATCAGATCGATAAGGCCATCTACGAGCTCAAGCAGGTGTTGGTGGATCGCATCGAGCGGCTCGGCGAAGACCACGATGGAACTCTGGATACGTACGGCAGCCTCGCTGACGCGCTATTAGGAGCGGATCAGGTCGATGACGCCATCGACATCCTCGAACAGGCGCGCGCTGTCTCAGTCAGGGTGCTCGGCGAAGACAGCATCCACACGAGGAATGTCCGAAGTTACCTCGCAGAAGTTCGACGGGCTGCTGGCCGGGACGGCATGTTCAACGAGGCAGGACGAGACTGAACAGCCGGCAACAGAACCATGAGTCAGCAATACAGGGGCCCGGTTGCGGGGTGCTATACCCGGGGCACACTAGGCAGTCAATCTCGACGGGTCGGAAGCACTAGCTGAGCTTCTATGTCAAGCAGGCGGCCGGGTTGAGTCATCGCCGAGCATGGCACCGGACCGTAACCCCCTGGCCGAGGGCCCCGGCATCACCCACGGATCGCCAAGTCGGGCTAGTGCTGGAAGCGGCACGCCAAGTGACCACGTCCTCCCTTGGTCCAGTTCAATGGGTCTCTGAGGTCAGGATCGGTCCGTGGGTGCGGACGGGGGGATTCGAACCCCCACACCCTGGTGGGTACTGGGACCTAAACCCAGCGCGTCTGCCTGATTCCGCCACGTCCGCGAGAACAGTCAGGCTAGCCCGCGGCCGGAGGCCGTCAGGTTCGCAGGACGAGGTTGCGCTCCGAGTCCGGTGGCGCGGCCGGATCGGGGCCGGGCTCGCTCGGAGGCAGGATCCGGTGGCGGCCATCCTGCTTGCGGAGCTGCCACCCGTCGTCGTGGATGAGGTGGTGGCATCGTTCGCACAGCAGCGCGAGATTGTCGATGTCGGTGGGGCCGCCCCGGCTGAACCACTCGATGTGGTGGGGCTCGCCCCCTTCTGCGGGTGCCGCGCAGTTGGCGCAGCCACCGTCTCGGGCCGCCAGCACGATGCGCTGGCCTGCGCTGGCGCTTCGCTGGGTCCGGCCCAGCCACAGCGGGTCGCCGTCGGCACCGAAGATGGCCGGGAGGACCTTTGCATCCGCGGCCAGCTTGGCGATCCGGTCGGCGGGGACAGGCATGCCGTCGTCGTAGCGCAGATCGCGCAATTCGCGTGACACGGCGTCGTAGTCGGCGATGACCAGCAGGGTGACGTCGGGCCGGCGGTGCGGCCCCTCGCCGGTGATGAGCTGGGTCAGGGCGTCGGCTCTACGCTGCTCGGGCGAACGTGGGCGCGCCCTGCTCGTCGTTGCGCAGCGTGCGCACCATCCGGTTGAACGCCAGGCTGACGCGCTTGCCGTCGTCGTAGCCGAAGTACGCCGACAGCCGCCAGGATCCGTCGGGATCCTGGACCATCGACGCCCACCGGTTCCGGTGCTGGCGGTTGTGCTCGGCACAGGAGTCGGTCTGGGAGGCGTAGTGGCGGGTCATCCTGGCGAACAGGTCGACGGGCACACCCCGGGCCATTTCCAGCAGGGCGGGTTCGTTGGCGTGCTCGGGGTCCAGGCCCACCTTGGCGATCACGCGGGCATGGCCAGAAGTGATCTCGCCAGCCCGCCAAGCGGCCAGCGTCGCGGGGAAGTCGCCGGCCAGAGATGCGGCCAACTCGACCTCTGCGGTTGCCTGGCGGGACGAGACCTTGAGCCGTTCCCGGACCGTCGCCGCAGCGGCCCGACCCCCCAGACGCCGATGCATCTCAGCGGCCGCCTGAGCCAGCTGCCCCTCCACCCGGGACCGTTGCCGACCGAGTTCCGCCATCCGCTCTACCAACTGGACATCGCTGAGAGCTGCTACCGCGACAGGCTCATCGTCCGCCGGTAAGTCCGAATCGACCATGAATTCCATGCATGTAACTATATCTGCAGAGTGTGACAAACACACTTGTAAAAACATGAAAACTCACAATAGTCTGAAGCCATTTTCGGCCGGGCGGGATCGCCCCATCGCACCGGTAGCCTGCGCGGCATGAGCTCGCAATCACTGCCGCCCCAGCTTCGGCCCGACCGGGCCGGAGTCGGATTCGACACGCCGACCTCCGCCTCCAACCGGCAGAGCGAGGTTTACAACCGGCTGCTCCAAGACCGCATCGTCGTGCTCGGCTCCAACGTCAACGACGAGATCGCCAACTTCATCATGGCCCAGCTGCTGTACCTGGAGGGCCAGGACGCCAGCAGGCCGATCTGGCTGTACATCAACAGTCCCGGTGGCTCGGTCACCTCCGGCATGGCCATCTACGACACCATGCAGTTCATCCAGCCCGAGGTCGGCACGATCTGTATCGGGCTGGGGGCGTCGATGGGGCAGTTCCTGCTGTGCGCCGGCGCCCCGGGCAAGCGCTACGCCCTGCCCCATGCCCGGATCATGATGCACCAGCCTCTGGGCGGAGTGCGGGGCCAGGCCACCGACATCGCCATCCAGGCCGAGCAGATGGCCTACACCAAGAAGCTGCTCCAGGAGCGCATCGCCCACCACACCGGTCAGAGCGTCGAGCAGATCGAGGCCGACTCCGACCGGGACCGCTGGTTCACGGCCGAGGAGGCCATGGAGTACGGCATCATCGACCACGTGATCGTCAAGCGCGGAGAGATGCTGTAGAGCCCGGTGAGCACCGGGCCGGCGGCCGCCGCCCGTCAGACGCTGGCCGAGAGTTCCTTGATGGCTATGGCCGGCCCCTCACGGTGACCGAACACGGCTGACCCCGCGACCAGCACGTTGGCCCCGGCCGCGACCGCCGCCGGCGCGGTGGCGGCGGTGATGCCCCCGTCGACCTCCAGGTCGATGTCGCGCCCGGAGGCCTCGATCATGGCCCGCACCGCGGCGATCTTCGACTCGACCGGGGCGATGTAGCGCTGGCCCCCGAAGCCGGGGTTGACGGTCATCACCAGCACCTCGTCGATCATTCCGATCACCTCGGAGATGCTCGACGCCGGGGTGTGCGGGTTGATGACCACGCCGCAGCGGGCGCCGGCCTCGGTGATGGCGGCCAGGCTGCGGTGCAGGTGCGGGCAGGTCTCGGCGTGGATCAGCACCGTCTGGCAGCCGGCCTCGACGTAGAGCGGGGCGAGCTCGTCGGGCTTCACCACCATGAGGTGGGCCTCGAAGTGCAGATCGACCAGCGGCCGGCAGGCAGCCACCACATCGGGACCGAAGGTCAGGTTGGGCACGAACACGCCGTCCATCACGTCCCAGTGGACGCGGTGGGCGCCGGCCTCGGCGATGTTCCGGCACTCCTCGCCCAGACGGGAGGCGTCGGCGGCCAGCATCGAAGGAGCGATCTCCACGTCCACGCTCGCACGATAGACGCGCCGGGACCGGACGGCGCGGTTGCCTGCGGCCGGCGGGCCCGATGGCCTAGGACACATGTGTCGGGAAGGTTGGGTCGCTATCGCCGGCAGCGCCGATACCGTCGCGTCGTGGAGTTGCGGGTGACGGCCACGGCGCGCGACGGCGTCGGTGTGGCGAGGGGCTGCGACGGGCGAGTCGTCTTCGTCGAGGGCGCCCTGCCGGGCGAGTTGGTCACCGCCGAGATCCACACCGTCGACCGCCGCTGGGCCCGAGCCAGGGTGATCGACGTGATCGAGGCGTCCGAGGACCGGGTTCCGGTGGCCTGCGAGCATCATCTCGAGGGCTGCGGCGGCTGCGACATGCTCCACGTCGACGCCCGGGCCCAGATGCGCATGAAGGCCTCGATCGTCGTCGATCAGCTCACCCGCCACGGCGTGGACGCGCCCACCCCGCAGCTGCGGATGCTGGACGCCGACCGGGGCCGCACCACGGTCCGGGCCAAGGTCGTGGACGGCCGGGCCGGGTTCATGGCCCGCTCCAGCCACGATGTGGTGATACCCGACGACTGCGGGGCCGTGAACGACGCGGCCGAGGAACTGCTCGTCGAGGGCCGCTACGGGGAGGCCGACGGGGTGTTCATCCGGGTGGGGTCCCGCACCGGCGAGCGGATGGTGGTGGTGAACCCCACGGTCGGCGAGGTGTCGGTGCCCGACGATGTGATGGTGGTCGGCACCGACGAGCTCGACTCCAGCCGCCGGGCCTGGATCCACGAGGAGGTGTCGGGCCGTCGCTGGAGGATCTCGGCCCGGTCGTTCTTCCAGAACCGGCCTGCGGGCGCGGAGGCTCTGGTGGCCGAGGTGGACGAGATGCTGGAGGCGCTGGCCGTCGACGGTCCGATGGTCGACGCCTACGCCGGAGTCGGGCTGTTCGCGGGCACGGTGGGCACGGGACGCAAGGTCACCGCCATCGAGCGCAGCGCCGACGCCGCGGCCGACGCCAGGGTCAATCTGGGCAACGGGGCCAAGGTGCTGAAGATCCCGGTGGAGAAGTGGCGGGCATCGCCGGCCAGCATCGTGGTGGCCGACCCCTCCCGTTCAGGGCTGGGCGACCGCGCGGTGCGACCCCTGCTGTCGTGCCGGCCCCAGCTGGTGGTGCTGGTCAGCTGCGATCCGTCGTCGTTCGCCAAGGACGCCCGCAGCCTGGTCGACTCGGGCTACGCCCTGGATCGCTGGACTGTTGTCGACCTGTTCCCTCTCACGTCGCACATCGAGACAGTCGCCGCATTCGTCAACACCGCGGTCCGCTGATCGCGACAAACCATGAGCCTCGACTTCGCCATGCGGCCCGAGTGGGAGCAGCTGCGGGCGCGGGCCCGGGACGTCGCCGCGCGGGGCGTGGCCGACTACGGACAGTGCCACGACTCGTGGATCAACGGCCATTCCAAGGAGTTCTCCAAGGTTCTGGCGGCCGAGGGCTTCATCGGCATGACCTGGCCGATCGAATTCGGCGGGGGAGGGCGGCCGGGAATCGAGCGGATCATCATGGCCGAGGAGATGATCAGCGCCGGGGCGCCGATCGCGGCGAGCTGGTTCGCCGACCGGCAGATGGGCCCGTCGATCTACACCTACGGCACCGACGCCCAGAAGGAAGAGTTCCTGGGCGGGATGCTGTCGGGCGAGGCCAGCTGGTGCATCGGGATGAGCGAGCCCGACGCCGGGTCGGACCTGGCCTCTCTGAAGACGTCCGCGGTGCGCGACGGTGACCACTACCTCCTCAACGGCCAGAAGATCTGGACCAGCGGAGCGGCCAGCGCCCAGTACTGCTACGTGATCTGCCGGACCGGCACCGACGGTCCGCCCCACCGGGGCCTCAGCGAGCTGATCGTGCCCATGGACCTCGACGGCATCGAGGTGCGGCCGGTGCGCGACATGGTGGGCAGCTCGCACTTCTGCGAGATCTTCCTCACCGACGTGCGGGTGCCGGTGGCCAACCTGGTCGGCACCGAGGGCGGGGCGTTCAAGCAGACCATGGTGCAGCTCGGCTACGAGCGGGGAGGCATCGATCGGCTGGTGTCCAACCGGCCGCTGTACGACCTCGCCCTCGAGCACGCCGACCTCGCCGATGCGCAGACGCGCCAGGAGGTGGCGGCCATCGAGACCGGCTACCGGCTGGGACGGCTCATGGTCTACCGGGGCGCCCTCGGTGAGGGCAGCGCCGACTACAGCGCGGGCACCAAGGCGTTCTGCACCGAGCACGAGCAGCGGGTCGCCCAGTTCGCGGCCCGGGTGCTGGGTCCGGCCGCCACCGTGGGCGACATGGTGCCGAACTCGATCTGCTACGCGCCCGCCTACACCATCCAGGGCGGCACGTCGGCCATCCTGCGGAACATCCTCGGAGAGCGAGTCCTAGACCTCCCCCGCGAACCCCGCTCCGGCTGAGCGCCGACGGGCACCGCTCACCCCTCCCCGGCGGGTGGCCACCGGTACTCGCTTGCTCGCACGGGCTTCGCCCTACTCGCTCGCAAGCCGAGCACCGGCGTCTCCCGCCTATCGGGTCGAACGAACCGGCGCACACCACCCGGTGCCGGTCAGTAGTGCCAGGGGTAGGGCGACCAGTCGGGGGGGCGCTTGTGCAGGAAGGCGTCGCGCCCTTCGGCGGCCTCGTCGGTCATGTAGGCCAGCCGGGTGGCCTCGCCCGCGAACACCTGCTGGCCGATCAAGCCGTCGTCGGCCAGGTTGAGGGCGAACTTGACCATGCGCTGCGCGGTGGGGCTCTTGGCGTTGATCTCCCCGGCCCACTCCAGGGCCACCGCCTCCAGCTCGGCGTGGGGGACCACCGCGTTGACCATGCCCATCTCGTAGGCCTCCTGCGCCGAGTAGGTACGGCCCAAAAAGAAGATCTCGCGGGCCCGCTTCTGGCCGATCAGCTTGGCCAGGTAGGCCGAGCCGAAGCCGCCGTCGAAGCTGGCCACATCGGTGTCGGTCTGTTTGAAGAGGGCGTGCTCGCGGCTGGCCAGGGTCAGGTCGGCCACCGCGTGGAGGCTGTGGCCGCCGCCCACGGCCCAGCCGGGCACAACCGCGACCACCACCTTGGGCATCATGCGGACCAGGCGCTGCACCTCCAGGATGTGCAGCCGGCCCGAGCGGCCCGCGTCGATGGTGTCGCCGGTGTCGCCGGTGGCGTACCGGTAGCCGTCGCGGCCCCGGATGCGCTGGTCCCCGCCCGAGCAGAAGGCCCAGCCGCCGTCACGGTGCGACGGCCCGTTGCCGGTCAGCAGCACGCAGCCCACGTCGCCGGTCATGCGGGCATGGTCCAGGCACCGGTAGAGCTCGTCGACGGTGTGGGGCCGGAAGGCGTTGCGCACCTCGGGACGGTTGAAGGCCACCCGCACCGTGCCCTGGTCGACGGCGCGGTGGTAGGTGACGTCGGTGAGGTCGTCGAAACCGTCCAGGGTGCGCCAGGCCTCGGGGTCGAAGAGCTCTGAGACCACGACCGCACACTACAGTGACCGGCTCAGAGGGCGATGCTGCTGACGATCGGAGACTTGGTCGAGGAGCTCACAGTCGAGCTCCCGGCAGGGATGCGCCGGGGCCGTTCCGCGGAGGCCCGCACCATCAGGGTCAGGGGAGGCGCCGCGGCCAACGTGGCCGCCATCACCTGCGAGCGGGGAGGGGCGTCCCGCTTCCTGGGCCAGGTGGGCGCCGACGCGGTGGGCCGTTCACTGGTCGACGACCTGCGCACGAGGGGAGTGGACGCCCGGGTGAGTCTCCGCGGGGTGACCGGGGTGACCATCAACCTTCTGCAGGCCGGCTACCGCACCCCGCTGGTGGACCGCGGGGCCTCCGTCCAGCTCACCGCGGCTGAACCCGACGTGCTCGACGGGGTGATCCAGCTGTTTGTGCCGGCCCGATCACTGCTGGCCGACCCGCTCGCGGCCGTGGTGTACGGCGTCGTGATGTCGGCACAGGAGCGGCGGATTCCCATAACCCTCACAGGGCTCGGGGCCGAGGAGGTCGACCACTACGGCGAGGACGCCTTCCTGCAGCTCGTCCAGGCGCTGCAACCCGACGCGGTGATCTTCACCGCCCGCGACCATGCCCGCCTCGGCCTGGCCGCGGACCAGCACGTCGAAGGCAGCGACAGCACCGTGGTGATGGGACCCGAACGCACCGCCGTCGCCACCGGCGACGGCGTCCAGCACCGCCGGCCGAGCCATCCCGTCACCGTCGTCGACCGCACCGGTGGCGAGGACGGGTTCGTCGCCGGCTACCTCATGTCGCGCCGGGCGGGGGCCACGCCGGTCGCGGCCGTCGATGCCGGCCACCGGGTGATGGGGCTGGTGCTGGCCCGGCTGGGTCCCACCACGAAGGGAGACCCGGTCGAGACCTAAGGTGAATGGCAGCCCTGGGTGCCAGTTCGGGTGTTGTGGGCTGCTGATTCGGCCGAAAGCTAGGGTGGCGGCGTTGTGAGAGCCGCCCTGCTGTCCGATCCGTCGCGCCCGCTGGAGCTGGTCGACGACCTTGACCTGTCCGACCCTCGTCCCGGCGAGGTGTGCGTGGCTGTGAGCCACAGCGGCATCTGCCACAGCGACCTCACCATCATCGAGGGCGGCTACCTGTTCCCCGCGGTGCTGGGCCACGAGGCGGCCGGAGTGGTGGCCGGTGTCGGCGACGGGGTCGCCCATCTGTCCGAGGGCGACAAGGTGATGATCACGCCGCTGGCGCCGTGCGGGCACTGCGACGGCTGTGCCCGCCAGCAGGCCAGCCGGTGCATCCAGGCCATGAGCTTCGTGGCCGGCACCCGGCCCGACGCCTCATCCCCGTTCTCGCGCCACGGCCGGCTCGTGCACCGCGGCCTGGGTGTGGGCGCGTTCGCGGAGCACACGGTGGTGCCGGCATCCGGCGTGGTCCGCCTCGATGACGATGTGCCCCTGGAGGTGGCCTGTCTGATCGGCTGCGCGGTGCAGACCGGCGTGGGGGCGGTGCTCAACACCGCGTCGGTGGAGCGTGGCGCCACAGTGGTGGTCACCGGCCTGGGCGGCGTGGGGATCGCCGCGGTGCAGGGAGCCCGCATCGCGGGCGCGTCCCGCATCATCGCCTCCGACCCAGTCGAGTCCCGCCAGCAGGCTGCGCTGCGCCTGGGCGCCACCGACGCCGTGGGCGCAGACCCGGCCGCGCTGAAGGCGGCAGTGGCCGAGGCCACCGGGGGCCGGGGGGCCGACTACGCCTTCGAGACGTCCGGCGTGCCCGGCCTCGTGAGCCTGGGCGTGGAACTCACCGGGTCCGGCGGCACCACAGTCGTCGTGGGCGCACCACCACCCGAGCACACCACCGACATCGGCTCCACCACCGTGTTCATGATCCAGCAGAAGCGCCTGGTCGGCAGCCTCCTGGGCGACTGCTGGCCCAGCCGCGACATCCCACTCCTAGTCGGCCTCTGGCGGCGCGGCGACCTGGACCTAGAGTCCATGATCTCGCACCGCGTCCCGCTGGAGGCCGTCAACGAAGGCTTCGACCGGCTCCGCAACACCACCGGAGTCCGAACCGTCGTAGAAGTATCCCCCAGCTAGCAAGGAGCGCCCGCGGCCGCGACCGCCAGGCCGGGGGGTGGCGACGGGTCCGGGCGGCCGACAATGGGGCGAAGCCCCGTCGGCCGGACGGAGCCCGGCGACAGGACCCGCCGGCCGGGAGGGGAATTCCCTTGCCCCGTCGGCCGGACGGAGCCTGCGACAGGACCCGCCGGCCGGGAAGGGTTTCTCTGGGACCGCCCTAGACGAACGCCGAGGCGAAGACCAGCGAAACGATCGTCATCACCTTGATGAGGATGTTCATCGACGGCCCCGAAGTGTCCTTGAACGGGTCGCCGACCGTGTCGCCCACCACCGCAGCCTTGTGCGGCTCCGAGCCCTTGCCCCCGTGAGCACCCGCCTCGATGTACTTCTTGGCGTTGTCCCAGGCCCCGCCGGCGTTGGCCATGAAGATGGCCAGCGCGAAGCCGCTCACCAGCGCGCCGGCCAGGAATCCGCCCAGCGCGTCCACGTCGATGAACCCGATCACCAGCGGCACGACCACTGCCAGCGCGCCCGGCGCCAGCATCTCCCGCAGCGACGCCTGGGTGGAGATGGCCACGCAGGTGGCCGAGTCGGGCGACACTCCCTCGGCGCCCTCGCGAAGTCCCGGTATCTCGCGGAACTGGCGGCGCACCTCCTCGATCATCTTGTTGGCGGCCCGGCCCACCGCGTCGATGGTGAGCGCCGCGAACAGGAACGGCACCATCGCGCCGAGGAAGAGCCCGATGAACACGTCGACCGAGCCGACGTCCAGGTTCAGCGCGAAGGACCGTCCCTCCTCTGCGGCCGCGTTGGTCAAGGCCACCTCGAACGTCTTGAACAGCGCCAAGGCGGTGAGCGCCGCCGAGCCGACCGCGAAGCACTTGGCCACCGCGGCGGTGGTGTTGCCCAGAGAGTCCAGCGCGTCGGTGACCTCCCGGACGCTCGGGTCGAGTTCGGCCATCTCGGCGATGCCGCCGGCGTTGTCGGCGATCGGGCCGTAGGCGTCGACCGACACCACCACGCCGGTCGTGGCCAGCATCCCCACCGCGGCCACCGCGATCCCGTAGACGCCGCCGAAGGTGGAGTCGCCCAGAGTCTGCTGGCCGCCCCAGTAGGCGATCAGGACGCCCACGGTGATGAGGCCGACCGAGGCGGCCACCGACACCATCCCGGCCGAGACTCCCGACAGGATGGTTGTGGCCGGCCCGGTCTCGGCCTGGGAGGCGATGCGCCGCACCGGCGGGAAGTGGTCGCTGGTCCAGATCTCGGCCACCTTGCCGATGCCCCAGCCCACTAGCAGCCCGCCGATGACCGACACCGGCAGCCCGTACCAGGCTTCGAAGAGCGCGGTGTCGCCGAAGAAGACCCGACCCATGATGAGGGTTCCGATGACGGTGAGGGCCATGGCCACCGTGGTGCCCCTGTGCAGCTGCTTGGCCAGGGCCTTGACCTCCGTGCTGGCGCCGCCCCGCACCGCGAACGAGCCGATGATGGCGCCGATCATGCCGACCAGCGCCACCGCCATCGGGAACACCAGCAGCTGCACGATCGGCTCCTGGTCGGCCGCGTCGGCGGCGAGCCCGAAGCTGAACGCAGTCAGGGCCACCGGCGCAATGATCGAGCCCGAGTAGCTCTCGAACAGGTCGGCACCCATGCCGGCGACGTCGCCCACGTTGTCGCCCACGTTGTCGGCGATGGTGGCCGGGTTGCGGGGGTCGTCCTCGGGGATGCCGGCCTCGACCTTGCCGACGAGGTCGGCGCCCACGTCGGCGGCCTTGGTGTAGATGCCGCCGCCCACCCTGGAGAAGAGGGCGATCGAGCTGGCGCCCAGACCGAAGGCGGTGAAGATCTCGAAGGCGTCGTCGGTGCCGATCCACTCGACGAACAGCAGGTAGCAGAAGGTCAGGCCGAGCAGGGACAGCCCGGCGACCGAGAAGCCCATCACCGCGCCGCCCCGGAACGCCAGCGGCAGGGCCTTGGCCGGACCGTCGATGGCCGCGTTGGTGGTGCGGGCGTTGGCCATGGTTGCCACGGTCATGCCGGCGTAGCCCGCGCCGGCCGACAGCGCAGCACCGAGCAGGTAGCTCAGGAACGAGAGGGCCACGCCGGTGATGACCGGTATCAGCACAGCCATGACGACGACGAAGCCCGCGACCCAGGTGTACTCCTGGCGCAGGAAGGCGCGGGCGCCGCCCTGGATCTGGTTCATCAGCGACACCATGAGGTCGTTTCCGGGCGGGGCCGACTTCACATCCTTGTAGTAGAAGGCCGCGAGCACCAGGGCGGCCAGCGCCGACACCAGCGCGATGTAGGGGATGGCTTGCAAGAGTCTGCTCCTCTTCTGGAGGCTGGGACAGCCGACGAGCCTACTCTTGGGCGATGCCGTCGCCGCCGGACGCGAAGGGCCGGATCCGGGCCGACATGCGAGCCCGCCGGGCCGGGCTGGATCCCGCGGCGGTCGCCGCGGCCGGGGTCGCGGCGGCCGGCCGGCTGGCGTCGTTGCCGGTGATCGCCGGTGCCCGGCGTGTGGCCGCCTACCGGGCCGTGAGGGGCGAGATACCCCTCGACGCGCTACTGGAGGGGGAGCGACGCCGGGTGTTCACCCTTCCCCGCGTGGTGGGCGACGACCTGGAGTTCGTCGCCTGGTCCGAGGGTCAGTCCTTCGTGCGGGGATCGTTCGGCATCCCCGAGCCCGCCGGCGGCGAGGTCGTCGGTCTGGAGGAGCACGACGCGGTGCTGGTGCCCTTGACCGCCTTCGACGGGCAGTGCCACCGCGTGGGCCAGGGCGGGGGCTTCTACGACCGGGCCCTGGCATCGCTCGTCCCCGGCGCCGACAGGCCTGCGGCCATCGGGGTCGCCTACTCGTTCCAGCAGGTCGCCGAAGTCCCCCGTGACAGCTGGGACGTGCCGCTGGACGCGGTCGTCACCGACACCGGCATCGTCATTGCCCCCGGCGGATTGCTGGCGTGATCGTGCCTGCCGGTGGTCCGAGGCGCTAGAAAATAGCCGTGCATGTCATCGTCGTGGGGGCGGGTGAGGTCGGGTCCTACGTGGCGGCACGCCTCAGCTGGGAACGCCACAACGTCGCCGTGGTCGACATCGACGCCAACCGCCTCCGCGAGCTCGGGTCCGAGCTGGACGTGCTCACCGTCGAGGGCAGCGGCACTCATCCGAGCGTGCTCTCCGACGCAGGACTCGACGACTGCGAGCTGGTGGTGGCCGTCACCAGCAAGGACGAGGTCAACCTGGTGGCCTCGCTGGTGGCCAAGCAGGCCGGTGTGTCCCGCACGATCGTGCGCATAGAGGCCGAGGAACTGCGCAGCCGGGACTCGGCGGAATTGAGGCAGACGTTCGGCGCCGACTTGGTGATCGATCCGGACCACGAGACCGCCGAGCGGATCCTCGACCTGCTCGACTACCCGGGTGCGTCGGAGATCGCGGTGATGGCCCACGGCGAGGCCATCGTCATGGGCACCCGCCTCGAGGCCGACGCGCCGATCGTGGGCCGTCGCCTGTCGGAGCTCGCAGCCGAGTACGAGCCCGACTGGGAGTTCATGGTCGGCTCGATCACGAGGGGCGACAACACCTACATCCCCCGCGCCGACTACATGCTGATGGAGGACGACCTGGTCCGGGTGGTGTGCAAGCGGGGGGCCCGCCGGCGGGTGGCCAGTCTCCTGGGACTGGGCACCGGCAGCGCCCGCCATGTGCTGCTGCTCGGCGGTGGCCGGACTGCCGAGATCCTGGCGGCCCGCCTCACGTCGCGGGGCGTGGAGGTCGTGATCGTCGAGCGTGACCCGGCCCGGGCCCTGGAGCTGGCCGAGGACCTGGCCGACGTGCAGGTGTTCGAGGGCGACATCACCGACGCCGACCTTCTCGAGGAGACCGACATCGGCCGCTTCGACGCGGTGGCCGCGCTGACCGGCGAGGACGAGGCCAACATCCTGGCCTGCCTCTACGCCAAGTCGGTGGGCGCGTCGGAGACGATCGCGGTGGTGCACAAGCTGGCCCTGCTGTCGCTGCTCGACTCGGCCGGAGTGGATGTGGCCCTGTCGCCCCGCACCTCCACCGCCGACGGCGTCATGCGCTTCGTGCGGGGCGACGTGGCCGCGGTGGCGACCTTCCTGCGGTCCGATGCCGAGGTGCTGGAGCTCGAGGTGGCCAAGGACAGCCCCGCCGACGGCGCCCTGGTCAAGGACCTCAAGCTGCCCAAGGGCGTGCTCGTCGGGGCCATCGTGCGTGACGGCAAGCCCCACATCGGCCGCGGCCGGAGCCGGCTGCGGGGACGCGACCACCTGGTCGTCTTCGCCATTCCGGACACGGTGCGGGAGGTCCACCAGCTGTTGACGTGCGACGAGTAGCCGGCAGGGAGGGTCGATCGGTTGTCGGCAGGAGACTTCTTCCCAGACTGAGTCGGGCCCGCCCCCTTCTGGCCGGCACGAAGGAGCAGGCACCGGCCCGGATCGTGTCCTGGGGGCTCGCCACGCTCGTCGATGCGGGCCTCGTCGTCGGGGTGGCGACCATGCTGTGCGGCCTGGCCGGCATCGGCGACGACAACCCCGACGCGCTCGCGTTCGGGGGCGTGGGGGCGGCCCTTGCGCTTGTCGCAGCCGTCGCGCGGCGACGGGTGGCGCCTCCGGAGCGGCCCACTGCCGGGCGCGTGTTCGCCGGCATCGGTCTTCTGTGGACGGTGCTGGTGCTGTTCGGCGCGGCCCTCTACGCGGGCACCGGATCGGTGAGCCGCTTCGACGACGCCGTGGTGGAGTCGGCCGCCGGTTTCACCACCACCGCGGTCACCCTCCTCGATGCGGCCGAGGTGTCGCGCACCGTTCTGCTGTTCCGGGCGGCCACCAGCTGGGTGGGTGGTCTGGTCGCGATCGTGATCGCGGTCGTGACCCTGCCCGTGGTGCTGCGCTCCACCGCGCTCATCGGCTACACCACAGGACGCCGGGGCCAGGACCTCGTGCCCAACGCCACCGTCGGCATCCGCCGGGTGTTCACCCTCTACTCGAGCTTTACCGCGGTCTGCGCGGCCGCCTACCTCCTCACCGGCCTCGGGCCGGTGGAGGCGCTGGTATTCGGCCTGGGCACGGCCTCGACCGGCGGGTTCACCGGCCGGGTCGATTCGATGGCCGGCTACGGCGCCGGCACCCAGGCGGTCGCCGCGGCCGGGATGCTCGTGGCCGGCGCCGGGATCTTCGTGATCTGGTGGGTGGTCCGGGGACGGGTCAGGCCCCTGTGGCGCTCCCAGGAGCTCAGGACCTTCCTGGTGCTCCTGGTGGTGGCAACCCTTGCCATCGCGGTCCATCGCGGCGTCGGGTGGGGCGAGGCCGGCTTCATGGCGTTATCGATGATGAGCACCACCGGGTTCGCGGTCGCCGACTGGACCGCATGGGGCACGTCGGCCACGGTGGTGTTGCTGGTGGCCGCCGGCATAGGAAGCATGCTGGGCTCGCCGGGAGGCGGGATGAAGGTCATGCGGGCTCGCCTGCTGATGGGCTCCGCCGGGGGAGAGCTGCGCCGCCAGCTCGACCCGTACGCCCTGATCCTGGTGAGGCGCGACGGCGAGACCCTGACGCAGCGCACCCTCGATCGCCTCGGCGGGCACCAGATCGCCTTCGTGGTGCTCGTCGGGTCCGGGGCGATGCTGCTGGGGATCTCGGGAGTGTCGTTGCTGGGGAGCGTGTGGGGGTCGGTGAGCGCGTTCAGCACGGTGGGCCCGTCGATGGGGGAGGTTGGCGCGTACGGCCGCCTCGAGGGCCTCGACTGGCCGAGCCGGCTGGCGCTGGTGCCGCTGATGATGGGGGGCCGGATGACGATCCCGCCGCTGCTGGCCGGCGTGGGCCTCATACTGCGCTGGTACCGGGTGGCGGTCCGTCAATCCCGCTTCCGGACCCGGCTGGCCGAGCGCCGTCGCCAGACTCGCTCGAAGTCCGATCACGACGATGCCTAGGGTCCCAGCCTCCGCCACGTCGGGTCTGGACCCAGGCCTGCGCCGAGGCTGGGTGGCGTCGACCACGCTTCACATCATCGGCATCGCGCTGGCCGCGGTCTCAGTCGGGATGCTGGCATGCGCTCTGCTGGAGGCGCTGACATCGCGCCGCGACACAGCCGCGTTGGCGGTCTCGGCCCTGGTGACCGGTGCCGCCGGCGGGGTGCTGTGGTACGTCACCCGTCCCGGCGTGGTCCGCAAGCGTCACATCTTTGCCACGGTCGCATGGACCTGGGTCGTCATCACCGGCGTGGGGGCGCTGCCGTTCATCCTGGGCGGCACGTTCGACTACGGCGGTGCGGGCCTCGTCGAGCAGGTCGTCAACAGCCTGTTCGAGTCGGCGTCGGGTTTCTCGGCCAGCGGCTCCACCGTGCTGGCCGACTTCGAGTCCCCCGGCCGCGGCCTGATGATGTACCGGCAGCTCACCCACTGGTACGGCGGCATGGGCGTGGTGGTGCTGGCGGTCGCGGTGCTCCCGTTCCTCGGCGTCGGCGGTCTCGAGCTGATCTCGGCCGAGGCGCCGGGACCGTCGTCCGACCGGCTCACCCCCAGGGTCAGCGAGACAGCCCGGCGGCTGTGGATCGTCTATATCGGCTTCACGGTCTGCGCGGCCCTCGCATTCTTCGGCGCCGACGGGTTCTCCTCGCTCTATGACGCGGTGGCCCACGCCTTCACGGTCGCGGCCACCGGAGGCTTCTCGGTGCATGCGGACTCGATCGGGCACTACGACAGCGTCGCGGTCGAGACGGTCGCGATCGTGTTCATGATCCTGGGCGGCACCAGCTTCTCGCTGCACTGGCGGGCGGTGGCCAACCGGACGGTGACTTACCATCGCAACAGCGAGTTCCGGTCGTACCTGACCATGCTGGCAATGGCCTCGATAGTCATTGTGATCCTGCTCTGGCTGGAGAACGGGCTGTCGCTGGGCTCGTCGATCCGGGGCGGGGTGTTCACGGTGGTGTCGCTGGGCACCAGCACCGGCCTGTCCAACGCCACGGGCCCGGGCTCACCCGGCGACTACGTGACGTGGGTTGCCGGTGCCCAGCTCGTGCTGCTGTTGCTGATGGTGGTGGGCGGCTGCACGGGATCGACGTCGGGTGGCATCAAGGTGATGCGGATGCGGGTGCTGGGTCTGACGATGCTGCGCAGCATGCGGCATACCCAGACACCTCGTGCGGTGATCCCGATCCGGCTCGGCCGTGACGTGATCGGCGAGGGCGTCGTGGCCCGGGTGGCCGGCTTCTTCCTGCTGCACTTCGTGCTGATCATCATGGGCCTGCTGGCGGTCACAGCCCTGGGAGGGGACCTCGAGTCCTCGCTGGGGGCGGTCGTGTCGGCGCTGGGGAACATGGGCCCGGCCCTCGGCGAGGCCGGCCCCACGTCCAACTACGCGGTGGCCTTCAGCCAGCCCGCCAGGCTGGTGCTGGCGCTGTTGATGGTGATCGGCCGTCTGGAGATCTTCCCGATGCTGCTGGCGGCCATGGCCCTGGCCGACCGCGGCAGGACGGCCCTTCGCTGAGAGGCCGAGCGGGTATGCGACTTGCCGCGACCGCGGGAATCTCCGGTAGCTTGGCCTGAGCGTTTCAAGCGGTGACGGGCCAATGACGTCCCTGCCGCTGCCGTGCCAGCCGCGGTCCGGGCACAACATTCCGCCCGGGAGACGCCACTCACGACGATCCAGCCTCCCAAGGGGAGACCGATGGCTGCCGACCCCGCCCAGCGCCAGGGCCTCTACGACCCGCAGAACGAGCACGACTCGTGCGGCGTCAGCTTCGTGTGCGACATCGGTGGCAAGCCCTCCCACGATGTGGTGTCGCTGGGTGTGCGGGCCCTGTGCAACCTCGAGCACAGGGGCGCGCTGGGAGCGGACCCGCTCACCGGCGACGGCGCCGGCATCTTGATCCAGGTACCGGACCGCTACCTGCGCGACGTCGTCGACCACGACCTGCCGCCCGCAGGGCACTACGCCACCGGCATCGGCTTCCTGCCGGCGGCGCGCGACGACGCCGAGAAGGCCGCCGCCCAAGTGGAGCGGATCGCGAGCTCCGAGGGCCTGCGGGTGATCGGCTGGCGCGACGTGCCCGTCGACACCTCCGTGCTCGGGCCAGGCTCTCGGGCCGCCATGCCGAGCTTCCGCCAAGTGTTCATCGAGGGCGACGACCTGGCGGGCATCGACCTGGACCGGCGCATCTACGTCGTGCGCAAGCGCATAGAGCACGAGATCGGCCCGGGCGGTGCGGGCTACTCGGCGGCCGAGGACGACGAGGCCGCCATGGGCAACGCCGCGCCGCCCCACACCGGCGTGTACTTCCCGAGCCTCAGCGCCCGGACCATCGTCTACAAGGGGATGCTCATCTCCCGCCAGCTCACGACGTTCTACGCCGACCTGCGCGACGAGCGGGTCGAGAGCGCGCTGGCACTGGTCCACTCCCGCTTCTCGACCAACACCTTCCCGTCCTGGCCGCTGGCCCACCCCTACCGGATGATCGCCCACAACGGCGAGATAAACACCATCGCCGGCAACCGCAACTGGATGCGGGCCCGCGAGACCCTGCTGTCGTCGCCGGAGCTGGAGGGCCTGGAGCGGGCCTTCCCGATCTGCACGCCCGGCGCCAGCGACACCGCCGGCTTCGACGAGGTGCTCGAGCTCCTGACGCTCGGCGGATACTCGATGGCCGAGGCCGTGCTGATGATGATCCCGGAGCCCTGGGAGCACCACGCCGAGATGAGCGACGATCGCAAGGCGTTCTACCGGTACCACGCCGCCCGCATGGAGCCTTGGGACGGCCCCGCCTCGATCGCCTTCACCGACGGCACCGTCATCGGTGCGGTGCTGGACCGCAACGGCCTGCGGCCCTCGCGCTATTCGGTCACCAGCGACGGCCTCGTCGTGATGGCGTCGGAGACGGGCGTGATCGACGTGCCCCAGAGCTCGGTGGTGGAGAAGGGACGCCTGCAGCCCGGCCGGATGTTCCTGATCGACACCGCCGAGGGCCGCATCGTGCGCGACGACGAGATCAAGGACCGTCTCGCCTCGGCCCGCCCCTACGGCCGCTGGCTGGACCAGAACCTGGTGCGACTGGAGGATCTGCCCCCGCGTGAGATCCAGCAGCGCTCCGAGGGAACCCTGATCCAGCGCCAGCAGGTGTTCGGGCACACCCACGAGGAGCACCGGCTGCTGCTCGCGCCGATGGCGATCGCCGGCAAGGAGGCGTTGGGCTCGATGGGCACCGACACGCCGCCGGCGGTGCTGTCGGAGCGCAACCGACCCATCTACGACTTCTTCAAGCAGCTCTTCGCGCAGGTGACCAACCCCCCGCTGGACGCCATACGCGAGGAGCTGGTCACCTCGCTGTACGCGAGGGTCGGCCCCGAGGGCAACCTCTTCGACCCGCAGCCGTCGTCGTGCCGGACCGTGCATCTCGACAGCCCGGTCATCACCGACGCCGAGCTGGCCCGGCTGGTCGGGATCGACGGGCCGGGCGGGATCGGCGACTTCCGCACAGAGGTGCTAGCGGCCCTGTTCCCGGCCGCCGACGGTGGCGACGGTCTGCGCCGGGCGCTGGACGGGCTGTGCGAAGCGGCCTCCGACGCGATCGCGGCGGGAGCCAGCATCCTGGTCGTGTCGGACCGGGGCAGCGACGAGCGGATGGCCCCCATCCCGTCGCTGCTGGCGGTCTCGGCCGTGCACCAGCACCTGGTACGGGAGCGCACCCGCACCCGGGTGGGCCTGGTGTCGGAGACCGGCGACGCCCGCGAGGTGCACCATCTGTGCCTGCACTTGGGGTACGGCGCCAACGCGGTCAACCCCTACCTCGCGTTCGAGACGATCACCCAGATGGTGACCGAGGGGCTGCACGGGCTGGATCCGGCAACCGGGGTCGAGGCCGCCCACCGCAACTTCGTCAAGGCGGCCTGCGCGGGGATCCTCAAGGTCATGTCGAAGATGGGGATCTCCACGGTGGCGTCCTACACCGGCGCCCAGATCTTCGAGGCCATCGGGCTCGGCCCGGAGCTGGTCGACAAGTACTTCACCGGCACGGCCAGCCGCCTCGGCGGGATCGGCATCGACGAGATCGCGGCCGCGGTGGCTGGGCGCCACCGGCGAGCCTTCGGTGCAAACCCGACCCGCCGGGCCCACCGCACCATCGAGGCCGGCGGCGAGTACCAGTGGCGGCGCGAGGGCGAGTACCACCTGTTCAACCCCGAGACGGTGTTCAAGCTGCAGCACGCCACCCGCGACCGGCGCTTCGACATCTTCCGGGAGTACACCCGGCGCGTCGACGACCAGTCGAGCCGCCTGGGCACGCTGCGGGGCCTGTTCCGGCTCCGCAGCGGGGTGCGGCCGCCGGTGCCCGTCGAGGAGGTCGAGCCGGTCACCGAGATCGTGAAGCGCTTCGCCACCGGCGCGATGAGCTACGGCTCCATCTCCAAGGAGGCCCACGAGACCCTGGCCATCGCCATGAACCGCATCGGGGGCAAGTCCAACACCGGCGAGGGCGGCGAGGACGCCGACCGCTACGTCCGCGACCCCAACGGGGACCTGAGGCGCAGTGCGGTGAAGCAGGCCGCGTCCGGGCGTTTCGGGGTGACCAGCGAGTACCTGGTCAACGCGGACGACATCCAGATCAAGATGGCCCAGGGGGCCAAGCCGGGCGAGGGCGGCCAGCTGCCGGGCCACAAGGTGTACCCGTGGATCGCCAAGACCCGCCACTCCACCCCGGGGGTGGGGCTCATCTCGCCGCCGCCGCACCACGACATCTACTCCATCGAGGACCTGGCCCAGCTCATCCACGACCTGAAGAACGCCAACCCCGCAGCCCGCATCCACGTGAAGCTGGTGGCCGAGGTCGGGGTGGGGACGGTGGCCGCGGGCGTGTCGAAGGCCCACGCCGACGTGGTGCTGATCTCGGGCAACGACGGGGGGACCGGCGCGTCGCCGCTCACGTCCATCAAGCACGCCGGCGCACCGTGGGAGCTGGGCCTGGCCGAGACCCAGCAGACCCTGCTGCTGAACGACCTGCGGGACCGCATCGTGGTGCAGGTGGACGGCCAGCTCAAGACCGGCCGCGACGTGGTGATCGCCGCGCTGCTGGGGGCCGAGGAGTTCGGCTTCGCCACCGCTCCGCTGGTGGTGATGGGCTGCGTGATGATGCGGGTCTGCCACCTCGACACCTGCCCGGTGGGGGTTGCCACCCAGAATCCCGAGCTGCGCAAGAAGTTCACGGGACAGCCCGAGTTCGTGGTCACCTTCTTCGAGTTCATCGCCGAGGAGGTGAGGGCCCTGCTGGCCTCGCTGGGCTTCCGCACCATCGAGGAGGCCGTCGGGCAGGTCGAGATGCTCGACACGACCGACGCCGTCGACCACTGGAAGGCAGCCGGTCTGGACCTGTCGCCCATCCTGCACCTCCCGCCGCTGGGGCCCGACGCGGTCCGCCACCAGCGGGCCGAGCAGGACCACGGGCTCGACCGGGCCCTCGACCAGACGCTGATCCAGCTGGCCACCGGAGCACTCGACGACGGCCGCCCGGTGACCATCGACATCCCCATCCGCAACGTCAACCGGACGGTGGGGACGCTGCTCGGCAGCGAGGTGACCAGCCGCTACGGGGCCGAGGGCCTGCCCGACGACACCATCGTGGTGAGCTTCACCGGCTCCGCGGGCACCTCCTTCGGCGCCTTCGTGCCCAAGGGCGTCACGCTGCGCCTCGAGGGCGACGCCAACGACTACGTCGGCAAGGGCCTTTCCGGTGGCCGCATAGTCGTGAGGCCGCCGGCCGGCGCCAACTTCGCGGCCGAGGACAACGTGATCGCCGGCAACGTGATCGGCTACGGGGCCACCAGCGGAGAGATGTACCTGCGGGGCCTGGTGGGGGAGCGCTTCTGCGTGCGCAACTCCGGGGCCACCGCGGTGGTCGAGGGGGTCGGCGACCACGCCTGCGAGTACATGACCGGCGGGCGCACGGTGGTGCTCGGACCGGTCGGCCGGAACTTCGCGGCCGGGATGTCGGGCGGGGTGGCCTTCGTGTACGACCCCGACGACAAGCTGCCGGTCCGGGTCAACCCCGAGATGGTCGAGCTGGAGCCGCTCGACGCCGAGGACTTCGTGTGGCTGCGCCACCGGGTGGAGCGCCACCGGCACGAGACAGGCAGCGCGGTGGCCGCCCGCCTGCTCGACGACTGGGCCTCGGCCTCGAGGAGCTTCGTGAAGATCATGCCCAACGACTACAAGCGGGTGATGCTCGCAGCAGAGCAGGCCCGGGCCGAGGGCACCGACGAGGTCGCTGCGGTGATGGCCGCGGCCCATGGCTGAGCCTGCGGTGAAGCTCGACCTCAGGATCAGGTCCAGGACCCGCCATGGCTGACCCTCGGGGCTTCCTCGTCCACGACCGGGAGCTGCCGACCCGCCGGCCCGTCCCGGTGCGGCTGCGGGACTGGCGCGAGGTGTACGAGCACTTCCCGGAGGAGAAGCTCCGCCAGCAGGCGTCGCGCTGCATGGACTGCGGCATCCCGTTCTGCAACAGCGGCTGCCCTCTGGGCAACCTGATCCCGGACTGGAACGACCTCGTGTACCGCCGGCACTGGCGCCGGGCCATCGAGCGCCTCCATGCCACCAACAACTTCCCGGAGTTCACCGGCCGGCTCTGCCCGGCGCCTTGCGAGGCCGCCTGCGTGCTGGGAATCCACGAGCCGCCGGTGACCATCAAGCAGGTGGAGGTCGAGATCGTCGACCGGGCCTGGGCCGAGGGCTGGATCGTGCCCCAGCCGGCCGCGGTGAGCACCGGGCACAGCGTGGCAGTGGTCGGGTCGGGCCCGGCCGGGCTGGCCGCGGCCCAGCAGCTCACCCGCGCCGGCCACCGGGTGGTGGTCTTCGAGCGGGCCGACCGGATCGGTGGCCTGCTGCGCTACGGGATTCCCGAGTTCAAGATGGAGAAGCGCCACCTCGAGCGGCGTCTGGCCCAGATGGAGGCCGAGGGCACCGAGTTCCGTGCCGGTGTCGACGTGGGCACCGACGTCACCGCCGAGGAGCTCAAGGCGGGCTTCGACGCGGTGGTGCTGGCCTGCGGGGCCACCGCCTGGCGGGACCTGCCAATCCCGGGCCGGGAGCTCGACGGCGTGCATCAGGCCATGGAGTACCTGCCGGGGGCGAACCGGGTCCAGGAGGGCGACCTGGACGAACCGCCCATCACCGCGGCGGGCAAGCGGGTGGTGATCATCGGCGGGGGCGACACCGGGGCCGACTGTCTCGGCACCGCCCACCGCCAGCAGGCCGCCTCCATCCGCCAGTTCGAGATCATGCCCCGGCCGCCCGACGAGAGGCCTGAGCACAACCCGTGGCCGACCTGGCCGATGATCTACCGGGTGTCGTCGGCCCACGAGGAGGGCGGCGAGCGCGACTTCGCCATCAACACCACCGCCTTCATCGGCGACGGCGACGGAAACCTGGCTGCTCTGGCCACCGTGCGGGTGGAGCAGGCCTTCGAGGACGGGCGGATGAGCTTCGAACCGGTCCCGGGCACCGAGGAGCAGATCGGTGCCGATCTCGTGCTGCTGGCCATGGGCTTCGTGGGTCCCGAGCAGGGCCCGCTCATCGAGCAGTTCGGGGTGGAGTTCGACGCCCGGGGCAACGTGGCCCGCGACGAGCAGTGGGCCACCAACGTCGAAGGCGTCTACGTCTGCGGCGACATGGGGCGGGGCCAGAGTCTGATCGTGTGGGCCATCGCCGAGGGCCGGGCCTGCGCGGCCGCGGTGGACGCCCACCTCACCGGCCACACCGACCTTCCCGCCGTCGTCACCCCCGCCTCGATGCCGTTGAGGTAGCGCCAGGCGCTCTCACGTGTCCTCGCGGGCCCCGACCCGGCGGCGGGGGCTGCGGGCTCGGACCATCGCTACGGCATAGTCGCAGGCCAGGAGGATGATGGCGACCATGCCGAGGATGTGGACCGACTCGAACCTGACGGGCCACACGAAGTCGGGTGGGTAGCGCAGCCGGTACTGCTGGATCAGCACGAACAGCGCCGCTATCCCCAGTGAGGCGGCCGCGGTCATCGGGGCCAGCCACCACAGCCGGCGCCCGCGCAGGGCCAGCACGGTCACGACCCCCGCCAACGGGGCCAGCAGGTGCCAGTCACCAACGCTGGCGGCGGCCAGTGCGGTGACCGCCGCGGCGGCCAGGACGGCCGCAGCTGTCGACGGCCTCGACCCAGGCATCTCATGCCAGGGCCACCGCAGCAGGGGACGGTCGGGCTCGAAGCGGGCCAGCGACGGCCGGGGCCCACCGCGGTCGGGGCGGCCCCGCCAGGCGATCAGCGCGGCGGCGACCACAGCCAGCGCCGAGAGGCGCAGGGCCCAGTCCACCAGCCGCTGGGGCGTCCAGCGCAGCTCGACTGTCGCGGCCTCGCCGGCGGGCAGGAGCCAGCCGTTGGCGAACCCGTCGATCACCACCGGCGGGCCCAGGTCTGCACCTGCGAGGGTGGCCTGCCAGCCCCGGTTGTGGCTCTGGGCCAGCACCAGCCAGCGGTCGCGGTCGCGGGCCGCCACATCGACCGTGTAGGACGTGTCGCGGTGGCGGACCGCGTGGACGCCGCCGGCGGCGTCCGGCGGGCCCACCGGCTGCGGACCGTGCAGCACCAGCTGGTCGATATCGAAGCCGGTGACCGACCCGGGCGCGGTGACGATCAGGCTCTCGGGAGCTCCGAGCGAGACTGGGGCGCAACCGTCGACTCTCAGCTCCCGGCGGGCCAGCGCGTCGCCGGCTGTGCCGGTGATGCGCACCGGCACGGACTGCCCGTCGATCGTCAACAGATCGTCGCGGCAGCCGGTGTCGATGTCCGCGGGCGACCCGAGTCGGGGGCTGTTGTCGATCCGCGCCTCGGCCACCGATATGGGCAGGGCCACCAGACCGTTGCTGTACCAGTCCCTGGTCAGGCGCTCGATCACCTCGGTGAACACCAGCCTCACGGTCGTGCCCGCCGCCTCCAGCGGCACGGAGACGGTTGCGGTGGTGTGGGGCTCGGCGCCAGCCGGAGCACCGGAGAGGCCCAACTCGTAGGTGCCCGCGTCGGCGCCGTCCACCAGCACCTGGACCGCGGCCGGGGTGGAGTGAAGCTCGTCCACCACCACATCCAGCTCGATGGATCCCGGCTCGAACGGCGCCGGTCGGGTCAGCTCCAGCCACTGGCCGGGCGGGGTGTCGAACCGGCCGGTCCATGCGGTCGCCGGATCGCCGTCGAGGACGGCGGAGGCCCGGCTGCCGAGGTCGCCGGCGAGGTGGCCCGAGGAGGAGGCCCCGCCCGCGGCCGATCCGGCCATCCCGACGAGCGCGTCGATCAGCTCAGCCGCCGCGGTCGTCGCCAGCCGGGCGCTGCCCGAGACCTCGACCTCGAGGCTGGCCGGCAGCGGGACGGCTCGCACCATGTGCAGCTCGGGGTCGGTGCGCACCGGCTCGCGGGGATTGGACCGCTCCCGGGTCAGGACGACGCTGAGGTGGTGGTCGTCGAGCTTGTCGCCGACGCGGTCGAGCAGTGCCCGCGGGGTGCGGATCACCTCGAGCACCGGCCCGAGGCCGAGGTCGATCTCGGCGAAGCCGACCGGCGCGACGGCGGGGTAGGTGGTCCGGCGGCCGATGTTGGTGCCGGTTATCTCTATGTCGATCACCGACGCCGCCACTCCCAGCGGGACCCGCTGGCCGCCGGGTGATCTCGACCTCTCGTCCAGGGTGATGGTGAGCGGGTCGCCGCCGTCGACGCGAACCTCGATCTCGGTGATGTGGCGATCGCTCTCGACGGTATGGCGCTGCGAGCGTCCCTGGGGCTGCACCAGGAGCATCGACTCCACCACGGCCGGTTCGGTGAGGGTGAGGCGCAGCTGCTCGCCGATGGCTTCGCTGAAGGCGGCCACCACCCAGGCAGTGTCCAGCGATCCGTCCAGAGCGTTGTAGGGACGGTCGTCGTTGGTGTAGGTGACCGGGTTGCCGTGGGCGCTGGCCCGGGCCGCCACCGGGCCGCGCTGCTCGCTGACGGTGCGGACGTCGTCGACCGGGACGCCGTTGGCCGCGATGACGTCGTAGTCGAAGGCGGGCAGGCGGTTGTCGAGCGGGTCGTGGCGTATCGGCTGCTCGCCGGCCTGCTCGGTGTGGCCCCCGTTCTCCCGCAGCGTCCCCCACCGCTGGGCCCGCCGCCGGTTGGAGTCGGTCACCACGATGTGAGCCGGCTCCGAGAGCACGAGGTCGCCGAGAGCGGGGTCGGCGGCCATGTCGGCGGCGAAGACGAGGGCTCGCTCGAGGTCGACGACCCCGGCACCGGCCGCGTCGACGATCCCGTCGGCATCGCCCACCAGAACCGTGGCCCCCCCGACAGGCTTGGTGCGCACCACCGGCAGCGGGTCCGAGACCTCGTAGCGGGTCACCGGGGCGGGGTGCACGGCCCCGGGTGGACGGGCCAGGTGGATCTCGTCGATCAGGGTCTGCTCGGGGCCGGCCACATTGGGCACCGGCTCGCCGAAGGCCTCGACCGGCGCCAGGCCCGGCACGCGGCCGAGGAACTCAGCCGTCTCGACCGGCCTCGGGGTCCGGTAGCGCTCGAAAATCAGGTCGGCGCGGTGCACCACGTCACCCACCGACATCAGCCGGGCGACCGGCGCCAGGCTGGCGGGATCGAGCGTGTCCTCCTGCAGCCGCCGGTCGACCGCGCCCAGCAGCGACGCCGACTGCGCCGAGCCGAACGGCACCAGCTCGCGGGCGACGTAGCCCCGTTCCATCAGGCCGGGCGTGATCGGGTCCACGGTGTTGCCCCAGCGGTAGGAGGCGAAGTCGGATCCGGGGACCTCCCACACCCGGGTCTCGCCACGGGAGTCGTCCCGGTCGAGCGACTCGGCCGCCTCCAGCCAGTACTCGGGAACCTCCTCGGGCCGGTTGAGGTGCTCCTCGACCATGCGGACCCTCCACATGGCCGGGTTGTTGAGCACGACGCCGATCAGCACCAGGGCGCCCACCACCGTCCCGACCCTGCGCATCCTCCCGGCCAGGGCATTGACGCCGGCACCCAGGAACACCGCCATCGCCAGGGCCAGCAGGGGGACGGCCCTCGGCAGCGAGCGCATGGCCAGCAGCGGCCCGGTGCGGGAGTAGCGCTCGAACAGTGACCCGAGCAGCGAGGGGTCCTCGGGGGGATGGAATCCCACCGCGATCAGGGCCCCCACCGCAGCCAGCAGCACGAAGTAGCTGCGGTGGCGCCAGCGCACCAGTGCGGCCGACCCGAGCGCCAGCACCGCCAGCCCGAAGCCCACGAAGAGCAGCCACCCGCCCTGGGTGTAGGCGACGCTGGGCTCGATCCAGGGTCCGAGCTTGTCGTTCCCGTAGAAGAACCAGTAGCCCAGGCTGCGCAGCACCTCCGGAGCGGTCGAGGCCGCTGCCACCACCTCGCGGCTCTCGGTGTAGCGCAGGACGTTCAGGCTGAAGCCGCTCTGCAGCACCAGCCCGGCCATCCACCACAGCGAAGCAGCCACGGTGAGCCCGCCGATCCGGGCGGCTGCAGCCAGCGCCCGGCGCGGTCCGATGCTGCGGTCGGTGACGGCCGCGTGCACGAGCCACAGCACGGGTCCGAGTCCGGCCAGCGCCAGGCTGGTGGCGTTGACGCTGCCCACGGTCACGGCAACCAGAGCGAAGAGCGCCGGATGGCGCCATCCCCCTGTGCGGGCCGAGCGGACGGTCAGGCCGATCAGCCAGCCCAGACCGGCCCACGGCAACAGCACAGCCGAGATGCGGGCCGAGTAGTTCAGCGCGTAGGGGCTCAGCTCGTAGGCGAGCATGGCGACCAGCAGGCCCCGGCCCTCGAAGCCGAGCGTTCGCAACAGGTAGCGGACGCCGAGTCCGGCCGCGAACAGCAGCGTTCCCACCCACAGGCGCTGAGCCACCCAGTCGGGGGCTCCGACGGTGTCGAAGAACCAGTAGAAGGGTCCCATCGGCCACAGGAAGCCGATGTTCTGATGGGTGACCGTTCCCAGAGCCCGGTCCGCATCCCAGAGAACGCCCGCCTGGCTCATCAGCCGGCCGGGGTCGAGGTACAGGTAGGTCTTGGTGTCCGCCCCCACCAGCCCCGGGCTCGAGGCGAGCAGCGGGACGTAGGCCACGGCCGCGGCCACCGCGACGGTCCACCGGGATCGGTGGCGCCACCACGCCACGGCCCGGTGCGGCCGCGTCATGGGTGCCGGCGGCGGACCTCGCCGGCCAGCACAGCCAGCGTGTCGTAGGCGGTTCGCTCCCAGGTGAGCCGGGCCGCCCGGGTCCTGGCCGCCTCGCCGAGCCGTTCACGGTGACGCTGGTCGACGACAAGCCTCTCGAGGGCGCCGACGAAGTCGCCGTCGCGGGCGGCGAGGTGTCCGGTCTCGCCGTCGGCGACCGCGTCGGCATGGCCGGCGATGTCCGAGACGACCGACGGGGTCCCGCAGGCGGCGGCCTCTGTGATGGTCATGCCCCAGCCCTCGGCGGTGGAGGCGCTGACCAGCGCCCACGCCCGCTGGTACAGGGCGGCCAGCGCGTCGTCGTCGATCCGGCCTGCCAGCACGCACCAGTCCTCCGCGCCCAGTTCCGACACCAGGCTCTCGAGGCGGTCCCGCTCGGTTCCCGAGCCCGCGATCACCAGCCGGGCCGCAGCGCGCTCTCGCAGCTGGGCGACGACCCGGATCACCCGGTCGAACTGCTTGGAGGCGGTGAGACGGCCCACGGCCACCAGCAGCGGCTCCGGATCCCTGGCCTCAGGGCTCGGACCGAAGCGGTCGTCTATCCCGGGCGGAACCACATGGATCCGCTCGGGCCGGAGCCGGAATTGCTCCACCAGATGGCGGCGCACCGACTCCGAGAGCGTCACGACCGGCGTGCTGCGGTACAGCCGGGGTGCCACGTCCCGCTCGAAGGCGCGGCCCGCGGCCGCCCGGCCCGGCGGCAGCACCCGGTCCCACAGGTCGGTGTGGGGCTGGTGGATCCAGGCGGCCCGCGGTCGGCGGGCCCACAGCGGCGAGAGGAACGGCATACCGTTCCAGATCTCCACCAGCCCGTCGCGGGGGCCGTGGCCTCCGGCCATCTCGGCCAGGACCGCCCGGGGGAAGACCATGTAGCGCCCGCCGCGGCGGATCACCCGGTAGCCCGACCGGACCGCCGCCGGAGGCGAGCCCGCCGAGAAGGAGGTGCGCATCGTCACGTCCACGCCGGCCTCGGCCCAGAGCCGGGCGACGCGGTCGGCATGGAGCTCCGAACCGCCGGCCTCGATGTCGTCGAGATCGCGCCAGGCGAGCAGATGGATCCGGCGCAGCCCGGCATCGGCGGCCAGATCGCCGATCTTGGCCACTGTCACCACGGCGCCGGATCGTAGTTGCCTCCTAGCGGGGCTTGGCTGACGGGGCGGGAGCGGAGGTCCCGTCGAGCTCCTCGTGGTACTCCGCTTCGACGTTGACGCTCCAGATGTCGTGGGCTGTTCCGAGCACGATGTTCTCCACCGCGAGCATGGCCGTGAACATGGAGTGGTCCTGGTTGTTGTAGCGGTGCATGCCGTTGCGGCCGACCGGCCAGACGTTGGGCGCGTTGGCCTGGAGCCAGCCTCTCAGCACGTCGACGCGGCTCTGGTATCCCCGCGAGTACATGGGGTAGGCCTTCGGCATCCGGACCACCCAGCCTCCCTGCACCGCGCCGGCGGGCACCAGCCCCAGCGTCTCGAGCTCGCGGGAGGCCAGGGACACCAGACACTCGTCCGAAGCGGTCCACAGGTCGTCGCCCTCGAAGACGAAGTACTCGAGTCCCAGGCACGTCATGTCGTCGGCGGGAACCATGTGCGGCGACCACGACCGGAAGTTCTGCACCCTGCCCACCCGCACATCGGGGGAGTGGATGTAGACCCAGTTGTCGGCGAAGGCCGCATCGGCCGGGACGGCGAGGGCCACGGTCAGGAAGTCCCGGAACGTGAGGCCCGCGGCCGCCTCCAACACCTCGGGCGGCGGCTCGGGGTCCATAGACTCCACCAGCCGCGGGAGCGGCATGGACGAGACCACGCTGCTGCACCCGATCTCGACGTCGCGGCCGCCGGTTCGGGCCACGACCGACACCGCCCGGCCGTCGCGGTGGCGGACGGAGGTGACGGGGTGGTCCATGAGCAGGCCCACGCCGCGGGCCTGCACGAGTTCGGCGCACCGCTCCCACATCATCCCCGGCCCGTGCCTGGGGTACTCGAAGGAGTCGATGAGGCTCGTGATCGCCGTGCGCCGGCGACGTGGCAGCAGCCCGTTGGTCACGGCCTTCAGCAGGTTGAGGTTCTTGATGCGCTGAGCGGCCCAGTCGGCCTGGATCTCGGTGGCGGGCACGCCCCACACCTTCTCGGTGTAGGTCTTGAAGAACGTCCGGTACAGGCGCCACCCGAACTGCGCCGCCATGTAGCCCTCGAACGAGCTCTGGTCCGCGGGCGGCCGCAGGCGGGCCCACGCGTACGAGGCCGCGCAGCGGGCCGCCTCGATCGGCCCGAGGTTCGACAGGGCGTTGCGCACGTTCAGGGGGTAGTCGTAGAACTTGCCGCCGTAGTAGATGCGGCTCAGCCGCGGGCGAACCAGGAAGTCCTCCGAGCCGAGGATCTCGTACCAGAGGTCGCGCACCGCGGAGACCTTGGTGAAGAACCGGTGCCCGCCGATGTCGAAGCGCCATCCGTCGCGCTGCACGGTCTGGGAGATCCCGCCGATCTCCGACGTGGCCTCGACCACGGTGCTCGTGACCCCGTGCTTGGCGAACTGGTACGCCGCGGTCAGCCCGGCCGGGCCGGCACCGATGATGACCGGGCCGGCTGCGTCGGAGGTGTCACTGGCCATCGGTGGCCGAGTGTAGGGCCGGCGCTACAGCAGCCGGGACGCGACGGAGCCCCGAGTAGCCTCGCGACCTGCGCCGCTCAACTTCTCGGGGCTCCGAGTGCGCCTTTACCACCGACCGCATCCTCCCGGCGGAGTCTGCGGTGCTCCGGGGCCCATTCCCGTATCCGGTCCTGTGCCCTGATCCCCGCCCCGGACGCCTCCGTGGCGTGAATCTGAATCACCCGGTCGTGCCCGTCGGCACCGCACCTGGCTCCGGCTCCGTTCCTCTCCCCGTCGGGTTCGGATTCGATTCCGATGCCTGTGCGACACCCTCACCCGGAGGCGGTTCCGGTGACTCCCTCTCACACCCGCCGGTGTGTTCGGTTGTCACCGGGCTTTCCCGGTGAGGCGGTCCTCCTTCGGCTTTGCGGTCCTCGTCCCCCGTCGGGGATTCCTACTGCTCACCCGGAGTAGAACCTCCGTGTCCCCGGCTGACCCGCCGGCTCCCGAGGGAACCGGCCTGGTTGGCTGGGTGTCCTCTGCGGACCGCTCTGTTGACTCCGCTCCGCTGCCTCGGGCCGAGACCCTCGGACTTCGGTTCAGTGTCGCTATCGCTGCTCACGTCGGACGCTGCGCATCTTGAAGGGTCTTCGCCGGATTGTCAACCTCGATCAGCGAAATCCCCATCGAAATCCCGAACATCGGCGAGAAATCCCCAGGCAGCACCGACTTATGCACAGACGAACCACAGTTTGACGCCGTCCGAGGCCGTCAGGTTGCCGCTCAGAGGCTCCAGTGGCCGCGCTCGACCATCACCTGCCGCAGCACCGCGGGCCGGTCCGTCATGATGCCGTCGACGCCCAGGTCCAGCAGCCGGTGCATCTCCGCGGGATCGTCGATGGTCCACACATGGACCGCGATCCCGTGGCGGTGGGCCGCGTCCACGACCTGGGGCCGCACCAGCGTGAGGCCCTTGGAGCGGACCGGAACCTGGGCCGCGTGGAAGTCGAAGGACCCCATCGCCGGGAGGCGGGCCGACGCCGCCAGCAGGCGGGCGATGCCGCGGGGCCCGGCACCGACACAGAGCGCGTCGCCGATGCGGTCGCGCACCCGCTGCGTGCGCCGGTCCGAGAACGAGCAGACGCAGACCCGCTCGACGGCGCCGAGGCGCTGGAGCACCTCGACGAGGGGCTCGACCGCTGCATCGCTCTTGGGGTCGATGTTGATCCGGGTGTCCGGCAGCTCCTCCAGGAGCTCGTCGAGGCGCACGACCGGGTCGCTGCCCGCCACCCGGGCCTGCCGGACCTGACTCCAGGCCAAGTCGCCGACAGCGCCGCGGCTGTCGGTCACCCGGTCGAGCGTGTCGTCGTGGAAGGCCACCGCCACGCCGTCGGCGGTGGCATGGACGTCGGTCTCCACATGGGTGTATCCGAGGGACACCGCGTGACGGAAGGCCCGCAGTGTGTTCTCCGGGTACTCCTCGGCCCCGCCGCGATGGGCGAAGGCGATGGGCCCGTCCGTGTCCAGGTAGGGGTGGCGGGGCACGCCCGAACCGTAGCGGCATCGGCCCCTGAGGCCGAGCGATCAGGCGGGCCCATGCGGCCCGTACGGGCGAGGCCGTGGCCCGAGCGGCCCGTGAGCGCAGCGAACAAGAGCGGGAAACACCCCTTAGCGGCGCGGGCAGCTCTCACCCATCCGCGTGGCCCCAGCAGGGAGAGTTATCCACAGGAGGGTGCGGTGGGCGGTAGCGTTACGGGCATGCAGCGCCGAACCAAGATCGTCGCCACGATCGGCCCCGCCAGCGAGGACCAGTCCACCCTGCGGGACATGATCGCGGCGGGCATGGACGTGGCTCGTATAGGCCTGGCTCATGGGACTCTCGACGAGGCCATCGAGCGCTACCACCGGATCCGGTGGGCCGCCGAGCAGGAGGGTCGCGCCGTAGGGATCCTGGTGGACCTTCCCGGACCCAAGGTGCGGGCCGCCGCCTTCGGCGAGGCCGCCACGGAGTTCCACTCCGGCAGTGCGGTGCAACTGGTGGTGGGCCGCGACTCCTCGAACGCCGACGTGATCGAGGTGGACTACGAGGGGCTGCTCGACGACGTCCTGGTGGGCGACAGCCTCGACGTGGGCGACGGCCGGGTGGTGCTCGACGTCGTCGACAAGGACAGCAACGGGATGAAGGCCCTCGTGGTGCACGGCGGGGTTCTCTCGGGCTGTCCCGGAGTGCACATACCGGCGGACCGGCTCCGGATATCGACGCCCACCCCCCAGGACTTCGTCGCACTCGATGCCTTCGTCGAGCTCGGAGTGGACATGGTGGCCATCTCGTTCGTGCGCTCCGCCCACGACATCCGCCGCGTCGGCACCGAGCCCCATCCGCGGGGTCCGATGCTGGTGGCCAAGATCGAGACGCGGGCTGCCGTGCAGAACCTGGCGGGCATCATCGACACCGCCGGGGCGATCATGGTGGCCCGCGGCGATCTAGGCAGCGAGTGCAGCATCGAGGAGCTGCCCCATCTGCAGAAGCAGATCATCCAGCAGTGCATCGCGGGCGGCCGGCCGGTGATCACCGCCACGCAGATGCTCGACTCGATGGTGTCGCGCCCGTCGCCGACCCGGGCCGAGGCCAGCGACGTGGCCAACGCGGTGTTCGACGGATCGTCGGCCCTGATGCTGTCGGGCGAGACCGCGATCGGCGTCGACCCCACCAACGTGGTTCGCACCATGGACCGGATCGCCCAGCGGGCCGATGAGGAGTTCAACTTCGAGCTGTGGGCGGAGCGTCTGGCCGAGCTGCGCATGACCGACGACACGACCCACGACGCGGCCTCCATCACCGACGCCATGACCATGGCCGCGTGGCGGGCGGCGGACAGTCTGGGAATCTCGACGATCCTGGCCATCTCGGGCACCGGTTTCACCGTGCGGTCGATGGCCCGCTTCCGGCCCCAGGCCCGCATCATCGGAATGTCGCACAACGAGCGCGCCGTGCAGCAGCTCACGATGAGCTGGGGCACAACCCCTGTGCTGGTGAAGGACCGGGGCTCCAACGACGAGATGGTGCGTCAGGCGGTGGAGGTGGCCCGCGACCGGGACTTCGCTCGATCCGGTGAGGTGGTGGCGGTTCTTGCCGGTTCCGACAACCGTTCTCGCAGCGCCAACGTGCTGCGCCTCGAGCGCGTCCCCTAGAGGCTTGCCGTCAGGGGCAGTTGGGGTTGGCGTCGGCCGGGACCGCGACCTCCTGGCCGAACAGCCGGCACGAGCACGTCTCCACGCAGTCGGCCAGGTCGGTTCGTTGCAGCCACAGGCTCGCGGCCAGCGCGCCGATGAGCAGTATCAGCAGGAACCGGAGCAGCAGCCTGCGCACCACCTTCGCAACCAGCACCGCGGCGATGGCCAGCGCCACCATCACCACGACGATGACCTGCTGCAGCGACTCGGCGTCGATCCAGTCTCCCATCACCGGCGCGCAGGGTACCGGTAGCCTCAGCGGCCATGAGTGACGCTCCCGTCTCCCTGCTGTCGCACGGTCCCCCCGAGACGATCCTGGACCCTGAGCCCGACGACGTGCGAGCCGCGGTGGCCCGGGCGGCCGCCGGCGGCGACGCCGTCGACGCTCTGGGAGCGGTCAGCGCGCGCTGGCCGCGGAGCCTGGAGGCCTGGGCCTCGCTGGGCGAGACGCTGGAGTCGAGCGGAGCGACGCCGGCGCTGGCCTACGCCGCCTTCCGGACCGGCTACCACCGGGGCCTGGACCGCCTGCGGGCCAGCGGTTGGCGGGGCTCCGGCTACGTTCGCTGGGTCCATCCGTCCAACCGGGGGTTCCTGCGGGCCCTGAGCGGGCTGCAGCGCGTGGCGGCCGGGATCGGCGAGGCCGACGAGGCCGAGCGCTGCGCGCTGTTCCTGATGCAACTCGATCCCGGCTGGCCGCCCCCGGACGCAGTGGCGGACCCGGGAACCGAGGTCTGAGCAGGGCCGGAAGGAGCGCCCGTGCCCCCGATCGGAGAGTGCATGGGCGCCGTGCTGGCCGGCGGGGCCAGCACCAGGATGGGCACCGCCAAGGCCTTTCTCGAGGTTGACGGCGTGCCCATGGTGGCCCGTGCCGTCGCGGTCCTGACCGCTGCCGGAGCGACGGGCGTGCTGGTGATCGGGGGCGACGCGGACCGCCTCGCCGGGCTCGGCCTGCCGGCCGTCGCCGATCGCTATCCGGGCGAGGGGCCCCTGGGCGGGGTCATCACCGCCCTCCGTGCCCTCGAGTCGCACCGGTGGCCCGACCGCGCCGCCGCCGAGGCGGTCGTGACGCTGCCGTGTGATGTGATCGAGCCCGACGTCGCCGCGGTGCGCCTCGTCATCGACCGGCTCCGGGGCCCGGCCGGAGACCCGGCGGACCCGTCGGGGGAGGCCGACCTGGTGGTCCCGCTCGGGGCCGGCGCCCCGCAGTGGACGCACGCCGCTTGGCGCCGGCGCTGCCTCCCGAGGCTGGAGGCGGCGTTCGACCGCGGGGTGCGCGCCCCCCGGGAGGCGGCGGCGCGGCTGCGCACCGTGGAGGTCGAGATCCCCGGAGCGGGCTGGTTCGAGGACGCGGACCGCCCCGAGGACCTTCCGGCCGGCGTGCGGCCTCCAAGAGGCCGAGCGGGTAGGCGGGACAACGCGGCCCATACGGCGCGAGGCCGTGGCCCGAGCGGCCCGTGAGCGCAGCGAACAAGAGCGGGAATGACCCCGCTGCGACGCGACGGGCTCTCGCCAATCCGCGCGGCCTCTAAGATTGCGGGCGGACGAGCGGAGAGCGCGCATGGACGACGCCGAAATACCCGAGATCGATGTGGACGAGCTCGACCGTCGCCGATCCGCGGGTGCCGCCGTGTTCGACGTGCGGGAGCCGGACGAGTACGAGGAGGTCCGCATCCCCGGGGCGGTGCTCGTGCCGCTCGCGACCGTTCCCGATTCCGTGGAGCGGTTCCGCGCCGCCGCGGCCGACTCCCAGGTGTGCGTGGTGTGCGCGGTCGGGGGCCGCAGCGGTCAAGCCGTCGGATTCCTGAGAGCCCGCGGCGTGGACGCCGTCAACGTCGCCGGCGGCACCAACGCCTGGCACCAGTCGGGGAGACCGGTCGAGACGGGCCCCGTGCCGGCTTGAAGTATCGTTTCATCGACTCCGAGGCCGGGCTGCGCGCCGCGGTGGCGGCGTTGTCGAGCGAGCCTCGGTACGCCCTCGACACGGAGTTCCACCGGGAGCGCACCTACCGGCCCGAGGCCGCCCTGATCCAGATCGCGTGGCCCGGCGACCTGGTGCTGATCGATCCGCTGGCCGTCGACGTCCGGCCGCTGTCGGCGGTGCTGTCCTCCAGCAGCCTGATGGTGGCCCATGCCGCCGGCCAGGATCTCGAGGTCCTCGAGAACTGTTGCGGGGCCGTCCCGGCAAGGATCTTCGACACCCAGATCGCGGCCGGGTTCTGCGGGCACGGCACGCCGGCGCTGTCGTCGCTGTACCAGAGCGAGATCGGCTGGCGGCCCCCCAAGGCGGACCGGCTGACCGACTGGCTGGTGCGGCCGCTCAAGACCTCGCAGCTCGAGTACGCGGCCAGCGACGTGATGCACCTGCTGGAGATCCATGACCGGCTGGCGGCGCGGCTCAGCGAGCTGGGACGGCTCGACTGGGCCGAGGCCGAGTTCGATCTGCTGCTGGAGCGCAACCGCCGCATCCAGCGCCCCGAGGACGCCTGGACCAGGCTCAAGGAGGTCCGGCACCTGCGGCGCCGCGACCTGCCCGTGGTCCGCTCGGTGGCGATGTGGCGGGAGCTGAGGGCAGCGAAGGTCAACCAGCCCGTACGCCATGTGCTGCCCGACATGGCGGTCGTCTCGATCGCCAGGGCCGCGCCCCGCACGACCGGGGACCTGGCCGCGGTGCGGGGCGTGGGCGAGGGGATGGCTCGCGGGCGGCTGGGTCCCGCAATCCTCGGGGCCGTCGCCGACGGGCTCGCCTCAGACTGGCGCCCGCCTCCGGCGCCCCGGCGTCGATCCGACCATGCCGAGCGCCTCCGACCAGCCGTGGGCCTGGTGACCTCCTGGGTGGGCCAGCTCGCCCGCGATCGCATGATCGAGCCCTCGTTGCTGGCCACCCGAGCCGACATTGAGGCGCTGGTCCGCGGCGACGCCGACGCGCGGCTGTCGACGGGATGGAGGTCGGACATGGTCGGCGAGCCGATACGACGGCTGGTCGAGGGCGAGGCCGCCCTCGCCTTCGACGACGGCCAGTTGGTGCTCGAGGAGCGCAGCCGCCGGCCCGTGGCCTGAGGCCGAGCGGATCGGCGTGCGCGTGGGCCTGCGGCAGGCGTCCGATACACTTCCAGCGCTGCGAAATCGTCAAACCGGGAGTTGGGACCGTGAAGAAGGGTCGACACCGAAGGTATGAGGAAGCCCGTAAGTTCAAGCGCTCGCAGGTGGACGACCTCCAGGGTCTGATCGAGTCGTTCAACGAACCGGACGACTATGTCAAGCCCGAGCACGCATCTTGGGCCGAGGAGTTCGGGGCCGAGGAGTTCGAGGACGAGGAGTTCGCCGAGACGGCGGCTGACGACGACTGAGGCCGGAGCGGCTCGCTCCGGGACGTCATCCCTCGGTCTCGTCCAGAATCTCGCCGAGACGCACGATGTCGTCCTCGGTGACCACGCCGATGAAGTTGCCGGAGCTGTCGGTCACCGCCAGCACCTCGATGTCGGCGCCCTCCATGGCGACCACAGCGTCGCGCACGGTCCACGACGGGGAGCCGGCCGGCAGGTCTGTCGTCATCATCGACTCCACCGAGGTCGACTCCCACTCGTCGCGGCTCACCGTGGACAGCTGGGACAGCTGGGCCATCCCCAGATAGGCGCTCCCGGACACGACCGGGACGACCCGCTCGCGCCGTCCGAGGACGTGCATGTACACGAACTCCGACACGGTGGCGTCGGGCGGAACGGTCAGCACGTCGGTGGTGAGAATGGAGCTGAGGGGAAGGGTGAAACGCTGCTCGAGATGGCCCATCCGCTTGGACCGCTGGTACTCGACGACCGAGGACGGCCCGCCCACCACCTGGCTCACGGCGGCCGCCACCAGAGCGGGCACCACGAACGCGGCCGCTCCGGTGGACTCGGCCACGAACATCACCGCCGCGATGGGGGCTCGATACCCGGCACCCAGGAAGGCGGCCAGGCCCAGCGTGGCATAGAGGCCGGTCGACTCGGCGTCGAGGGCCACGCCCACGAACTGCCCGACGATCACGCCGAGGGTCGCCAGCGGAATGAAGAGACCGCCGACGCCGTCGCCCAGCACGGTGGCCAGCGTGGCCGCGACCCTGATCCCGAACAGCAGCGCGATCAACTCCAGCGCGTCCTGGTTGACCACCCACTCCATGGCCCTGATGCCGGGACCGAGGCTCAGGACCTCGTCGAAGGCGAAGTCGGCCAGCAGCGCGAGGCCGGCCATGGCCGCGGCCGCGGCGACGGCCCTCCTCGGCCATGAGATGGTGTGGGTGGCGTGCTTGGCCCGGCGCACCAGCCAGGCGAAGCCCCGCCCGCCCAGCCCGGCCGCGATCCCCAGGATGAGCGCTCCCAGCAGATCGCCGATCTCGACGTCCACCAGCGAGCCGCCCCCGGCGCCGATGCCGCCCTCGCCGAGGAACGGGACCACCGGCGTGCTGCCCACGAGGAAGACGAACGTGACGTAGCTGGCCGCCGACGCGATCAGCGACGGCAGCAGCGCCTGAGGGGTCACGTCGTCGCGGTAGGGGGCCTCGATGGCGAAGATCACCCCGGTGGCCGGTGTCTTGAACACGGCGGCCACCCCGGCCGCCGCCCCGGCGGTCAGCAGTATCCGGGCCTCGTCGCGCCGGAAGAAGCGCCCCAGCCGCTCGTGGACGAAGAGCCCCGTCGACGACCCGGCGTAGATCGACGGACCCTCCAGGCCCACCGCGCCGCCCCCGCCGATGGTGGCGATGCCGGCCAGCAGCTTGGCCGGCAGGTACCGGATCGGGATGCTGGGCTGGCGCTCGTGGAACGCCCGGATGTACTCGTCGGAAGTCGATCCCGACGTTCCGCCGCCCACCGTGCGCAGCACCAGCTTCGAGGCCACGATGCCCAGCACCGGAGCCAGCGCCAGCACCGCCAGATGCTGCTCCAGGACCCGCTCGAGCACGACGTGCAGCGCCACCGTCTCGAAGGCGGCCACGAGCACGGCCACGATGACCCCGGTAGCCGCCGAGGCAGCCAGGAGCCGCGGATTGCGAGCCGCACCGAAGGTCCTTCTGAAGTTCTGCATCTACTAGGGCGTCGCTAGGGTGTCAGGCATGGTTGATAAGCGTCATGATATTTCAGACCGGCTGACTGCGATCGCCGAGGAGATCGCGGATCTGGCGCTGGAGAGTCTGCGGGATTCCATCGAAGCGGGGGAGACCAGGCTGTCGGACGACGAGAAGCGCCTCACCAGGGCCCGGCGCTCCGTCGAGAAGGCTGCCTACCTGCTGCGAGCCGATCCGCCGTCGCCCGGGTGAGTTCCGGCTAGCTTGCCCTGACCGCGACGCGAACCCTCCGTGCCCCGTTGCCATCGACTGGCGGAGCGCTGTCCGGGTCGACCCGGCCGTACAGCGTGGTCCGCTGCACCAGGCGGCGTCCCAGGGGCCCGACCAGCTGCTCGAACTCGTCGGCGCCGGCGCCCTGCCCGTGCTCGGCGCCCGCCGCCCGTGAGATGTTCTCGTCCATGAGGGTGCCGCCCAGGTCGTTGACGCCGGCCTGCAGCAGCTGTTCCATCGACCTGAAGCCGAGCTTCACCCACGACCCCTGGATGTTGTCGATGTAGCCCCGGTACGCGATGCGGGCGACGGCGTGCATCAGCAGCACCTCGCGGAACGTCGGCCCCCGCCGAGCCCGGCGCTGGAGATAGATGGGCGAGGCCATGTGGACGAAGGGCAGGCCGACGAACTCGGTGAACCCGCCGGTGACGGCCTGCAGCTCCCGGGTCCGCAGCAGGTGCCGGGCCCAGTGCTCCGGTCGCTCGATGGAGCCGAACATTATGGTGACGTTGGAGCCCAGGCCGATGCCGTGGGCGATGCGATGGCATTCCAGCCACTCGTCGGTGGTGATCTTGTCGGGGCAGAGGGTCTCCCTGACCTCGTCGTCGAGGATCTCGGCGGCGGTTCCGGGCAGTGACCGCTGCCCGGCGGCCATGAGGCGGCGCAGGTAGTCGTCCAGCGGCTCGCGGTTGCGCCGGGCGCCCTCGGTCACCTCCAGGGCGGTGAACCCGTGGATGTGGATGCCGGGCACCTCGGCGTGCACGGCCTTGGCGACGTCGATGTAGTAGTCCCCGTCGAAGGTGGGATGGATGCCGCCCTGCAGGCACACCTCGGTCGCGCCGAGGTCCCAGGCCTCGCGCGACCGCCGTGCGATCTCCTCGATCTCGAGCAGGTAGGGGGTGCCCCTCAGGTTGAGGGACAGCGGCCCCTTGGAGAAGCCGCAGAAGCGGCACTTGAAGGTGCAGACGTTGGTGTAGTTGATGTTGCGGTTGGCCACCCAGGTCACATCGTCGCCCACGATGGAGCGGCGCAGGTCGTCGGCGACCCCGGCCACGGCGGCCACCTCGGGGCCCCGGGCGCCGAACAGGGTGACTATCTCGTCGAAGCCGACCTCGGATCCGGTGGCCACGCCCTGGAGGACCTCGCCGACCGCGCCGCGGGCCGCAGCCCGGGCCGGGACGAGGACGGCCGGGTCGGTGCCGGCCCCCGAGTACCACTGGGTCGAGGGCTCGCCGACCAGTTCCACGTCGGCCCCGTCGCCGGCCTTGGCCCGCTCCATGGTCCGCTCCGGGAACTGCGAGCCGGGGTCGTCGCGCCCGAACCCCTCGGCGTCGCTGCGGTCGGTCACCGCGAAGTGCAGCCCCTCGTCGATCCAGCGCCCGGCGTCTCGCACGTACGAGGGGTGGACGGTCAGGCGGGGGGCCAGCACGTGCCCGGCCGCCTCGGTCACCTCCCTCAGGCGGTCCAGGTCCGGCCAGGGACGCTCGGGGTTGACATGGTCGGCGGTGACGGGCGACACCCCGCCCCAGTCGTCGATGCCCGCGGTCAACAGCTCGCCGAAGTCCTCGGTCAGGTTCGGCGGCGCCTGCACGTGCACCTCGGCCGGCAGGATCACCCGGGCCAGCGAGATGGCGTCGAGGTGGTCGGCTCGGGGACACGGCGCCCAGTGCTGCATGGCCGTGCCCGGCTTGGGCAGGAAGTTCTGGACGATCACTTCCTGGACATGGCCCCAGCGGCGGTGCGACGCGGCGATGGCCTCCAGCGCCTCGATGCGGTCCGCCCGGCTCTCGCCGATTCCCACCAGGATGCCGGTGGTGTAGGGAATCTGGAGCTCGCCGGCCGCCTCCAGGGTGGCCAGACGGCGCTCCGGGGTCTTGTCGGGGGCGCCCCGGTGGGCGTCTAGGCCGCCGTTGAGCGTCTCGATCATCATTCCCTGGCTCGGCGCCACCTCGCGCAGCGCCCTCAGCTCGTCCGCGGTCATGGCCCCGGTGTTGGCGTGGGGGAGCAGGCCGGTCGCGTCCAGGACGAGGCGAGCCATGGCCGCCACGTAGTCGACGGTGCTGGCGTAACCGTGGCGGTCGAGCCAGTCGCGGGCCACCGGATAGCGCAGCTCGGGCCTCTCGCCCAGCGTGAACAGGGCCTCGTGACAACCGCGGCGCGCCCCGGCCTGGGCTATGTCGAGCACCTGCTCCCCGGTCAGGTACGGGGACTCGAGCCGGGCCGGAGGCTGGGCGAAGGTGCAGTACCCGCAGCGGTCACGGCACAGCTTGGTGAGCGGGATGAAGACCTTGGGCGAGTAGGTCACCCGGGTGCCGTGGGCGAGATCGCGGATGGAGCGGGCCTGCGCGGCCAGCTCGACCGGGTCGTCCGGGAGCGTCCGCGAGTAGTTGGGAGCCTCCACACTCATGATCGCCCCACGCTAACCGACGCCGTCACCTGCTCCGTCACCGGATGGGCGGATGCGCCGGAGAACCTCGGCCACGATGACGCCCGACGCGGTCTGCACGTCGCCGGCCGACGTGTCGATGCGCAGTTCGGCGTCGACGGGCTGCTCGTAGGGGGCTGAGAGGCCGGTCAGGTCGGTGATCGCGCCCGAGCGGGCCTTGGCGTAGAGGCCCTTGGGGTCGCGGCGCTCGCACACCTCGAGCGGAGCGTCCACGAACACCTCCACGAACGCGCCGTCGGGATGCAGGCCGCGGGCCCGATCCCGATCCCGGCGGTAGGGGGAGATGAACGAGGCCAGCACCACGGCCCCGGCGTCGCACAGCAGGGCGGCCACCTCGCCGGCCCGGCGGATGTTCTCGGCCCGGTCGGCGGGGGAGAAGCCCAGGTCGGAGTTCAGGCCGAATCGCAGGTTGTCGCCGTCGAGCACGTACGCCAGAACGCCCTCCGCCTCGAGCGCCGCCGCCGAGGCGTGGGCCAGCGTCGACTTTCCCGAACCGGGGAGGCCGGTGAGCCAGACCGTGACCGCGCCGTGGCCGAGCAGGCCGGCCCGGTCCCGAGCGGTGACGGCCGGCGGGCTCCACACCACCGCGGCCTCGCTGGTGGACGGCGACACTTCGCCGGTCACGCCTCGGACGTCCCGCCGGCCGGGATGAACCGGCCGGCCTCGAGCCACGCCAGGATGGCCCGGACGCAGGCGTCGACATCGAGGCGGGATGTGTCGAGCACCAGGTCGGCGTCGGCCGGCTTGTCGTAGGGGGCCGACACCCCCGGGAACTGCCTGATCTCGCCCCGGTCGGCCGCCTCGTACAGACCGGCGTGGTCGCGGGAGCGGCACACCTCCAGCGGGGGGTCGAGGAACACCTCCACGAACCGGTCCGGGCCGATCAGCTCGCGGGCGCGCTCGCGGACGGCGGCGCTGGGCGCGACCAGCGCCGCGATGGCTATGAGTCCCTGGTCGTTGACCAGGCGGGCCAGCTCTGCTGTGCGGCGCACGTTCTCGGAACGGTCCCGGCTGGAGAACCCCAGGTCCCGGCTGACGCCCAGACGCATGTTCTCGCCGTCGAGGCGGACCGTGGTGCAGCCCCGTTCGAACAGCTCGCGCTCCAGGGCTGAGGCGATCGTCGACTTGCCCGCGCCGGTGAGCCCGGTGAGCAGCAGCGTCACCGGTCGCTGCCCGAGGCGCTGGGCCCTCTCTGCGCTGGTGATGGAGCTGCGCTGGCGCTCGAGGGTCGGTCCGGGCACTGCCTCCCAGGCGGCGGCCGGGGCCGCGGCCTCGATCATTCCCGCGGCCACGGTGGCGTTGCTCGCCCGGTCGATGAGGATGAACGAGCCGGTGGTCCGGTTCTGGGTGTAGGGGTCGAAGATCAGTTCGGTGTCGGTGCGGACCGTCAGGGTGGCGATGTCGTTGAGCCTGACGGCGTCGGCCGGCACCGATTCGAGGGTGTCGACGTCGAGGCGACCCAGCACCTCGGACACACGGCAGTTCATGGTCTGGCCTCCCTGTGCCAGCAGGTACTCGCTCCCCACCACCAGGTCCGCCTGCGACATCCACACGACCGTGGCCGTCACCCGACGGCCCCGCTGGGGCGGGTAGGCCAGGTCGACGATGACATCGCCCCTGCCGATGTCGATCTCGTCGCTGGTGGTGACGACCACGGCCCGTCCCGTCCCGGCCTCCTCGAGATCGCCGTCGAAGGTCACGATCCGTTCGATTGCGGTGGTGCGGCCCGAGGGCTCGACCCTCACCCGGTCGCCCGCCCGCACGGTGCCCTCGCAGACCGTGCCGGCGAAGCCGCGGAACCGGTGGTCGGGCCGCAGGACGAGCTGCACCGGCAGCCGCAGCCGACCCCCGACGAGCCCCGACGCTCCCGCGGGCGGGTGGCCGGCTGCGTCCACGTGCTCGAGGTGGTCCAGGAGGCACGGGCCGTCGTACCACGACATGTTGGCGCCGGGCTCGACGACGCCGTCGCCGTGCAGGGCCGACACCGGGATGCACACCGGCTCGGCCAGGCCCAGCGCCCCGGCCATGGCCGACACCTCGGCCGCGATCGACCGGAAGCGGGTCTCGTCGTAGCCGGCCAGGTCCATCTTGTTCACCGCCACGACCGCGGCGGAGACTCCCATCAGGCCCGCGATAGAGCTGTGCCTGCGGGTCTGGGTGGTCACGCCGCGGACCGCGTCCACCAGGATGACGGCCAGGTCCGCGGTGGAGGCGCCGGTGGCCATGTTGCGGGTGTACTGCTCGTGGCCGGGTGTGTCGGCGATGATGAAGCTGCGCTCGGGGGTCGAGAAGTACAGGTAGGCGACGTCGATGGTGATGCCCTGCTCCCGCTCGGCCATCAGGCCGTCGGCCAGCAGGGCCAGATCGAGGTGCCCGCCGGCGTGGCCGGCGAGGGCCGACTCCTTGTACACCGCCGCCAGGCGGTCGTCGTGAAGCTGCCGGGAGTCGTGCAGGAGCCGCCCGATGAGGGTCGACTTCCCGTCGTCCACCGAGCCGCAGGTGAGCAGGCGCAGCAGGTCCGGATGCCGTCCGGTCCCCTCGGGCACCGCGGCCGGACCCATCAGAAGTAGCCCTCCCGCTTCTTCTGTTCCATCGAGCCGGAGCGGTCGTGGTCGATCACCCGGCCCTCGCGCTCGGACCGGCTGGCTCTCGCCATCTCGGCGATGACATCGTCCAGGGTGGCCGCCCGAGACTCGACCGCCCCGGTGAGCGGGTAGCACCCCAGTGTCCGGAACCGGACCGAGCGCATCTCGGGCTGCTCGCCCGCCTCGAACCGGAAGCGCTCGTCGTCGACCATCAGCAGGGTCCCGTCGCGTTCCACCACCGGGCGGGGCGCGGCCAGGTACAGGGGCACGACCTCTATGTGCTCGGCCGCGATGTAGTGCCACACGTCCAACTCGGTCCAGTTGCTCAGCGGGAACACCCGGATGCTCTCGCCCGGCGCCACCCGGCCGTTGTAGTGGTTCCACAGCTCGGGCCGCTGGTTCTTGGGATCCCAGCGGTGGTTCCGGTCGCGGAAGCTGAAGACCCGCTCCTTGGCCCGCGACGGCTCCTCGTCGCGCCGGGCCCCGCCGAAGGCGGCGTCGTAGCGTCCGGCCTCCAACGCCTGCTTCAGGGCCTGGGTCTTCATCACGTCGGTGTAGTGCAGCGATCCGTGGTCGAAGGGGTTGACCTGTGCGGCCACGCCGTCGGAGTTGGTGTGCACCAGCAGCTCGAATCCGACCTCGCGGGCCATCCGATCCCGGAAGGAGATCATCTCGCGGAACTTCCAGGTGGTGTCCACATGCAGCAGCGGGAACGGGATCGGCCCGGGGTGGAAGGCCTTGCGGGCCAGATGCAGCATCACCGAGCTGTCCTTGCCGATCGAGTAGAGCATCACCGGGTTGCGGAACTGCGCGACCACCTCCCGGATGATGTGGACGCTCTCGTCCTCGAGCTGCTGCAGGCGGCCCCGGCTCGGGCCGGCGGGCGCGCCCGATCCGCTCGGCCCGGCTCGCGCCCCCCGGCGGGGACGGCTAGCCGCGGCCGCTTCCGGGACGGAGCGAGTCGGCCTTGTCACCCAGCACCTCGAGCAGCTCGTCGAAGCTCTTGGTGAACGCGGCGACGCCCTCATCCTCGAGTTGGGCCGTGACCGCGGCGAGATCCACGCCCACCGCGGCGAGCCCGTCGAGAACCGAGACGGCCTCGCCCAGCCCGGCGGTGAGGGTGGGCTGCACCGAGCCGTGGTCCTCGAACGCCTCCAGAGTGGCGTCGGGCAGGGTGTTCACCGTGTCCGGGCCGATCAGGCCGTCCACATACAGCGTGTCGGGATAGCCGGGGTTCTTGGTCGAGGTGCTGGCCCACAGCAGCCTCTGGGGCCGGGCGCCCCGGGCGGCCAGAGCGTCCCAGCGGGGTCCTGAGAAGAGCTGCTGGTAGTGCGAGTAGGCCACCTTGGCGCTGGCGACGGCGGTGCGGCCCCTCAACGCGAGCGCTTCGGGCGAGCCGATGGCGTCGAGGCGGCGGTCCACCTCGGTGTCGATCCTGGAGATGAAGAACGAGGCCACGCTGGACACCCTCGACAGGTCGCCCTCAGCCTGCTCGAGGCCCGAGAGGTAGGCCTCGGCAACCTCGAGGTACCGGTCGACGCTGAAGATCAACGTGACGTTGATGCTGCGGCCTTCCGAGATCATGCGGGTGATGGGCCCGAGGCCCTCGGCCGTGCCGGGGATCTTCACATAGAGGTTGGGAACGTCCAGCCGCTGGTGGAGTTCCCTGGCCGCGGCCTCGGTCGCGCCGGCGTCGCGGGCCAGGTCGGGGGCGACCTCCACCGAGACGAACCCGTCGAGCCCGCCGGACCCGTCGTAGACGGGACGCAGGATCTCGGCCGCCGCGGCGATGTCGGAGGTGACCAGACGCCAGTAGGACGACTCGACATCGAGCCCGTCGGCGATGGCCGACCGGAACTCGTCGTCGTAGTCGACTCCCGAGGCGATGGCCTTCTGGAAGATCGACGGGTTCGAGGTCAGGCCCCGGACGCCCCGCCTGACCCAGTCGTGCAGGTCCCCTCCGGTGATCCAGCCCCGCCGGATGTTGTCGAGCCAGGGGCTCTGCCCGCACCGGGTGTAGAGGTCGTGCAATCGGTTGTTCTGGCTCACGGCGCGGCCCTCCTCGACCGTCTCACAGAGCGGCCCGCGACCGCGAGCCGTCAAGCAGGGCCCGGGCCCTGCCGGCCACGTTGGAGGCGGAGATGCCCAGCTTCTCCATGACCACCGCGCCGGGCGCCGAGGCGCCGAAGCGATCGATGCCCACCGCGTCGTCGGTCCAGCGGCTCCATCCCATGGTGCTGGCCGCCTCCACCGCCAGCGACGGCAGGTCGGGCCGCAGCACCCGGGCCTGCTCGCGGTAGGGCTGCTGCTCGAACAGCTCCCATGACGGCAGCGAGACCACCCGGGCCGAGATCCCGTCGGCGGCCAGGAGGTCGGCGGTGTCACAGCACACCGACACCTCGCTGCCCGTTCCCACCAGCGTCAGGCTGGCGTCGTCGGGCTCGCAGACGGCGTAGCCGCCCGCTGCGACCGCGGCGGCGCTCGTACCCTCGAGCACCGGCACGCCCTGGCGGGTCAGGATCAGCGCCGTCGGCCCGCCGGAGGCCACCGCCACCTGCCATGCGCCCACCGTCTCGGTGGCGTCGGCCGGGCGGATCACCCGCAGGCCCGGTATCGCTCTCAGCGAGGCCAGATGCTCGACAGGCTGGTGGGTGGGGCCGTCCACTCCCACGCCCACCGAGTCGTGGGTCCACACGAAGACGACCTTCGCCTCCGACAGGGCGGCGAGTCGCACCGCGGGCCGCATGTAGTCGGCGAACACCAGGAAGGTGCCCACCACCGGGATGGCGCCGCCGTGCAGCGCCATGCCGTTCGCGACTGCGCCCATGGCGTGCTCGCGCACGCCGAAGTAGAGCTGGCGGCCTCCCGGATCCTGGGTTGAGAACACGCCGCTGTCCCCGATGACCGTGCCTGTGTTGCCGGTGAGGTCGGCTCCCCCTCCGGTCAGTCCCGGGACCTCGTCCAGCAGGGCCTGCAGGGTGACGTTGGAGGCCTTGCGCGTGGCCACCGACTGGCCCGGCTCGAACGTGGGCAGCGCCTCGTCCCAGCCTGGGCGGCCCGTCGCGGTCAGGCTCGCTTCCAGGGCGGCGCGGTCGCCCTCGAAGGCAGCCGTCCGGCCCTCCCAGTCGAAGCGCTCCGACTGGGAGGCGATCCCCGCGTTCCGGTAGTAGTCGAGCACCTCCGGGGGGACATGGAAGGTCTCGCCGGCCGGGAGTCCCATCAGCGTCTTGGTGGCCGCGATCTCCTCGTCGAAGATGGCGTAGCCGTGCCCGGCGGGCGAGCCGGCGGTATCCGGTGCGGGTGCGGCGATCACCGATCGCACGACCACCAGCGACGGTCGGTCCTCCGTCGCCATGGCTTGGCGCAGGCCGGCCTCCAGGGCGTCGGGGTCCTCGGCGGCCTCGCCGAGCTCGACGGTGTGCCAGCCGTAGGAGCGGAAGCGGGCCGCCGCGTCGTCGGAGAGGGCGAGGTCGGTGCCGCCGTCGATGGTCACCTCGTTGTCGTCGTACACGACCACCAGACGCCCCAGGCCCAGGTGTCCGGCCAGGGAGGCCGCCTCGTGGCTGACGCCCTCGGACAGGTCGCCGTCGCCCGCGATCACGAAGACTCGGTGGTCGCAGACCTCGGCGCCGAAGCGGGTCCGCATCTGGCTCTCGGCGATGGCCATGCCCACCGCGTTGGCCAGGCCCTGGCCCAGCGGCCCGGTGGTGACCTCCACCCCGGGCGTGCAGCCCACCTCGGGATGGCCCGGCGTCGGGGACCCCCACTGGCGGAAGTTGCGCAGGTCGTCGAGCTCCAGGCCGTGACCGGTGAGGTACAGCATGGCGTACTGCAGGATCGAGGCGTGGCCGGCCGACAGCACGAACCGGTCGCGGTCGGGCCAGTCGGGACGCTGGGCGTCGTAGGTCATGATCCGGGTCCACAGCACGTGGGCCAGGGGAGCGAGGGACATCGCGGTGCCCTGATGGCCCGACCGGGCCGCGTGGGGCGCGTCCATGGCCAGCCCCTTGATCACGTTGATTCCGAGCCGCTCTATCGAAGTCACCGACCCTCCCGCCGGACGCTGCGAGGACACTGGCGGCTCACCATAGAACATGCTGCCGACCGGCAGGGGGAGCGATCCGCCACCAGCCCGGACCCCGTGGTCACGGAGGGGGTGGCAGCAGCGTGTAGGGGACGATCGTGACCGGTCCGGCGTCGATCCGGGCCCGGGCCTCGACCGTCCCGTAGTCGGTGAACTCGAGTTCGGCCCGCACCAGCCGGTAGTTGAACTTCCCCGGCTCCACCTGCAGGGGCTGCACGTTGCGGGCGATGCGCTCGTCGCCCCGGTAGTAGGAGACCTCCAGCGCGCCCATCCCCGGATCGTCGGGAGCGCAGCGCACGATCACCACCAGGTGGGGAGCCCAGACCAGGGGCAGCTCGGTGGGGGCCACGGCTGAGAACTGCACCCCGGTCAGGTCGATCCGGGTGGAGGGCCCCGGCACCTGGCGCAGCTGGATGTCGTCGATGAACAGGGCGGCCACGATGTCCATGGTCGGCTCCCGGTGGGCGAGCGGATCTGGCGGCAGTGTAGGAGCACCTGGAACGGGTGCGCGTGGGCTGAATCCTCCCGAGGCGCTCGCGGCCTACGATGCTGGGCGATGCGTCGGATCCTGGTGTCGATCCTTCTGGCTGCCCTTGTGACCACCGCGGTGGGCTCGTACGTGCAGGCCCGGCGCACCGACGCGTCGTCCGACCCGGGGTGGATAGAGGAGGCCGGTCCTCCCGGTGTGGTCCTCTCCACTCCGATGCTCAGCGTGCGCCGGACGCCGGGGTGGGTGTCGGCGCCCGTGACCGAGACCCGTCTGGTCGAGCGGCTCTCCGAGGTGGTGGCGCTCCCGAGCGCTCCTCAGCAGACGTGCCTGGCCGCCTACCGCGGCGCGGACCCCGTCGCCTGGGAGCGGGCCGACGCGCTGATGGTTCCCGCGTCGCTGATGAAGATCGTCACCGCGGCCGTGATCCTCGAGCTCGCCGGACCGGCCGCGAAGTACACGACCGAGGTGTTCGCCCGGGCCGACGCGCTGGACGCAGTCGCCGACGGCGTGCTGGTGGGCGACATCTACCTCGTGGGAGGGGGCGATCCTGTCCTGTCGACTCTGGCCTACGTGCGCCGCTTCGACGAGCCCATAGTCCACACCGACTTCGCCGAGCTGGCCGTCGAGGCGGCCGCCACCCTGAGGGCTCAGGGCATCTCCACCGTCGAGGGCGCCGTCGTGGCCGATGAGTCGCGCTTCCCCGAGGCGGAGCGGGACTACACCGACCAGTTCCCCGAGCCCGGCGCCGCCCCGGTCTGGAAGCCGTCCTACGTCAGCAACAACCAGGCCGGACCGCTCTCCGCGCTGCTGCTGAACGACGGCTACGCCTCCTTCCCGCCGTCGGCCGACTCCCAGAGCCGGCGCCGGAACGTCCGGGCCGACGACCCTGCCCTCCATGCCGCCGAGGTGCTGGGCGGTCTGATAGAGGCCCGGGGAGTGGGCGTGTCCGGGGAGGCGCTCAAGGGGACCGCGCCGCCGCCGGCCGAGCTTCGCTCGCTGGGCACCGTCCACTCGCCGCCGATGTCAGAGATCGTGGCCCGCATGCTGCGCAACTCAGACAACACCACCGCCGAGATGCTCCTCAAGGAGATCGGGCGACGGCTCTCGGGATCGGCCCGGGCCGAGGCCGTGGCGGGCGTGCAGGACGTGCTCGACAGGCTGCTGGGCGTCCACACCAGCGGGATCGTGATCGTCGACGGCTCGGGCCTGTCGGTTCACAACCGGCTCACCTGCGGCCTCATCGCCGACCTGCTGCGCCGGGCCGGGCCGGACTCGCCCCTGGTCACCGGCCTGGCCGTGGTGGGGGAGAGCGGGACGCTCCAGGACTGCGACGCCGGCCTCGCCCCGGCCGCCGGATCCGACCCCGGCGGGCCGCAGATCTCGCCTCGCACGGTGTGGGCCAAGACCGGGACCCTCAACGACGTCTCGGCGCTGGCCGGGGTGACCGTCGCCCGCAACCGCGACGTGCTCACCTTCGCCCTGATCGCCAACCGCGAGTCGCTGTTCGTCGACCTCGGCTACTGCAACGTCCTCCAGCGGGGCCTCATCGTGGCCGCAGCCGGCCACCCCTACGGGCCGTCCTCCGCGGACGTCGCGCTGCATCCCGAGCCGGCCAGGGTGCCGGTCGTCGCCACGACCGCCGAGCCCGTCGACGGATAGCCCCGGCCAGAACCCATGGCCACCCCGATGTTCGCGCTCCAGTCGGTGCTGCTGCCCGGCTCGCCGCTGCCGCTGCAGGTGTTCGAGCCCCGCTACCAGCAGATGCTCGAGACCGTCCTCTCCACGGACCGCGAGATGGGTGTGGTGCTGATCGAGCGGGGTCGCGAGGTCGGCGGAGGCGATGTCCGGTGCGATGTCGCCACCATGGCCGGCATCGTCGAGACCCGCCGGCTGGCCGACGGGCGGCTGCTGGTGATGGCGGTGGGGGACCGCCGCATCCGGGTGCGGCGCTGGCTGCCCGACGACCCGCACCCGCGGGCCGAGACCGAGGATTGGCCCGACGAGCCCGAGCCGGCCCCGACCGGCGCCTCGGACCTCGCGCACGAGCTGGCCGGACTGGTCACCGAAGCCCGCAGCCTGGCCTTCCGCCTCCAGGCGGGACCCATGGCCCGGCCCGAGGCTGAGGCCGGGATCGCCGGTCCGGTGGATCTCGGCCCGGAGCCTTCCATGGCCGCCTACCGGGCCGCGGCCCTGGCCCCGCTGGGACCGCTCGACCGGTTCGAGGTGTTGAGCACGCCGTCAGCGGGAGAGAGGCTCGCGGTGGCGCACCGCCTGGTGGCCGACGCCGCCGAGCTGTTGCGGGCTCGGATCGAGCTCGGCAGCGGGTAGCGTCAGGAGTCCACCGACCGCGGAGGATCCACCCTTGGCACGCAGGCAGGGCGTAGCAGAAGTCGCGGACCTGGTGAAGGCCTACGTCCGCCAGGAGCTGCTCGGCCCGCTCCAGGGCGCCGGCCGGTGGCTCTCGATGGGTCTGGCCGGGAGCGTGGCGCTGGTCGTGGGGGTGGTGCTGCTCCTGCTGTCGCTGCTGCGGGCCCTGCAGACCGAGACCGGCACCGTGTTCGCCGAGAGCCGCTCGTGGATCCCGTACCTGATCGTGGTGGGCGCGCTCGGCGGGGTGATCGCGCTGCTGCTGCGCCAGGTCGGCAAGCGAGGCTTGAAGTGAGCGCCGAACCGGAGCGGCCCATCAGCCGTGACTCGCTGGAGGACGCGCTGCGCGACCTCCAGGCCGACATCGACCGCGAGGCCCAGCCGCTGCTCGTCAAGGTCGCCTACGGGGCGGCCGCGGCCGCCGGCGTCCTGATCGGCCTGGCCTACCTCCTGGGGCGCCGGGCCGGCCGGCTCCGCAGGACTGTCGTCGAGGTAAGGCGGATCTGAACGGTGGGGGTGGTCGGCGGGCGCACGGCGGCATCCTGGGTCACCCGCCAGGCGCTGCGCCGGGGCCTGCTCGGCAGTTCACGGTTCTGGTTCGCGGCGTTCGTCGCCACCAGCGCGGTCAAGCTGGTGCGGCGGGCCATGGGACCGCGCGAGCCCGTCACGGTGCTGTCGGAGCGGCTGGAGCCCTCCACCGGCATCGAGATCCGCCACGTCGAACCGGACGCCTGACCAGCCCGACGCTGCTCGGATGCGAGTTGTGCTGCGCAACCCGACCAGGGAACTGGAGATGGAGGGACCGGTGACGGTGCGTGACCTGCTCAACCGCCTCGGCCTTAACCGGGAGTCGCATCTCGTGATCTGCGACGGCGAGCTGGTGCCGGGTGATCGGATGCTCGGTGACCGCAGCGAGGTGGAGGTGCGCAGCGTGATATCGGGCGGCGCGGCCGGAGCGATCGGCGCGCCGGCATGAAGTGCCGGGTCTGCCGCGGGCCGGCGATCATCGACGTGCGTCGCCACAACGCCAACTTCTGCGCCGAGCACTTCCTGCGCCTGTGCCGCGATCAGGTGGCCAAGGCCATCCGCCAGTTCGACATGCTGGCCGCCGACGACCGGGTGCTGGTGGCGGTGTCGGGAGGCAAGGACAGCCTGGCGGTGTGGGATCTGCTCACCGAGCTCGGCTACGCCGCCGACGGCTTCTACCTGGGGCTCGGCATCGGCGACTACAGCCAGGACTCCGAGGGCTACGCCCGCCGCTACGCGGACGGCCGGGGCCTGAGGCTGCACACCGTCGACCTGCCCGAGACCCACGGCTTCGACATCCCCGGCGGCGCTCGGGCGGCCAGGAGGGCGCCGTGCTCGGCCTGCGGGCTGTCGAAGCGGCACCTCTTCGACGATGCGGCTCGCCGGGGTGGCTACGACGCCCTCGCCACCGGGCACAACCTCGACGACGAGGCGGCCGTGCTGATGGGCAACACGCTGCGGTGGCAGACGGAGTACCTGGGCCGGCAGCTGCCGGTGCTGGCCGCCCGTGACGGGTTCCCCCGCAAGGTCAAGCCCCTGGTCCGCCTGAGCGAGCGCGAGACCGCGGCCTACTGCCTGCTTCGGGGGATCGACTACATCGTCGAGGAGTGCCCCATGGCGGCCGGCAACAAGCACCTGGCCTACAAGGCCGCCCTCAACGACATAGAGGTCGAGTCGCCCGGGGCCAAGCACGACTTCTACTTCGGGTTCCTGGACAGGGCCTCGGCCCGTTTCCGGGCCGAGGTGGAGCGCGACCGCGACGGGCTGGCCCCGTGCGAACGCTGCGGGTCGCCCACCGACGCGGGGGTGTGCGCCTTCTGCCGTCTCGCGGCGCGGGCGGCCGGGCCGGAGCCGGTTCGCCTCTCTGATCGTCGCGTTCGATGACTGATCGGCCGTTCGAGCCGGGCGAGCCGGTCCTGCTCATCGATCGCAAGCGCCGCCGCTACCTGTTCGACCTGTCCCAGGGCCGCGAGTTCCACACCCACACCGGGGTGATCCCCCACGACGACATCATCGGAGCAGCCGAGGGGACCAGGCTGCGGTCAACGCGGGGCACCACCTTCCTGGCCCTGCGGCCGACGCTGGCCGACGCGGTGCTCAAGATGCCCAGGGGGGCGCAGGTCATCTACCCCAAGGACATCGGTCCGATCCTGATGCTGGCCGACGTGTTCCCGGGCGCCCGCGTGCTCGAGGCGGGGATCGGCTCCGGGGCCCTGTCGATGGCGCTGCTGCGGGCCGGAGCGGTGGTGTCGGGGTATGAGCGGCGCGAGGACTTCTGCGCCCGGGCCCGAGCCAACGTGGAGCGCTTCTGCGGGTCCGGGGCGCTGGAGCGCTACCGAACCGAGGTGCGCGACGTCTACGAGGGCATCGACGAGACCGGGCTCGACCGGGTGGTGCTGGACCTCCCCGAGCCCTGGCAGGTGGTGCCCCACGCCTCGGCGGCCCTGCGACCCGGCGGGATCCTGCTGGCCTACACGCCGAGCATCGTGCAGGTCCAGAGACTGCGGCGAGCGCTGGAGGACTCTCCCTTCGACCTGCACGAGACGGTCGAGGTCCTCCAGCGGGGCTGGCATGTGGAGGGCGACGCGGTGCGCCCCAACCACCGGATGGTGGCCCACACCGGCTTCCTCACGGTCAGCCGGCTGACCGAGCAGTGACATCGAGGCGGCGGCTCCTGCTCGGAGCGGCCATCGCCGCCGCCGTCGCGGGGGCCGGCATCGCCGCCGTCAACCTGCTCGGCGACGGCACGACCACCGTGACCGGCGATCCCCGACCGCCGGCGCCGGTGGAGGAGGACCCCGCGGTGGCGCCCTCCTCCACGAGGCCGCCGCTCGACGACCCTCCCGACCCCGGACCGGTTCCCGACGATCACGGCTTCTCGGAGACGGATCTGGCCGCGGCGGTGAAGTCGTCGGTGAGGGTCTACGGTCCCGCCTGCCGCGGGATCGTGCGCGAGGGAAGCGGCTTCGCGGTGGGCGACGGCGACCTCGTCGTCACCATCGCGCACCTCATGGTCGGCATGCACGAGCCGACGGTCGAACTCCACGACGGCCGCCAGTTGGGCGCGGTGCTGGTGGCCTTCGACCCCGTGAACGACCTGGCCGTGCTGCGAGCAGCCGGAGCGGGCCTGCGTCCCCTGCCCCTCAGCGAGGCGGTCCCCGACGGCACCGTCGGCGCCGTGCTGGCCTGGGAGGCCGAGGGCGCGCCGGACCCGACGCCGTTCCGCATCGATCGCCCGGTCACGGTGCGGACCGACATAGTGAACGGGGACGAGCGCATCGAGCGGCAGTCATGGCTCCTGGCCGCCCAGACCGAGGTGGGCGACTCCGGCGCCGCGCTGGCCGCCGACGTGGACGGCCGGCTCACCGCGGTCGGCGTCGCCTGGGGCGCGTCGCGCCGCGGGGGAGGAGGGGTGGCCTACGCCACCCGGGGCGGCCCGCTCGCAGAGCTGCTCGACGTGTCCGACCTGGACGAGCCCGCCGAAGTCCCCGCTTGTAGCTGATCGGCCTCGCACCGTGTGCGCCGGATTCGCGTGCCTATCCGCTCGGCCTCTGAGGCGGCCGGTAGTCGATGTTGCGATCCACGGCCATGAAGATGTCGTTGCCGATCGGATCGTCGAGCTCCTCGGCCAGATGGCCCAGCAGGCCGGCGCAGCGGGCCAGCAGCGCCACCCCGCGGGCCACGCCCAGCGGCAGGCCCAGATCGCCCAGCACCGCGCCGCAGGCGCCCGCGCCGTTCAGGGGCAGTGTCCGGCCCAGCACCTCGGGGTGAGCCCGGCCGATGGCCGCGAACAGCTCGAGATGGGGCCCGAAGAGGTCGTTGCGCCGGGCCAGCGCGAACAGGGCAGGCGTGCGGGGATCGCCCTCCTTGTGGACGGGGTGGCCCAGTCCCGGCACGAACCGGCCCTCGGCCCGAGTCCGGCCCACCACCTCCGCAGCCAGGGCGTCCCAGGCCCCGTCGTCCTGGGGGAGCGGGTCGCGGCCCTCCAGGGCGGCGTGCAGGAACCGGGCCGCGTTCTCGGTCACGCCGAGGAACCGGTCGCCGCCTCCCAGCAGCCCCGCGGCCAGCGCTCCCTGGATCGACTCGGGCGCGCTCAGCAGCGTCACCCGGGCCGCGATGGCGGTGGGTGTGAAGCCGTGGTCGGCCAGTGCGACCAGCACCGCCTCGAACATGGTGCGCTGCTGGGGTGTGGGCCGCCGCTTGGCCATCAGCCAGAAGGCCAGCTCACCGAAGGACACCTGGCCCAGCAGGTCGTCAGCGAGGCTGTGGCCCAGGAGGGTGATGCTGTCGGCGTCGGAGGTGCCCAGGCCCGTGCGGTAGGTCTCGGCTCGGCTCACGTCTGGCTCCTGTGGTGGATCCGCTCCCGCCATGGACGGCTAGGCCTCCGGCGCGGGCGCCGAGAGCCATTCCCGGATCTCGTCGCTGTGCTGTCCCAGAGCCGGGGGCGGGTGGTCGTAGCGCAACGGGGCGTTGCTGAATCCGATGGGATTGCGCACCAGGTCCACGGTCTCACCGTCGTGTCCGAGGGTCACCCTCGGCTCGAGGCCCAGGCGCTCGGCCAGCTCGATGCCCTCCCGGATCGAGTTGATGGGCCCGCAGGGCACGCCGGCCTCGTTGAGGGCTATGAAGAGGTCGTCGGCGTTCCATTGGGCGACCCGCTCCATCAGCAGCGAGTGCATCTGGTCCCGGTTGCGGGTGCGGTCGGCGTTGAGCCTGAAGCGCTCGTCGGTGGCCAGCTCCCCGATGCCCAGTACCTCGCACAGCGCCTTGAACTGGCGGTCGTTGGCCGCGGTGATGATCATGTCGCGGTCCTTGGCCGGGATCACCTCGTAGGGGTAGACGCTGGGATGGGCGTTGCCCATGCGATGGGGCACCGTCCCAGAGGCGGTGTAGGCGCCGGTCTGGTTGACCAATCCCGACAGGGCCGACGACAGCAGGTTCAGTTCCACGAGCTGGCCCTGGCCGGTCAGGCTGCGGTGGTGGAGGGCGGCGAGGATCCCGATGGTGGCGTGGAGTCCGGTCATGACGTCGAACACCGAGATGCCGGCCCGGTAGGCGGGGCCGTCGGCGTCGCCGGTGAGGCTCATCAGTCCCGACACGGCTTGAACGACCAGGTCGTAGCCGGGCAGTCCAGCGCCCTCGGCCGTGCCGAAACCGCTAATGGAGGCGTAGATGAGCGACGGGTTGATGGCCCGGGCGCGGTCGTAGTCGAGCCCGAACTTGGCCAGCGCGCCCGGCTTGAAATTCTCGATGGCGATGTCGGCCCGCCGGAACAACTCGTGGACCAGGGCGACATCGGCGGCGTCCCGGAAGTCCAGCACGATCGACCGCTTGTTCCGGTTGATGGACATAAAGTAAGTCGATGTGCCGTCCTTCTCCGGTGGGGTCCAGGCCCTCGTGTCGTCGCCCGCCGCGCTCTCTACCTTGATGACGGTCGCCCCCAGATCGGCCAGCAGCATCGTGCAGTACGGCCCGGCCAGCACTCTGGACAGGTCGGCGACGAGTATCCCGTCGAGCGGCGCGCTGCCGTTCGGCGTTCCGGCGGCTGTTGTCATGCCAGGACTTCCGTCGGGGCGGGCGTCTTGAGCCCGCATTCTGAGGAGAGGCGGGGCCGTGAGTTCGTGGAGGCTCTGGCCCGGGGGCTGGACGTCCTCAAGGCCTTCGGTCCCACCGCCATGGAGCTGACGGTGAGCGAGGCCGCCTCCCGCACCGGGCTGGCCCGGCCCACTGCCCGGCGGCTGCTGATGACCCTGGAGCAGCTCGGGTATGTCCGCTCGGTGGGCGGCGCGTACTCGCTCACCACCAAGGTGCTCGAGATCGGGACGACCGCCATAGCGGCCCAGGGGCTGTGGGACGTGGCCCGCCCCCATCTGGTGGCTCTGGTGGCCCGGACCCACGAGTCGAGTTCGATGTCGCAGCTCGACGGCAGCGACATCGTGTACATGGCCCGCGTCCCCGTGGCCAAGATCATCGCGCTGTCGGTCAGCATCGGCACCCGGTTCCCGGCCGTCGCCACCTCGATGGGCCGGGTGCTGCTGTCGGAGCTGGACTCAGCGGAACTCGACAAGGTGCTCGAGCAGCCGTCGCAGTCGGGCATCATCCCGCGGGTGGTGCCGTCGCGAGCCGAACTGGACGAGGACCTGGCCCGGGTGCGCCAGCGGGGCTGGGCCCTGTCGGACGAGCTGCTCACCGTGGGCATCCGGTCGATCTCGGCGCCGGTCCGTGACGGCGAGTGCCGCATCGCGGCGGCCATGAACGTGACCGTGTACGCGGCCGAGACGTCGATCGAGCACCTCACGGGCGAGTACCTCCCGGCACTGCTGGACACCGCGGCCGCGGTGACACGCGAGTGGTCCAATCTGGCCATGCTGCCGATCGCGGAGGCGCCTGCCGACGGCTAGCGGTAGTTGTTGTTGCTGGTATGGTCGCCGGCAAGCCAGCGCCGCAGAGTCTCGTGGGCGTCGGCAGCCCGCGCCACCGCGATGTCGTCCGCGTCGGGAGCGTCGACGGTGAACTCGAGCAGCATCCCGTTGGGGTCATGGGTGTAGAACGAGCGGCAGTAGCCGTGCTCGAGCACGAAGCTGCCCCCCTCGGGATCCCAGCCGGACTCCTCGACGCGCCGCTCGAGGTCGGCCTGGGTCTCGGCGTCGACCTTCAGCGCGATGTGGCGGAACGGCGAGGGCACCAGGTCGGGGTCGAACAGTTTCTGGTCCTCCTCGTCGGCGAACTGGAAGAAGGCCAGCGCACTGCCGTCCTGAAGGCCGAAGAAGGTGTGGCAGTAGACCCGGACCGCACCGAACAGCTCGTCGGCCTCCGACCATGTCGCGATCAGCGGAAAGCCGAGGATGTCCTCGTAGAAGGCCCGGGTGGCCTCCTGATCCTTGGTGACGTATGCGTTGTGGTGAAGCCTCTGGACGGCGGCTTGGCTCATGGCATTCCTTTCGCTGATGCTCGCTTTGGACGGGCTGCCAGCCCCGACTTGACCGGCATGCGGACACTTTACCGGCAGACGTACGGCGCTGCTGCTAGAGTTGTGGCATGGGCGTAGTATCGCGCTCGAGCATGGTCGCCGCGTCAACGGGCTCGATGTGTCGGCCGGAAGCAATGCGTCAATAAGGAGGAGCCGCCGTGAACAATCCGACATCCATCCTCAGTGGTCACAACCACATCACCCTCAATGTGGGCGGTGCCCAGGAGGACTACGACTTCCACACCGAGGTGCTGGGCCTCAAGAGCGTGAAGAAGACGCTCCTCTACGACGGCCAAGCTCCCATCTATCACCTCTACTACGGCAACGACGTCGGCGAGGAGAGCACCCTGGTGACCACCTTCCCGTTCCGTCACGCCGGCATGACCGCCAAGAAGGGCAGCGGCCAGATCAGCGTGCTGACGCTGTCGGTGCCCGAGTCCTCACTGGACTGGTGGCGCAACCGGCTGGAGGAGAACGGGTTCGAGGTGACCCCCGTCGAGCGCTTCGGTGAGAAGCGCCTCGCCTTCCAGCATCCCTGCGGGATCGACTACGAGCTGGTCGGCGTGTCCGACGACGAGCGCACCCCCGCCACCCATCCCGACATCCCGGCCGAGTTCGGCATCCGGGGCGTGCACAGCATCAGCTGCTCGGTGCGCGACATGGAGCTGACCGACCAGTTCATGCAGGTGGGCTGGGGGAGCCGCATGGTCGAGGGCGACGGCAACGCCACCCGCTACGAGATGGGCGAGGGCGGCCCGGGCACCATCGTCGACTACATCCTGGAGCCGAGCCGCGAGCCCGGCAGCTGGACCTTCGGCGAGGGTTACGTGCACCACTGCGCCTTCAGCGTGGACAGCCTCGAGTCGCAGATGGCAGTGAAGCTGTTCCTCGAGGGCCTCGGGTACACCGACGTGTCCGATGTCAAGGATCGGGGCTACTTCTACTCGATCTACGTGCGCACGCCCGGCGGCCCGCTGTTCGAGGCCACCTACACCAAGCCCGAGCACTTCGCCATCGACGAGCCCCGTGAGAGCCTCGGAGCCCAGATCATGATCTCGCCCCAGTTCGAGGACTCACGCCAGGAGCTGCTCGCCCAGCTCGAGACCATCGAGTACTGAGCAGGGCTGATCCCAGAGTCCGCGACGCGCGGCTGAGCGCCCTCGCGGGCGCTCAGCCGGGTGACGCTCGCGCCAATCAGGAGAGAGGAGCACACGTGGCCAACATCACGCCTGAAGAGCACCTGGCCGAGGTGCTGTCCCGCTACGAGGACGCACCCGACGCCAGGCTCGCCGAGATCATGAAGTGCGCGACCCGCCACATGCACGAGTTCGTCCTCGAGGTCGGCCTGACACGAGAGGAGTGGTTCGCCGGCATGCAGGCCCTGGCCGACATAGGGCACATGTGCGACGAGAACCGCCAGGAGTTCATCCTGCTGTCGGACACTCTGGGCGTGTCGATGCTGGTAGAGATGATCAACCATCTGGCGGCCGAGGGAACCACCGAGCCCACCGTCTTCGGCCCGTTCCACGTCGATGGAGCCACCCGGCGCGAGATGGGCGACTCGATTGTGGTCGACCCGATGGACAACGACGAGCCGCTGACGATCCTCGGAGAGGTCAGCTCGCTCGGAGGCGGACCGATCGAGGGCGCCACCCTGGACGTGTGGCAGGCGGCCAGCAACGGCTTCTACGACGTGCAGGACTCCGATCAGACCCCGCTGAACATGAGGGGCATCTTCACCACCGGCGCCGACGGACGCTACGAGGTGCGCACCGTGCGGCCGGTGTCGTACCCGGTGCCTGACGACGGCCCGGCCGGGGCGCTACTCAACGCCACCGGACGCCACAACTGGAGACCGGCCCACGTGCACTTCGTGGTGTCGGCGCCCGACCACAAGACGGTGATCACCCACCTGTTCGACAGCGAGAGCGACTTCCTCGACAGCGATGTGGTCTTCGGGGTGCGCGACTCGCTGATCGTCGACATGAACGGCGGGCGCTGCGACTACGACTTCGTGCTGGAGCCCACGGCCTAGCCCCGATGGCTACGAGCAGGACTCGACAGTGACCGCGATGCCCTGCCCGACCCCGATGCACATCGCCGCCAGGCCGTAGCGGCCGCCGCCGCGGGCCAGGTGGTGGGTCAATGTGGTCAGAATGCGCGCCCCGCTGGCCCCGATGGGGTGGCCGATGGCGATGGCGCCTCCGAGGGGGTTGACGATCCTGCGGTCTAGCTCCGGCCACTCCGCGAGGCAGGCCAGGGCCTGGGCCGCGAACGCCTCGTTGAGTTCCGCTGCGGCGAGGTCGCCCCAGTCGATGCCGGCCCGGGCCAGAGCGGTGCGGGCCGCCTGGACCGGTCCGATGCCGTAGAGGTCTGGGTCCACGCCGCTGACGCCCCGGCTCACCACCCGGGCCAGCGGCGCCCGCCCGGCTGCGGCCAGGCCCCGCTCCGACGCCAGCAGCAGCGCGGCGGCACCGTCGTTCATGGGCGACGAGTTGCCCGCCGTCACCGTGCCGTCGCCGCGGAACACCGGCTTCAGGCGGGCCAGCGCGTCGAGGGCCGTGTCGGGCCTGATCGTCTCGTCACGGTCGACCTGAACGCCGTCGACGGGCACTACCTCGTCTGCGAAGTCGCCTCGTGTCCAGGCGGCGGCCGCCTTCTGGTGGCTGCGCAGCGCGAAGCCGTCCTGCACGGCCCGGGTGATGCCGTACTTCCCGGCGAGGATCTCCGCGCCCTCGCCCAGCGGCACCGTCCAGCGATCGGGGTGGCGGGGGTTGACGAGTCGCCAGCCCAGCGTCGTGGAGTGCATCTGCTGGTGGCCCCGCTCGTACGGTCGCGCCGGCTTGGCGACTACCCAGGGCGCCCGGCTCATCGACTCGACCCCGCCCGCGATGCACACGTCGGCGTCGCCGACGGCAATGGCCCGGCTGGCTCCCACCACAGCCTCCAGTCCCGAGCCGCACAGCCGGTTGGCGGTGGTCCCGGGCACCGATGTGGGCATGCCGGCCAGCAGGGCGGCCATGCGGGCAACGTTGCGGTTCTCCTCGCCCGCGCCGTTGCCGTTGCCGAAGTGGACGTCGTCAACGGCGGCTGGATCCAGGTCAGCGGAGCGTTCCAGCAGGCCTGAGATGACGGTGGCCGCGAGGTCGTCGGGCCGGACCCCGGCCAGGCTCCCCCCGATCCTGCCGACCGGCGTCCGCACCGCGTCGACGATGTAGACGGCCTCCGTCACGGGGCCGGACCCTCCGCGCCGGCCACGGGCTGGGCCGGGCCGCCGGCATCTGCGGTGCCCCCTGGCGGGGCACCGGGCGCGGGGCCGCCGATGCCGGGCCCCACCAGTCTTCGCCTGACCGGGAAGAACTGCACCGCCCATCGCTTCTGGAGCAGTCCGTACACCCCCCTCGGGGCCAGGATGGCCATGACCGCCGCGATCAGGCCCAGGATGATGAAGCGCCACTCGTCGGCATCCTCGAGGAACTCGCGCACGAACCAGTAGATGGCGACCCCGATGATGGGGCCGGTGGTGGAGCCCACACCGCCGATGATGGCGATGAACACCACCAGTGCGGTCCACCTCAGCACGCTGAAGGCCGACTCGGCCCGGGCCGACGGATTGGCCAGCAGGATCACCGCGCCGGTCATACCCGTCCAGAAGGACGCCATGACCCATACGACCAGCTTGGCCCTGGTCACCGAGACCCCGAGGCCCCGGGCCCCCTCCTGGTTGTCGCGTATGGATCGCAGGGCCAGGCCCAGCCGGGATCTCAGGACAAGCACCACGATGGCGGTGGCTCCGACGGCCAGGCCCAGCGCCATCAAGTAGGTGACGGTGTTGCGGGTGTCGAGCGAGTAGCCGCCCAGCGACTCCCGCGTGAGGGTCCGGACGTTGGCCCCGCCCAGGAAGTCGCTCTCCAGCGCGATGAGCCGGAACACCTCGGCAATCACCCAGGTGCCGATGGCGAAGTACCCGCCCCGCAGGCGGAAGGCGAAGGCGGCCACGGGAAGGGACAGCACTGCGGCCACCACCCCGGCGAGCAGCACCGACACGTACGGGTCGACGCCGAAGTCCTCGGCGAAGGTCAACAGCGTGTACACGCCGATGCCCACGAACATCTGCTGCCCGATGGACACCAGCCCCGCGAACCCGGCCAGCAGGTTCCACATCTGCGCGAGGGCCAGGTAGTAGAGGATCGCGACCAGCGGCACCCGGAGGCTGCCGTCGCCGTCCCACCAGGGCAGCAGGAACAGCACCACGACCAGGACCGCCGAAGCGGCCAGCCCGAAGCTGGACTGGCGGTCCGAGCGGGTCACCCGGTGCTCGGTCATTCCGCTCGCCTGCCCAGCAGACCGGTGGGTTTGGTGGCGAGCACCACAAGGAACATGAGGTGGCCGACGAGCGGCCCGGAGCCCAGGCCGTAGGCGACCTCGAACTGCCCCCCGACGGTGTGGGCCACGCCGAGCAGCAGCCCCCCGACAAGCGTGCCCCACACCGACCCGAGGCCGCCGATCACCACCGCCTCGAAGGCATACAAGAGCTGAGCCGGTCCGTCCAGGGGTCCGAAGCTCTGCCTGATCCCGAGGAACACGCCGGCTATGGCCACGGTGGCGAAGGCGATGCCCATGGCCACCGCGTAGAGGTTGCGGTCGTTGATTCCCATGAGGCGGGCGGTGGCCGGATCGTCGGACACGGCCCGGAATGCCCGGCCCAGGGCGGTACGCGACAGTATGAGTTGCAGCGTCCCGAGCACCGCGACCGCCACCACCAGGGTGATAAGCGGGATCCAGCCGACAGCGATCGCGTCGTTGATCCTGATGCTCTCGATCTCGATCGAGCCCACGTCGAGGCCGCGCGAGTCGGCGCTGTAGGTCTCCAGCAGCACGTTCTGGATGACGACACCGAGGCCGAAGGTCACCAGGATCGAAGGGAGGGGGTCTGCGCTGATGGTGAAGTTGAATGCCCCCAGCTGCAGCGCGTAGCCCGCGGCCAGCATCACCGGCACCACGACCACCAGCGAGACGAAGGGGTTCAGGCCCAGCGCCGAAGTGACCGACACCGCCACGAACGCGCCGAGGATGGCGAGGTCCCCGTGGGCCAGGTTCACGAAGCGCATGACGCCGAAGGCCAGCGACAGGCCGGTGGCGAACAGCGCGAACAAGCCGCCGAGCATGATCCCCTGGACGACCGCGTTGAGCCACTCCATCAGCCCGGGCCCTCCGAGCCGGCTCCGGCGGGCAGACCGAAATAGGCCGCGGTGATGTCGGAGCGGGCCAGTTCGCCGGGCCGGCCCTCGAGCGAGACCCGCCCCTCCAGCAGGCACACGACCCTGGACGCCACCGCCAGCGCCTGCCCGATGTCCTGCTCGACCAGCAGGACGGTGGCGCCGCCCTCCGACAGCGCGGGCAGGGCCTCATACAACGACTTGACCACCACCGGCGCCAAGCCGAGCGACACTTCGTCGAGCAGGATCAGCCTGGGGTTGGACATCAGGGCCCGGCCGATGGCAACCGCCTGCTGCTCGCCTCCCGACAAGACGTGGGAGGGTCGGTCCATCAGCGGCCGGATCAACGGGAACACGTCGAGGACGGAGTCGAGATTCCAGCGGCCCGGTCGAGCGGCGTGGGCGCCGATGATCAGGTTCTCGCGAACGGTCAGACTTCCGAACAGCATGCGGCCCTCGGGCACGAGGGCGATCCCGAGCCCGACCCGCCGGTGGGCCTTGACCCCGGCGATGTCGGTGCCGTCGAACAGGATGGAGCCCGCTCTGGTGGGCACCTGTCCGGCCAAGACCCGCAGGAACGTCGTCTTGCCGGCCCCGTTGGCGCCGATCATGGCCAGCGTCTCGCCCTCGGATACGTCCACGTCGATCCCGAAGAGCGCCTGGAAATCGCCGTAGCCCGCGTCGAGACCTCGCACCTCGAGGAGGGTCATTCCGGCGCCACCCCCAGGTACACCTCCTGGACCGCCGGACTGGCCATGACCTCGGCCGGGTCGCCCTCGGCGATCTTCATCCCGAAGCTCATGGCCATGATCCGTCCGACCACGGCGAGCAGGGCATGCACGATGTGCTCTATCCAGACGATGGTCACGCCGCCGGTGTGAATCGCCCGGATGTTGTCGACCAGCTCCAGCACCTCGGCCTCGGTCAGGCCCCCGGCGATCTCGTCGAGCAGGAGGATCTTGGGCTGGGTGGCAAGGGCGCGGGCCAGCTCCAGGCGCTTGCGGCCCAGCAGGGGAAGGGCTCCTGCCCTGGTGTTGGCCGACTCCAGCAGCTGAGACCGTTCGAGGGCTTCGACCGCGATGGGGGTGGCGTGGGCCTCCGACATCGGCACGCCCGCGCCGAAGACCGCGGCCACGAGCACGTTCTCGAACACCGTCATGCCCTCGAACGGCCGCGGGATCTGCGATGTTCGGGCCAGCCCCCGCCGGCAGCGACGGTCGGCGGAGGTCCGTGTGACGTCCTCGCCCTCGATCAGGATGGAGCCGCGGTCGCAGCTCAGATCGCCTGCGATCAGGTTGAGGAGAGTCGTCTTTCCGGCGCCGTTGGGTCCGACGATGCCGAGCGCGTCGCCCTCGCTCACCTGGAGTGAGAGGTTGTCGACGACCTTTACGCCGAACGACTTGTCGACATCGACGACCTCGAGCAGCGGGGCCATCCGCCCAAGCTAGCCGAGCAGCCAGGCCGCTCGATCAGCGGGACCGCTGGCCCGGGTCACCCGGACGGGATTACTCGATCAGCTGCAGCGGACCGTCGATGGGATGGTCCGGCAGGAACGTGTTGACCGCGACGAACAACTCGAACGGGAACCGCTCGCCGGCCACCCACTGGCCGCCCACCAGGCTGGTCGTGGTGAGCTGCGGGACGGGGCCCTCGTTGAAGTTGACCCGCCCGACCTGGGTCTCCAGGTCGGTCTGGCCGATGGCCTCGTTGAGTGCCGTCTTCTCGGCGGTGCCGGCCCTCTTGAGGGCGTCGATGGCGACCTCCCAGACGGCGTGGCCGTAGCCCAGAGGCTGCTCCCAGTTGCGGCCGGTGGCGGCGATGTATGCCTCCGCCAGGTCGTTGGCGCTCTGACCCGTGAGTGACGACTTGGTCGGGTACCGGTCGGTCCACCAGATCTCGGAGCTGAGTCCGGCTCCCTTGGGGTAGGTGGCCACCGCGCTGCTGAACAGCAGTCCCTTGGCCACGGTCACGACCGGCGGGTTGAAGCCCTGCTGGAGGGCCTGGGCCTGGTACGTGGCGAACACCGGGGGCGGCAGCACGCCCGTGACGATCTGCACGTTGTTGTCCTTGAACGACGCGATCTGCGCCGAGAAGTCCTGGGTGCCCAGGTCGAAGCGGCCGTCGTCGATGATGGTGTAGCCCTCGGCGATGAACGCCGGGGGCTGCCCGAGCTCGGGGTCGCCGAAAGCGGTGCCGTCGGGATCGCCGGCCCACAGAGCGCCGATGATGGGCTCTACGTCAGCCTGGGCCCACAGGTCGAGGAACACCGCGGTCAGGTGCTCGATGCCCCAGAAGAAATGGTGGTTCCACACAGATGCGGGCTCGGGACCAGGGGGGCCGCCCTTGACGTTGACGTAGTGCGGCTGCCAGGGAGCCAGCGTCGACAGGCACGGGGTCTCGCCCAGATCGCAGGCCGCGGCCACCGGGATGGTGGTGTCGGGTGTGCCGCCGCACAGCACCAGGTCGACGCCCTCGGCGATGAGCTCGTTGGTCACCTCGCCGGCCCGGGTTGCGTCGGTCTCGGTGTCCTTGTCGATGATCTCGATGCGGTCGCCGAAGAGCTCCCGCATCTGTGCCAGCACGAAGTCGTCGGTCTCTCCCAGAGCAGCCAGCGGGCCGGTCCGGGGCGTGACGAAGCCGACCTTGGCCGGCGGTATGTCCGATGTGGCGCTGGCCGCGGTGGTGGTGGCTGCGGCTGCGGTGGTGGTGGCTGCGGCCGCGGTGGTGGTGGTCGCGGCGGGCGCGGCCTCCTCGTCGTCACCGCACGCGGCCAGCAGCCCGCCGCCGAGGCCGACTGCGGCGGCGCTGCCCAGAAACTGCCGTCTCGAGGTTCTGCGCTTGTTGGATTCGGTCATTGGGTTTCCTTTCGGTGTCAGCGCCGGCGGCTACACCGGCCTGCGGCCATGGAAGGCGTCGTCCAGCATCTGCCGGATCCCGCCCTCCGTCGGTGGCCGCACGTTGGCGGCCGCTTCAATCACAACCCTCCGGGTTGCTTCGTCGAGTCCACCGGCGGGCATGCCGAGGGCTTCGAGACTGGTGGGCGCACCGATGGCGCCGGCGAGATCGAAGAAGGCGGCGGGCACGTCGCGTGCCGGAGCGTCGATCACGGCCGCGATGTCCTCGATGATGCTGCCGATGGCGGGCGCGTTGTAGGCGAGCGCGTGGCCGAGCACCGCGGCGTTCATCCCGCCGTGGTCGAGGTTGAACATCCCGCCCAGCACGTGGCAGGTCTTGTGGTGCAGCGCCGTGCCGCCGGTGCCCAGCACCACCCCGCCGAGGTAGGCGCCGTAGAGGACGTCGGTGCGGGCCGCGATGTCGCCGGGCTCGGCCGTGACCGCCGGCAGACCCCGGTACATGACCCGGATGCTCTCCAGTGCCATGAAGGAGATGAACGGGTTGGCGCCTGGACCGTAGAGCGCCTCGACTGCATGGGCGAGGGCGTTCATCCCGGACGGTCCGGCGATGGCGGCCGGCAGGGTGACGGTCAGCTCGGGGTCGTAGACGACCAGCGCGGGCTTGGCGGCGGCGTCGACGCCCACCTGCTTGTGGTCCCCGTCGCTGATTCCCCAGATGGGGGTCATCTCCGAGCCGGCGTAGGTGGTGGGCACGGCGATCTGCCTGATGCCGGCCTCGAGCACGACGGCCTTCCCGAACCCGGTCGCCGATCCGCCGCCGATGGTGAGCACGGTGTCGGCGCCGGCCTCGCGTGCCTGCGCGGCTGCTGACCGTGCCAGCTGGAGCGGAACGTGCTGGGCCACCTCGTCGAACCGGCCCGCGACCCGGTCGCCGAGGATGGCGCTGATCTCGGAGGCGAGGGCATCGGTGGCCTGGTCCGCGATGATCAGGATTCGCTCCGCGCCCAGGGCCTCGGCCTCTGCGGCCAGCGACTTGCGGGCACCCGCACCGAACACGACCCTGCCCGGCAGCGCGTCGTAGGTGAACTCCAGGTCACGCTGCAACTGTCCGGCCCCCTCTCCAGAATCGTCCGCTGTGCAGACAAGTTACCACATAGCGGACAATCTCGTGCGTCCTAGTTCTCCGCTCTCGTTCGCTCCGCTCGGCCTCCTAGAAGTCGACGGGGTGCACCGGCGCCTCGCCCTTGGCGATCATCTCGGGGATCCGGGGCGAACCGTTCTCCCAGACCAGCAGCATCGACCGCTTGGGCGAGTAGCCGGTGTGGCGGATATCGGCCGGCATGGCGGCGACATCACCCGCCTTCATGATCACCCGGGCCCGCTTGGCCCCCGTGTCGCGGTCCTCCACGTCCCACTGGATCTCGTCGCTGAGCTGCACGAACCACTCCACCCGGTCGTTGCCGTGGATGACCGGCAGGGTGAACTCCTCGGTGGTGGGGCAGTAGAGGCTCTCCTTGCAGGCCGAGACCACCGAGGGATTCCAGGTCACATCGGACCGGGACAGGTACGCGAACAGGTTGAACGAGCAGACCTCGCCCTCGTAGCCGGGCTCGGCCTCGATGACGGGCTCGTCCTGGTCGACGTCGGCGAAGGCCCGGTTCACCGGGAAGCCCGACTCGTCGCTGCGCAGCGGCTCGTCGCCGGGCACCCCCACCATGCGGTCGGCCACCACCCGCCTGCGGGTGACCGCGTCGTCGTTGCTGCCGCTGCTGGGGCCGAAGGCGCTGCCCGTCTCCAGCGGTGCCGCGAAGGGGTCGTAGCCCTCGTTGGTCCAGTCCGAGAGCATGGCCTTGAAGCAGCCGAGCAGCTCGTCATGGTCGAAGGTCTCGTTGTAGTCCACCTCGGCCCGGCGGTAGGCCTCGTTGAACCGCCCCGCGAACATGTCGACGGTGCCGTAGTGGTTCATGGTGCCGATGACCGAGTCGAAGTTGACGATGCCGTAGAAGAACCCCCAGGCCACGTCGCGCTGGACGCAGCGCAGCCAATGGTCGACGGGCATCTGGTGGTTCCCGGTCGGCCACTCGACGGTGACGAAGTACTCGTCGCGGCTGAATGTGAATCCGCCCACGCCGAACTGCCGGTATCCGAGTCGGTTGGCGGGTGCTTCCGTGACGGTCATGGTGTCCTCCTAGAAGGTCTGGCAGATGTCGGCCCACCGGAACACGGTGTCGGGCCCCTCGATGGTCTGGAGCAGCACGACGCCGACGCCGTCGCTGTGCATCCGGTACGCCTTCCCGGCGGGGAGCATCGTCATGTGTCCCCGCTGGGCGGTCACGGTCCCCATGGGGCTGCCCTCCGGCTCACCCTCAAGGGTGATCGAGCCTCCGGAGGAGGGATCGACCAGCTCAGCCGCAGGGTCGAGCAGCTCGAAGCGCACGGTGCCGTCCATGACGAGGGCGAACTCGTCATGGGGTGCGGCTCGCCAGGCGCTGGTGCCCTCGGCTCTGATGGCCTCGAGCACGTACTCCAGGTTCTTGCCCACCGCCACCTTCTCGTAGGGAGCGGCCGCCGAGGCCACTTCGAAGATGTTGGAGAAGGCGTAGTACTTCGGGTCGTCGTCGACGAGCTGGACGCCGCCCTTGGCGAAGTCCGTGAGCGATCCGAACACGGTCGTGTACTGCGTCATGCGTCCTCTCCCGCAGCTCAACGCTGCTTGAAACGTTGTCTTAGCATGGTGTGACCGTCCGGCCGGCGGGCGGTATACACGAGACTAGCAGCGCCTGGTTTACCGAATGCCAAGAGACCGAGCGAAGGAGTCGCCGGCCGGGGCGGCCATCGCCGAGCGTGTCACCCAGCTCGGTCACAGCCTCCAGGCCCGTGGAGTGGACGTCACCGTGGCCGAGATAATCGACGCCGCCCGGGCTGCGACCCTGGTCGACCTGGGTTCCCGCTCGGAGTTCCGGGTCGCGCTCAGGGCCACGCTCATCAAGGACGCACGCCACTTGGCGCTGTTCGACGCCGTGTTCGACCGGCTCTTCCCGCTGAGCGGATCCGGCGGAGCACCGGGAGGCGATGCCGCCGCCATCGATCCGGTGAGCGTGGTCGCCTTCGACTCCGACCCGGCCGCGCTGGCGGCGAGCCTGGTGGCCGAGCACGGCGGCTTCGACGGTGAACTGCGGGGTGAGCGCCACCACCTCCAGCGGGCGCTGCGGGCGGCCGACCTGGCCCAGTTGATGAGCGACGCCCGCAGGGCCAATCCCGAACTGCCCACCGCCGAGCTGCGCGAGCGGATCGAGCAGCTCAAGCAGCTGATGGCCGCGGAGGTCCGCTACCGCCTGGGCGAGTCCAGCCCGATCCCGCTCGACCCCGCGGTGCAGGACATCGAGTTCCTCAACGCCACCCGGCATCAGCTGGACGACATTCGCGACGCGGTCAGGCCTCTGGCCCGCCGGCTGGCCGCCCGCCTCGCCCGGCGCCGGCAGGCCCGCCACGGTCGCAGCGTCAACTTCAGGCGCACCATCAGGCAGTCGCTCTCCACCGGGGGCACGCCCGTCGACATCGCCTACCAGCGGGCCCGGTCCCACCGGCCGGAACTGTTCGTCCTGTGCGACATATCCGGCTCGGTGGCGCACTTCTCGGTGTTCACGCTGACCCTCATGGCCGCTCTGTCGGCGGAGATACCCCGGTGCCGCTCCTTCGTCTTCGTCGACGCCGTGGACGAGGTGACCGACCTGCTGGCCGCCACCGACCACGGCATCGAGCCGTGGCAGCTCATGAGGAACACCAACGTGATCGCCGGCGACGGCCATTCCGACTACGGCGCAGTGCTGAGCCAGTTCTGGGACCAGGTCGGCTCCGGGGAGATGAGCCCCAACTCGACGCTGCTCATCACCGGCGACGCCCGCACGAACTACCTGGACAAGCGGGTCGAGATGCTCGAGGAGATCGCAGGCCGGTGCCGGGCCGTGTACTGGCTCAATCCCGAGCCGCGTGCCGATTGGGACACCCACGACTCGGAGATGGATGCCTACGCTCGGCACTGCACCGAGACCTTCGAGGTTCGAACGGTGCGGCAGCTGGTCAGCTGCGTGGAGAGGCTGCTCTAGCAGCCGGGTCCCAGCTCTGACCGCACGATCCGGGCGCCCTCGACCATGGCGGCCAGCTTGGCCTGCGCCACGTGGCGCGGCAGGAACTTCATGCCGCAGTCCGGCGACACCGAGAGCCGGTGCGCGTCGACGTGCTCGAGCGCGGCCCGGATCCGCCGCGCGACGGCCTCGGGCGTCTCGACCTCGGCGGTCCCCAGGTCGAGGACTCCCAGCACGACCGATCGCGGCGCGAGCTCAGTCACCACGCCGGGGTCGAGGCGGGGCTGGGCCGCTTCTATGGCCACGTAGTCGACCGGTGCGGACGCCAACTCGGCCAGGAAGGGGTAGCCGCCCGACTTGTCGGTCATGTAGATGGCGTACCCGTAGCAGGTATGGAGGGTTGTGGTGGCGCCGATGCCGTCTACCGCTGCCGCGATCGCATCCACCGCGAAGCCCCGCGCGACCTCGGCGTTGGCCTGCAGGTACGGCTCGTCGAGCTGAAGCACGTCGATGCCCGCAGCCTCCAGGTCCCGCAGTTCCTCGTTGATCGCGGCGGCGTAGGCCATGGCCAGCGACCGCTGGTCGGGGTAGAAGTCGTTCTGGGCGAGCTGGCTCAGCGTGAACGGACCGGGGACGGTCACCTTGGCCTGCCGGGAGGTGTTGGCCCGCAGGAACCGGGCCGAGTCCAGCTCGATGGGCTCCTCGCGCCGGATTGGGCCGTTGACCAACGGGACGACGGCCTCGCCGCCGCGCCGGTTGACACCCCTTCCCAGCCGGTCGGCGTCGACGCCTCCCAGGGAGTTGGCGAAGTGGTTGAAGTAGGACTCCCGGCCCATCTCACCGTCGGTGATGATGTCGACCCCGGCGGCCTCCTGGTCGGCTATCGCGGCCAGGACCGCGGCCTCGATCGCCTCCTGCCTGAACTGGAGCTCGACCTTCCAGATGCCCTCGGCGCGGACTCGGGGCACCCCCTCGCCCACCAGCACGTCGCGGTCGACGAGCCATCCGGGCTGGGGATAGCTGCCCATGACCGTGGTGGGCAGAACGTCCTGCACCCTCGATCCCTCGAGTCGGCTGTCCGGCGGCTACGGGCGTGCCCGGTGACGCAGCCGGGTCACACCTCGATGAAGATGCACTCCCCGGGGCACTCTTCCGCGGACTCGATCACGGCCTCCTCCTGGCCTGCAGGCACCGCGGCCAGCCCGTCGGGGCCTCCGGGGTCGGCGAAGACGTTGCCGTCCTCGACCACGTAGGCCAGCCCGTCGTCGAGCAGCGTGAAGACATCGGGGGCGATCTCCTCGCACAGTCCGTCGCCCGTGCACAGATCCTGATCAATCCAGACCTTCATGTCCCGGAGGCACCTCTCTGTATGTGGGGCGAGTGGATTGGGCTGCAAAGTGCCCGCGGCCCGAAGCAGTTGACTTCAGGATAGCGGGCCGGGAGCCCCAAGCCTGCCAACTCGCGGGCGAAAATGCCAACACACGCTCGAATTACTCCGGCGGAGTGCTGAACGCTGCGTCCGCTGACATTTCGCCTTGCGGCATCGGTGCAGTCTAGGGTGTCGTCGGGTCCGGGACCGTCAACGACCGAGGAGGTGACCGGTGAGCGACTCCGCAAGCGACAATTCGAAGCAGGACCTGGAGCGCCTGCGCCGCCTCGTCTCCGAACTCGAGGGCGAGGTCGCCTCGCTGCGGCGGCGGCTCCACGACGCGCCCAAGCGGGTGCGAATGCTGGAGGAGCGCCTGGCCGACACCAAGGGCCGGCTCACCCAGGCCGTGTCGCAGAACGAGCGGCTCACGACCATGCTGCGCGACGCCCGCGAGCACATCGGATCGCTGCGAGAGGAGGTCGAGAAGCTCACGCAGCCTCCGAGCGGCTACGGCACCGTGCTCGGCCGCAACGACGACGGCACCGTCGACGTGCGCGCCGGCGGCCGCAAGATGCGGGTGGCCGTCCATCCCGACCTCGCCGAGGACCTGAAGGCCGGCGAGGAGGTCGCCCTCAACGAGTCGTTCAGCGTGGTGCTGGCTCGACGCCCGGACCGCACCGGCGAGGTCGCCACCGTCAAGGAGCTGCTGCCCGGCGGCGACCGGGCGCTGGTGCTCGGACGGGCCGACGAGGAGCGGGTGGTGGAGTTGAGCGCGGCTGTCGCTGCAGGTCCGATCCGCAGCGGCGACAACGTGCTGATCGACGCCTCCGGGGACCTGGTGATCGAGCGCCTGCCCCGGCCCGAGGTCGAGGACCTCATCCTCGAGGAGGTGCCCGACATCAGCTACGCCGACGTCGGCGGGCTCGACTCCCAGATCGAGCAGATCACCGACGCGGTGGAGCTGCCGTTCGTGCACCACGCCCTGTTCGCCGAGTACGACCTGCCCGCGCCCAAGGGCGTGCTGCTGTACGGCCCGCCCGGCTGCGGCAAGACCCTGATCGCCAAGGCGGTGGCCAACAGCCTGGCCACGAAGGTCTCGGACCTGTCCGGCGACGCCAACGCCCGCAGCTTCTTCCTGAACATCAAGGGCCCGGAGCTTCTCAACAAGTACGTGGGGGAGACCGAGCGCCAGATCCGCCTGGTGTTCCAGAGGGCTCGGGAGAAGAGCGAGCAGGGCTGGCCCGTGATCGTGTTCTTCGACGAGATGGAGTCACTGTTCCGCACCCGGGGCTCGGGCATCAGCTCCGACATCGAGTCCACCATCGTTCCCCAGCTGCTGGCCGAGATCGACGGGGTCGAGGCTCTGCGCAATGTGATCGTCATCGGAGCCTCCAACCGGGAGGACCTCATCGACCCCGCCATCCTCAGGCCCGGCCGCCTCGACGTGAAGATCAAGATCGAGCGGCCCGACGCCGAGGCCGCGTCGGCCATCTTCGCCCGCTACCTGGTGCCCACCCTGCCGATCGCGTCCGAGATGGTGGAGACCGTCGGCGGCGGCGATTCCGACAAGGCCGTGCGGGGGATGATCGAGCAGACCGTGGAGGACATGTACCGCCCCGCCGATGCCAACCAGTTCCTCGAGGTCACGTACTCCAACGGCGACAAGGAGGTCATGTACTTCCGGGACTTCGCCTCGGGCGCGATGATCGAGAACGTGGTGAGGCGGGCCAAGAAGCTGGCCATCAAGCGGGAGATCTCCGGGGGCGCCCGCGGCATCGTGACCGCCGACCTGCTGGCCTCGGTGCGACAGGAGTTCAAGGAGCACGAGGACCTGCCCAACACCACCAACCCCGACGACTGGGCCCGCATCTCCGGGAAGAAGGGCGAGCGCATCGTGTTCGTGCGCACGCTGGTGTCCAGCGACCACGATGAGGAGGCCGCCGGGGGCCGCTCGATCGAACGGGTGCAGACCGGCCAGTACCTGTAAGGGGGCTGCGACCGTGCGCCGAGCGCTGTTGGCGGTGGTGGCGGTGGCGGCACTGTTCGCCTCGGCCTGCGGCGACCCGGATCCGCAGCCTGTCGCGCCCGGGTCGGCCGGCGGCTCGGCGCCCGAGGCCGCCGAGCCGGCCACGACGGCGCCCGAGGTCGTCACCGACGGCGAGGACGGCGACCTGCTCCAGCGGGTGCAGCAGCGAGGCAGGCTGGTCTGCGGCGTCTCGGGCACCAGGGTGATCTTCTCCGAGACCCTGCCCGACGGCACGGTCGTAGGGGTCGACGCCGACTACTGCCGGGTCGTGGCTGCGGTGGTGTTCGGTGACTCCGACGCGGTGGAGTTCGTCTCACTGACGGCCGCCGAGCGCTTCGCCGCTCTGCAGGCCGGCCACATCGACGTGCTGTTTCGCAGCACCACCTGGACCCAGAGCCGCGACACCGAGGTCGGCCTGGACTTCGGTCCGGTGATCTACTACGACGGCCAGCAGCTCATGGCCCGGGCAGCCGACGGCTTCTCGGCCTCGTCGCAGGTGGCCGACATCGCCGGCGCCGAGGTCTGCGCGCTGGCAGGGACCACCACCGAGCAGAACGTCTCCGATGCCGCCGACGCCGCCGGCACCGAGATATCGCTGAGCACCTTCGAGGATTTCGACCAGATCGTCGAGAACTTCATCGGCGGCGGCTGCGACGTGATCACCGCCGACGGCTCGTCGCTGGCGGGGCGCAAGGCGAAGCAGCAGCCCGACGACCAGGAGTGGGTGATCTTCCCGGCCATCCCGATCTCGAAGGAGCCGCTGGCCCCTGTGTACCCGCAGAACCAGTCGCGCTTCGCCGACGCCGTGAACTGGGCGGTGTACGCCACCATCATCGCCGACGAGAAGGGGATCACCTCCGGCAACGTGGTCGAGATGGCAGCCAGCCCGCCGGACGCGGAGGCTCGCCGCCTTCTCGGCGGCGAGGACGAGTTGCAGACCGCCATGGGTCTGGCCCCCGACGCCTTCTATCGGGCCATCTCGCAGGTGGGCAACTACGGCGAGATCCTCGCCCGCCACCTCGAACCGGCGGGTTTGACACGCGGCTCACTCAACGCGAGCTGGCGCGACGGCGGCCTCATCTACGCTCCGCCTGCCCGCTGACCACGGCAAAGGTGATAATAGTCAGAATGCTTACTCACCGGGCCACAATTTGGTTGAAACGGCGGACGCGGGCCAATACGGTTGCGACGTCACCCAACCACACACCCACGGAGGGACACTGTGACTCAGAAACAATCGCTGCTTTGGCGCGTGCTTGCTGTCGTGTTTGCCGTAACGCTGATCGCGGCGTCCTGCGGCGACGACGATGACGGCGACGTCGGCACCACCGAGGCGCCCGAAGACACCACGGCTCCGGAGACCACCGCGGCCGCGCCCGAAGAGACTGCGCCGCCCGAGGACACCATCGCCGACACCCAGGACGGGGACCTCCTCGACACAGTCCTCGCCCGCGGCGAGCTGAACTGTGGCGTGTCCGGCTCGGCTGTGGCCTTCTCGGAGACCCAGCCCGACGGCTCCCAGACCGGCTTCGACGCCGACTACTGCCGTGCCGTGGCCGCCGCGCTGTTCGGTGACGCCGATGCGGTCGTGTTCACGCCGCTGACCGCGGCGGAGCGGTTCACCGCCGTTCAGACCGGCGAGGTGGACGTGCTGATGCGCAACACCACCTGGACCCAGAGCCGTGACACCGAGGTGGGCATGGACTTCGGTCCGACCACCTACTACGACGGCCAGCAGCTCATGGCCCGCGAGGCCGACGGCTTCTCCGGCGGCTCGCAGGTCGCCGACATCGCCGGAGCCGTCGTGTGCACCAACGCCGGCACCACCACCGAGCAGAACATCGCCGACGCGGCCGAGGCGGCCGGCGTGTCGATTCAGCTCACGACGTTCGAGGACTTCGACCAGGTCACCGAGAACTTCATCAACGGTGCGTGCGACGTCATCACGACCGACGGTTCGGCACTCGTCGGGCGCAAGGCCAACCAGCAGCCCGCGGGTGAGAACTGGGTGATCTTCCCGGCCACGCCCATCTCGAAGGAGCCACTGGGCCCGACCTACGGGCAGAACCAGTCCCGCTTCGCCGACGTGGTCAACTGGACGGTTTACGCCACGGTCATCGCCGACGAGAAGGGCATCACGTCGGCCAACGTCGCCGACATGGCTGCCAACCCGCCCGACGCCGAGGCGGCTCGCCTGCTCGGCGCGGCCGACGACGAGCAGCAGTCGAACATGGGCTTGGCCCCCGACGCCTTCTACCAGGTGATCGCCCAGGTCGGGAACTACGACGAGATCTACGCCCGCCACCTCAACCCGGTCGGCCTGACCCGCGAGGGCTCGGCCAACGCCGGTTGGCTCGACGGCGGCCTGATCTACGCACCCCCGGCCCGGTAGGGCGGCGGTCCAAATACTTCACCTAGCGAGCACGCTCGTCTAGGTTGACGGGGGTCCGGGACAGCAGTCCCGGACCCCCGTTGCCGTTGTAGACCACTCAAGCCCGCGACCGACCGCCACGGAGGCGCCCCCGGGTGTCGAATACTGACCAAGCCACGCTGGCCGCGACCCAGTCGCAGCGTCCGCCCTTCTACCGGGACGCCACTGTCGTCAAGTGGTTGGCGCAGGTCTTCGCCCTCGTGCTGGTCGTCTTCGCCCTGTTCTTCCTGACCACGCAGGCCCTCGAGAACCTCAACCGCCAGGGAATCGAGATCAGGTACGACTTCCTGGGCATCGGCCTCGGCAGCGACCTGCGGGAGGGCATCGACACCGACCCCGACACCGCGGGCCGGGCGCTGTGGGCCGGGGCGGTCAACACCATCCGCATCGCCGTCGGCGGGATCATCGCGGCCACCATCCTCGGCGTGCTGGTCGGCGTCGGGCGGCTGTCGAGCAACTGGATCGTCAACCGGATGTGCAGCGTCTTCATCGAGACGCTGCGCAACATCCCGCTGCTGGTGCAGATCGTCTTCATCTGGGCGCTGGTGGCCACCTTCCCCGACCTGGAGCTGGACCAGGGTCCCGTCAACGGTCTGCTGCACATCTCCAACAAGGGCCTGTCGGTGCCGCGGGTGCACATCGACGACGGCTTCTACCAGTGGATGATCTTCATCGCCCTGGGCTCGCTGGCCGGCTGGTACGTCAAACGCCGCCAGGACCGCCGCCACGACGCCACCGGCCGCGACACCTACCCGGTGGGGAGCTTCCTGGGGGTGGTGGCCGTCTTCGGCGCGGTCGGCTGGGTCGCGCACCCGATCTTCGGCTGGGTCGGCGCCATCTTCGACTTCATCGGCGGCGCCTACTCCTCGCTGACCCAGGTGGTGGTGCAGGTCCTGCTGTCGCTGGCCGCGCTGGCCGCGGCGGCGTGGTGGATCCGGCGCTTCCTGGCCCGGCTCCGCACCCCGGCGGGCCTCATGAAGCTCACCGACGACGACAAGTTCCGCATCATCTTCGCCGGCGTGGGCGCCCTGGCGTTCATCGCCTTCGTGCTGGTCGTCTGGCCCGGCCTGTCGAGCTGGATCATCAACTCCGGCACCGACCTGTTCGAGGTGATCGCCAACAAGTTCGGCGACGGCCGCACCGGACGGCCCATCGACATCAAGCGCCCCGACATCCAGCAGCTGGGCAACTTCCCCAACCCCGGTCCCGCCGGGCTGAGCCTCACCCAGGGCGGCACCGCGGTGTTCTTCGGCGTGGTGCTCTACACCGCCTCGTTCATCGCCGAGATCGTCCGGGGCGGCATCCTGGCCGTTCCCAAGGGCCAGACCGAGGCCGCCCAGGCCGTCGGCCTGCGGCGGGTGACCATGCTGCGGCGGGTGATCCTGCCGCAGGCCTTCCGGGTGATCCTGCCGCCGCTGGGAAACCAGTACCTCAACCTCACCAAGAACACCTCGCTGGCCATAGCGGTCGGCTACAGCGACTTCGTGCAGGTGGGGCAGATCGTCTACAACCAGACCGGCAAGACGCTCGAGGTGATCTCGCTGTGGATGCTGTTCTACCTCGCCTGCTCGCTGACGATCTCGGTGATCGTGAACTTCTTCAACGTCCGCATGAAGATCGTGGAGCGCTGAGATGGCCGCGCCGATGACCGAGGGCCCCGATCCCGCAGCCCTAGAGGCCTGGGCAGGCGACGAGGAGCAGGCGACCAAGCCTGAGGAGCCGAGCCTGTCCGCGGGGGAGTGGCTGAGCCGGAACCTCTTCTCCTCGGCGGTCAACTCCCTGCTCACGGTGGTGTTCTCGCTGCTGTTGGTCCTCGTGCTGCGCGGCCTGCTCAACTTCATGTTCAGCGAGGAGCGGACGTGGCGGGCCGTCAAGACCAACATGCGGTTCCTGTTCACCCACGCCTACCCCCAGTCGCAGTACGCCCGCATCTGGGTCTGCATCGGGGTCATAGCGGTGCTCTCGGGGTTGTCCGTCGGGCTGCTGGCCCGGACCGGCGGCGGCATCTCAATGAAGAAGCTGTCGATGAACCTGATGGCTGCCGGCGCCCTGATCGCGCTGGGGATACTGCTGCGCGAGCCGTCGGCGGCGGTCGGAGCCGACGGCAGGGCCATACACCGCAGCGGGGCCGAGGCCCGTGGCGACTCCTTCGTCGACTGGCTGGATGCCAATGCTCTAACGGTGCTGGGCCTGCTGGTGCTGGCCAACGTCCTGCTTGCCGCGTGGTTCCACCACCGCGGCACCTACCTGCAGGTCGCCACGGAGCCGCGGGTCGCCCACGGGGTGCTCGTGCTGGCCAGCCTCGGCGTGCTGATAGGGCAGCAGTACGCAACCGGCGAGGTCGTCCGGGAGTCCTTCGCGGAGGCGATGGCGGACCGGGCGTGGTGGTGGCTGGCCGCGGTCGTGCTGGTCGGAGCGGGCGCGGCGCTGTGGGCTGGGCTGGGCGACGCCCGCAGGCGCAACACGTTCGTGCCGGCCATGTACGTCTTCTTCGCGGGCGCCGGGTTGATGGTGCTGTCGGCATGGGTCTACCCGTGGGGCCACTACGCCTTCCTGGAGGGCGAGTTCATCGCCGAGCCCGGCAGCACGGTGGCGATGACCACGAAGCTGCCGTGGACCGTGATATGGATCCTGCTGGTCGCGACCTTCGAGCTGGGGCGGGCCATCAAGGGGACCCGGGTGGGCCCGAGGCTGCGGGTGCCTCTGAACCTGCTGTGGGTGATGACGCCGTTCGTCCTGTACTGGGCCGTGCTGCGCGATCCCGACCTCGACTGGGCCCACGTGATGTCCACCGACATCCCGATGGCGGTGTTCTTCGCAGTCTTCGGCGGCCTCGTCGTCTGGTACCTGGCGCACCCCCGCATCGGCGAGACCGGCCGCGTCGTCGCAGTGGGCCTGTTGCTGGTGGCGGTGCTCAACTGGGTGGCCGCCTTCTTCGGCTGGTACCCGATGCTCCAGAAGGCGCGGATCAGCTTCCTGCTGCTGGCGGTGGTGGCGATGCTGGCCCACAACTTCGCCGGTGACCGGTCCCAGCGGATGAAGCTCGTGGCCGCGTGGGTGGCGGCCATGGCTGTGTTCCATTGGCTGGTGACCCTGGTCAACTCACCCTCCACCGTGGACACGCCCACGGACGCCCTGATCGGCGGCTTCGGCATCACCCTCATCGTGGCCGTGTTCACCCTGCTGCTGTCGTTCCCGCTGGGGGTGCTCCTGGCGCTGGCCCGCACGTCCAAGCTGCCGATCTTCAGGGTGCTGTCCACCGCCTACATCGAGGTGTTCCGGGGCGTGCCGCTGATCACGCTGCTGTTCTTCTTCACCCTGATCTTCAACCTGTTCCTTCCCCAGAACATGACCCTTGTGGACATCGCCGGCGCCACCATCGGCTTCTCGCTCTTCTCGGCCGCCTATCTCGCCGAGAACGTCCGGGGCGGCCTGCAGGCCGTCCGACGCGGCCAGTACGAGGCCTCGGACGCGGTCGGGTTCACCACCGTGCAGCGCACCCTGTTCATCGTGCTGCCCCAGGCGCTGAGAGTGTCGATACCGCCGCTGGTCGGCCAGGTCATCGCCACTTTCAAGGAGACCTCGCTGCTGGCCGTCGTCGGGATCTTCGACTTCCTGCGGATCGCCGACAAGGTCATCTCGGCCCAGTCGGAGTTCCTCGGCGTCAAGCGCGAGGGCCTGCTGTTCGTGTCGTTCGTCTACTGGATATTCGCCTACAACATGTCCAAGTACAGCCAGCGGCTGGAGAAGCGGCTAGGAGTGGGGGAGCGGTGACGCGAGCCCGAACACGATCGAGAACAACGGGGGAGACGAGATGAGTGTCAGCGACGCCACGACCGCCCTGACCGAGGAGCTTGCCGCCCGGGACGACATGATCGTCTGCGAGGGCGTCAACAAGTGGTTCGGCGACTTCCAGGCCCTCGACGGGATAACCGCCGTGATCAAGGAGCGCGAGGTCGTGGTGGTGCTGGGCCCGTCGGGCTCGGGCAAGTCCACCTGGATCCGCTGCATCAACCGCCTCGAGGCCCACCAGGAGGGCCGGATCGTGATCGACGGGGTGGAGCTCACCAACGACCTGCGCAACATCGAGAAGATCCGCTCCGAGGTCGGCATGGTGTTCCAGCAGTTCAACCTGTTCCCCCACCTCACGGTGCTCGACAACATCACGATGGCGCCGATCTGGGTGCGCAAGAAGCCCAAGCGCGAGGCCGAGGAACTGGCCCGGTCGCTGCTGGAGCGGGTCGGCATACCCGAGCAGGCCGAGAAGTACCCGGGCCAGCTCTCGGGCGGCCAGCAGCAGCGGGTGGCCATCGCCCGGGCGCTGGCCATGGAGCCGAGGATCATGCTCTTCGACGAGCCCACCTCCGCGCTCGATCCCGAGATGATCAAGGAGGTCCTCGACGTGATGAAGGAGTTGGCGCTGTCGGGAATGACCATGATGGTGGTGACCCACGAGATGGGCTTCGCCCGCGAGGTGGCCGACCGGGTGATCTTCATGGAGGACGGCCAGATCGTCGAGACCGGCACGCCGGAGCACTTCTTCACCAATCCCGTTGAGGAGCGCACCAAGCTGTTCCTCTCGCAGATCCTCTAAACCCCACTCCTCTCTCTAAGGCCCGGTAGCGTCCGGCCCCATGGCTGTCCCCAAGATGCTCGGCCTCGAGACCGAGTACGGCATCGTTCACCGGGGAGCCTCCGAGCCCAACCCCATCTCAGCGTCGTCGCTGCTGATCAACGCCTACCTGATCGCCCACGGGCAGGCGCCGGAGCCGGGGCGGGCCGCGGTGGGCTGGGACTTCACCGACGAGACCCCCGGCAACGACGCCCGGGGCGGCGCGCCCGCGGGATCGCTGGCACCGGAGATCGAAACCCATCTCGTGAACGCGGTGCTCACCAACGGCGCCCGCTACTACGTGGACCACGCCCACCCCGAGCTCTCCACGCCCGAATGCGCCGATGCCCTCTCAGTGGTCCTCTACGACAGGGCGGCCGAGCTGATCGCGGCCCGCTCGATGGAGGCGGTCCGGATGCTGCTGCCGCCGGGCGAGGAGATCGTCGTCTACAAGAACAACTCCGACGGCAAGGGCAACAGCTACGGCTGCCACGAGAACTACCTGGTGAGCCGGGCGGTGCCCTTCTCGCGCATCGTCACCGGCGCCACCGCGCACTTCGTGACCCGCCAGATCTACTGCGGCGCGGGCAAGATGGGCAGCGAGACCTCCGGGATGCGCCTCGACGATGCCGGGTACCAGCTCTCCCAGCGGGCCGACTTCATCGAGGAGGAGGTCGGCCTGGAGACCACCCTCAAGCGCCCCATCGTCAACACCCGCGACGAGCCCCACGCCGACGCGGCCAAGTACCGGCGCCTGCACGTGATCGTGGGCGACGCCAACATGTCGCAGGTGGCGACCTTCCTCAAGGTCGGCACCACCGCGCTCGTCATGGCACTCGTCGAGGACGATGCGATGCCCCGCGAGTTCCGGTTCGCCACCCCGGTGGCTGCGCTGCGACAGGTGAGCCGCGACCGGCATCTGCGCCAGCCGCTGGAGCTCGCCGACGGCACCACCGTGACCGCTCTCGGCGTGCAGTGGGAGCTGCTGGCCGCGGCCCGGGCCTACCTGGAGCGGCGGGGCGCCGACGCGGTGGGGGGCGAGGTCGCGCACCTGGTGGTGGCCCGCTGGGAGGAGGTGCTCGGCGGCCTGGAGCGCGATCCGGGCGAGCTCGCCGGCCAGATCGACTGGGTGGCCAAGCTCAGGCTCCTGGAGGGCTTCAGGGACCGTCACGGCCTGGACTTCCAGGACGCCCGCCTGCGGGCCCTCGACATCCAGTACCACGATCTGCGCCCGGACCGGTCCCTGGCCGCCCGGGCTGGGTTGGAGACGCTGGTGGACGAGGCCGCCGCGGTCGAGGCGATGACCGAGCCCCCACCCGACACCCGGGCCTTCTTCAGGGGCCGCTGCCTTCAGAGGTTCGCAGCCGAGGTGGTGGCGGCCAACTGGGACTCGATCGTCTTCGATGTGGGCGAGGGGTCGCTGCGGCGGGTCTCGATGACCGAGCCGGCCCGGGGAACGGTCGCCCATGTGGGCGACCTGTTCGACGAGTGCGACTCCGCGATGGAGCTGCTGCGACGCTTGGGGTCCGCCGGCGCGTAGGTTCCCGCTCTTGTTCGCTGCGCTCACGGGCCGCCCAAGTCATAGCAACGTCGTCCCCGGCCTCGCTCAACTCCTGCTAGGCATCAATGCAGTGTCGCCCATCCGCTCGGCCTCTAACCTCTGTGGACAAGTCGATCCAAGCACGAGCCGGGAGGAACCCAGTGGCCGAACGAGAGCAGATCCGCAAGCCGGCCCCGTCGCCCCGGGAGCAGTCGGTGGAGGAGTCGCCGCCCGCGTCCGAGCGGGGCTCCGACATCAAGGCCCAGCTCGACGATCTGCTCGACGAGATCGACGAGGTGCTGGAGACCAACGCCGAGGACTTCGTGAAGAGCTACATCCAAAAGGGCGGCGAGTGAGCCTGCCCCGCTTCGGACCGCACGACGATCCCGGCCCGAACTTCGCCGCGCTGCTGCGTCTGACCCGTTCCGGGTCCGGTACCGCTGCACCCGGACCGGTCGAGCACCAACCGCTGGCTCCGCCGGAGATCCCCCACGGCACGACCTGCGTGGCTGTCCGCTACGACTCGGGCGTGGTCCTCGCCGGCGACCGGCGGGCCACTGCGGGGCATCTCATCAGCAACCACCGCATCGAGAAGGTGTTCCCGGCCGACCGCCACTCCGGCGTGGCCATCGCGGGCGCGGCCGGGCCCTCGGCGGAGATGGTGCGGCTGTTCCAGCTCCAGCTCGAGCACTACGAGAAGGTGGAGGGCACCCCCATCAGCCTCGAGGGCAAGGCCAACCAGCTCGGCCAGATGGTGAGGGCCAACCTGCCCGCGGCCATGCAGGGTCTGGTGGTGGTGCCGATCTTCGCGGGCTTCGACACGGTGGCCTCCAAGGGCCGGATCTTCGAGTACGACGTCACCGGCGGGCGCTACGAGGAGCGCGACCACGCAGCCACCGGGTCGGGCTCGTTGCACGCCGACACCGTGGTGAAGCTGGGGTTCCGCCCCTCGATGACGCGGTCCGCGGCCACCGACCTGGTGCTGGACGCGCTGTTCGTGGCCTCCGACGCCGACTCGGCCACCGGCGGTCCCGACCCGGTGCGAGACGTGTTCCCGGTGGTGGCCGTGATCGACGCCGGCGGGTACCAGCGCCTGGAGGACGCCGAGCTGCGCCGGCGCACCGAGCGGCTGCTGCGCCGCCACCGCACCCGGCGGGAGACCGACAGGGGCGGCTCGTCATGACCATGCCCTTCTACGCGCCGCCCGAGCAGGTGATGAAGGACAAGGCCGACTATGCCCGCAAGGGCATCGCCCGGGGCCGCAGCCTGGTTGCCTTCCGCTACAGCGGCGGCATCGCCATCGTGGCCGAGAACACCTCCAGCACGCTGCGCAAGGTGAGCGAGATCTACGACCGCATCGCTTTCGCGGGGGTGGGCCGCTACAACGAGTTCGACCAGCTCCGCATCGCCGGTGTGCGTCACGCCGACCTGAAGGGCTTCGCTTTCAGCCGCGAGGACGTGGACGCTCGCAGCCTGGCCAACGCCTACGCCCAGAGCCTCGGGCAGGTGTTCACCCACGAGGTGAAGCCGATGGAGGTGGAGATCCTGGTGGCCGAGATCGGCCTCGAAGCCGGCGGCGGCGACGACCAGCTGTTCCACATCCTCTATGACGGCACCGTGGTCGACGAGGACGACTGGGTGGTGCTGGGCGGCGAGACCGAGGAGATCTCCGAGCGCTTCGAGGACGCGCTGCCGGGCTCGCCCCGCTCGCTCGCCGACGGCGTGCGGGCCGCGGTGGCAGCCCTGGCCGGCCCCGACCGGACCCTCAGTGCCGCGAGCCTCGAGGCCGCGGTGCTCGACCGCTCCAACGGCCGCCGAGCCTTCCGCCGCCTAACCGACGAAGAGCTAGCCCCCATCCTCGACCTTTAGCTCCAAGCCGTGCCCTCCTGGGGATTGAGGACGGACGGCGGTGGATCATGTCATAGGGGTCGAGTAGATTCTGTTTGGGCTGTTCGCCAGCTTTGGGTCACCGAGGCTCATCAGTCCATCCAGCGCCGGGGCCTGTTCAAGCGGGCCCCGGTTGCTTTCCTGAGTACCTTGGCCACGGCTCCCGCCAAGTCCGAAGCTGAGGCGAGATGTGGTCTCGTCTGAGCATCCGTATCGCATCGTCCGACCTCCGGTCTCCATGTGACCGCTTGATACGTTCGGATCGATTCAGGACGAACGCCACAAGGTCAGCAAGTTGAATCCCCCAGCTTCGCTCCGAATGCGCGAAATACACGCCGTCCACGATGTGGTCGAGCGAGACGTTCAGCCCTCGGTGTTCTCCGATCGGGCCGCCTTCAGTCTGCATTCTCTGAATCAGGTCGAAGGCGTACTGGTCGTGTTCGTGGTTGTGATCTGCCACCAACAGTGCACGCTGGCTCAACTCATCGCGCTGGCTACGGAGCCAATGCTCAATCTTCTCAGTCAAGAACTGGAGCGCCAACAGATGAGGATTCTGGCCTCCGACGAGCAGCGGCTTATTGATTGACGCATAGGCCACGTCGGCATCGACCTCGCTCATCACAGCGAGAGCCTTGCCATACTCGCGGATGCGCAGATCGGGTGGAGTGCCCTGCCACGGCCCTGAGCCGTGGAACAGTTGATCGCCGTGGTATTCGACCAGAGGCTCGCTAGTCGGCGCTGCATCCGCGAGCGCATGCAGTTGGTCTGCCATGTCACGTATGCGATCCTCCCGCACCATGACGGCAGCCAGGAAGTGGATGGGCTGATCCGGATCGTCGAGACGTCTACCCGTGTTGCCCGATTCGTCCAGATAGCAGATCAACATCGTGACACTCTAGGAGAGCGCATCCTGAGGCCTGGTATCTCGGATGCCTCGGATGTCACGACAAGTGCAGGAGAATCCCGGCACAGCAGCTACCGGTGGCGAGACCAGGACCATCTCGGGCGATCGTCGACGTGCCTCCTGGCAGTGCCGCTGATCGATTGCTTGCAGACACTCAAGGGACGGGCGAGCGGCCCAAGTTGCAGGTCACCCAGGGACAAGGACGCCTCAGTAGCGGGCCAGCACGGGGTCGATTGCGTCCGCGAGTCGCCCCATAGTTGGCACGAGCCATTCCCACAGTGCAGGCCACGTGCTGCGGTCTTCGATGCTTATTTCGTGGGGGAAGCGAGCATTGATGACCGAAGCGCGCTTGTCGTTAAGCCGGTGCCACTCCAACGCGGCACCGAACGCCTCTTCGATGTCGTCGCGTTGGTCATGCAGGCGGTCGTAGAGTTCGGTGGTGGTGTCGTGGTCACCGGTGTCGACGTAGCACTGGGCCACCAGACGCGAACCTCCGGCTCGGGTGAGGTACTTCACCGTCGGGATCGCTGCCCTAAACTGCATCCAGTTATGGGCCTGCGGGGTCTTGATGCCGCGCCAGCGGGGTTCGGCATCGTGCAGCATCGGCAGGAATCCGGCCCAGAACGCCGCGTAAGTGGCCTTGATGCCGCTGCTGGTCGCGGTGGTGCGAACGGTGCGCCGCCAGTTGTCGGGAGCGGCCACGACCCGCAGTTGGGGTGCTGGGGGTGACTGGCCGATACGCCATGCTGCTACTTCGACTCCGAAGAACCCGACGCCGCTGGCGATGGTGTTGAGCCATCCCAGCGCTGATCGGTGCTCGTCTCGCAGTGACTCGGCGATGAGCACGGCGTGGTCGGCATCGAGTCCGGCGGCGTAGGTGATTAGCTGGCCGATGTGGCGGTGGTCTGAGGGGTTGAGGAAGTTCTCGACCAACACCGTCTCGTCTTGGTCGGTCACGGCGACCACGTCCGCGCTGAACCCTCCGACGGCGGCTTCGGTTTCGGCGTCCTCAAGGGTCATGCTGAGGGCGTCGCCCAACAGGTCGATGTTGTCTGCCAGCCATGGTGTGAAGTCTGCGGCCTCGTGGCCCCACAGATCCCTCAGCGGTACGGGTGTGAGTCGCTCCGTTGTCATGGCAGGGGACGGTAGCGGCAGCGTGCCCGACCGTCATCTCGGCCAGATCCAAGGCTGGTCTATTCACACACCTCGCGGTGGACGCCGCCTACTTCGATCAAATGTAGATTGGGTTTGCCTGCTCTAGAGTTCGGTCGAAGGCGGCGAGAGCAAGGAGATGTCGGAGCGTTGCCGAGGTCGCGCTGTCGGACTCCGTCGGGCTCATTGAACGCGGTGCCTGCTCACGTACGGCACGTCTGCCGCAGAATCGACACTACGATCATGAGTGTGGCGAACGTTCTTTGGAGAAGTTCGACATCGACCTCAAAGGCTTCGAAGACTCGACTTCTGCAGACACACGATTCTCGCTCGCAGGGACGCTGGGCGCCCTTCGGAGCGCGGCAGGCCGCGAGGCAATGACCGCGCCGGTCGCCCAGCACGAGCCCAGCAACTGAATGGAGGGAGACGGTGGCGGATCTGTCGCCATCTGAGCGGCTTACGTTGCAGCAGTTGCGGCTTCGCGAGTGGATCGGCCGATCGACTCACGGAGCAGAGGCGCATGCATCGAGCCGTGCGGAGCCGGAGCATCGAGGGGCCGATAATCCCCCGGACCTCTGGCAGATGACTCGGAACCTGGAGCTGCACTCATGGCAGGAATCCGCCTGCGAGGCATGGTTCCGCGGGGACCGACGGGGCACCATCAAGGTCGTCACCGGCGCAGGCAAGACCGTCGTTGCGCTAGCGATTATCGAACGCCTCCAGCGACAAGATCCTGAACTCCGTGTCGCCATCGTTGTGCCCACGATCGTCCTCATGAACCAATGGCACGACATGGTGCTTGAGCGGTCCAACATTCCGGAACACGCCCTCGGGAGGCTGGGAGGCGGTCACTCCGACAGCTTTGACGGCGTGACTCGGATTCTGATCGCCGTGCTCCCGTCCGCCCGGAAGGAACTTCCCGGACTCGTCGATGGGGAGTTGGCGCGGCATCTGCTGCTCGTCGGAGACGAATGCCACCGCGTCGGCGCACCCGAGATGTCTCGTGTTCTAACGACGCGTAGGGCCTACAGCCTCGGCCTGTCCGCGACGCCAGAGCGTGCTGATGACGGAGACAGGGAATCGGCGGACGCGCCTGTCGAGCGGGTGAGCAACGGGTTCGGCCCGATCGTCTATGAGATGAGCTTCGCTCAGGCGCTCGACCTTGACGTTCTCCCCCCTTTTGGAATCGACCACATCGGCCTGCCGCTGACCACGAGCGAACAGAGTCAATATGCCGCTCTGTCCAGTTCGATCACTGACACCAGAAGAGAGCTCCTTAACTCTTCCACGACGGCGCGAAATAAAGGGGGCGGAGAGGCTCTGCTGGCATGGGCGAGGCGGGTCGCCTCCAGATCCGGTGATCTTGCTGGACTCGCGTCTCGCTTCGTGAACGACACCAGTCGGCGCAAACAGTTGCTGTACCGAGCACAGAGCAGAAAGGACGCGACGCTTGCTCTCGTGCAAGAGGCTCTGGCGGCCCGTTCCGGCGCGCGTGTGATTCTCTTCCACGAGAGCATCAACGAAGTAGTCCGGCTCTTCGGACTGCTTGAGTCCGAAGGGGTGCCTGCCGTCATGGAGCACAGTCAGCTCCCGCCCGAGTTGCGTGACAACAGCCTGGAGCTCTTTCGAAGCGGCGCCGCGCAAGTCGTCGTGTCGGCACGATCGCTAATCGAGGGATTCAATGTTCCCGAAGCGGATCTCGGGATCATCGTTGCCTCGTCGAGTTCGCCGCGTCAGCGGATTCAGAGCATCGGCCGTGTCCTGCGACGCCATCGCGAGTCCGAGGGCGGTGAGAAGACCTCGCGGATCTGTGTTCTGTACATTCGGGACACTGTTGATGAGGCGATCTACGAACGGCAGGACTGGGACAAGCTGATCGGCATCGACCGCAACCGCTACCTTGCATGGGATCCTCCGGCGCCTGCAGTCGAACTCGATGGCCCGCCGCGTGCCGCGATTCCGGCCGAGCGTGACATCGACGTCGGGGCCCTGGCTTTCGGCGACGTGTGGCCGGGACGCTACGACGGCGAAGAATTCTCAAGCGACGCCCTCGGCAATGTGTCCACCCTCGATGGACGAATCGCTGTGAATCCTCAAGATGTCCCGGAGAGAATCCGCACGCTGAAGGCACGACCAGGTCGATTCAAAGTGACGCCGCAGCACCAAGTCATCTTGGTGCGCACCCCAGGCGAGGATGGAGCATGGACTACAAATTTCGGTGGCCGGCTGGAGGATCCGTTCGACTTCGTCGTTGCCCAGGCGCCAGACCGAGTCGACGTGAGCGCATCGCATCCAGGCGATCATTACGCCGGTCCGCTTGAGCCTGTTGAGAGACTCCGATTCCGCAAGCGCCGCGGCGGCCTCATCGCGAAGCCGCGTCCCGGGGGCGAGAGCTTCGCCTCCGGTGGTCGGGCGCAGAGGCTGGTCGGTGCCCTGTTGGAACTGAATCGCAGCCAGGGTCCGATATCAACATTCTTCGTAAACGAACTCGGACACGCATTCTGGCGCGAAAAAGGCGAGGCGCGCTTCATCGCTGATGAAGCAGGGGGCTTGTTCTCTGACGACGAGCATTTGTCATGACTCGGCTCAAAGTTGCCCCTGTCGCTCCGCGAGTATGGCCGGGACGCTACGCGAGGATCCCAGGTGGGCCTGCTGCGTTCCATGTGCGTCTCGTGGATGGACGGTGGTGGCCAGTTGTCGAATGGGTGGTGGACGACACGACAGCCGAGTGTCCGATGGTTGCCTCTGACGGTGCCGCAGCACTTGCCGCCGCCGTCAACGCGGGCAAGGCACTCCTCGGCGGAGAGCGAGGCGGCTCTTTCCTTATCAACGAACGCGGTCAGATCTTGGTGCCGGCCTCCAGCGCAAACGACTACAGCGTGGCGATTGTGGGCGAGTGCTCCGGACCGCTGCAGTTCGAGAACAGCAGAGTGGGTTCCGGGATCTTCGATCTCGCAGACGACTCTGGCCTCAGCGTCGGCGACATCTGGGATCGCCCGTACGTCGGCGTGCCCCATCAATTGAGTCGTCGGGGCGAACTCTATTTCTGGAAGGAGGATGCCACTGGGGGCGAGAAGATCCTTCCGCTGGCGCAGGACGGTGCACAGATCGGAGCGCTTCGCCGACTCCGGAGTTATGGACCCGTTCGCTTTGTGGCAGCCTACGGTGGATTCGCGTTGACGAAGATTCCCGTCGGCAACGGGCCTCGACAGCGGTGGGAACCTCGCTATGCCGGTCGCATTGATTTCAGGATGTGGTTCCGAAAGGAGAACTGAAGATGAACGATTTTCCGTTGTTCCAGGGCAACTGTCCGAAGAACGTGAGCAGGGACGCGAAGTACGCCGTCCGCACGAGCGGCGGTGGTCCAGTCATTGCTCTTCGCTATCTGAGCGCAGACGGCGAGGAGTGGCTTGCTACCACCGAGAGCCACCCCGAACTCGTGAAGATGGTAAACGCAGTCAAGATCGCCATGGGACGCGGCCCCAAGGGTCCGTTCTACATTAACGAGTACGGCCAGGTCATCGTCCCGGTCGCCGACGGCACCTACTACTTCGCCGGTGATTATGACTCGCCCCTTCAATTCGAGTTCGAGGGAACGACGCTCTCAGGCGAGGGCGTCGACCTAACCGGGCGGCAGCTCTCGCCAGGCGACATCTGGGATGGGCCACATCCCGGCATCCCCTACATCCTGAAGGTCGGAGGTCAGGACGTGTATTACCAAGCGCAGTTGCGTCCGAACGTCACCAAGAAGGTTGAGTTGAGTTCCGCGGTCGGCCCAGCCGCGGCACGCGATCTGGCAGCCCGCATCCACGCCGTGAAGGGTTGGCAGGGCGGACGCTTCTACGTGAACGAGTGGCGCAAGCTCTTCGCCCCGGTCAACCAGGGCGACAGTCTCACCTATGTCTACATCGGGCATCTTGACGAGAACGAGCCCTGGTTCCCGAGGCCGTCAGTGGCTCTCCGTGAATGAGATCAGAGTGGTCTCGGGGCCGACCGCCGGGCCTTTCGCCGCCGAGCCGACGAATAGCTAGCCACCACCCTTGCCCGCTAGCTGGCCTTTGGTTCGTCGGGGGCCCTTAAGTTCGGCATCGGTCCTCGCCAGGCAATCACAGTCGATTCTGGGATATGCTGTCATAGGCTGTTAGTAGCTTTGGGTCACTGAGGCTCACCAGTCCATCCAGCGCCGGGGGCTCGCTTAGAGGGCCCCCGGCTGCCGTCCGCCTGAGGAACTATGACCACCACGATCTACTTCCTGCTGACCTACGACCGGTCCAAGCCTCGGCTCGTCGACATTGAGCGGTTCGAGGACGGGGACTAGGCCGTGGACCTGTGCGGCGAGCGCGAGCGCCAGTACGCCGAACAGCCGCACATGGAGGTGGTGCTGCTCGGTGCCGACTCCGAGGAGGCCATCAGGGTCACGCACCCGACCTACTTCCGCGACTTCGAGGCCGAGCCCTTCACGCTTGAGGAATACGAGCGGAACATTCCCTGGCTGAACCCCCAGCCTGCTACCAGCTAGGTCGTAGCAGGTATCTCGAATAGCGTCTGAGGGGGCACTAGGGGCGCCGGCACCTGCGAGATCGGGCATTCTCAATCACTTGCGATGTCAACCCTTGGCGGCGCGGGCGGGTAGCCGTCTGGGAGTACGGCGTAGTCGGATCCGTCAGGCCGCCTCGCGGCTGTTGCCGTCCGATTCGGGATCGTCGGTCGCGGGTTGGCCGATCCGCAGGTGGCCCTCGATGCGAGCGAGCCGTTCCCGGGTGTCGCCGAGGATGCTGATCACGGCGCCGTGGTTCCTCTCGATCAGGTCGCGGTTCTTGTCGATCAGGTCGCGGTTCTTTTTGATGAGGTCCTGATTCTCCTTGCGGGCCTGGTCGATGAGGTCCCGGTTCTCCTTGCGGGCCTGGTCGATGAGGTCCCGGTTGTCCTTGCGGGCCTGGTCGATGAGATCCCGGTTCTCCTTGCTGGCGTCGGTGATGAGTCGGCGGGTCTCGGTGCTGTCGCGGTGCTGGATGCGGATCGAGACCACCATCAGCGTGATCAGCGAGGCGAGGATGGCGCCGAAGGATGTCCCGAGAATTGTCAGCACCGTCGTGGCCGTCCCGCTGCCCATGGGGCTCAACCTATCCTGTCCAGCTACAGCGACGCAACCCGAAAATCAGTGAGACTCATCGGATTAGCGCCTGGAGTACATGAAGCGCCTGCAGTTTCCCTGGCGACCGGATGATCGCGGCCCCGGCGGGTACGACGGCGCTGCCTGCGTGCTTTCGCCCCGGGGCCCAGTGGCTGCCATCTGAGGAGTTATGCAGAAATAGCCCTGAGATTATATACATAAATATCTGGGACAAATTATGCAATAAATGCTGGTGCCGGTAGTCTGGACGCATCGACAGCTACACGACACGCATCGCCGACGGTGTCCTGGCGCACCATTTGGGCGGCTGGCCCGCCGAGTTCATCACGGGTCCGCGGGCGGTGGGCAAGACCACCACGGCGCTGCGCCATGCGAACTCGGTGCTGCGTCTCGACCGGGAGGCTGAGCGGGCTCTGGTCCTCGACGATCCTGACGCGGCCATCCGTGAAGGGCCGTTCCCGCTGCTGATCGACGAGTGGCAGCACGCGCCAGGCGTCCTGGGGGCCTTGAAGCGGGCCGTGGACGCCTCCCTCACGCCGCCGGGCCGCTACATCGTGACTGGATCGGCCCGCAACGACCTGCATGCCGGCCAGTGGCCCCTCACCGGACGCGTCCTCAGCACACGACTATGGCCGCTGACGGGCCGCGAGCGCTTCGGCGACGCCGTGGGCTTGGCCCTGTTCGATCGATGGGACACCGACCGCCGTTTCGCCGTGCCGCCGGACCCGCCCGATGTGCTGGGCTACATCGACATCGCACTCGACGGGGGCTTCCCCGGAGCGCTGGCGGCGTCGGCCGCAGGCGCCCGCGACGACTGGATGCGGACCTACGTCGAGGTCGCTGTCAGTCGTGACTTGGGCGAACTGTCCAGCGGCGTTGGTCGGCGACCCAGCCCGGAGTCGATGCGCCGCTGTCTGATTGCTTGTGCTCTGCACACGTCCGGCGCCGTGTCCGACGCCTCACTGGCCAGAGACGCCGGCCTCGACCGGCGAACTGCGTTGGGCTATCTGGAGACGCTCAGGGTGCTGCGCCTCCTCGACGACGTGCCTGCCTGGCACACCCGGCGGCTCAAGCGGCTTACGTCGATGCCGAAGCGCTACGTCACCGACTCGGGTCTGGCGGCGTGGCTGATGGGCGCCGATCGCGGGGCCCTCAAGCTCGACGGGGCCGCGCGTGGGCGCATGCTGGAGACCTTCGTCGCCGCGCAGCTCCGCACGGAGGTGGAGGCGTCGGCCGGGCGGATCCAGATGCATCATCTGCGCACCCAGGGCGGGGAGCACGAGATCGACCTGGTTGTGGAGTTCGGAAGCAGGGTCGCGGCCTTCGAGGTCAAGTCGTCGAGCGCTCCGACCCGCAGCGACGCCCGCCACATCATCTGGCTGCGCGAGAGGCTGGCGCCGGAGACGTTCGCAGGAGGGGTCGTGTTCCACACCGGGCCACGCCGCTACGGCCTCGACGCCGGGATCGAGGCCGTTCCCATAGCCGGCCTCTGGGGCTGACCGGCCCCAGTCCAGCGCGCGAGCCGGACGGCACTGCCCGGGTGCCGTGCGAGGCGTTGATTCCACTGCGAGCCCTGGACTCGCTCCAGGTTCTTGCGGGGCCCACAAGGGACGGCCGAAGCGGCGAATAAGGCTTGGCGCATGCGGTGAGGGGTACGGTGGCGGGGTGCAGCGTCGCATCTTCGGGATCGAGAACGAGTACGGGGTCACCTGCACGCTGCGAGGCCAGCGCCGCCTCAGCCCCGACGAGGTGGCCCGCTACCTGTTCCGCAAGGTGGTGTCGTGGGGGCGCAGCAGCAACGTCTTCCTGGGCAACGGGTCGCGGCTCTACCTCGACGTGGGCAGCCACCCCGAGTACGCCACCCCGGAGTGCGACTCGCCCCACGACCTGGTCGTGCACGACAAGGCGGGGGAGCGGATCGTCGAGAAGCTGCTGGGCGACGCCGAGGAGCGCCTCGCCGAGGAGGGCATCCGCGGCGACGTCTTCCTGTTCAAGAACAACACCGACTCCGCCGGCAACAGCTACGGCTGCCACGAGAACTACCTCACCAGCCGCCGCGACGACCTAAGCGACTACGCCGAGGTGCTGATCCCGTTCCTGGTCAGCCGCCAGATCTACGCCGGGGCGGGCAAGGTGCTGCAGACCGCCCGGGGCGCCATGTACTGCATCAGTCAGCGGGCCGAGCACATCTGGGAGGGCGTGTCGTCGGCCACCACCCGGTCGCGCCCCATCATCAACACCCGCGACGAGCCCCACGCCGACGCCGAGCGCTTCCGCCGCCTGCACGTGATCGTGGGCGACTCCAACATGAGCGAGTACACCACCTTCCTCAAGGTGGGCGCCTGCGCGCTGATGCTGCGGATGCTGGAGGACCCGCGGGTGGTGCTGCGCGACATGACCCTGGAGAACCCCATCCGCGCCATCCGCGAGATCAGCCACGACACCACCTGCCGTCGCCGGGTGCGCCTCGCCACCGGCCGCGAGGTGAGCGCGCTGGAGATCCAGTCGGAGTACCTCAACCGGGCGCTGCGCTACGCCGAGCACCACGACCTCTCCGACGAGGAGAAGAAGGCTCTCACGATGTGGGAGTACTGCCTGACCGCCATCGAGGACGACCCCCTGAAGCTCGACCGCGAGATCGACTGGGTGATCAAGCACCACCTGGTGGAGGCCTACCGGGACCGCCACGATCTGGAGCTGGCCGACCCCCGGGTGGCCCTCGTCGACCTCCAGTACCACGATGTGAGCCGCAGCCGGGGCCTCTACTACCGGATGCAGCGCCGCAGGATGGTGGAGACGCTGGTCACCGACGCCGAGATCCAGCACGCCGTGGAGCACCCGCCCGACACCACCCGGGCCCGCCTCCGGGGCGAGTTCATCCGCCGGGCCAAGGAGCGGCGGCGCGACTACACCGTCGACTGGGTGCACCTGAAGCTCAACGACCAGTCACAGCGCACCGTGTTGTGCAAGGACCCGTTCAAGTCCCAGGACGAGCGGGTGGAGAAGCTGATCGCCTCGCTGTGACAGCCCTCCCGGTAGCGTGGGCCGCACCGCCCGCAGGGCGCCGCTAGCACCAAGGCGAACGTCGGTACGGCCACCCTGACATGGACAAGCTCGAACGGCTCCTGAACCTGACAGCGGCCCTGCTGGACACGCCGAGGCCGCTGAGCGCCAGCGAGTTGCGCGCCCGCATGGCCGGCGCCTACTCGGAGGACCTGACCGCCTTCCGGCGCATGTTCGAGCGCGACAAGGCCGACCTGCGGGCCATCGGGATGCCCATCGAGGTGACCACCCTGCACCGCCTCGACCCGCCCGTGGACGGCTACCGCATACCGGCCTCGGCCTACGCCGGGCGGGACGTGCGCTTCGATCCCGACGAGCTGGCCGCACTCCATCTGGCCACCAACCTGGTCCGCCTCGAAGGCGGCGCCGGTGCGGGGCTGGCCCGGCTGGGCGGCGCCGGCGGCGAGGGCGCCATCGAGTCGGCCGAGCAGGTGGTCGAGGCGGTCACCGCGGTGGAGGCCGTGGACGAGCTGCCCTTCCACGAGGCGCTGTCGAAGCTGGTGGAGGCCGCCATCGGGCGTCGAGCCGTGCAGTTCACCTACCGGGGCGCCGAGCGACAGGCCGAGCCGTGGCGCCTGTCGTTCCATCGGGGGCACTGGTACCTGGTCGGCTGGGACTGCGGGCAGTCCACCGAACGCCTCTTCCGGGTCGACCGCATCGACGGTCCGGTCGCCGTGCTGGGCCCGGCCGTGCACCCGGTGGGGGAGGGGCCCGATCCCCGCACCATCAGGCCGTGGGAGTTCGGCGCGGGCGAGCCGGTCGAGGTGCGGGTGCTGGTGGACGCCGACCAGGCCAGCTGGGCCTGCCATCGGGCCGGAGTCGACGGCGAGCGCCAACCCGACGGCTCGGTGGTCCTGACCCTGCAGGTGCGCGACACCGCCGCGCTGCGGACCTTCGTGCTGGACTTCCTCGACCACGCCGAGGTGCTCGAGCCCGAGTGGCTGCGCAACGAGGTGATCGGCTGGCTGGAGGCCCTGGTCTGAACCCGGTACCCGCTCGAGGACGCCCTAGGGTGAGGGAGTGACAGCGGCGCCCGCATCCAGCGACACCAAGCTCTCGGTGGCCGAGCGGATGGCCCGCCTGCTGGGGATCGTTCCCTGGGTGGTGAAGCAGGGCGGAGCCCACCTGGACGACATCTCGGCCCGGTTCGACTACCCCCGCGACCAGCTGCTGGAGGATCTCACCAAGCGGCTGTTCTTCGTGGGGGTGCACCCGTTCACCCCCGACACGCTGATCAACGTGTTCATCGAGGACGAGATCGTCGACATCGAGTACGCGGACTGGTTCTCGCAGCCGATGCGGCTCAGCAGCGAGGCCGCCACCCGGCTGCTGGCCGCGGGCCGCACCGTGCTCGACATGTCCGAGGGACGCGTCCAGCAGCGGCCCGGCGACGACACCGAGGCGGCCCCGCTGGTGCGGGCCCTGGCCAAGCTGAGCCTGTCGCTCGGAGCGGAGGGCCCCGACGGCGCCGGGCAGATCGACGTCTGTCTCGGCCACGCCCCCGCAGCCACGCTCGGCGACCTGCGCCAGGCCATCGCCGAACGGCGACGGATCGAGATCGAGTACTACTCCTTCGGCCGCGACGCCATGACGTCCCGGGCCGTCGACCCGGCCCGGCTGCTGAGCCACGACGGTGTCTGGTACCTGTTCGGCTGGTGCCACCGCGCCGGCGCCGAGCGAGTGTTCCGGGTCGACCGGATCCGCAGTCTCGCGGTGACCGGCGAACCGGCGGGCGTGGAGCTGCCCGCGGGGGCGGAGCCGTCACTCGATCTGGGCGATGTCGATCGCACGGCCACGATCCGGCTGGCTCCCGGCGCGGCCTGGGCCGCCGACTACCACGAGGCTCGCCGGCGCACCGAGCGGCCCGACGGCACCATCGACGCGGTCTTCGCGGTGGCGAGCGAGTCGTGGCTGGCCCGCGTGCTGGTGCAGCTCGGCCCCCAGGGGGAACTCGTGGCGTGCGACGGCGGAATCGACCCGGACCTGCGGTCCGCCACCGCGGCCCGGATGCTGGAGAGGTACCGGCGGTGACCTCCGGACCCGGGGTCCAGCCGAGCGCCTCGGGGGACGACTCGCCCGCCGGGGAGGTCACGGCGGACGGTCAGCTCCAGCCGCAGTGGGAGGCTCCGGCGGGCGGGGACGCCGAGCCGACGCCTCCGACCGCGGCGCGGCGGGCCTGGAGCACGGCGCTCGAGTGGCTGATCGTGGGGGTCTGCGCGCTGGGACTGGCCCTGCTGCTCAAGGCCTTCCTGGTGGAGGTGTTCGTGATCCCGTCGGGGTCGATGGAGCCCACCCTGATGGTCGACAACCGGGTGGTGGTGTACAAGCTCGGTTACCGCCTGCACGACATCAACCGGGGCGATGTGGTCGTGTTCCACCACCCGGGCCAGGCCGCCGACGCCGACGACCTGATCAAGCGGGTCGTCGCCCTGAGCGGCGAGACCTTCGAGATCCGGGGCACCGAGGTGTACATCGACGGCACCCGGCTGGACGAGCCCTACCTGGCGGAGGCCCACTCCACGTACCCCACGGTGGCCATACCGGGCTGCGACAACGATCCCGAGCCGGGTCGCTGCATCGTGCCCGAGGGCAAGCTCCTGGTGCTGGGCGACAACCGTCCCGACAGCCGCGACGGCCGCTACTTCGGCCCGATCGACGAGGACACCGTGGTGGGCCGGGCCTTCTTCAAGCTCTGGCCCCCCAACGACCTCGGCGGCGTCTAGCCGCGGACCGCGGCCGGGCTGCAGATCGCGCGCCTGATGTCCACCCGTATTCCGGCTCTGCTGGTCCCGCCCATCGGGTTCGCCCACCGCGGGGCCAGGGCCCATGCCCGCGAGAACACGCTGGAGGCGTTCGAGCTGGCCTTGGAGATGGGGGCCACCGGGATCGAGACCGACGCCTGGATCACCGCTGACGGGGCGGTCGTGCTCAACCACGACGGGGCCGTGGGGGGACTGCCCACCCTGTCGACCCGACGGCTCCTCGGCCGGTCCATCGCCCGGACGCCCCGGGCGAGGCTGCCCGCGCACATCCCCACCATCGACGAGTTCTACGAGCGCTGCGGCACCGGCGTGCCGCTGAGCGTCGACGTGAAGGACGGCGCCGCCTTCGAGGGCCTCCTGGCCTCAGCCCGCGCCCACCGGTCGGCCGAGCATCTCTGGGTGTGCCATCACGACATCGGGGTGCTGGGAGAATGGCGGTCAGCCGCGCCCGAGGTCAAGCTCGTCCATTCCACCCGCCTCGACCGGCTGCCCCGGGGCCCCGAGCGTCACGGCGCCGACCTCGCCGAGGCCGGCATCGATGTGGTGAACCTGCACCGCGAGGACTGGAACGGCGGGCTCACCACCCTGTACCACCGTTTCAGGGTGCTGGCCTTCGGCTGGGACGCGCAGCAGGTCCGCCACATCGCCGAGTTGGTCGACGCGGGCATCGACGCGGTCTACAGCGATCATGTGGACCGGATGGTCGAGGTGCTGGCCGGTCTCGGGGGCTGCGGCGGGCGGCAGTAACGTTGCTGTCCATGTGGATGCTGGCCCCGGCGGTGGCGACGGTCGTCGCGCTGACCGTGCTGGTGGCCGGACTGCGGACCGTTGCCCGGGCCGCGGCGGAGCTGACCACGGTGCTGCGAAGGTCATCAGCGACCGCGGTGGCCGGCGACGAGCTCTCCCGCCTGGCCGCTCGACTGGGTGATCATGCGGAGGCAACCAGGGCCAGGGCCGACAGGGTCCGCGGCGCCCGGCGCGACCGCAGCCGCCGCCAGCCTCGAAGTTAGGCTGCCAGGGTGGGAAATCTGGGCGGGGGTGAGGTCCTGGTCATCCTGCTCGTCGCCCTCATCGTTCTCGGACCCACCAAGCTGCCCCCCGCCATCCGCCAGGTCGGCCGGGTCGTCGGGGAGATGCGCCGCATCGGCCAGGGCTTCCAGCAGGAGTTGCGGGAGGCGGCGCAGCCGCTCCAGGAGACCAAGGAGACGCTCAAGGCGGCCGACAAGGACCTTCGCGAGGTGGCCCAGAAGCCCATCGACGAGATGAAGGAGACGCTGAAGGCGGCCGACAAGGAGTTCCGCGAGGCGACCCAGCAGCCCGTCGACGAGATGAAGGAGACGCTCGAGGCGGCCGACAAGGAGCTTCGCGACGCGACCCAACAGTCCGCTGAGGAGCCGCAGCTGCCGGAGGCCGCTTCGTCTCCCGATGAGCCCGGCTCCGGCTCGGACACGAGCGAGGACGAGTCGGACTCCGGCTCTGACAAGGTCGCCTAGGCCCGGTCCGGTGAAGCGATGACCAACACCGACAACGACAGCGGCGCCGACAACCTCGCCGAGGGCGGCCACATGACGCTCATGGAGCACCTGTCCGAGCTCCGCAACCGCCTGATCAAGTCGGCCGTGGCCGTGGCCGTGGGCGCGGTGATCTGCTGGATCCTCTACCCGTTCATCCTCGACTTCCTGCTGGAGCCCTACTGCCGGACGTTCCCGCCCGAGGAGCGGGTCGACTCGGCGCTGTTCGGTCCCGACGGCGGCTGCAACCTCTTCGTGACCAGCCCGCTCGAACCCTTCAGCGTGCGGATCACGCTGGTCGGCTACTCGGGTCTGGCCCTGGCCATGCCGGTACTGCTGTGGCAGGGGTGGCGCTTCATCGCGCCCGGCCTGTACCGCCACGAGAAGCGCTACGCCATCCCGTTCGTGGCCGCGGGCGTTCTTCTGTTCTTCCTGGGCGTGGCGCTGGCCTACTGGAGCCTGCCCCGGGCCCTCGACTTCCTGAAGGACATCGGCGGCCCCGACCTGGTATCGCTGTTCAGCCCGAAGCTGTACCTCGGCTTCGTCGTGAAGATGATGGTGGCCTTCGGGATCGCCTTCCAGTTCCCGATCGTGCTCATCGGGCTGCAGGCCATGGGCATCGTCGAGAACCGGACCCTCCGCCGGATCCGCTCCTACGCGGTGGTCGGGATCGTGATACTGGTGGCAGTCATCACCCCCAGCGGCGACCCCTTCACCCTGATGGCGCTGTCCATTCCCATGTACGCCTTCTACGAGTTGGCGATCCTGTGGGGCGTGCTCACCCGCCGCCGGCGACGAAAGCGCGAGGCGGCCGGGCTGTGAGCCGCCGGAGGACGCGCCGCCCGGCCTCCAGGCCGTGACGGGGCCGGCCGGGGCTGGCTTCGTACTCGACGACTTCCAGCGCCGCGCCATCGAACACCTCGACTCCGGGCGGTCGGTGCTCGTCACCGCGCCGACCGGCTCGGGGAAGACTGTGGTGGCCGACCACGCGGTCGACTCGGCGCTGTCCGCGGGCCGCAGGGCCTTCTACACCACGCCCATCAAGGCTCTGTCCAACCAGAAGTACCGCGACCTGTGCCGGCGGCTGGGACCGGAGCGGGTCGGTCTGCTGACCGGCGACAATGTCATCGCGGGCGACGCCGAGGTGGTGGTGATGACCACCGAGGTGCTGCGCAACATGATCTACGCGGACGCGCTCGACGAGAGCCTCGGCGCGGTCGTGCTCGACGAGGTGCACTACCTGGAGGACCCCTACCGCGGGCCGGTGTGGGAGGAGGTGATCCTGCACCTGCCGGCGGGCGTGGTCCTGGTGTGCCTGTCGGCCACCGTCTCCAACCACTCCGAGCTGGGCGACTGGCTCAACCGGGCGCACGGACCGACCGCGGTGGTGGTCGAGACCCGCCGGCCGGTGCCGCTGACCAACCTGTACGCCGTGGGCCGCCGGCGCTCCGAGGCGGTGCAACTGGTTCCCACCCTCACCGGCGGCGGTCCCAACCCTCGGGGAAGCCGCTTCGACGCGCCCGCAGCTCCGCAGCAGAGCCGGCGCTCGGGCCGGCGCTCCGGCCGGGGGCGCCACCGCTCGGGCCGTCCCGCGGGGGGTCGGGGGCGCCACCGCTCGGACGGCTCTCCCGCCGGCGGTACGCAGCGTCGCGGCGGGCTCTGGCGGCCGCCGCGACGGGTCGACCTGCTGGCCGAGCTGGAGGAGCGCAGCCTGCTGCCGGTCATCTGGTTCGTGTTCAGCCGCAAGGGATGCGACCAGGCCGCGGCCCGCCTGGTCCGCGACGGCGCCCGCTACACCACCGACGACGAGGCCGAAAGAATCGACGAGATAGTCGGGGCCCGCCTGGTTGGCCTCACCCCGGCCGACCTCGCCGCGCTCGGAGCCCGGCAGTGGACCGACCGGCTCCGGCTCGGCATCGCCTCGCATCACGCCGGCATGATCCCCATCTTCAAGGAGACCGTGGAGCACTGCTTCTCAGAGGGCCTGGTGAGGGTGGTGTTCGCCACTGAGACGCTGGCGCTGGGCGTGAACATGCCGGCCCGCAGCGTCGTGGTCGACAAGCCCACCAAGTACGACGGCGAGCGCATCGCGCCGCTCAGCCCGGCCCAGTACACCCAGCTGACGGGGCGGGCCGGGCGCCGGGGCATCGACGACCGCGGCTGGGCCGTGATGCAGTGGTCCAAGGACTGCAGCTTCGCCGACGTCGCGGCCCTGGCCTCCAGCCGATCCTTCGAGCTCCGCTCGGCCTTCCGCCCCACCTACAACATGGTGGCCGGCCTGCTGGGCCGCATGCCTGCCGACTCGGCCCGCGACCTGCTGGGCCGCTCGTTCGCCCAGCACCAGGCCGACGCCTCCTCGTCGCCGGTGAACCTCGTGGGGCGCTTCGAGGCGGTGGCCTCGGTGCTGCGCGCCCGGGGTCATCTGGACGGCTGGGAGCTGACTACCTCCGGCCGGCTGGTGGCGCGCATTTTCCACGAGGCCGACCTGGCCGTGGCCGAGGCGCTGCACACCGGGCTGCTCGACGGGCTGTCGGTCCCCGAGCTGGCCTCGGTGCTGTCGGCGTTCACGTACGAGCACCGTTCTCCGGGTCCGAGACCCGAGGTGTGGATCCCGTCGGGCACGGCCTACCGCCGCCTGCGCCGCATCGCCGCCGACATCGACGACCTGCACCGCACCGAGAAGCGGTTCGGTGTGGAGTCGATCCGGTCGCTGGAGGACGGCTTCGCGCCCGCGGCCCACCGCTGGGCCTCCCAGGAAACCTTCGACGCCCTGATGGACGAGGGCTTCTCAGCCGGAGACCTCGTGCGCAACCTCAAGCAGGTCATCGATCTGTGCCGTCGCATCGCGGCGGTTGCGCCCAGCGCCGACACCGCGCGAACCGCACAGCAGGCGGTCCGGGCACTGAACAGGGGAGTGGTGGCGGCCTCGGGTGCGGTCGACGACGTCGACGCCGCCTCCGCGGCCCCGACCCTGACGGGGGCGGCGTGATCGGCGGCCGGGGCCCCGGCTGGGGCGTCGACTTCGGCGAGGAGGGCGAGATCCCGCCCGACGCCACCGCCGCCGTCAGCGATGCCGCCGCGGGCCGGATCGTGGCCGAGGCCCGCCGGGCCGGCCGGCCCGTGGGACCGGTGGTGCTGACCGGAGGCGATCTGGCCCGGACGCTCGGGATGGTCCCGGCCCGTACCGCCCGCACCCGGCCGGCCGCCGGGACCGGCGCCCGGTTCGAGGTCGACGTGGGCGCGGCGCTGGTCGACGGGCGGGTTGCGTACTTCGTCGCCCATCTCGTCGCCCGTAGATCATGGTGGCGGGGGCGGCTGCTGGTGGCGGCCAACGCATCCTTCATCGGCCGCTGGAACGCGGCGCCCCGGTCCCATCCCGGCGACGGCCGCCTCGACGTGTTCGACGCCAGCCCCCCGCTCGCGGTCCGGCTCGCGGCCCGCCGCCGGCTCTCCTCGGGAACCCACGTCCCCCATCCCGACATCACCCAGCGCCGCACCGCGGCGGCTCAGTACGATCTCGACCCCGCCCTCGACGTCTACGTGGACGGCCACCGCCTGGCGCGAGCCCGAACCTTGAGCCTGCGGGTGGAACCGGGAGCCCTGGAGGTCTGGATTCCAGCCGGTCCCTGACCCGCTGGGAGCGCAGCGAGCAGCCGCCGGGCTCTAGGATCGTCGCCATGGACCTCACTGAAGCCAAGCAGCGGGCATGCGAAGAGATCGATCGCCTGGCTCCGGAGCTGCTCGACGTCTCGCATCGCATCCATGAACGGCCCGAGCTGTGCTTCGAGGAGCACCACGCCCACGACCTGCTGACCGACGTGCTGTCCGATCACGGACTGGACGTGCAGCGCCGCGCCTACGGCCTCGACACCGCCTTCGAGGCCCGGGCCGGTGACGGCGACGGGCCGCTGGTGGCCGTGGTCTGCGAGTACGACGCCCTCCCCGGGATCGGCCACGCCTGCGGCCACAACATCATCGCCGCCTCGGGCCTCGGCGCCGGCCTCGCGCTGGCCGCACTGGCCGGCGAGGCCGGCGGGCGGGTCGCGGTGATGGGGACCCCCGCCGAGGAGGGCGGGGGAGGCAAGGAGCTCATGCTGCAAGCGGGAGCGTTCTCCGACGCCGACGCGGCCATGATGATCCATCCCGCCAACCACGAGCTCAAGGTGTTCAACGCGGTGGCGGTGCAGCGACTCAACGCCTCCTACCGCGGGGCGGCCGCCCACGCCGCCGCCGCTCCCGAGAGGGGCCGCAACGCCCTCGACGCCGCGGTGCTCGGCTACAACGCGGTCGCCGCGCTGCGCCAGCACATCCGCGACGACGAGCGGATCCACGGCATCTTCATCGATGGCGGCACCAAGGCCAACATCGTCCCGGCCACGGCCGCGGCCGAGTGGTACGTGCGCTCGACGAACCTGTCGACCCTCGAGCCGCTGAAGGAGCGGGTGGCCGCCTGCCTCCAGGCGGGCGCGGACGCGGCCGGCTGCAGCCTGGAGATCGAATGGGGGAATCCGGCCTACGCCGATATGAACGACAACGACGTGCTGCTCGACTGCTACCTGGCCAATCTCGGCGCGGTGGGCAGGGAGCCTGTAGTCGACCCCGACGCCCGCGTGGTGGGTAGCACCGACATGGGCAACGTCAGCTACGCCGTCCCGTCCATACATCCCATGCTCAAGGTGGCTCCCGAGGACGTGCCCATCCACACGCCCGCGTTCGCGGAGTACGCCCGGGGGCCGCAGGGCGACTCGGCCGTGATCGACGGCGCCAAGGTACTGGCCATGACCGCGCTCGACTGCTGGCTCGACGACTCCGCCATGTCGGCCGCACGGGCCGCGTTCGCAGCTTCCTGACCCTCCCGCAATCCGGCTTGCGCGCGCTCTAGTGTCGCGCCCCGTGAACCTGTACGCGGCGGAGTCCTTCTCTGCGGAAGAGGCCGACATACTCCGCCGGTACTTCACCAACCTCGATCAGCCGGTGTTCGCGCTGGTGAACCTGCCGGAGGTCGTGAAGGGTGCGCTGTTCGCCCGCTACTCCCGCTCCATGTCGAGCCTGCGCCGGCTGTTCCTCGACGAGTTCGTGGACGACCTCGACATCACCGGCGACATAACTATCGACGCGACCGTCGGCCTGCGCCGCGCCGAGGCCCTCTATGACCGGGTCTTCTTCGAGTACGGCGACGACTCCGTGGCCCAACTCGGCGGCGTCCACCTGGCCTGCGAGCAGGCCTCCAACCTGCTCACCAAGGTCCTCGAGTGGGGCCGCCTCATGGCCTACCTGGAGCAGAGCACCCGCTACATCGCCTACGACAAGCGCTTGGGCGGGCGCTATCGCTACTACCGGGACGCCGAGGTCCTCAACTCGTCGCTGGGCACCCGCTACGTGGGCGACATCGACCGCATGTTCTCGGCCTACTCCGAGCTCGTCCCGGTCATGCAGGACTTCTTCCGGGCCAACGTGCCCAAGGAGGAGGGCGACTCCGACTTCGCCTACCGGCAGGCCATCAAGGCCCGGGCGCTGGACTCCATCCGGGGCATGCTCCCGGCCGCGTCCCTGAGCAATGTGGGCATCTACGGGACCGGCCAGGCCTACGAGGCGCTGCTGCTGCGCATGCGGGCCAACCCCCTGCCCGAGTCGCGCCTCTATGCCGACATGATGCTCAGCGAGCTTCGCAAGGTGATCCCGTCGTTCCTGAAGCGGGTGGACCTGCCCGACCGGGGCGAGCTCACCACCCGCTACATGGCCGACAACCGCGCTGCCATGGACGACATCGCGGCCCGGGTGTTCGGCGACACCGTCGGCGGTCCGGTGGCCGACGACTCGGTGGACCTGGTCGACTTCGACCCCGACGGGGAGACGAAGGTGATCACCGCGATGCTGTACCCGCACACGTCGCTGGCGGAGAGCGCGATCGAGGCCAGGGTGCGGGCCATGTCAGCCGCCGAGCGCATCGAGGTGGTGCGGGCCTACTGCGGTGAGCGCACGAACCGCCGTCACCGCCCGGGCCGTGCCCTGGAGCGCGTGAACTACCGGTTCGACGTGCTGTCCGACTACGGGGCGTTCCGCGACCTGCAGCGGCATCGGATGCTCACCATCGAGTGGCAGCCCCTGTCCACCCGCCACGGCTTCGTGCGGCCCGAGGCGCTGAACGCAGCCGGCGTGGACGAGCAGTTCGACGAGGTGATGGCCCGGTCGGCGCGGCTCTACGAGGCGCTCAGCGTCGAAGTGCCGGACCAGGCCGCCTACGCGGTCGCGCTCGCCTACCGGGTGCGCTACTCGATGCAGATGAACGCTCGAGAGGCGATGCACATGGTCGAGTTGCGCACCACCCTGCAGGGCCATCCCGCCTACCGCCGCGTGTGCCAGCGGATGCACCGTCTCATCGCAGAACAGGCCGGCCACGCTGCGGTCGCGGAGATGATGTCGTTCGTGAACCATGAGCAGGATCCCGGGCTGGGCCGGCTCGATGCGGAGAAGCGGGCCGAGCAGTTGAGGGCGTCGCAGTCGCACCCGTCGTCACGCCTGTAGCTGGGGTGACGCCCGGGTGGCGCGCTGCTCACGAAATGCGGTTGCACCTCGCCGATCTCTGTCTATGATCCGCCCACGTCCCCTGGCCCCGACCCCTCAGCACCAGCGATGAACGAGCAACACCCTCTTGACGACGCCGATCTCGTCGACTTCGGCGACGGGGAGGACTTCGAAGGCGAGTTGGACGACGACTTCGGCGACGATGACGACTTCAGCGACGACGACGAGTTCAGCGACGACGAGGAGGAGTTCAGCGACGGCGAGGACGACGCCATCGGCGAGGACGACGCCACCGCCGACCTGGAGGACGACGGCGAGGACGACGACGACGACGTTCCGCTGCCTGCGGACGACGACGACGACGAGGAGGTCCACCCCAGCGACGTGGAGGCCGACCTGGAGGAGATCCTCCGGGACCGGATCGCGGCGAGCGACGACGACGATGAGGACGAGGAGGAGGACGCTCCCGGGCCGGCCAAGACCGTCTCGGCCGTGGCGCCGCCGCGTTCGGACGAATGGACCTGCAACCAGTGCTTCCTGATCGTGAGCATGACCCAGTTCGGCTTCCGGTCCAATCCCGTGTGCCCGTCGGGCGAGGAGCCGTGCGAGTCCATCGAGAGGATCTTCCGCGGCTGAGTGCCGAGTGAAGCCATGCCCGTCACCCGTCCCCTCCGATGACCTCGATAGACGAGGGGGCTAGACAGGCGGTCGACTCCGACATGGCTGCGGTTGCCGGGCTGGCCGCCGAAGCGGTGGCCGAGCTGGCTCCCCACCGCGGCGGCTACGTGTGGTCGCGGCTCGAGGCGCGGTCCGGACCGCTGGATCAGAGCCTGGGCCGGGACCATCGAGCCGATGACGCCCTGGTGGTGGTGGGCACCATCGACGAGACCGTCGTGGGCTACGGGGCGATCCGCCTGGTTGCTCTCCACGACGGCGCGGTGCTGGGGCGCGTCACCGACATCTACGTGACGCCCGAGGCCCGCGGTGTCGGGGTGGGGGAGGCCATGATGGGCGAGCTGCTCGACTGGGCCGGGCGGCGCGGCTGTATCGGGGTCGACAGCCTGGCGCTGCCCGGCGACCGCGAGACGAAGAACTTCTTCGAGACGCACGGCCTGGTGGCCCGAGCCATCACCGTGCACCGCTCGCTGGGCGACACGGCCGGATAGCGGCCATGAACGCCGGCGTGGAGGTCGCCGTGGGTGCCATCGTTCGGCGCGCCGACGAGCTGCTCCTCGTGAAGCGGGGCCGCCCGCCGGGAGCGGGGGAGTGGTCCGTGCCCGGGGGCCGGGTCGAGCCCGGCGAGATGCTGATGGAGGCCGTGACCCGCGAGCTGCAGGAGGAGACCGGGCTGCGCGGCGTGTGCGGACAGCTGGTGGGGTGGGTGGAACGCATCGGCGACGACCATCACTTTGTGATCCTGGACTTCGAGGCGACGGTGACCGGCGACCTCACTCCCACCGCCGGCAGCGACGCGTCCGAGGCCCGCTGGTGGCCGGTCGCCGAGGTAGCCAAGCTGCAGCTGGTCGACGGGTTGGCCGAGTTCCTGCACGACCACGGAGTGATCCCGACGATCGTCTGACAGGCTGCCTGGGACGGCGGTTCAGCGGCCCTTCCAGACCGGCGGCCGCTTCTCGATGAAGGCGCGGGGACCCTCCGCGAAGTCCTCGGTGCTGCGCAGCTCCATCTGGGCCCGGCCGGCCGCGTTGATCGACTCTTCGTCGGTCTGGGTGAAGCTCTCCAGCACGAGCCTGCGGGACTCCCTCACGGCAAGGGGCCCATTGGCGTTGACCCGGTCCGCGAGCCGGCGGGCGGCGTCGAGCGCCTCGCCGGGCTCGCACAACTCGTTGATGAGGCCCAGTTCCAGCGCCCGCTCGGCGCTGATCGGATCGCCGGTGAGCACCATCTCCATGGCGATGGCCGACGGGATCGTGCGGGGCAGGCGCACCAGGCCCCCGGCCGCGGCGATCAGAGACCGCTTCACCTCGGGGAGCCCGAACCGGGCCGCCGTCGACGCGACCCTCAGGTCGCACGTAAGGGCGATCTCGGTTCCGCCGGCGAGTGCGGGCCCGTCGATGGCCGCGATCAGAGGCTTCGTGCGGGCACGCAGCACGATGCCTCCGAACCCGCCCCGCGCCGTGGACAGTTCCCGGAAGCGCCCCTCGGCGATCGCCTTGAGATCCGCGCCGGCCGAGAACACCGGCCCGGTGTGGGTGAGGATGCCCAGCCACAGCGTGTCGTCGGCCTCGAGCCGGTCGATGGCCCCCTCGAGCCCGCTGGAGATGGCGCCGTTGACCGCGTTGCGGGCCTCGGGGCGGTTCATCGTGATGAGGGCGACGTTGCCGTCAGCCTCGAATTCGATCATTGGGCGTCTTCGCTGCTGACGGTGCCTTCGGTTTCCTGGGTGTCCTCGGTGGCGCCGGTGGTGTCCTCGGTGTCGGCGGCGCTGTCGGTGGCGCCGGTTTCCTGGGTGTCTTCGGTGTCGGCGGTGCTGTCGGTGTCGGCGGTGCTGTCGGTGGCGCCGGTGGCCTCGCTCTTGTCGGTGGCGGCAGTGTCCTCGCTCTCGCCGGTGTCCTCCGCGTCAGCGGGCTGGGGTGGCGGTGGGGGAGGGCGCCGCCTGGCTCGGGTGGCCGGTGCCGGCTCAACGCCGAAGAGGGCGGCGATCTGCGGTACCCGGTCAGCCAGTCTGCGGATGGTGGCGAGCAGGTCATCGCTTGGACTCGGGGGGATGCCCTCGGGAATCACCTGGGTGCGGACGGGGGAGACCGCGACCGAGTCCACCACGGTGGCCCAGCGCTGCTGGTTGGCGGTCGGGTTGAGGTCGGCCGCGGCCAGTGCGGCCAGCCGCTCGGCCATGTCGGGCGGCAACGGTGAGCCGGGCTTGACCGGTCGGGAGCTGATGCGCAGCGCCCTGACCGTGCGGCCCTCGCCGATGGTGCCGGCGAGCTCGTCCAGCCACTTGCGGTGGTCGATCTCCAGGCGCTGGGTCAGTCCGGCCCGCAGGCTCTCGGCCAGCGCCCGGGTCTCATCGTCGCGGGCGGCCCGGTCGGCAGCTGCGATCACCGAGCGGATGTCCCGCAGGTCGATCTTGGAGATGCCGGCGAGAGCGGCATCGGCGCGATCATGCCATTCGGCCGCCTTCAGCACCGGAGCGAGCTGCTCAGCCAGGGCCAGAACAGGCTCTGATTTGATCTGGGGAAGGCTCTCCTTGGCCGCCTTGTCGTTCATCCGCTCGATCGAACGGCGCACGCCGGGAACCCCGCCCTTGAGGACCTCGCGGGCCAGGGGTCTCTGCTCCTCCGGAAGGTCATCCAGAACCGCCTGGCGGTGGACTCTCTTGGCCTTCAGGCCGGGCGTCCTGGAACGAGGTGGGCGCGCGGGCCGCTGTCCGTCCCTGGTCCGGGGGCCCTTCGAGGAGCGCTGGTCGTCGCCGCGCCGGTCACGCCTGCCCGGGCGCTCGCCGTCGCGGGCAGAGCCGGAGTCGCGCTGGTCGCGACCGCGCCGGTCGTCTCGATCGCGGCCCCGCCGGTCGTCCCGATCGCCGCGGGGCTTGCGGCCCGAGCCGTCCTTGTGGGTGCCCTCACCGTCGCGACCGTCTCGGCGGGATCTGCGGTCGGCGCGATCCCTCCGGTCGCGGCCCCGGCGTCCGTCACCATCGTCGCGACCTCTCCTGCGGCCCTTTGAAGGCCGTTCGTCGTCGTCCGAGAAGCCCCTGTCGGCTCGGCCGCGCCGGCCGGAGCGCGGCGCGAGCGTGGTGGTGACCAGCGGACCCCCGCCGCCCCCGATCAACTCCAACCGTCCCTCGGGCTCCGCACGGGCCCGGGGAGCGACCAGAGCGGTGACCTCGAGGCCGTCGATCCCGCCGTCCACTTCGGCCTTGAGAACCGAACCGACCTCGGCCGCGTCGGGCACCAGGTCACCGGCGACTTCGCCCTTGGGTTGGCGAGCCCCGGCCGCCCTCCAGGTCCAGGTGCCATCGTCGCGCCGGCTGGTGAGTTCGATCTCTAGTCGTCGGGGCACGGCCCACAAAGCTACACGCCACGGACTCGCCCCACGCCACGGGCAGCCTCCTAGCCGCCGGAAATACACATTATGTAAAGTTAGACCGGTTTCGCGATATGGAGAGGTGGGCCAATCCGATACGGCCTGTCAGCTGAGGGCGTGGGACACCGGGCCGGGGCCGTCGAGCCTCCAGCCGGCCGAGGCTGCGATGGCGTCGCGCACGAACCGGCCGGCGGCCGACACCGCCTGCTGGAGGTCCTGGCCGAGCGCCAGGTTCGCGGCCAGCGCGGCCGAGAACGTGCAGCCGCTGCCCCGGACGTTGTCGGTGGCGATCCGCGAGCCGCGAACCACCCAGGCATGGCCCGACGCGGTGATCACCGCGTCGTCGGGCTCGCCGTCGAAGGCGCCGCCGGTGACGACCACCGCGGCGGCCCCGAGGTCGCGGAACGTCTGGGCCCAGTCGAGCACTGCTTCGGCGGTGGGCAGCGACGTGCTCGTGAGCAGCTCGGCCTCGGCCCGGTTCGGGGTGATGACGCGGGCCAGCGGGAACAGCCGCCGGCGGTAGGCATCCTCGACGTCGTCGGACACGAAGCGCCTGCCCCTGCCGTCCACCATCACCGGGTCCACGACCGGGGCGGGCAGAACGCCGCGCTCGATCCTCTCGGCGACCAGCTCCACTGTCTCCCGGCGCCGCAGCAGACCGGTCTTGGCGCCGTCCACGCCGAGATGCTCGACCGCGGCGTCGATCTGGGCGGCAACCAGGCCGGTCTGCACCGGTTCCGCGGCCGTGACCGCGGTCAGGGACTGGGCGGTCACGGCGGTGATGGCGCTGGCTCCGTGCACGCCGAGGGCCGCGAACGTGGCCAGGTCGGCCTGCAAGCCTGCTCCCCCCAGCGGGTCCGAAGCGGCTATCGTGAGCAGCACCGGCGGCATGGTTGACACCACGACCCTAGATCGTGCCACACAGCCACCTCGCCACACAGCCACCGCTTCGGGTCGCCGGATCGCCACCGTGCCGCTGCCATCCATTCCCCTACCTGGAAGACCCCACGCATGGAATCGACTCGCGGGAAGCTCCTTGTGGCCGCCCCGAGCCTGGTGGACCCGAATTTCCGCCAGACGGTCCTGCTGATGCTCGAGCACGGGGCCGAGGGCGCCCTGGGCGTAGTGCTCAACCGGCCCAGCGAACTCCCGGTCAAGGGCGCCATCGACGAATGGGCCCCGTCCGTGAGCGAGCCGCGTGTCGTGTTCGTGGGCGGCCCCGTCAGCCAGTCCTCGGTGATCGCGCTGGCGTCGGTCGTCCTCGACGACGCGGACGACCACTGGTCCCAGGTCGTGGGCCGGGTCGGCACTATCGACCTCGAGAAGAACCCGAGCGACATCGGCGGCCTCGACCAGGTGCGGATCTTCGCCGGCTACGCGGCCTGGGCGCCCGGTCAGCTCGAGGGCGAGCTGACGGAGAATGCCTGGTTCGTGCTCGACCACGACGGCGCCGACCCGTTCGTGGACGATCCCGACGAGCTGTGGTGGGAGGTCTTCGCCCGCCAGGACGGGGAACTGAACCGTCTGCGCCTGTACCCCCGCAACCCCACCGACAACTGAGAAGGTGCGAGGGCGGGTCGCGCCGCCTCCGACTTGCAGGCGAACATACGTTCGCTAAAGTGGTCTGGTGGCCATTGCCTCCTCGGACCGCACACCGGGCAGCCGGTGGGGCACCAGATCGGGCACCCAGGCCGACGTGGCGCCCTTCCAGGGTGACCTGTTCGCCCAGGGACAGCCGTCGGTAGACGCCTCGGCGCGGCTGGAGCACCTGGATCTGGGGGGCCGGAGCTGGATCGACCTGGCCCCGCGGTGGCTGCTCGGTGCCGACGAGCTCCTCGAGCAGTTCGCAGCCCGCCTGCGCTGGACCCGGGCCGAGCGCCCGATGTACGGGCAGATGGTCGAGGAGCCCCGCCTGGGGGCCCACCTGAGACCCCGGTCGGCGGGCGTTCCCGGAGTCGTCGGCGAGATGGCCGAGGCATTGGGCGGCCGCTACCGGTGCAGGTTCAACTCCGTGTGGGTCAACTACTACCGGGGCGGCCAGGACTCGGTGGCCTGGCACCGCGATCAGATCGGCGTCGACCCCGCCGACACGGTGGTGGCGATCGTGTCCCTGGGAGGGCCGCGCCGGTTCCTGCTGCGGCCCGCGGGCGGTGGCCGCAGCCGCGCCTTCACCCTGGCCTCGGGCGACCTGCTGGTGATGGGCGGGTCCTGCCAGCAGGACTGGGAGCACTCGATTCCCAAGGTGGCGTCGGCCCCGCCCCGGATGAGCGTCACCTTCCGCCGTAATACTGCCGGCGCGGGCCGGTAGCCTCCGCGGCGGCAAGAGGCCGAGCGAATAGAGGAACGAGTGCGCTCTAGGCGGCCGAGATCGAGGACAGGCGGGACGGCATGGGGCGATTCGACGGCAAGGCTGCGCTGATCACCGGGGCGGCGTCGGGGATGGGGCAGGCGGTGGCGGTCCGTCTGGCCGCCGAGGGGGCCGAGGTGTTCGGGGTGGACGTGAACGACGCTGGCCTGGCCGAGACCGCTTCGGCGGTTGCCGAGTCGGGAGGCCGGATCGAGACCCAGCACTGCGACCTGCGGTCGGTCGCCGACTGCCGGGATGCCGCCGCCGGCTGCGTGGACGCCTTCGGGCGCATCGACGTGCTCGGCAACATCGCGGGGCTCTCCTGGCAGGACCGTGTGGAGGACGTGACCGAGGAGGGCTGGGACCTCATGTTCGATGTGAACGTGAAGGGCTTGTTCTTCCTGACCCAGGCCGCGCTCCCCCACCTGCTGGCCTCCGGCGGCAACATCGTCAACATCGCCTCCAATGCCGGGCTACAGGGATTGGCCTACACCTCCCACTACTGCGCCACCAAGGGCGCGGTGGTGCAGTTGACCAAGGCCCTGGCCATGGAGCTGGCCAAGACGCCGGTGCGGGTCAACGCCATCGCCCCCGGCGGCGTCGACACGCCCATGACGCGGAACTACCGGCAGGTGGACGAGCCCGACCGGCACCTCCTTCGCCGGATGATTGCCTTCAAGCCGATGAGCCGGCCCGAGCACATCGCCGCCCTGTTCGCGTTAGTGGCCTCCGACGAATGCCCCGGAGTCCACGGCGCCATCATCAGCGTCGACGGGGGCCTCACCACCGGCTAGCCGGCGCCGCTGCTGTCCCCGGACTCGCCGTCGACCGTCACTCCACGAGCCGGGCCCGGCGGCCGTCGATCCCGCCGAAGAACTGGGCTGCGGCTTTCTGGACACCGCTGGACCAGGTCGGGTAGGCATGCGACGTCTGGGCCAGGCGGCCCGCGAACGCCCTGGTGCGCATGGCCAGCACGACCTCCTGGATCATCTCGCCGGCGCGGGGGGCGACGATGGTTGCTCCCAGGATGCGGCCCCCGCCCGCGTTGCGCAGCAGTCGCCGGGGCCCGGCCACGATGGCGATGAAGCCGTCGGTGCGGCCGTCGGTGACGGCCCGGTCCACCTCGGCCAGCGGCAGGCACGCCACCCGGCTGCCGGGCGGCGCCTGGCTCGGGATCACGCCCACCGACGCCACCTCCGGGTCGGTGAACACCACCCTGGGCACCAGCCCCGACCGGAACCTTCCCCGCAGACCCTTGCCCAGCGCGTTGCCCGCCGCGATCCGCCCCATCTCGTCGGCGCCGTGCGACAGCATCATGGTGGCGAAGTGCTCCCGCCGGCCCGAGGCGCGAAGCAGAGACGATTCTCCTCCCCGTCCTCTTCTTCCTCCCCGCGGCCAGACACCGCGAAGCGGTCTCGGCTGCAGTGGCTTCCCGCACCGCCAGGAGGCGACATCGCCGGCCGCGTAGACGCCCTTCACCGAGGTCTCGAGCCTCTCGTCGGTGAGGACATGGCCAGACCACTCGCTCAGCTTGAATCTCATCTCCTCGAGTCCCAGACCCTCGGTGGCAGGTGCCCGGCCTGCAGCCACCAGGAGCCGTTCCACCAGCACCCTCTCGTGCCGCCGGTGGCACGACACCGCGTAGGGGCCGCGGTTCGGTCCGTCCACGCGGCTGGCGGCTTCGATTCGTTCGACGTGCGAGCTGCGCCGCACCGTCACGCCCAGTCGTTGCAGCGCCTCCCTCACCAGGCGGGCCGCTTCGGGTTCCTCTCCGGCGAGCAACTGGCTGCCGGACTCGAAGAGGGTGACCTCCACTCCGAGGAGGGCGAAAGCCTGGGCCAGCTCGCAGCCGGTGGGTCCTCCGCCGATGATGCCCAGCGACTCCGGGGCCTCGCTGAGGTCGAACACGGTCTCGTTGGTGAGCGGCCCGGTCTCGGCCAGGCCCGCGATGCCGTCGGGCAGCGACGGCTGCGAGCCGGTGGCCAGGACGATCCGGGGCGCGGTGATGCGCCGCTCCCCCACCGCGACGGTGTCATGGGTGACCAGGCGGGCCCGGCCCTCGATGACGGTGACTCCCTCGGCCCGCAGCACCTCGGCCGACTCGGTGGCCGCGATGTGCTCGACGGTGGAGCGAACCCGGGCCATCGCGTCGCTGAAGCCAAGCCCGTCGCGGGCCGCGGCCAGCAGGGTCTTGGACGGCACGCAGCCGGTGAACGTGCAGTCCCCGCCGGGAGCCTGGTCGCTGATGAGGGCGACATCGGCGCCGGCCCAGAGCGCGGCCCGCACCGCGCCCAGCCCGGCCGCGCCGCCGCCCACCACGATCAGGTCGTGGTCCATCATCGGGCCCCGCCGAACCATGGCCAGACCCTACGGCGAGGCAGTTCAGCTGTGGGCTTCGTCCAGGGCGGCGCGGAACTCCGCCACCAGGGCGGCCACACCGTCGGGACCGGCGCCCTCCAGCATCCGGGTGACCACAGCCGAGCCGACCACCGCCCCGTCAGCGATCTCGCAGACCTCGGCGGCCTGCGCCGGCGTGCCCACACCGACCCCCACCAGCACGGGCAGGTCGGTGACCGCCTTGAGGCGGGCGGCCGTGCCGGTCGCGCTGGCGGCCAGCGCCTCGCGCACCCCGGTGATGCCCATGAGGCCCACGCTGTAGACGAAGCCCCGGGATCGGGCGCAGATCCGGGGCAGGCGCTTGTCGGGAGCGGTCGGCGCGGCCAGCAGGACCGTCTCAACTCCCGCCGTGTCGGCGTGCTCGGCCCACTCCCCCACTTCCTCCAGGGGAAGGTCAGGCAGTATGCAGCCGCTGACACCGGCGTCGGCCAGCGACGAGGCGAACCGCTCGTAGCCCATGTGGTGGGCGATGTTGACGTAGGTCATCACCGCGGTCGGCACGCCGATGTCGGCTGCGGCCCCCCGCAATGCGGCCAGGATCGACTGCGGGGTGGCGCCCTGCGAGAGAGCCCGGTCGTTGGCCTGCTGGATGACGGTTCCGTCCATCACCGGGTCCGAGAACGGCACCCCGACCTCGATGGCGTCGGCTCCGGCCGCGGCCACCGCGCAGATGGTCTCCAGCCAGTCGTCGCCGAGGCCGCCGGTGAGATAGGGCACGAAACACTTCCCGCCGGCGCGGCGGCGGCCCCGGAGGGCGCTCTCCAGCGGCCCCCAGCTGTGGTCGGTCACCCCTGACGGGGCGGCTTCGCCGGGTGCCGTCACCCGAGGATGCCCATCATCTGGTCGACGTCCTTGTCGCCCCGGCCGCTGAGGTTCAACAGCACGGTCAGGCCGGCCAGCTCGGAGCGGGCCCGGGACACCCAGGCGAGGGCGTGGGCGCACTCCAGCGCGGGGATGATGCCCTCGGTGCGCGACAGCAGGCTGAACGCCTCGATCACCTCGGCGTCGGTGACCTGCTCGTAGGTCGCCCGCCCGGTGGCGGCCAGATGGGAGTGCTCCGGGCCGACACCGGGATAGTCGAGTCCGGCCGAGATCGACTCGGCCTCCAGGACCTGGCCCCACTCGTCCTGCATGAGATAGGACCGCGAGCCGTGGACGATGCCGGGCACCGCCCGACCGACAGCCGCGCCCCCGGCCGGCTCCACCCCCACCAGGCGGGCGCCGGTGTCGGCGAACCCGGCGAAGATCCCGGCCGCGTTGGAGCCGCCCCCCACCGCGGCGGTCACCACGTCGGGCACCCCGCCGTCGAGGATCTCGGCGCACTGGCGGTGAGCCTCCTCGCCCACCACCCGCTGGAACTCCCGCACCATCCACGGGTAGGGATGGGGACCCATCACCGAGCCCAGGCAGTAGTGGGTGGTGTCGGCCACCGCCACCCAGTGGCGCATGGCCTCGTTCACGGCGTCCTTGAGGGTTCGCGAGCCGGTCTCGGCCGCCCGCACCTCGGTGCCCAGCAGGCGCATGCGGAACACGTTCAGCTCCTGGCGGGCGATGTCGACGGTGCCCATGTACACGATGCAGTCCATGCCGAACAGCGCGGCCGCGGTGGCGGTGGCCACCCCGTGCTGGCCCGCGCCGGTCTCGGCCACCAGGCTGGTCTTGCCCATGCGCTGGGCCAGCAGGGCCTGCCCGAGAACATTGTTGATCTTGTGGCTGCCGGTGTGGTTGAGGTCCTCGCGCTTCAACAGGATGCGCACCCCGAGCTCGTCGGACAGGTTGGGGCACTCCGTCAGCGGCGACGGCCGCCCCGCGTAGCCGCTCAACAGCCGGTCCAGCTCGCCCCGAAAGGCGGGGTCGCCCCAGGCGGAGCGGAAGGCGCGGTCGAGCTCCTGGCAGGCGGGCACCAGCGTCTCGGGCACGAACGTGCCGCCGAACTCGCCGAAGCGCCCGTCGGCGCTCGGCTCGCCCATGAAGCTGGTCACAGGTCCTGTTCCCAGTCGTAGGGGCCGGGACTGGCGTCTTGCTGAGGCTCTGTGTCCGCGGGCGGACTGTGGTCGGCGCGCTTGCTCGGGGCCGCCTTGGCCGCCTCGATGAAGGCCCGCAGCCGGGTCGGGTCCTTGCGGCCCGGCTGGCTCTCCACGCCGCTGGCCACATCCACTCCCCACGGCTGCACGCGGCGGATGGCTCCCGCGACGTTGCCGGCGTCGAGGCCGCCGGCCAGGATCAGCCGGTGACCGGCCAGCGGCGCGCCCTCCGCCAGCGACCAGTCGAACACCTCGCCGGAGCCGGGCCGTTCGTTGTCGATCATCACCGCGTCGGCGCCGTAGGCCCCCAGGTGCTGGAGGCCCTCATGGCCCGGCGGGAACACCTTGATGGTCACCGGCACCCGCTCGGCCACCCATGCAGTGTCCTCGGGCGACTCGTGGCCGTGCAGCTGGGCCGCTCCCAGGCGGGCCTCGGAGGTCATCTTCACCACCCGCGATGCCATCTCGTTGCGGAACACCCCCACGCTGAGAACGTCGCTGGGCAGGCGCCGGACTATTTCCCGCACCCGGTCCAGCGACATCTGGCGGGGCGAGGGTGCGAATATGAACCCCACGGCGTCGGCGCCCATGGCCACTGCCAGCAGCGCGTCATCCTCGCTGGTCGTGCCGCAGATCTTCACGAACACGCCCCGACGCTACTTGCTGCCGGCCCGGCGCGGCCTGATAGCGCGGGCCGACCGCGCCGCCCGGCCTCTCAGCGCATCGGGCCGCCCCGGCTGCGGATGAGCACGACGAACGGTGACAGCACGAACAGCAGCACCGACAGTCCCAGCAGCAGCAGCCCGAGCCGCAGCAGGACGAATCCCCCTGCCATCACACCGAAGATCACCGCGAATATGCCGATCACGAACGCGGCCGGCGCGCCGAGGCGCATCCAGCCCGGAAGGTCGCCCTCAGTGATGGGCCGGTCATCGGCATCGACGCCGGCCTCGGAGTCGTCGTACACGAAGTCGACGTCCTCGTCGCGGGGTCGGGCCGCCTGCCCATACTCCGGCGTGGGGCGCGGCTGGGGCTCGGGTCGCGCCGGCGGGGTCAGGCGGCGGTCGACGGCGGCCCGCGAGTCGGAGTCGGACAGCATCTCCCAGGCCAGGTTGATGCGGCGCATCTGCTCGTCGGCCGCGGGATCGTCGCCCCGGACGTCGGGATGGTTGCGCCGGGCCAGAGCTACGTAGGCCCGCCTGATCTCCTCGGTGGGAGCGTCGCGGGCCACGCCCAGCACCGCGTACGGATCCATCGTGCCATGGTAAGAGGCCGAGCGAATAGGTGCGTGACTCCGGCACACACGGCGCGAGGCCGTGGCCCGAGCGGCCCGTGAGCGCAGCGAACAAGAGCGGGAACGACACCGTCCCGCAGCGACCGGCTCTCGCCTGTCCGCGTGGCCCTAAGCGCGCCGGCTGCCTCGGAGTGCCGCGCTCCCCTACGGGTTGGACGCGGCCGGTGGCGTGGCCAGCACGGTTGCCGGCATTCCGGCGACGATCGCTTCAGCGGGCGGCTCCACCCGTCGGTGGACCGGCGCCAGCGCCACCGTCCCGGTCGCCTCCGGCGCGGCCGAGGTGACCGCTCCCACCGGCTGGCCGTCAACGGCCACCTCGGCACCGGGCGGCACCTCTGCGTCGCCGTGAATCTGCACGAGACGCACCGGCCGGGGCACATTGCCGCCCCGGCTGTCGATGCGGGCCACCAGTTCCTGGCCGGTGTAGCACCCCTTGGTGAAGCTCACCGACGTCTCCACCAACCCGGAGATCTCGGCCGGGATGGTGCGCTCGGTCAGCTCGCGGCCCATCGCCGGCCAACCGGCCCTGATGCGGGCCGCCTCCAGATGCCCGGGACCGCCGACGGCCAGCCCGGGCGGCGGCTCGACGTCGGGACCGAGGAGGTCGATGCCGTCGAAGCCGGGCCACTCGACGCCTGCCCGCACCTTGGCATCGACGCCGTCGAGGGCCGCGCCGGCGGCCTGCGGTCCGCGAACGGACAGCATCCTCCACCCCTGGAGGCTCTCGAAGGAGACGTCGACCCGGAGCCGGAACCGCTCCAGCCGGGCGACGAGCGCCTCCCCGAAGCCTGCGTCGACGTCTAGCACGAAGCTGCCGTCGGCGCCGCGGGTGAGCCGGAACCAGGCGTCCACCTTGCCCTGCGGTGCCAGCACCAGCGACCAGGCGGATGCTCCTGGGGACACGGCCTCGACGTCCTGGGAGATCTGTCCCTGCAAGTACGCCGCCGCGTCCGCGCCGGTGACGAGGACGGCGTCTCTCGGCGCCAGTGTTGCGACGGAGCCCGCCGTCACCGCCCGGTCGCCTTCCTGCGGCTCTCGGTCATCCGTCTGGCTGCGGGAACCGCGGCCAGGAGCGCCCCGGCCTTGTTGACGCACTCGGCGTGCTCCTCCGCTGGCACCGAGTCGGCGACGATGCCCGCGCCGGCCTGCACCGAGGCCCGGCCGTCGCGGACCAGCATGGTGCGGATGGTGATGGCGGTGTCGATGTTGCCCGAGAAGTCGAGGTAGCCGACCACGCCCGCGTAGGGGCCGCGCTTGACCGGCTCGAGTTCGTCGATGATCTCCATGGCCCGAACCTTCGGGGCTCCCGAGACGGTCCCCGCGGGCAGTGTGGCCCGGAGCACGTCGATGGGCGTGGCACCGTCGGCCAGTCGTCCCGACACCTGCGATGTGAGGTGCATGACGTGGCTGTAGTGCTCCAGAGTCATCATCTCGTCGAGGTTCAGGGTTCCGAAGTCCACCACCCTGCCGACGTCGTTGCGGGCCAGGTCGACGAGCATCACGTGCTCGGCAACCTCCTTGGGGTGCTCTGCCAGCTCGGCGGCCAGGCGGCGGTCCTCGGCGTCGGTGCGGCCCCGGCGCCTGGTGCCCGCGATGGGCCGGCTGATGACCTTGCCGTCGAGGAGCTTCACCATCGGCTCGGGCGACCCGCCGACCACCTCGAGGCCCTCGTGGCGCAGGAAGTACATGTAGGGGCTGGGGTTGACCTGGCGCAGCACCCGGTAGGCGTCGAAGGCGTCGGCGTCCAGGTCGAAGTCGAAGCGCTGGGAGAGCACCACCTGGAACACGTCGCCGGCGAAGATGTGCTCGCGGGCCGTCTCGACCGCCTGGGAGTACAGCTCCAACCCCATGGTGGAGGTGGTCTCCACCGACTCGCGCGTCGCCTCGCCGGCGGGTTCGGGCGGCGCCACCAGGGGCTCGTCGAGGGGCTTGGCGCCGTCGGCCGCGATTGCCTCGACCCGCAGCACCGCCTCGTAGTAGAGGCGGTCGATGAGCCGGTCGTCGGCGCCGGGGGGAACCAGCACGTTGGAGATGAGGGTCGCCCGCTGGCGCCAGTGGTCGTACACGGCCAGCTCGCCGATCATGGACATCACCGCGTCGGGGTGTCCCGAGTCGTCGACGGGAACGTCGGGCAGGTGCTCCACCTCGCGCACCACGTCGTATCCGAGGAACCCGACCAGGCCGCCATGCAACGGCGGCAGCCCCGCTATAGACGGGGCCCGGTAATGGTCGAGCAGCACCTCCAGCGCGGCGAGCATTCCCCGATCGCGGGGAATGTCGACCCCGAGATGGCCGGTCACCTCCACCGTGGGACCGCGGGCCACCAGCGTCGCGATGGGGTTGCGGCCCATGAACGACCAGCGGCTCCAGCGTTCGCCATGCTCCACCGACTCGAGCAGGAAGCCGTCTCCGGGCCCGACCACGCGGGCGAAGGCGGCCACCGGGGTGGTCAGGTCGGCCAGCGCGTCCCGCCACACCGGGACCACCCGGTAGGAGCGGGCCAGCTCGCGGAACTCCTCGGGCGCGGGCTGGTGCATCGACCCGGCCCGGCTGTCAGCCACCGTCAGCGGGAGAAGAGCCGTCGAAGGCCCGGAAGAAGCACGAGTACCTCCCGGTGTGGCAGGCGCCGTCGCCGTCCTGGTCCACGACGAACAGCAGCGTGTCGCCGTCGCAGTCGTAGTAGGCCTCCCGCACCCACTGCCGCTCGCCGGAGGTCTCGCCCTTGCGCCACACCTCCCGGCGGGAGCGGCTCCAGAACACTGTCCGGCCCTCGGCCAGGGTCAGGGCCAGGGTCTCGGCGCTCATCCAGGCCATCATCAGCACGGCCCGGGTGGAGGCGTCCTGCACGATGGCGGGCACCAGCCCGTCGGCGTCGTACTTGACGGCCGACAGAGCCTCGTCGCTGGCGGTGATCGTCACCCCACTCACACCTGCCAGCCTAAAGGGCTCCCCTGGCCGCGGGGCCGACGCCCCCGCGCTATGTCAACTCGTGCCGAAAATGTTGACCTCCATCAGGCGACGGCCGCGTCGTGGAGGCGTCGGACGATTTCGAAGAAGTCGTCGAGGTCGCCCTCGACGAAGATGGTCTCGGGGCCTTCGGGGGCGACAGAGGTGAAGGGCGAGTCGTAGACGCGGCCGGGGTCGATGGTGCCATGCTCGGTGAGATAGTCGATAACCAAGTCGACGAACCTGATCTGGTTGCTGCTGTACTGCTTGTCGTCGAGGAACCTGTTGAAGGCTTGCTTGGCTGCGGCTCGGTCGAGGCCGACCAGGCTGCGGACGAACAGCCCGAAGCTGCCGGCACGTTCGGAGGCTTGGGCGAAGGTGTCGGTGTCGCCGATCCCGGCGGCGACCAGCACACGCTGGAGTTCGTCCATGTCGGCGGCCTTTAGCGGTTCGCCGCTGCGGACCTTGGCCACGATCTCGTCGGCGAGGTTGTCGGCGAGGAAACGCTGGGCCTTCTTGCGGAACTGCGCGAAGTCGGAGCTGCCGACTGTGCCGCCAGTGCCGGGGATCTCGATTTCGGTGCTGTCGCCGAGTAGGTCGGTGAAGTCGGAGTAGAGCGGCGTCTTGTGGATGCGCTCTATGAGCTGCACGATGCTGCGGAGCCGTTTGCGGGCGTCTTCGAGCATCGCGTAGCTGACATCGACCCACCACTCGTCGGTCTGGATGGCCTGGATCAGCTCCATCTGCGCTGCGACCGAAGGGATGGAGGTACCGAGGTCCTCTAGGGCCGAGGCCAGTCGGATGACACGTTTGCGTTGCCGTTCGAACGGCTCCTGTCGGAGGAGGCGCAGTTGGGCGTTCAGCATCACCACATCGAAGCGCTTGGCGTCCTCGTCGTCGGGATCGAGCTGGTCCGGCAGTTTGGCGACACGCTCGTTGAGCGCCGCTAGGTCCTTGAGCGTGATGTCTTGCCACGCTTCGGAAGTACGGAATCGTTCGACGAGTTCGAGATGGGGACGCACGAGGAAGTTGTCCGGGTTCATCGACGCCACCGTCTGGCGCAGTGTGGCGGCTATCTCGGCTCGCTCGTCGCCGAGGCTCTCGATGCCGTCGAGGGCATTCAGCAGCTCGAGGCGGGTGCTGAAGATGATCTCGCTGAGCGGCGCCCCGCCCGACGGCTCCGCCGCCTCAAGCGGCTCGCTGAAGTACTCGAGGTTCTGGCAGAAGTCGAACACGTTGAAGCCGGCCTTGTCGTCGCCTGGCCCGAATAGGTCCTCGCACAGGCGGGTGCCCCGTCCGAGCATCTGCCAGAACTTGGTCTTGGACCGCACCAGCTTGAAGAACACGAGGTTGACGACCTCGGGAATGTCGATGCCGGTGTCGAGCATGTCGACGCTGATGGCGATGTGGGGCGCCTTGTCCATGTTGGAGAAGTCGTCGATCAGGCTCTGGCCGTATTGGACCTGGTGGGTGATCACCCTTGCGAAGTTCCCGGCGTTGAGCGCCGGGTAGTTGGCGTCGAACCGCTGCTTGATGTAGTCGGCGTGGAGCTGGTTCTTGGCGAAGATGATCGTCTTGCCGAGCCGGTCGCCGCCGGCCACCTTGATGCCCTCGGTCATGAGGTGCTGCAGCACCCGGTCGACGGTGTCCTCGTTGAAGAGCCACTTGTTGAGCTCCGCGGCGTCGACCTCGTCGGGCGGTTCGACTGGGCTGCCTTCGTCGTCCTCGCCCCAGTCCAGTTCGTCCCACTGTCCCTGCTCGTCCTCGGGGAGCTGGTCGTAGCGGATGCCTTCGCGCATGAACTTCAGCGGCACGGACACGCCCCTGGGCTTCACGAGGTAACCGTCCCTGATGGCCTCGTCGAGCGAGTAGGCGTCGGTGGGCACGCCGGTCTCGAGGTCGAACAGGTCGTAGGTGTTCTTGTCGACCTCGTCCTTCGGCGTAGCTGTCAAGCCGATGAGCAGCGAGTCGAAATAGTCGAAGATGCCCCTGTACTTGCGGTACACCGATCGGTGGGCCTCGTCGATCACCACCAGATCGAAGTACCCGGCACCGAATCGGCGGGTGCCGTCGGGCCTGTACTCGTCGATCTTACCGACCATCGTCTGATAGGTCGACACGTACACCCGGCCCTCCTCGTCGCCCTCGGTGACCAGGTTGACCGGCGCCGAATCCGGCAGGTGGGCCTTGAAAGCGTTCACCGCCTGGTTCACCAGCGCCGTCCGATCAGCCAGGAACAACACCCGCTTCACCCATCCCGCCCGCATCAATAGATCCACGAGCGCGATCACCGTGCGGGTCTTGCCCGCGCCTGTGGCCATCACGAGCAGCGCCTTGCGCTGCTTGTCGGTGTCGAAGTGCTCCGCGATGGCACTGATCGCACGCAACTGGTAGTGGCGCTCCACGATCTGTCTCGTCACCGGCAGCGATGGCAGAGACTCGCAGGTGGCGCGCCGCTGGATGAGCAGGGCAAGCTCGTCGCTCGTGTAGAAGCCCTGCACCGGCCGGGCCGGATACCGGGTGTCGTCCCAGAGCCAGTGCTCATAGCCGTTGCTGTAGAACACCACCGGCCGCTGACCGGTCTCGGCTTCGAGGCAATCCGCATAGAGCCTGGCCTGCTGTTGGCCCACCTGCGGACTCTTGAGGGCCTTCTTGGCCTCGACCACTGCTAGCGGCAAACCGTCGTCGCCCCACAGCACGTAGTCGACATAGCCGACTCCAGAACCCGAGGGCATCCCGTGCACCTCGTACTCGATGTCGCGACCCTCGACGAGGTTGGTCCAACCTGCTTCGGCCAGTAGCGCATCAATCTTGTAGCGGCGAGTGTCGGCCTCGGACCAGTCGTGCGCCTCGATCGGAAGTGCCGCGGCCTCCTTCTTTGCTGCCGCCACCTGCTTGCGCAGCTCGCTTAGCTCGGCTTCGAGTGCAGCCTTCATCTCGGCCATCTCTGCCCGAAGCCCGCGCGGCGTGAACCGCCCTGGCTTTCTTGGAGGGTCGGTTTATTGGTTTCCAACCGTTTGTTGGTCGGGTCTTCGGGCAGCGTAGGCCGCCTCGAACTCTGTCGGCGGGACGTCGCCGAGATGGGTGTGCAGCCGCTGGTGGTTGTG
>JAJEEV010000001.1 GCA_022820805.1 Acidimicrobiia bacterium
GACTGGTACACGACCTGGCTGTCAGATGGCACGTACTCGACGGAGAACCCGGCCTCCTCGAGGATGCCGCCGACCACTTCGGCGCCCACGAGCTGGCTCGACCAGTTGTGCAACGGGATCCGGATCGGCTCGGAGGAGTCCGTCGCCGGAGCGGCCTCGGGCTCCGCTGCAGTGTCCGCCTCCTGCTCCTCGGTGTCCGACGGCGCTGCGTCGGTGGCCGCTTCGGGGGCTTCTTCGGTGGTCGGCGCCTCCTCGTCGTCGCCGCAGGCCGATGCCAGCAACGCGAACGCCACCAATGCTGCGACCAATGATCTTGTCTTGAACATTTTCCCTCCAGTTGTGAGGCCGTGGCCTCGTTTTCTCAATGGACTGGCCGGGCCCGCTGCGCAACTCCCGCCGGAGAAAACGACGCAAGCCTCGGTTTTCGTGACAGTAGTAGTATGTGCCGTTTTATTCAAGTGTTAGTAGTACCTACGAGTACAACTCGTACGCGACGGCTGGGAATGTCCCCCGAGGAGTGGGACTCCTTAGGTGAGCCGGGCTTCTACCGATGCGGCCCAGCCGACGTGGTCGCTGACCGTGGCCGGGGAGAATCCGGGCACCGCCAGCGACGACACCCCCAGCTCGCGGGCGATGGCCGCGATCGGTGCGGGATCAGGACTCTCGAAGACCAGATCCTCGAGCGCGGCCGCCGGGACCAGGGCTCCGGCCGCTGCCGTGTCGCCCCGCACGAGCTGTTCCCGGATGGCGCCGACCCGGCCGCCGTCGAGGCCCCACCCCTGGCGCACAGCCGCGGCAGTGTTGAGCGACGCGTAGACGGCGACGTGCATGATCGATGCCCGAGGGGCGTCGGCGTGGCGGACCAGCGGCGCCCAGATCAGCTCCGGCGGCCGGCGCCGGCTGGCGGCGCCGTCACCGATGATCGACACGGAACGCCGGAGGTCCGACGCCGGGATGGCCCACAGCAGGACCCGGTCGGCCAGGGCGCCGGCTGCCCGCAACATCTGGTCGCCCCGTCCCGCCATCAGGACCGGGACCGGATCGAGGTCGATGTCGAGTCCCCGGCCGGAGGCCGCGTCGAGTGTCCCGCTGCCGGCGACATCGCGAAGGAAGCCCACGAGCTCGGTGACCATCGCGGCCGCGTCGCGCCTGGAGATCCCGGCCGCGGCGGTGACCTCCGATCCGCCCGCCGCGATGCCGCAGAAGACGCGCCGGGGCGCCATCTCCTGCAGCGTGGCCAGCGCCGCGGCGAGATGGAACCGATGGCGCATGTAGGGATTGGTCATGGCCGGTCCGAGCTCGATTCGCTCCGTGCCGGCGGCGACCTGGCCGAGCAGCAGCCAGACGTCGCGCCACCAGAAGGCATCGGCGACGCCGATCCACTGGGCCCCGGCCCCCTCGGCCGCCTGGGCGAGGGCCACCGCTTGGCCGACGTCGGGGTTGGGCACGTGGTTGATCACGCCGACCATCAGTCGCCTCCCAGCTCGGCAGCCATGGCTGCGAACGCCTCGGCCGCGTGGTCCACGCCCTCGCTCAGGTCGTCCTGGACCAGGGCCAGGCCGATGCTCGCCGGTCGATGCTCCCGCACCAGTGCGGCCAGTCTGGAGCCCACCACCGACGGCGCTCCCACCAGCATCACCCGTTCGAGCACCGCGTCGTCCACCAGCCGCCGTGCCGGTTCGGGGTCGCCGTCCCTCACCGCCTGGGCCGCGGCATTAACCGCAGCGGCGTCGAGCCCGAGTTCGTCCCGCACTTCCGGCGGCGTGTCGAGCAGCCCCCAGATCATCTCGGCCCGGTGCCGCTCCACCGCCTCGGCGGTGAAGGCCACGCTCGGGTACAGCGCGATGTCGATCGAGCGCACCGAGCGGGCCCAGCGGATCACGGACCGGTAGCGGAACGGGGGCATGCCGGACACGAAGGCACCGTCGGCCCGCTGCGACGCCAGCCGGTTCAGGCGGGGGCCGCGGGCTCCTATGAACACCGGCAGCGGCCCGCCGGCGGCCGCTTCGGTGACCGCCACGTCGGGGGGCGAGTATCCGGCCGCGGGCTCCCCGGCGGCGACCGCCCGGGCGATGTCGAGGAACTCGCTCATGCGCTGCACCGGCCGGGAGGCCTGAAGGCCCAACGGTGCCAGCGACATCTGGCCCCCGGCTCCCACCCCGAGGACCGCCCGGCCGCCGCTGAGCTCGTGGATGGTGAGCATGCTCGCGGCGGTCACGCCGGGATGGCGCACGTACGGGTTGGTGATGCCGGTGGCCAGCCGGATGCGGTCGGTGACGACCGCGGCGGCGGCGAGCACCGTGAAGGGGTCTCGTGCCGGCCCCTCGTCGCCCACCCACAACTCGTCCAGGCCGAGCCCCTCGACTTGACGGGCCAGGTCGACCAACTCGGGCGCGGGCGCGTCGGGGAACACCCACACGCCGACGGCGGGCATGGTGTCACCAGCAGCGGTGCGGCCCCGCACGGTTTCGCCGCTCACGGTGCCGGCCTACCATCGCGGCCATGGCCTGGATCGACACCGTCTCGTGGTCCGATGCCGACGGCCGGTTGCGCGAGGCCTACGACTGGCAGGCGGCCGCGCTGGGGGAGCCGGCCGAGTTCACGATGCTCGGGAGCCTGTACCCGCCGATCGTCGAGGAGCGGCTCCGGCTCTACCGGGCCGTCGAGCACTGCCCGTCCCAGCTCAGCGCGATCGAGCGCCAGTCGGCCGCCCTCGTCACGTCGCGACTGAACGGCACTGACCACTGCGCGTCGGGGCTGCGTCTCAAGCTCGAGTCGCTCGGTCTCGCCACCGCCGTGCTCGACGCGATCGACGCCGATCCGGGGAGTGTGAACACCGGCGACGGCCGCTTCGACGCGATCTGCGCCTATGCGGCCAAGCTCAGCCAGTCGCCCGCCGCGGTGGTCGAGGACGATCTCGATTCGCTGCGCGAGCACGGGCTCGGCGACCTCGACATTCTCGATCTCAACAACATGGTCGCCTACTACGCCTACATCAACCGGGTGGTGATGGGCCTCGGGCTGCGAAGCGTGATGACCTCCACGCACGAGGCAACGAGCGCTGTTCCGGGCGAGCGCTGACGCCGGCCGCCTCACAGTCGCGGCATCACTTCGGAGGCGAGGACCTCCACCGTTCGCAAGGAGCTGGTGTCGTCCTGGCCGGGGATGATCGAGAGGTCCCCCACCCCCAGCTCGCGGTAGCGGGCGACGGTGTCGACCATCTCGTCCACCGAGCCCGTGGTCGCATGCCACTCGACCACGTCCCCGGTCACGTCGTGGGTGCCGTGCTCGAGCCGGGTCCGGTGGGCCAGGAACTCCCCGCCCGCGTCGAAGAACCGCCGGGCGACCGGCGCGAGTTCCTCGGGCGTGGCCCGTGAGGACAGGAAGGGCAGCCCCAGCGTCACCGCCCTGGTCATCGTTCTGGCCGCCCCGGCGAGCCACACCGGCGGCGGACCGGCGCTCGAGGGCCCGGGGGACAGAGCCTCGTCACCCAGCAGCCGGCGGAGTGCCGCCAGGCGGTCCTCGAAGACGGCCGCACGGTCGCTGAAGGCGATGCCCCCCGCCTCGAGATCGTGGGCCCAGAACCCGGGCGTGACGACGAGCACGAAGCCGCCGCCCGCCATCCGGTGCAGGGTGTTGGCCTGCTTGGCGAGCCAGGCCGGGTCGCGCAGCGGCAGGATGGCGGCGGCGATGCCGGTGCGGGCGGTGGGGAAGTGCCCGGCCAGCCAGGCGAGTTCGGTGAGGCTCTCCATGGCGCCGGCCCAGCCCACGAAGTCGGGGTTGGAGAGGTAGCCGTCGCCGAGCCAGAGCGTGTCGAGGCCTCCCTCCACCGCCATCCGGCTCAGCTCGAGGGTGGTGGAGGGTGTCGTGGCGAACGGCGAGATCCCGATCCGCACATCAGCTCCGGTGCATGGTCGACTCGCCCTTTCTCGCGGGACCAACCGTAGTGCCGGACCCGGGGCAGTGAGTACCGGAGCTAAGAGGCCGAGCGAATAGGCGGAGCAACGCGGCTCATACGGCGCGAGGCCGTGGCCCGAGCGGCCCGTGAGCGCAGCGAACAAGAGCGGGAATGATCCCGCTGCGACGCGACGGGCTCTCACCTATTTGCGGGCGCTCTAAAGGTCCTCTGAGCGCGGCGCGGCCACAGATTCGATGATCCGGCCGATCACGGCGTTCCACTCGTCAGTGGACGGCGCCGGCCGGGTATCCGATTCCATCGAGACGGCGAGGTGGGTCCCCAGGCCCAGGGCTTGGCAGAAGAGCACGATGGCTTCGGTGCTCAGCGCCGGGTCGATCAGCCCGAGCTCCTTGCCCTCGGTGACCATGGCCGTCAAGGTGCTGGCTTCCGTGTCGAGCGACCTCGAGACCATCTCGGCGAGCGACTCGTCGCGGCGTGCAGTCACGAACGCCTCGAGCATCAAGTCTCGAAACTTGTGACCACTGGCCGACAGGAGATTGGCACCCAAGGTGGCGAACTTGTCCACGGCCGGCATGTCTGTCCCGACGACCATGAAGATCATTCTCTGGGGTATCACGTACTCGATCACAGCGAGGAACAGGTCGAGCTTGGTGGGCCAGCGCGAGTAGACGGCACCGGTGGTCATCCCGCAGCGCCGGGCGACCTCGTGGACTCGGGCCGCCTCGTAGCCGCGCTCACCGAACACCTCGACGGCCGCGTCCAGCAGGCGCCTGGTCACCTCCTGGGAGCGGGGGCCTCGAACGCCGCCGCCGGATGCACCCTCATCGCTGAGGGGCGGTGCAGGAACGTCAACTGCGGCAAGGCGCGGACTCGCCGGCTGGTCAATGCTGTCGGTGGAACTGGCCATAACGCCCGGAAACAATAGCATCCACAGGCCATACATCAGGTTTCGAGAGAATACGAGATTTCAGATGAAGAATCATTGCTACTACAATAGAAGTCTCCGTATTCTGCAATCGGACACAACCTAGAGACTGCGGTAAGCGGCCGTCTCGACGTCGAGGTAGAGCTGGTACGACCGGGCGTCGCCGAACGGGAGTTGCTGGCTCATGTAGGTGCCGGCGACCTGGTTGTCCATGTCGATCCAGAAGAAGGTGTTGGCTATGCCGGCCCACATGAGCCCGCCGGCGGGGCGGCCGGTGGGCAGCGGCTCCTCGTTGATCTGGAAGGTCAGGCCCCAGGTCTTGGCGATCCCGGGGAAGAACTCGGCGTCGTTGGTCAGCTCGGGCATCGCCGAGCGCAGGGCGGCCACCCGCAGGTCCCCGATGTGGTTGGCCGTCATCTGGTCGACCGTGGAGGGGCGCAGGACCCTCACGCCGTCGCGGCTGCCCCGGCCCAGGATCATCTGCAGGAACCGGCAGTAGTCCCGGGCCGTGCTGTAGAGCCCGCCGCCGCCCGAGGGGAACTCCGGCTCGGGCGAACGGGGGAGGTCTCTGGCGGTAAGAGTGCCGTCCGGCTGCCGGACATGGACTGCCGACAGGCGGGACCGCATCTGGTCGCTGAGGCTGAAGGCGGTCGAGTCCATGGCCAGCGGGCCGAGGATGTGCTCGTCGAAGTAATGGTCGAGCCGCTGGCCCGAGACCTGTTCCACGATGCGGCCCACGTAGTCGATGTTGATCCCGTACATCCAGCGCTCCCCGGGATCGAACAGCGCGGCCACGGTCGTCGTCGCCACCAGCTCGCCGCTGGTGAGCGAGTCGGTTCCGGTGGCTCGGTGGTAGCGCAGCAGGGACTCGTTCCAGTACTGGTAGCCGAACCCGGCGGTGTGGGTCAGCAGGTGGCGAAGCGTGATCTGTCCCCGGGCCGGGCGCACCACCGGCTGCCCGTCACCGTCGAAGCCCTCGAGCACCCCCGCGTCGGCGAGGTCGGGCAGGATGCTCGATGCGGGCTCGTCGAGGTGGAGCTCGCCCCGCTCCACGAGCTGCATGGCCGCGGTGCCGGTGATGGCCTTGGTCATCGATGCGATCCAGCAGACCGTGTCGAGCGTCATCGGCCCGCCATCGGCCGGTGCCGCGGACCGGTCCCCGGCGGCCGCGGCGGCGAGGAGGCCGTCGCCGGTGACGACCTGGGCGGCCGCACCGACGACGTCGCCGGCGGTCACTCCCCGGTCGAGGATGTCCTGCACGTCGGTCTGAAGCGTCATTGACACCACCTCACCCTTTGCTCACCGGGCGGCCCGCTCGTCGAGGAGGCTCAGCAGCCTGGTCGTCGTCCTCCAGTTGCGAATGGTCATGTTCTGGTAGCTCGGGGTGGCGGCGATCCGGCTCATCCGGCTCTGCGACAGCCGTTCGCTGAGGCGCGAGAAGTAGAGCACGCCGGCACCGGGCCACGCCTGGTCGACATCCTCGCGCAACTCGACGGCCCGCAGGGCCTGCCGGCTCGCCAGAGGCGCCTTCAGGAAGATCACATCCGAGTGATGAACGTCGGGTGCGGCGCCGAACCCATCGGGTGCCCGGTCGACCACGTCTCGCAGCTGCCGGTGAGAGCGCACCACCACGACCAGCGACAGTCCGAACCTGCTGTCCAGCATTGCCTCGATGGCGCCCTCCAACTCGGCCGGCGCCATGTCTGACTCGAACAGCACGTTGCCGGACTGGATGTAGGTGCTGACCGCGGCGTACCCGGCGTCCTCGAACGCGGCGCGCAGGTCGGCCATGCGGACGATGTTCTTGCCGCCCACGTTGATTCCCCGCAACAGTGCGGCGTATCGGGTCCTGGCCACCGCCGGGACCGTAGCGCGGGCCTCAGCGCCACGGCGTCAGCCCCGGCCGAAGGACCGTCAGTCAGCCCCGACCGAGGACCGCCGCATGCCGGGGCGGTATCACAGTTGTGACTGCTGGATGTTGGTCCAGCTCTCGTCGTCGTTGTCCTCACCGCTAGTCGGCGTCAACGTCAGCAGCACCGCCATCAGCGCCAAGGCGATCACGAGGGCGAGCAGCCACCACCGACGCGGGCGCGCAATGAAGATGGGCTTCATTCGTACTCCGGTCTCGAGGTCTGCGACCGTGGCCGTGGCATAGATCGTTGTGACAACAACAATATCTTCGGATCACCAACGCACCCATGCGCGCTGGGCCACGCTTGTGCTCGAGCGAGCATGGGGCAGACTGGCGGGCGTGGCGGACCTGCTGTTGAGAGAGATCGCCCATCTGGTGACGTTCGATGCCGACGATCGCGAATTGCAGGGCGTCGATCTGCGCATTTCCGGAGGGCGCATCGCGGAGATCGGACGACTGCACCCCAAGGCAGACGAGGAGGTCCTGGATGCCTCGGGGATGCTGGTGCTGCCGGGCATGGTCAACGCCCACCAGCATCTCTACCAGGTGGGGTTGCGCTGCATTGCCGAGCTGGAACGGGTCACCCTCGAACCGTGGCTCTCAGGCCTGGGGCGACTGTGCATGCAGTGGTGGCGCGAAGGGCACTTCACCCCGGAGTCGGTTGCGGCGCTGGCCCGTGCGGGAATGGTGGAGTCACTGCTGTGCGGGGTGACCACCATCGCCGATCAGCACTACTTCTTCCCCGGCGGGGTGACGGCGCCCTACATCGAGGCCACCATCGAGGCGGCGACCGAGGTGGGGATCCGGCTGCACGCCGGGCGGGGAACCATGACGATGGGCCTCAGCGAGGGTGGTATGGCGCCCGACGAGACCTGCCAGACCATCGACGAGGTGGTGCGCCACTCCCTGGAGCTGATCAGCGAGTACCACGACCCCGACCCCTTGGCACGGACCCGGATCCATCTGGCCCCGTGCGGACCGCACGTGGATCGACCCGAGCTGTACGCCGTCTTCGCCGAGTTGGCGGCCGAGCATCCCGGGGTGGGACTGCACACCCATCTCTACGAGCAGATCGACACCGAGTTCTGCCGCCGGCGATACGGCATGACGCCGTGGCAGTTCATCGGCGAGGCCGGCTGGCACCGCGATGCCACCTGGCTGGCCCACATGGTGGACGCTCCGCACGCCGAGGTGGCCGACTATGCCGCTGCCGGTGTCGGACTCGTGCACCTGATCGCTCCGGACCTGCGCATGGGATTCGGTCTGGCGTCGGTGCGGGAGTGGTTGGAGGCGGGCTGCACGGTGGGTTTCGGCACCACCGGGTCGGCCTCCAACGACGGCTGCAACCAGTTGGGTGACTTGCGGGTGGCCGCTCTGGCCCACCGCCTGGGGAGCGCCGACCCTGACCGATGGCTGTCGGTTCGCGAGCTGCTGGCGATGGCGACTCGGGGCTCGGCTCGCTGTATCGGGCGGTCCGCCTTGGGCATCCTTGAACCGGGTGCCGCCGCCGATCTGGCCGCCTGGGACATCACGTCGGTGGACCGGGTGGGCGTGCACGATCCGGTCGCCGGTCTGTTGATGACCGGCCTGTCGGACAGGGCTCAGCTCGTGACTGTGGCCGGCGAGGTGGTGGTGCGCGACGGCCACTGCGTGAGCGCCGACGAGGAGACGGTGGCGGCCGACGCACGCGCGGCCCTCCCCCCGCCCGCGTGACCTCGGCAAGGCTCCCCGAACGGCCGGTCACGGTCGAACGACGCGTCGGTCAGAGACAAAATCCGCGCTTGCGGGGCATCACGCTGGTTGCCCCTGGGGCTCGACAGGCCTAACCGGATCCGCGCGAACGTCCGATGGGAGGAGCGTCGGCTGCCACGGTCCTTTCGCGTGGATCAACCTGTGGTCCTACGCCGATCTCATGGCGTTGCGCATCGTCTATTGGCTCCGCCATCCCAAGGAGGGGCGGGGCAGCGACATCGCCGCCAGCCCCATGCCGCAGGTTCGCAAGGCACTTGCAGAGTTGGAGCGCCGCGGGCTGGACATCTGGGATGACAGCGCCAGTTACCCCGACTCGCCGCTGCGGGTCGACTCTTCCGCAAAGATCTACGTAGTAGACGACGACGTGTTCGGCGTTGATGGTCAGCAACCGATTGCTGGCATGTTGGACCTGCTCGGTCCCTTCGACGGCGACGGGCGTCGGGGGCCTGACCTCGTCCGTCCGCGTCCCCACCTGCGGATCATTCCTGGCAGGGTGTCGGGCGAGCCTCACCTCGCTGGTTCCCGCATCACTACGCAGGTCGCCGCAGCCCTGCACCGCAACATCGCGGATACAGAGAAGATTGCAGCCCTCTACCCCGGCTTCGACGCCAGCATCTTCCAAGAGGCCATCAAACTTGAATTCTCGCTCGCGGCCTGATGCGCCTACCGCTGGATCAGAACTTCCCTGAACCGATCCTTGGACAGTTGGAGCCGTGGATGGGGGACATCGAATTGCTGCCGCTGCGCACGATTGACGAAGCGCTCACGCAACTTGATGACCGGAACCTGCTGATCGCTCTCAAGCAACTCGATTTCGAGGGTCTCGTGACCCTTGAACTACAAGATGTTGCGCAACCCCAAGGAGTTGGCAGCCGTTCTCAAGACGAAGTTGAACATCTTTGCTGTGGAGGGTGTGGGCCACGATCCGATTCGTGCGACTGGGGCGCTGCTGCTGGACCTGCGGCCTGCGGTGAATGCCATCGAGTCGGGGAAGACTGGTGTCTTCTGGTTGAGGCCTCGTTCGCCTCAGCCACAAGATCCGTGGGAGCTGTTTAAGCGCGCCGCGAAGAACCACGGCGAGGATGCGGATGCGCTCTACGAGCAGGTCAAGGTGTCTGACGCCGACCTCGAAGCCCTCATTCTCTGATTTCTCGCGAGTGGCGAGACATCAAATCAGGGACCCACCTCACACCCGCGTCAGCAGAGCGCGGCGCACAAGATCGCGGAGCCGATCGACAGCATGGTCGGTGCCCATGCTGGCGGCGGGGGAGGTCGGCGTGGTGCGGGGCGCGGGCTCGGTGGCGCGTTTGAACTCGGTCCCCTCAGACAGCTAGCAACGACGTCATTTGAACGACTATTGTGCGGGACTGTGAGGACCGTGACTGTGAGGACGGTGAGCATGCAGCAGACCGTCACTGGATGGAGAGCGTCTGGTGTCGGCGGCTCGTCGTTGTGGGTCACCGAAGTCTGGAAGCAAGGGGGGAACGTCCTATGAAGAACAGGGCCATTACAACTGTCATCGCGAGTGTCGCGGCGGTTCTCGCTGCGTCGACCGCGACTGCAGTTGCCCAGAGTCAGCGTTTTCCTGATGTGCCGGCGGACCACTACGCGTTTGAGGCGGTGGAGTGGGCGGCCACCGTGGGGGTGACGACGGGTTACACCGACGGCACGTTCAAACCGGCTCGGCCTTTGAGCAAGCGGCACGCGGTGGTGTTCATGGAGCGCTACTACGACGAGATC
>JAJEEV010000048.1 GCA_022820805.1 Acidimicrobiia bacterium
CCTCGGTAGCCGGGTCGAGCACGTCGATGCGCTCGGAGTCGACGCCGTCGCGCCAGCGTCCGTCGATCAGCATCTGTGTCTGCATTGTCTCAGCCTCCCAGTTTGGGGATCGTGTGGCTGCCGTGGGCGACGGCCACGTTCTTGGTCTCCATGTAGAAGTCGAAGCTCCAGTCTCCGCCGTCACGCCCGATCCCGCTGCGCTTGGTGCCCCCGAAGGGCGTCGGCAGGTGGCGGACGTTCTGCGAGTTGACCCACACCATGCCTGCATCCACCGCGCCGGCCACGCGATGGGCCCGGCCCACGTCACCGGTCCAGACGTAGGCGGCCAGCCCGTAGTCGGTGTCGTTGGCGATCGCCACCGCGTCGGCCTCGTCGTCGAAGGCGATCGCGGTCAGCGCCGGGCCGAAGATCTCCTCCTGAGCGATTCGCATGTCGTTGGTAGCGCCGGTGAACAGCACCGGAGCCACGAAGTTGCCCCCGGACGGCGCGCCGGCCCACGGCGTGCCCTCCACGACGGTGGCGCCCTCGGCTCCGGCCGACTGGATGTAGCTGCGCACCTTGTCGCAGTGGCGGGGGTGGATCAGCGGACCGATGACGGTGGCGGGGTCGAGGGGATGGCCCACACGGATGTTCCGCAGCTTGGCCGCCAGGCGCTCGGTGAAGTCGTCGTGGATGCTGCGCTGCACCAGCAGGCGGCTGGAGCTGGTGCAGCGCTCGCCGTTGAGGCTGTAGATCATGAACACGACTGCGTCCAGGGCCCGGTCGAGGTCGGCGTCGTCGAACACGACCACCGGGTTCTTGCCGCCGAGCTCGAAGTGGAGCCGCTTCAGGGTGGGCGCCGATTGGGCCTGGATGGCGGAGCCGGTGGCCGACTCGCCCACGAAGGCGATGGCCGCGATGTCGGGATGCTCGGTGAGGGCGCGGCCGGCGCTCTCGCCGGTGCCGTGCACCACGTTGAGCACCCCGGGCGGCAGGCCCGCCTCCAGCGCGGTCTCAGCCAGCAGGCAGGCGGTGAGCGGGCTCCACTCCGCCGGCTTGTGCACGACCGTGCACCCGGCGGCCAGCGCCGGTGCGATCTTCCAGGTGGACAGCATGAACGGCGTGTTCCACGGCGTGATCACCCCCACCGGGCCGATGGCGCGCCGGCTGGTGTAGCTGAGGTGGTGCGCCGACGGCAGGGCCAGCCCGTCTGCGGCGGCCGGGGCCCGATCGGCGAAGAACCGGAAGTTCTCCGCCCCCCGCAGCGCGGCCGACGACATGAACCGGATGGCCTGGCCGGTGTCGACCGACTCCACCACCGCGATCTCGCCGGCGCGGGCCTCGATGGCGTCAGCCACCGCATGCAGGATGCGCTTGCGCTGCTCGCCGGACGTGCCCGACCATCCTGAGAAGCTCGCCCGGGCCGCCTCAGCCGCAGCCGCGACGTCGGTCGAGTCGCCAGCCGCCACATCCCCCAGGTGCATCCCGTCAATGGGCGAAGCGTTGGCGAACGTCTCCCCCGATGTGCTGGCCGCCGCCTCACCACCGATCAGGTGCAGGGTCGGCTCGGCCGCGAAGCGAGCCAGATGCCGCCCGGCGGCGGCAAGGTTCTCCTCGAAGCTGGCTACTGCTGCCATTCGGGCGCCTCCTGTCCGGCCTTCGAGGCTAGGTCCAGTCGGGCTGGGCGAGGTGGGTGCGGACGTGGTTGCGGTTGATGCGCATGGTCGGGTCGATCAACTGCACTTCGGCGCTGATGGCGACAGGATGGTCGGACCGGGACGGTGTCAGCGCCTCGTCGACGGTGTCGATGAGCCGGGTCAGGAACCGCTCGATGGTCGCGGGCTCCCGGCCGGGACCGATCCGGGCGGTCACGTACACGAATCCGTAGGCCGGGTCGCCGTCGGCGATCCGGTAGTGCTGGCGGGCCACGGCCCGGGTGCGGAGCGCATCGAGGGCCGGCAGACCGTCGTCGAGGGCCGCAGCATGCACCGTGGCGACCAGCGCGTCGATGTCGATCACCTCGGCCACGTTGGCGGAATGCTCGATGATGATGTGAGGCATGATCAGCTCCGTCGGGCACGATTGTACGGTTCTGACCCTTCGCCGATCCCCCACGGACATCGATGCGTCTACTCAGCTACACCGCCGACGGAGCGTCCTCCTTCGGGCTGCTCACACCCGACGGCACCGGCGTCATCGACCTCGGCGGCCGTGCCGAGGGTGTAGCCGACCTGGGCGAGCTGATCGCCCAGGGCCGTGTCGCGGAGGCGGCCCACTGGGCGACCTCCGCCGCCGACCACGACATCGCCGACATCGTCTTCGAGCGCCTGCTCCCCCGCCCCGGCAAGATCATCTGCATCGGCGTGAACTACGGCGGGCGGGGCGCCGAGTACGCCCAGGAGCGCCGCGACGCCTACCCGAGCGTGTTCGTGCGCTTCCCCGAGACCCTGGTCGGCCACGAACAGCCTCTGCTGCGGCCGCCGGAGTCCGAGCAGTTCGACTACGAGGGCGAGATCGTGGTTGTGATCGGCACCGGCGGGCGCCGGATTCCCATGGACCAGGCTCACAGCCACATCGCGGGGGTGAGCCTCGGCAATGAGGGCACCATCCGGGACTGGCTCCGGCACGGGCGCTTCAACGTGACCCAGGGCAAGAACTGGCACCGCAGCGGGTCGGTCGGCCCATGGCTGGTGACCCTCGACGAGATCGGCGATCTGGGCGACCTTCACCTCACCACCAGGGTCAACGGCGAGCTGCGCCAGGACGACCTGGCCACCAACATGCACTTCGGGATCGACTACCAGATCCACTACCTGTCCACCTTCGTCGGCCTCGACGCCGGCGATGTGATATTCACCGGCACCCCCACCGGCGCCGGCGCCCGCTTCGATCCACCCATCTGGCTCAAGCCCGGCGACATCGTGGAGGTGACCGTCCCCGAAGTCGGCACCCTCAGAAACCCCGTGCAGGACGAGCAGGCCCTCCAGAGGCCGAGCCAGTAGACATGCGGGTCGGCCCACCGGGGCGAGGCCGTGGCCCGAGCGGCCCGTGAGCGCAGCGAACAAGAGCGGGAAACACCGTAGCCTCGGGCCGGACCTAGAGCAGGAGGCGCGAGCATGACCACGGCAGCGGGCGGAACGAATGCGGCTGTTCAGATTGCTGAGACCGGCGATCCCGAGGTGATGCAACTGGTGCAGCGGGCCAACCCGGCAGCCGGCGACGGCGAGATCACGGTGGAGGTGGCCGCGGCCGGGGTGAACTTCATCGACACGTATCACCGCTCAGGCCTCTACGACATGCCGCTGCCGCTGGTGCTGGGCCAGGAGGGGTCCGGGACCGTGCTCGAGGCCGGCGCCGGGGTCGATGGCTTCGCGCCCGGCGACCGGGTGGCCTGGGCCGGGTCGGTCGGCTCCTACGCCGAACAGGCCGCGGTGAACGCCGCGGTGGCCTACAAGGTGCCCGACGGCGTGGATCTGGATGTGGCCGCGGCCATCGGGGTGCAGGGCCTCACCGCCCACTACCTGGTCAGCGACTGCCCCCGGATCGGTCCCGGGGACCGGTGCCTGGTGCATGCCGGCGCGGGAGGCACTGGACGGCTGATCGTGCAGATGGCCAAGCTGCGTGGCGCGGAGGTGGTCGCCGCCGTCGGGTCCGACGCCAAGGTTGAGCTGGCCCGAGCCGCGGGGGCCGACCATGTCGTGAACTACTCGACCACCGACCTCGTGGCCGGCGTCGAGGCCGCGGTCGGTCCCGAGGCCATCGACGTGGTCTACGACGGGGTGGGCGCCGCGGTGTACGACGCCAGCCTGCAACTGCTGCGCGTGCGAGGGTCGATGGTGACCTTCGGCAACGCCTCGGGAGCGGTGGAGCCCAAGGCGCCGCTGCACCTGATGGGGAAGTCGCTGTGGCTGACCCGGCCCAAGCTTTGGGACTTCATCGCCACCCGCGAGGCCCTCGACGCCCGGACCGCCGAGGTGTTCGGCTGGATCGCCGCTGGCGACCTCGACGTGCGGATCGCGGCCCGGCTGCCGCTGGGCGAGGCGCCCGAGGCCCACCGGCTCCTGCAGGGCCGCAGCCTGGCCGGCAAGATCCTGCTCATCCCGTGAGCTGCCGGCGCGATGACGGTGGCACCAGATGACCGCCGCCTCCAAGCCGGGGGCGGCCGGATTGACCGACGCCGAGATCCGCGCTGAGGCCGAGCTGCTCGACACCGCCGAGCGCGACCGCAGGCAGGTTCGCCAGACGACGAGCGTCTACCCGCACATGACCATCGACGAGGCCTACCGGGTGCAGGCCGCGTGGCTGGAGATCCGGCTGGCCCGGGGCGAGCAGGTCGTCGGCCACAAGATCGGTCTCACCAGCCGGGCCATGCAGCAGGCCATGAGCATCGCCACCCCCGACTCGGGCTTCCTCACCGACGCCATGGTGTTCCCCGCCGGTGAGCCCGTCACAGCCGCCGACTTCTGCGACCTGCGCCTCGAGGTGGAGCTGGCCTTCGTGCTGGCTGACGATCTCTACGGCGCCGACCTCAGCGTCGACGACGTGCTCGACGCCACCGACCATGTGACCGCGGCGGTGGAGATGATCGCGTCGCGCACCCCCCGCACCGATCCCGCGACCGGCCGCACCCGCACGGTGGTGGACACCGTCGCCGACAACGCCGCCGACGCGGGCATCGTTGTGGGCGGCCTCCCGGTCGGGCCCCGCGACCTGGACCTGCGCTGGGTGGGTGCCATCGCCTACCGCAACGGCATCGTCGAGGAGACCGGTCTGGCCGCTGGGGTGCTCGACCATCCCGCCAATGGCATCGTCTGGCTCGCCCGCCGCTACGCCGAGCAGGGGCTCGCGCTGCGGTCGGGCGAGGTGATCCTGTCGGGCTCGTTCACCCGCCCTATGGAGGTGGCGCCGGGCGACGAGTTCCGTTTCGACTTCGGCCCACTCGGCTCCTTCGACATCCCGATCGCCTGACCCCTGCCGATCCGGCAGCGAGCCCAGCGCCGGGTGCTAGCGCCGTTCGAACACGCTCGACAGGCCGCCGATGACCGAACCCTCGCCCTGAGATCCGCCTGGCCGGATGTTGGCCATGACCCGGTCGGCGAGCCGGTTGAACGGCAGCGACTGGAGCCACACCCGGCCCACGCCGGTGAGGGTGGCCAGGAACAGGCCCTCACCGCCGAACACCATCGACTTCAGGTTGCCGGCCCGCTCGATGGAGTACTGGATCTGAGGCTGGAAGGCCACGATGCAGCCGGTGTCCACGCGCATGGTCTCGCCCTGTAGCTGCTTCTCGACGATGGTGCCGCCCGCGTGCATGAAGGCCAGGCCGTCACCGGAGATGGACTGCAGGATGAAGCCCTCCCCGCCGAACAGGCCGGTGCCGAATTTGCGGTTGAAGACGATGTCGAGCTTGGTCCCTGACGCTGCGCACAGGAACGCGTCCTTCTGGGCCACAAGCTGCCCGCCGGCTGCGGCCAGGTTGATGGGCAGGATCTTGCCGGGATAGGGGGCGGCCATGGCCACCCGCTGCTTGCCCTGGGGGGCGCTGTTCATGAAGTGGGTCATGAACAGACCCTCGCCGGTAACGCCTCGCTTGGCCGCCGATTTGAGCTTGCCCCACGTGCCCTGGTCGGGATCGGAGCCGTCGCCCATCTTGGCCTCGAAGGTGATGCCCTGCTCCATGTACATCATGGCGCCGGCCTCGGCGACGACGACCTCGCCGGGGTCCAGTTCGATCTCCACGAACTGGAGGTCGTCGCCGTAGATCTGGTAGTCGATTTCGTGGCTTCGCATGGCTGCCTCCTAGCTGCCGGGGCCGACTGCGGCGAGACTAACCGTCACCAGGTAAGAGTCAGTCGATACCCGACGTGCCGTATGTCACACGGAAGGAGGCCTGATGTCTCGACAGGTCTGCGAAGGGCAGGTGGCGCTGGTTACGGGCGCCAGCAAGGGGGGCACCGGCACCGCCATGGCGCTGCGCCTCGCGGCCGAGGGGGCCCGGGTGGCGATCACGGCCCGGAGCGTCGACGGCCTCGAGGCGACCTGCGACCGGATCCGCGAGATCGGCGGCCAGTGCGTGGTGCTGCCGTCGGATCTCAGCGACCCCCACGGTGCCCGCACAAAGCTGGTGGAGCGGACCGAGGCCGCGCTCGGCCCCATCGACATCCTGGTCAACAACGCGGCCGTCGGCGGCTACGGGCCCTTCGAGTCGGTGCCCGCGGAGCGCCTGGAACGGGCGCTGCAGGTGAACCTGTGGGCGCCGTGGCTGCTGACCGCCGAGGTGATCGGTGCGATGCGCGAGCGCGGCCGGGGCGCGATCCTGAACATCACCACGTTCTCGGCCGAACTCCCGCCCGGGTCGCCGTTCCCGGCCAACAAGCCATCCAAGGCGGGTGCTATGTACGGCGCGACCAAGGCCGCCCTGAACCGGCTCACAGTGTCGGTGGCCAGCGAGTGCGAGGGCCAGGGCATCGCGGTCAACGCCCTCGCCCCGCAGGGCGCCATCGCCACACCCTCGCTGGTCGCCGCCGGCTGGGTCGAGGGCGTGATGTTCGAGCCGATGGAGACGATGGCGGAGGCGGCGGTGGCTCTCTGCACCGGGGACCCGGACCTACTGAACGGCCGCATCGCCTACAGCCTGCAGCTGCTCACCGAGCTGCAACGGCCGGTGTTCGACCTGCTCGGCGAGAACCTGGTCGAGGGCTGGCAGCCCGAGGACCTACCCGACATCATCGACCGCCAGGAGCAGAGCCTCGCCGGCCGCGGCTGGCCCGACGCCTACACCTTCGGCCGGGTCCACAGCCCCCGCCCCTGATCGCCGACCAGCCGGATCAGGGCCAGGACCAGCCGTGGGCAGTCCCGGCAAGGCTGCATCAGTAGTCGATGCCCTTCTTGGCCACGATCCCGGAGTCGTAGGCGTGCTTGGTCTTGATCATCTCGGTGACGGTGTCGGCCATCTCGATCATCCAGGCGGGCGCGTCGCGCCCGGTCAGCACCAGCGACACCTGCTCGGGGCGGGCACGGAACGTGGCCTCCACCTCCGCGGCGTCGATCCATCCCCAGTTGAGGGGGTAGGTGATCTCGTCGAAGACCACCAGCCGGTGCTGGCCCGCCTCCACCAGCGCCTTGCCGTGGCTCCACGCCTCGCGAGCCTCGGCCTCGTCGCGGGTCAGGTCGTCACTGTCCCAGGTGAAGCCCTCGCCCAGCGACCAGAAGTCGATGCCCAGCGGCTCAGCCATCAACTGCTCGCCGGTCACCCAGTCATCGGACTTCAGGAACTGCACCACGGCCACCGGCCAGCCCCTCGCCCTGGCCCGCAGCGCGGTGCCGAACGCGGCCGACGACTTGCCCTTGCCGTCGCCGGTGTTGACCACCACCAGGCTCCTGGCGGTGCGCATCCCACCCGGGCGGGGATCCTCCGTGAGCGGGGCGTCGGGGGTGGTCATGGCTGGTCTCCATTCTGGGTTCCCGGCTCGGTACCGGACTGCGAACGGCCCGCCGCGGTGATGGGCACGATCACGGGACCCTCGGGATCGTCGACGATGCGAACGGTCGCTCCGAAGTGTGCCGCGATGTTCTGCACGGTGAGCACCTCCGTGGGCGGGCCCGTCTGGGCGACCTTCCCCTGGGCAAGTATGGCGATGCGGTCGCCGTAGCGGGCCGCGAGAGTCAGGTCGTGCAGGGTGGCGATCACGGTCAGCCCGCGCTCGCGGCGCAGGGCGTCCACCAACTCGAGCACGTCCTGCTGGTGGCCCAGGTCGAGGGCGGTGGTGGGCTCATCGAGCAGCAGCACATCGGCCTGCTGGGCCAGGGCTCGGGCCAGGACGGCCCGCTGACGCTCACCGCCCGACAGCGACTGCACCGCCCGCTCTTCGAAGCCGCCCAGGTCGAGGCGTTGGAGGGTCTCGACCGCGATCATGCGGTCGTGGGCGGTCTCGGCCGCGAACACGCCCCGGTGGGGGGTGCGGCCGAGCAGCACGTAGTCGGCCACCAGCATTCCGGGAGGGATCACCGGAGTCTGCGGGACGTAGGCCAGCTTGCGGGCCCGGGCCGCGCGGCGGTGCTGGTCGGTGAGCCCGTCGATGTCGATCTCGCCGTTGAAGGGCACCAGCCCGAGAAGGGCCCGAAGCAGCGTGGTCTTGCCCGCGCCGTTGGGTCCGATGACGTTCACCCACTCGCCCGCCGACGCGGCCAGGTCGATGCCGCGAAGCACATGGGTGCCGTCGAGAGTGACGTCCAGCGCCCGCACGCTCACCGCCGCGGTCACCAGATCTCCCGGCGGCTGGTCCTCAGCACAAGCACGAAGAACGGGGCGCCCAGGAACGCGGTCACCACGCCGATCGGCAGCTCGGCAGGGGCCAGCGCGGTGCGGGCGGCCAGATCGGCCAGCACCATGAACGCCCCCCCGAACAGCACCGACAGGGGCAGCACGGCCCGGTTGCTGGTGCCGAAGGCGAGTCTCACGGCGTGGGGCACGATGATCCCGACGAAGCCGATGAGCCCGCTCACCGAGACCGCCGCAGCCGCGCCCAGCGACGCGGCCAGCACCACGATCATCCGCACCCGCCGGGGTTCCAGCCCGAGCGCGGCGGCCTCCTCGTCCCCCACCGCGAGCACGTCGAGGGCCCGGCGATAGCGCAGCACCACCGCGGCGGTCACCACGAAGTAGGGCAGCATCAGCACCGGCTCAGACCATCCCGAGGTGGCGATGCGGCCCAGGATCCAGGCGAAGATCTGGCGGAAGGCGTCGCTGTTGGCCTGCAGCACATAGGTCTGGCAGGCGGTCAGGAAGCTGGCCACCGCGATCCCGGCCAGGATCAGCGACGCGGTGGAGCGGCCCCCGAGGTGACCGGCCGCGTACGACACCGTCACCGAGATGAGCGCGCCCGCGAAGGCGGCCAGCGGCACCGGGTCGAGCGCGCCGGCGCCGTCGCCGAGGTTGCTGGTGATGGCGATGGTGGCCCCGAGCCCGGCCCCGGCCGCGATGCCCAGCAGGTAGGGATCGGCCAGGGGGTTGCGGAACGCGCCCTGATACGCCGCACCGCTCATCGACAGGGTGGCCCCCACCAGCAGCCCCAGCGCCACCCGGGGCAGCCGGATCTGCTCCACGATGGCCGCGTGGGCGTCGCTCAGGCCCGAGTCGAGCGCGACCCCTGGGAGTGCGTCCAGCAGCTGGAGGACCACCCGGTGGGCGGCGATGTGGACCGGCCCGATCGTCAGCCCGGCAATCACCGCCACCAAGACTGCGACCAGGCCCGCGATCAGCGACACGGGTCGCAACCCCGAGGCCTTCAGGGCCGTCCCTGCGGCGCCGGCAGGCTGAGGCTCGGTCACGGCCCCTGCTCGGCCTCTCAGCCCGCGGCGCCGACCGACACCAGCACCCCTGAGACGGCCGCGACGAAGTCCACGAGACGGGGGCCCCAGCGCGACACGATGTCATCATCGAGCTCGACGATCCGGCCGGCCCGCACCGCGGTCAGCTGGTCCCAGCCGGGCCGGGCCGCCACGGTCTGAGCGTCCTGGCCGCAGCACAGGGTGTCGGCCAGGAAGATGATGCCGGGGTCGGCGTCCACCAGGTACTCGTCACTGAGCTGCGGGTAGCCCCAGGCGCTGCCGTCGGCGTCGACGGGGTCGGCCACGTTGGCCAGCCCGAACAGGCCGTAGACCTGTCCGATGAAGGTTCCGCTGGTGACGGTGTAGAGCGTGTTGTCGAGCTCGTGGTAGTAGGTGAGCCCGGACGCGTCCGGCGCCGCCGCGACCAGCTCGTCTATCCGGGACCGCATGTCGGTGACCAACGCGGCGGCCTCGGCGTCCTGTCCGGTGATCTCGCCGAGCGACTCGATCTGGACGTAGACATCCTCGAACGCGAAGGGCGCGTCATGGGCCCAAACCTCGATGCCGAGGGCCTCGAGGCTCGCGCCCACGTCGCCGCTGGTCTGCATCAACACCAGATCGGGGTCGTAGGAGGCGATGGCCTCGATGTTGGGGTTCCAGCCGTCGAGATCGGTGACCGGGGCCTCCTCGGGGTAGTACGAGAACTGGTCGACGGCCACGACCCGGTCGCCCGCGCCGATGGCGAACACCATCTCGGTCGCCGTCGGGGAGATCGACACGATCCGCTGGCCTGCGCCCTGTGCGTCGTCCGGGGTACCGCTGCACGCGGCCGTCACAATGGCCATCGCGAGCAGTAGCAGCAGGAGCTTGGCCCGCAGCGGGGCCCGCCCGGTTGAAGTGGTGGTCATCAGTCTCTCCCTTCTGCTCGAGTTCGGGGCCGAGCAGCGGGAGTGCCACCGCACGAGCCTCCCCTTACCTCGAGGGGTCGGATCGTCATGCCGGCAGCCAGGCGATCGGACTCGTCTCGGCGGCCGGGGCCGTCGAGCATCACCGCTGCGGGACAGTGCCGGGTTCTCACCGGCTTCGCTGCCTGTCGGCGCGCCGGAGCCTAGCCGCTCCGGAAGTCGAGAACCGCGGGGACGGGTTGCTGGCGGGCGGTCAGCGACAGATGGGCTCGTAACGGAGGCCCCGATCGGCCAGCCGCTCCAGAGCCATGTCCACGCCCTGCACCGTTCGGGAGCGGTCGCCGCCGCCGTCGTGCAGCAGCAGGACGACTCCGGGCCGGGCCCACTGCACGATGTGGTCGGCGATCTCCTCGGGCGGGGGACGGAGCCAGTCCTGGGGGCTGGTGTCCCACATCACCAGGGCCAGTCCGTGGGCAGCGGCCCAATCCCTGGTGGAGGGACCGACCGACCCGTACGGCGGCCGCAGGCACGGGGTGGCGAGATCAGCCAGGATCGTCTGGGTCCGGCCGACCGTCTCGTCGAAGGCCGCCCGGGACAGGCCGGCCAAGTCCTCATGTCTCCAGGTGTGGTTGGCGAGAGTGTGACCCTCCGCAGCGATGCGCTGGATGATGTCCGGATAGGCCTGCGCCAGCCGTCCCACAACGAAGAACGTTGCCCGAGCACCGTGGCGGGCCAGCACGTCGAGCAACTCGGGCGTGTACTCGGCGTGGGGGCCGTCATCGAAGGTGAGGTACACGACTGCGCCGTCGTCGTCGGGCGTGACCGGCCGGGGCGGTGGCACGATCGGGGCCGTCGTTGTCGTCGCAGGGCTGGTCTCGACCACCGGAAGCACCTCGATGGTCAACTCGTAGTCGACCTGCCCGGCTTGGGACGAGATCACCGTCACATGCCACAGACCGGTGGCGGGAAGATCCGTCTGCACGAGCTGTGACCGCTGTGGGGCCGAGGTGACTACCAGATCGTCGAGGCGGGCATCGAGCCACACACCGGGGGGCGCGTCGAGGGTGGCCGTTAAGGGTTGGCCCTCGGACGCCTGAACGGTGTAGGTCTGCCGCTCGCGGAAATCGATGGACCCGGACTGCACGACGCTGACCGCGCCCGGATCGAACCTGACGTCGATGACGGGACGCTCCGGCCCGGGTATCGGCATGTCCTCGATGGGCTGGGTGCCGATCGCCGTGACCTGCGGCTCCCCGGCCGACACGTCGATCTCCAGAACGGTGTGGGTGGTGATGATCGTGAAGGGCTCGTCCGGCGCCCGGTCGAACAGAGACACCTCGATCAGCCCGTCCCTCACGGAGATGGAGTCCAGGACGATCCGGTCGCCTACCCATGCGGGCGGTCGGGCCACTGCCGTGCCCTCGTCGTTGATCACCGGCACGATGTAGTGGAAGACGCCGGTTCCCGCCGTGCGCCCGACGATGTGGGCAACCACGTCCTCGTCGCCGTCGCCGTCGAGGTCGCCCCGGGCGACGGGATCCTGCAGCGTGTAGGTGTCGGCCGAGGCGCCGCCGTGGGTCACGCTGGCCTGGCCTCCCTCGATTTGCACGGTGTCGCCCGACACCTCGATGGCGAGACGCTGGAGGTCCTCCCACTCGATGGGCCCCGGTTCCGATGGCACCGCGTCCGGCGGATCCTCGGCCGGTGCGGTAGTGGTGGGCGGCGCGGTAGTGGTGGGCGGCGCGGTTGTCGTGGAGGTCGTCGACGTCGTGGAGGTGGACTGGGCCGCCGTCGGAGCGGTCGTCTCGGTCGTTGCCGGAGCAGCGTCTGCCGGAGGTGGGGCGGATCCGGACGAACGGGTGCCGCTGCACCCTGAAGCGAGCAGGACCAGACCGGCGGTGATCGCAATCGCTCGCGCCCATCGCCGCTGGACCCTCGGGGGCTCGCCGGAGGGCCGCGCCCGCGAGGGGTCAACCATCCCCGCTCCGGAGGCCAGGCTCGATGCGCCGCAGGACCCGCAGCGAGCCGGTGACCGAGTGTTCGGTGAAGCGCCCGTCGGCCAGCGCTCGGCACCAGATCTCGTAGGGAGGGCGCCCGCCGTCGGCGGGATCCTCGAACACGTCGTGGATGGCGAGGAGGCCGCCCGGCGCCACATGGGGCGACCATCCCTCGTAGTCGCGGTGGGCCGGCTCGGCACCGTGACCGCCGTCGATGAACACCAGGGCCAGCGGTGTGGCCCACAGCGACGCAACCGTGGGCGAGTCGCCCACCACGGCGACGACCGTGTCCTCGAGGCCGGCATCGCCGATGGTGCGGCGGAAGAACGGCAGCGTGTCGATCACGCCCAGCTCGGCGTCCACCACCTCCGGATCGTGGTGCTCCCATCCGGCCTGGTTCTCCTCGGAGCCACGGTGATGGTCGACGCAGAACAGGAGCCTTCCCCCCTCTCGGGCCGCCGCGCCCAGATACACCGCCGACTTGCCGCAGTAGCTGCCCACCTCCAGCATCGGGCCGTCCGCCTCGATCGAGGCCGCGGCTTCGTACAGGGCCAGGCCCTCATCCGCGGGCATGAAGCCCCGGGCCGCTTCAGCGGCGCGGCGCAGCCGACCGTCCATCACCGCCGGACCCGCCTACGCAACACCGGCCCCATGACCCGCTCGCCGCTCATCCTTTCGTGGCATGTGGCCACATGACACGGTCGAGGAAGACGTACTTGGCCACCCACACCGTCCCGTAGGCGGCGAGATTCCCGAGGACCACGAAGACGGTCTCGGAAGTGAACTCCTCCACGGCCCGCACCGCGAGCGACGAGAGGACCAGCCCGATCAGCGCCATGATCCAGAACGTGAGCACCTCGCCGGTCAGCCGGTGGGGGCCGCTGCGCTGCCACACCCAGGCCCGGCTGAGCAGGTAGGCCGGAACCGTGCTGACCATCCAGGCGGCGAGGTTGGCTCCGACCGCGGGCCATCCCAGGATCCCGTGGCAGATCGCCAGAACGCTGACCCCGACGGACACGTTCACCACCGACACGCCGCAGTAGCGCAGCGCCTTCAGACCATGCTCGGCCCTCAGCCGCTGCAGCGTGGACATCGACGAAGCGGTCACTGGACCGCAGGCTATTGCAGGCTGCCACCGGCCGGGCGACCGCGGACTGGCGACTGCGGGGCATGATGGGCGGATGCAGACCGCGCTGGACAACGTGGTGGCCCTGCTCGACCTGGAGGCCATCGAGGTCAACATCTTCCGGGGCCGTTCGCCCGACGACGACCGGCAGCGGATCTTCGGCGGGCAGGTGGCCGGCCAGGCGCTGGTGGCCGCGGCCCGCACGGTGGAGCACGGCTCGGTGCACTCGCTGCACGCCTACTTCCTGCGAGCCGGCGACCCGAGGGCCCCGGTGCTGTACGACGTGGACCGCATCCGCGACGGGCGATCGTTCACCACCCGGCGGGTGGTCGCCATCCAGCACGGCCGGGCCATCTTCCAGCTCGCGGCGTCGTTCCATGTGGCCGAGAACGGCTACCAGCACCTGGAGCCCATGCCCGAGGTGCCCGCCCCCGAGACCCTCGAGTCCCGTGCTGAGCGCCTCAGGGCCGCCAACCCCGACCGGGACCATCCCGACCGCATGATGGCTCTCGACATCAGGTATGTGACCACGAGCCCGCTCGATCGCAGAGGTCCGCTGCCGCCCACCCAGAGAGTGTGGATGCGGGCCAACGGCACCCTCGGCGATGACCCGGTGCTGCACACCTGCCTGCTCACCTACGCGAGCGACCTGACCCTTCTGGACACCACCCTGGCTCCCCACGGCACCAGCGCGGCACACCCGGGGATCATGATGGCCAGCCTCGACCACGCCATGTGGTTCCACGGCCCGTTCCGGGCCGACGAGTGGCTGCTGTATGACCAGCACACCCCGGCCGCGAGCGGCGCCAGGGGCCTGGCCACCGGCCGGGTGTTCACCCGCGACGGCCGCCTGGTGGCGTCGGTGGTGCAGGAGGGCCTGATCCGGCCCGTCAGCTGAGGGTCACAAGACATGAGGGGCATACCGGCAAGGGCCGCGAACCATCGGCTCTGCCTGCTGTGGATGGGCGCTGCGATCGCTGCCATTGCAGTTGCTGCGGGCGGGTGCGCCGCCGATGACGTGCTCACCGACCCGAGGCCTACCGTGCCGACCGGGACGGTAGGCCTCAGCGCGCACCGGCGGGCCCGAGTCGACGGATCCTGGCCAGGAACAGGACGGACCGCGGCCCGACGGGAACATGTTCGCCGCCGATGTGGGCGTCCATGGGGTGATGACACTCGACGAGCCCATCGACATGGCGGTGGCCCCCGGCGACGACCTGGTCTGGGTGGCGGAACGGGCCGGCCTCGTCCTGCGGGTCGACATGGACAACGGCGAGGTGGTGGAGACCGTCCTGGACATCACCGGCGAGACCGAGGCCACCGGCGAGCAAGGCCTTCTCGGGATCGCGGTCACCGACCGCTGGCTGTTCGCCAACTACACCGACCTCCATGGGGACACCCGTGTCGATGCCTTCGAGAGGGTCGGCACCGGCCTCGGCGACCGGCGCAGGACGATCCTGACCCAGTCCCAGCCGTTCAAGAACCACAACGGCGGGGACCTGGCCATCGGCCCCGACGGGTTCCTCTACGTCGGCTTCGGGGACGGCGGCTCGGGGGGAGACCCGCTCAATGCCGGCCAGGATCCGACAACCTGGCTGGGCGCGGTGCTGCGGATAGATCCGACGCCCGACGGGGCCGAGCCCTACGTCGTGCCCGCCGGCAACCCGTTCGTCGCCGGCGAGGGACAGTCTCCGGCGGGACGGCCCGAGATCTTCCTCATCGGGGTTCGCAACCCGTGGCGCTTCTCGTTCGACCGGGCCACCGGCGACCTGTGGATCGCCGACGTCGGGCAGGACAGCTACGAGGAGGTGACCGTGCTGCTGGCGGACAACGGAGGCGGGCTGGGAGCCAATCTCGGCTGGCGCCTGCGCGAGGGCCTGCACGCCTTCGCCGGCGACGAGCCCTCCGGCCATGCCGACCCGGTGTGGGAGTACGGCCAGGACGACGGGTGCAGCGTGACCGGCGGGTTCGTGTACCGGGGGACGGCCATCGCCGACCTCTACGGCGCCTACGTGTTCGGCGACTACTGCACCTCGCGCCTGTGGGCGGTGCAGCTGTCCACGGGCGAGGTCGAGTTCCGCGACCTGGGAGTGGAGGTGCCCGGAGGCTCGCTGGCGTCGTTCGGCGAGGACGCGCACGGCGAGCTCTACACGCTGTCGCTGAACGGTCCTGTCGCCCGGATCGTCCCGGAGTGAAGAAGCGGCGCGGATTCTGGACTAGCCGCTGTCGCGCAGGAACTGCTCGACCTCGGCCACCAAGCGGTCGGGGTCGTCGTGCAGGGACGCCTTCGGGCGGGACCGCTCCCGGCTGGCGTCCCAGGCCTTCTCGAGGCGGCCCACATACTCGGCGGTCTCGTCGTCCTCGGCCACGATCCGGGTGATCTCCTGCTCGTAGGTCTCCGCCCGCTGCTCGAGGTCGAAGGTCGCGGCCGGAGCCCTCATCACCGCGCACACCCGCTTCACCAGGGCCAGAGCGGCCTTGGGCGACGGCGCGGCCGGCATGTACGACGGCACCGCCGACCAGAACGAGGCCGTGGGGTAGCCCGCGGTCAGGAAGGCCGACGACAGCACCCCGACGATGCCGGTGGGCCCCTCGTAGCCCGACGGGGTGAGGTCCAGCTCGGCCCGCAGCTCGCTGTCCTCGGTGGAGCCGTACACCTCCACGTCGCGGCTGTGGGGCACCTCCGCCAGCAGCGCTCCCAGGGTCACGACCCGGGTCACTCCCAGCGAGGCGGCCAGGGCGATCAACTGCTCGGAGAAGGTGCGCCACCGCAACTGCGGCTCCGTGCCGATCAGGATCACGGCGTCGATGCCGGGTTCGGCCAGGCGCGCCACCCGCAGCTCGTTCACCGGCCAGGTGAGGTGCCGGGCCTTGCTGTCGTCGAGGCTGACCATGGGGCGGCTGGCGGTGAAGTCGAAGAACGGCTCTGGATCTATCTCGGCAACCGGCTCGCACCCCCAGCAGCCGGCCAGGTGGGAGGCCGCGGTGGTGGCCGCATCACCGGCGTCGTTCCATCCTTCGAAGGCGGCTATCAGAGTGGGGCGGTCAAGTTGAGGCTTGGGCCCCGACCACCGGACATGAATCGGCTCAATCGACACGAGCGTCAGAATATCGTCAGTATCACCGCATCTGAGGCGCGGGCCATGGCGGCATCAAGCCAGTTCGGGGCGGTCGCGGAAGTGCTCCAGGGCCTCGGGGTTGGCCATCGCCGAGGTGTTGTGGACGGGCCGCCCGCAGATCACGTCCCGAACGGCGGTCTCGGTCATCTTGCCCGAGCGGGTGCGGGGTATGTCGTCCACCGCGGCGATCACTGCCGGCACGTGCCTCGGGGACAGCTCCGAGCGGATGCGGGTCCGGATCGTGTCCTGCAGCTCATCGGTCAGCCTGTGCCCGGGAGCCATCCGCACGAACAGCACGACCCGGGTGTCGGCACCCCAGGGTTGACCGACGGCGATGCTCTCGGAGACTTCCGGCATGGTGTCGACCCGCCGGTAGATCTCGGCAGTGCCGATGCGGACCCCGCCAGGATTGAGGGTGGCGTCGGAGCGGCCCGAGATCACGAACCCTCCCGACGGGGTGCGCGACGCGAAGTCGCCGTGGTGCCACACCCCGGCGATGCGCTCGAAGTAGGCAGCCCGGTAGCGGGCGTCGCCGGGGTCCTCCCAGAACCGCAGCGGCATCGACGGGAACGGGCTGCGGCACACCAGCTCGCCCTCCACTCCGGTGGGCAGGGACCGGCCCGAGGCGTCCACCACGTCCATGTCCATGCCCAGACCGGGGCGCTGGATCTCGCCCCGGCGCACCGGCGCGGTGGGGTCGCCGGCCACCAGGCATCCGCAGAGGTCTGTGCCACCCGAGATCGAGGCCAGGTGCACGTCGGCCTTCACGTTGGCGTACACCCAGTCGAACCCCTCGGCCACCAGGGTCGAACCGGTCGAGGTGATGGTGCGCAACGACGACAGGTCGTGGGTGGCCGCGGGCCGGATGCCGGCGTTGCCGCACGCGTCGATGAACTTCGCGGAGGTGCCGAACAGCGTGATCCGGGCGTCGTCGACAAGGTCGAACAGCCGGTCGGCGCCGGGATGGGCGGGAGAGCCGTCGTACAGCACCGCCGCGGCGCCGCAGGCCAGCGTCGAGGCCAGCCAGTTCCACATCATCCAGCCGGTGGTGGTGAAGTAGAAGACCCGGTCGCCGGGTCGCACATCGCAGTGGAGGCGGTGCTCGCACAGGTGCTTGACCAGCAGGCCGCCGGCCCGGTGCACGATGCACTTGGGCGGCCCGGTGGTGCCCGAGGAGTACAGCACGTACCAGGGGTGGTCGAAGGGCAGCTCCCGGAACACGGCCGGGGTGGGTCCGGCCCCGAACCCGGCGCCGTAGCCGTCCAGCCAGCCGGGCTCCACCAGCACGGTGCGGTTGAGCGACGGCAGGTTGGCGGAGATCTCCCGCAGCCGCTCGGTGCAGTCGTGGCGGCGGCCGCCGTAGGGATAGTCGGCGCAGGCGAACAGCACCGTCGGGGAGATCTGGCTGAAGCGGTCCAGCACCCCGGTGGTGCCGAAGTCCGGCGACGTGGAGCTGAACACCGCGCCGAGCCCGGCCGCGGCGAGCATCAGCGCGTAGGTCTCGGGGCGGTTGGGCATCCAGGCCGCCACCCGGTCCCCGGGCCCGACGCCGGCGTCGATCAGCAGTTGCTGCACCCGGCCGGTCATGTCGTGCAGCTCGGCCCGGGTGAGTTCGGCGGCCTCGCCGTCCTCGCTGCGGAAGATCACGGCAGTGTCGCCCGACACCGGGCCGAGCAGGTTCCGGGCCACGTTCAGGCGGGCGTCGGGCAGGAATCGGGTGCGCCGCAGCCGCTCGGCCGGGTCGGGACACTGGTCCTCGCCGGGGGCCTCCACGAGGCGCTCGCCCCGGTCGCCGTCGACCCCGCACCAGTCCCATACCGAGGCCCAGAACTCGCCGCGGTGCTGCGCCGACCAGCGGTGCAGGCCCTCGAAGTCGGGCGCGTCGACGCCGTGGCGGTCGAGCAGCCAGACCCGGAAGTGTTCGAGGTTGGAGCCGACCGCCCGCTCCGGTGACGGCGCCCACAGCGGGGCGGCAGCCTCGATTCCGGTCACAGCGTGTAGCGGTAGACGTTCGACTCCCGCTGCTGGAACCCCATCCGGGAGTACAGGCGGTTGGCGGCCTCCCGCGAGGGCCGGGACGTCAGATCGGTGCTGCGGGCCCCAAGCTGACGGGCCCGGTCGAGGGCGGCCTCGCTGAGCATCTCGCCCACCCGCCGGCCCCGCACCGTCTCGTCCACCACCACGTCCTCGATGCGAGTGCGCACTCCGGTTGGGATGCGGAACGCGACGAGGGTGAGCGCACCCACGATGCGCCCGCGGTGCCGGGCCACGAACAGCGTGGTCGCGGGCGAGGCCACGATCTCGGCGAGCTCAGCCCGGCCCGGGGCCGGGTTCGACGACGACAGCTGCGGGATGAGCCGGTCCATGGCGTCCACGAGGTCGTCGGTGACGGCAACGCACTCATGAACCTCGATCTCGTCAGCTGGCGCCGCCAGGTCGTCGCCCGGTGTGGTCACAGATCGCTCAGTTCCCCACGCCGGGGTCGCCCCGCCACGGCGGGTCGCGGGGGTGGTCGAACAGCACCTCCACCTCCTCGCCGCGAATGGCTCGGAAGGCATGGGGGGCCCACATCTCGGGGCGTGCGGTGCGCTCGGGCAGCTCGCCCTCGGCGAAGAACCCCACGTCGGAGCACTCCAGCGGATGGGCTTCGAGCTCGCCGCCGAGGCTGCGGCAGTGGAAAACGATCGACACCAGCGGCACGCGGTGGAATCCGAGGCGCATCCCGTCGAGGATGGCGATGGGGCGGACGATCTCGCAGTCGATCCCGGTCTCCTCGCGTACCTCCTTGACGGCGACCTCCGACGGCGAGTAGCCCACGTCGGACCACCCGGTGGGATACAGCCACCAGCCCGAGTCGGCCCGTTGCACCAGCAGGATGCGACCCTCGTCGTCACCGACGATGGCGCCGACGGTGATCTTGGGCGTGACGTAACCGGCGATGCCGGAGCCAACGCCGTCGAGCCAGTCCTGAACCTGCCGGCTGGTGTCGATCCCGACCGCGCTGTGGGACCGGATGTCGGCGGCCACGGCCAGGACCTCCTCGAAGCGCTCCTGCTCGTAGCGGCTCTCGGTGAAGCCGAGTCCGGTCTGGGCTATGCCGACCAGGCTCTCGGCCCAGCGCAGGATGTCGGCCTCGCCGGCCGGCTGTCGGGGCGCCTGTCCGTCACCGGTCGTCGGTCTTTCCACGCCGGAACGATAACGCCGGTCGGGAGCCGGTACCGGATCGGTGCGGACGGCAGCCTCCGAAAGCTCGGGCCTAGTACGGCCAGCCTCCCGGGTGGCCGAGCAAGCGGGTGAGACGGCCCAACCGAGCCACGATGAGGCACTTGATGGCGAGGTTGCGTGCGAACCACGGCAGCTGGGAGGCCTGGCGGGCCCCGTCCACCAGCCGATCTCGAAACGAGAGTTCACTGCGGCGGTACTCGGCCAGCGAGCCGACCCGGCCCACGTACTTCCAGCCGCGGCTCAACGCGGTGGTCGACAGCAGGGCCAGGGTCACGCCCACCGAGCTGAAGGCGTCGTGAACCAGCATCGTGCCGGTGTCGCCCACCCGGTCGCCCCAACGCACGATGTCGTCGCGGGCCGGGCCGAGGCGATGGGCGCCGTCGACGAACAGCAGGTCCACGTCGCCGACAACGTCGCCGAAGGCACCCGACGACAGCTTGCGCACATGCCTGACCCGGTGGGACACCCCGGCCGCGGCCAGATTGCCGGTGAAGGCGGCGTGGTCGGCGTCACCTCGGGCAGCGTCGGGGGCGATCTCCTGGGGGCCGCGGTCACCGCCGCCATGGGGGTCGATGGCTACCACCTCGGTGCCGGCTGGGGCGGACGACGCCAGCACGATGGTGGAGCGGCCCCTGAAGCTGCCGATCTCGACGACGGTCGACCCGGGGTCCAGAGTCCGGGCCGCTTCAAACAGTTTCCGGCCCTGCTCGGGCGTGAGCCAGCCCTCTACGGCGCCGGCACGCTCCCACACCGCCTCGAAGCCGGCGGGCTCACCGTTGTCGGCGCTCACTCCTAGCGCGTCCGTCCGAGGATCTCGTCTACCGGACCGACCAGGCCGGTCACGAAGGGGCCGAACTCGGCGTAGGCGGCCGAGGCCCGGTCGTAGCGCATCGTGTACACGGTCTCCTTGAGGGCACGCAGGTCCTCGCCGAACAGGGTCACGCCCCACTCCCAGTCGTCGAGCCCGGTGGACGCGGTGACGAGCTGCACGATGCGCCCCGCGAACTTGCGCCCCGAAGCCCCGTGCTCGTACATGAGCTCCTTGCGCTCGTCGAAGGGCAGCTCGTACCAGTTCTGGCCGACGTTGCGCCGCTTGGTCATCGGGTAGAAGCACCAGGCCGGCTTGTCGGGCGGCGGCAGGTTCGGGCGCAGACGCATCTGGGCCATCTCCGCGGGCAGGCCCAGGGCGTACTCGGACAGCTCGGTGATCGACACGTAGCTGTCCACCACGTCGAGGCCGGCACGGGCCAGGCCGGTCTGCAGGTCGCGCAGAACCCAGGCGTCGTCATGCAGTCCCATGAGGCACAGCTGAGCCTTGTGACCCAGCACCGCCACCGTCACCACCTGGCCGCCCGCCTCGTTGGCCTGCTTCACCGCGCCGAGCACCGCGGCGTCGTCGGTGTCGCGGGTGCGGGCGCAGAACAGGTGCACGACCGCCAGCCCGTCACCCACTCCCACCGGCTCGTGCATCACCGCAGTGTATGAACCCCGACCTGGAGTCAGCTGTCCACGTAGACGGTCATGGCGCCGCCCCGGGCGAAGCCGGCGAGCTGCATCCCGGCGGCCTCAGCGGTGGCCGCGGCCAGCGCGGTGGGGGCGCTGACAGCCACCAGAGCCCGGAAACCGCCAGCCCACGCCTTGTGGACCAGCTCGAAGCTGGCCCGGCCGCTGACCACCAATCCGAGCCCGGTGGCGGGGAGCCGGCCGTCGAGCAGGAGCCGGCCGATGAGCTTGTCCACCGCGTTGTGGCGGCCCACGTCCTCCCGCACCGTCGACACTGAGCCGCCGGGCCCGACCACACCGGCAGCGTGTACCGCTCCGGTGGCGTCGAACAGCTCCTGTCCGGGGCGGAGCTTCTCGGGAGCTGCGGCCAGGGCCTCCCACGGCACCGGGCCACCGGCGACCGGGGCCAGCTTGGTGACGAGCTCGTCGATCTCGCTGGTTCCGCAGAAGCCGCACGACGAGGTGGTGGTGGTGAGCCTCGGCCGGGGCGGCGGCGCCTTTCCGCCGGTGGACACCGACACCACGTTGAAGTCGGTGGCCGCCGCGGAGCCCTTGGCGCAGTACTTGACCTGGGTCACCCGGTGGCCGTCGAGCAGCCCCTCGGCGTAGCAGAAGCCGACGGCCAGCTCGAAGTCGTTGCCCGGGGTCCGCATGGTGGTGGCCACCCGCACGTCGTCGAGCTCGATGGCCATCGGCTCCTCGGAGGCCAGGCGGTCCGCCCGCCGGTTGCCGGCCGCCTCGTCGCCGGTCCAGGGCCGCACCAGCCGCTGCTGGCTCCTCGACTTCGTGGCCATGACCCCAGGCTACGTCTGCTGGTGGGACAGTTCTGCTCGCACGTGGTGGATCAGTCCGGCCTCGCCGACCGCGGCCATCCACAGCTCCGACACCAGCGTCGGGCCGGCCAGCCTGAGCCGTCGCCTCACGGCGGTGACGGACTTGGCCGTCGGGGTGAGGCCGACCCGTCGGGACTCCAGCTCCACAACCAGACCGTCGGGACTTGCCGTCACCGTGCCGACGTCCACTTCCACGATCCCCGACGGCTGGGCCACCGTCAGCTCCACGACACCGTCGGGCTGGGCCCGCAGGTACCCGGCTTCGGCGTGCAGCGGCTCGCCGGTCGAGAGGTCGCGGCTGCGCTGGACCATCGACAGGAAGGGCTTGCCGGCATGGCCGAAGACCAGTTCCTCGGTGTAGGCGAAGTCGTCGATGGTGGGATAGCTGCCCTCGCCGGAGCCGCGCCAGGTACCGAGCAGCGGCGCGAGCGACGAGCACATCGGATGCAGCTCAGCCATGCCTCGCACGCTACTGCGCACGAACTTCAAGCAGTTAGCCACCTCTAGGGTGGTCAACCCATTGAAGTTGGCCGTGCGCGGAGGCCGGGGCGCGCAACAGCCCGGCCGAGGGGGTCGGGCCGGGCTGTTGTTGGGGGGATTGAGGGGACGGTGGGCTAGAAGTCCATGTCGGGCATCCCGCCGGCCGAGGGGCCGTCCTCGGGTGCCTCGGCGATGACCGCCTCGGTGGTGAGGAACAGCCCCGCGATCGAGCCCGCGTTCTGCAGGGCCGAGCGGGTGACCTTGGCCGCGTCGATGATCCCGGCCGCGATCAGGTCCTCGTAGTCGCCGGTGGCCGCGTTGAGGCCGTGGGCGCCGCTGAGGTTGCGGACCCGCTCGACGACCACGCCGCCCTCGAGGCCGGCGTTCACCGCGATCTGGTTGAGGGGCGCTACCAGCGCCTTGGCCACGATGCGGGCCCCGGTCCTCTCGTCGGCGTCGCTGAGCCCGTCGGCCGCGGCGTCGACCGCGTCGACGGCCCGCAGCAGGGTCACGCCACCGCCGGCCACGACGCCCTCCTCGATGGCGGCCTTGGTGGTGCTGACGGCGTCCTCGATGCGGTGCTTCTTCTCCTTGAGTTCCACCTCGGTGGCCGCACCGACCTTGAGCACGGCCACGCCGCCGGACAGCTTGGCCAGGCGCTCCTGGAGCTTCTCGCGGTCGTAGTCGGAGTCGGTGTTCTCGATCTCGCCCTTGATCTGGTTGATGCGTCCGGCCACGTCGGAACCGTCGCCCGAACCCTCGACGATGGTGGTCTCGTCCTTGGTGACGATCACCTTGCGGGCCTGGCCCAGCATGTCGACGCCGACGCTGTCGAGCTTGAGGCCGACCTCCTCGCTGATGACCTGGCCGCCGGTGAGGATGGCCATGTCCTGCAGCATCGCCTTGCGGCGGTCGCCGAAGCCGGGGGCCTTCACCGCGACGGAGGTGAACGTGCCGCGGATCTTGTTGACCACCAGGGTGGCCAGAGCCTCGCCCTCGACGTCCTCAGCGATGATCAGCAGCGGCTTGCCGCCCTGCATGACCTTCTCGAGCACGGGCACGAGGTCGCGCACGTTGGAGATCTTCGAGCCGACCAGCAGCAGGTACGGGCTGTCGAGCACCGCCTCCATGCGCTCGGGGTCGGTGACGAAGTAGGGGGAGATGTAGCCCTTGTCGAAGCGCATTCCTTCGACGGTCTCCATCTCGAGCCCGAAGGTCTGGCCCTCCTCGACGGTGATCACACCGTCCTTGCCGACCTTGTCGATGGCGTCGGAGATGGTGGTGCCGATCTCGGGATCGGCGGCCGAGATGGCGGCCACGTTGGCGATCTGGGCCTTGTCGGAGGACACGTCGTGGCTGTTGGCCTGGATGGACTCCACGGCCGCGTCCACGGCGGCCTCGATGCCCCGCTTGAGCGACATCGGGTTGGCGCCCGCGGCCACGTTGCGCAGGCCCTCGCGCACCATCGACCACGCCAGCACGGTGGCGGTGGTGGTGCCGTCGCCGGCGACGTCGTCGGTCTTCTTGGCGACCTCCTTGACCAGCTCGGCGCCGATCTTCTCGTAGGGGTCCTCCAGCTCGATCTCCTTGGCGATCGACACGCCGTCGTTGGTGATGGTGGGGGCGCCCCACTTCTTGTCGAGCACGACGTTGCGGCCCTTGGGCCCCAGCGTGACCCGCACCGCGTCAGCGAGCTGGTTCATGCCCCGCTCGAGAGCCCGGCGAGCCTGCTCGTCGAACTGGATCGTCTTGGCCATTTGAACCTCCGGAAACGGCCCTCAGACGGGCCGGCAGTGTCTTGGTTTGCCTGGATTGGCACTCTCGTGCCACGAGTGCCAAGTCAACCGGCGCAGCCCCGCGATGACAACCCGCCGACCCCGAATATGGCGCCCGGATTCGGCCAGGAAGCCGGGATCGGGGAGGGGCTCGGGCTAGAAGTGTCCTCCGGCGACTGCGGGGACGATGCTCACGGTGGCGCCGTCGTCGACGGTGGTGCTGAGCCCGTCGAGGAAGCGCACGTCGTCGTCGCTGACGAAGACGTTGACGAAGCGGCGCAGTTCGCCCGCCTCGTCGAGGATCCTGTCGCGGAACCCGGGATGCGACGACTCCAGCGACTCGAGAACCTCCGCGAGGGTGGCGCCGGCCACGGCCACCTCCGACGCTCCCGCGGTCAGCGCTCTAAGCGTGGTGGGCACTCGGACGGTGACGGCCATTTCATGCTCCTCGCGGTGGTGTCTGACGCTCCAAGCGGACCGGGCCATGGTATAGGCCCGGCGCTAGGATCGACCCGTGCGATCGCCCATGGAAAGACCGACACGGGGCGTCGTGGCGCGGCTGGACCGCCTGCCCCTGCCGGCCCTGGTGGTACTGGGAGCGCTGACGGTGGTGGGAGCGATCACCGTGGTGCAGTGGGTCGTGACCATCTTCGCCTGGCTGATCACCCTGCTGATGATCCTCGTGATACTGGTCGGACTGGCCGCGCTGGTCCTGACCGGGAGGCGCCGCCGCTAACAGGCTGCTCCGAGGGCGTCCTCGAGGGCTTCTCTCACGCAGCGGCACGGGTCGGCATGGGCCCGCTGCGAGCCGAACCGGGCGGTCAGGTCAAGCATTTCCAGGCCCTCGGGCACCGGCGCGACGGGATCGCTGCTGCCCACCACCGCCAACACCCTGGCGCCCGAGGAGGCCGCGAGCTCAGCCACTCCCCCGACGACCTTGCCCTGCACCGACGTGGCGTCGTAGCGGCCCTCGCCGGTGACGACCACATCGGCTTCGGATACGCGCTCGGGTAGACCGATCTCGTCGGCGACCAGCTCGAAGCCGTCGACCAGGCTGGCGCCCCGGGCGGCCAGACCGCCGGCCAGGCCCCCGGCCGCGCCTGCTCCCGGCATGGCCGCGACATCGATCCCGAAGTCGCGTTCATACATCTCGGTGAGCGTTCTCAGGCGCCGGGTCAGCAGCTCGATCTGCGCGGGCGAGGCCCCCTTCTGGGGGCCGAAGACGGCGGCCGCGTCCACGAAGGCGGTTCTCACATCGCAGGCCACGATCAGCTCCACACCCGAAAGGCGGGCGGGCGACGGCAGGGCCCGCACCGCTCCGAGGCCGCCGTCGGTGGTGGCCGAGCCGCCCACCGCCACCAGCACCCGCCGGGCGCCGGCCCCGACCGCCTCGGCGATCAGCTCCCCGGTGCCGGCTGTGGTGGCGTTGACGGGATCGTTGCCGGATGCGCCTCCCGCGAGGGCCAGTCCCGAGGCGAGCGCCATCTCGATGACGGCCACGCCGCGGCTGAGCCGCCACGGCGCGTTCACGGGCTCGCCCAGCGGTCCGGTGACCGCCGACATCCGGTTGGGCCCGCCCAGCGCGTCCAGGGTCCCCTCTCCCCCGTCGGCCATCGGCGCAGTGTCACAGGACGCCGAGACGGCTGCGGCGGCCTGGGCGACGGCGGCGGCGATCTCGACGGCCGAGGCGGTTCCCCGGAACTTGTCAGGCGCGGCCAGCACTCGCACAGCCGACATTCTTGCGCCGTGACCGTGCTGGGAGAACCCCGCCCAGGCGCCAGCGAACAACTCGATGGCGTCTAGCCGGCTCTAGTCCTGGCGAGGTCTCGCGATCGCGCTCAGTTGGCGACCGGATCGGGATCCAGGATCACGTTGTCGGTCCCGACGACCACGAAGATGTTGAACGTCTCGAGGTCGGCCGGCGTCTCGGGGTTCCTGATCAACGTCATGATCGTCGCCGGCGCGGGAGTCAGCAGGTCCGGGGGCGCCCCCAGGGCGGAGGCGACGGCCTTGGCGTCGTCCCCGTAGCCGGGCCGGTAGTAGATGACCGACTCGCCGACCCGATCCTGCTGCGTGTTCTTGGCCGCGGTCACGTACCCGCTGGCGTTCAGAGTTCCCGCCGTGCGTCCGGCTCGGCCCCGGTCGCCGGTGCCGTTGGCCACGGCCACCTTGACCTCTCCGGGCGGGTGGGTGACCACCGGTGGGGCCGTCGTGGTGGTGGTTGTCGTGCTGGTGGTCGTCGTGGTGCCGTTGTCGGGGTCGTCCCCGTTGTCATCCTCGCCGTTGGAGCTTGGCTGCTCGGTCTCGTCCGGATCGCTGGTGGCGGTGGCGTCGTCGTCTCCGTCGAAGCCTCGGGCCAGCAGGAACGCACCCACTGCAATGGCGACGGCCACCAGCAGGATCGCCCGTCCCGCCGAGCCGCCTCCTGAAGAGTGACCATGGGGGGCTGTCATGACCCGCACCTTAGCGGGTGTAGCGCGACGCGTGTCGCACCGCTCCGACCCAGCCTGAACTCACCCATCCGAGCCTCCCGAGGCGCCGTCGGACCCGCGCACCGAGCCCGACGCGTGCCCGGCGGCGAGGCGTCCGGCGGCCGTTCCGCTGCGGACCGCTCCCTCCATGGTGGCCGGCCAGCCGGTGTCGCACCAGGCACCGGCCAGGTACACGCCCGGCAGGCCGCACTCTGCACCGGCGCGGAGGCTGTCCGTTCCCGGCGCCCCGAAGAAGGTGGCCGAATGCTCTCGGGTGACGATCGACTCGGTGACCGTGGCGCCGGCCGCGGCCGGCAGCAGGCGGGCCAGCTCGGCGGTGAAGTGCGACACCAGGCCGTCGGCGGGCCGGCCGATGTAGGACTCGGCGGCCGACAGCGACACGGCCAGGCACTGGCGGCCGTCGTCGAGCCCGGCTCCCTCGGTGCGGTCGAACACGAACTGCGCGTCGGTCCCGACGCCGGCGAAGCAGGCCAGGTCCGTGACCGGCCGGTCATACACCAGATGGACGTTGACGATGGGCGAGGTGCCCAGCTCGTCCAGGCGGTCCTGGTAGGCGACCGTTCCCGGCGGCAGCAGCGCCCCGACGGCGTCGTGGGGCACGGCCACCACCACCGAGTCGGCCTCCAGAACCTGCCCGTCCGCTAGGACCTCCAGGCCTCCGTCCGGACCGGGACGCACCGCCGTCACCGGGACCCGGGTCGAGACCACGCCGCCGGCGGCCTCCAGGGCGCGCCGGGCTGCGTCGCCGTGCAGGGCCGAGAGCGGCACCCGGGCCCAGCCCAGGTCGGCCGCGGCGGCCTCGGTGAGGAGCCCGGTCACGAACACCTTGGCCGCCAGCTTGAGCGAGGAGTCGGCCGCGCTGGCGTTGACGGTCGGAAGCACGATCAGGTTCCAGAACGTCTCGACGGCAGCCCGGTCCTGCCCCCGGGCCTCCAGCCAGTCACCGAAGGCGGTGTCGTCGAGGGACGGATCGTCGGGGTCGAGGCGCCGCATGGCGAGCCCGGCGCGCAGCACGGCCGTCCTCTGGCGGAGGCTCAGGTGCGGGTAGGTCAGGAGGGCCGCAGCGAGATGCAGCGGGGCGGGGCCCGCGGTGCGCCTGATGGACCCGACCGGCCCGCCGGGCGCCAGCACGGGGACGTCCAGGCGGCTCTGCATGAACACGCCGCCGGCTGATCCGATGCGCTCGAGGAAGGCCCGGTAGGCGGTGCAGCACCGCATGAAGACGTGCTGGCCGTTGTCGAACCACACGCCGTGGCGCTCGAAGGACCAGGTGGCGCCACCGAGGCGGGGCCGGCGCTCGAGCACTCTCACCTCGGCGCCCCGGTCGGCTGCCTCCAGGCCCGCGGACAGCCCGGCCAGGCCTCCCCCGACGACCACCACCCGTGGCCGCCCGCCTGAGAGGTTCACGGGCGCAGCCCGCTGAGGCTGCGGGCGGCGACGAGGCCCTTCTCCCAGGCGGGCAGGCTGACGCGCCTCTCCAGCGGAGCGTCGGGCTGCGCCAGGATCCGGGCCAGCAGGCGCCGGTAGATGCCGGCCATGGCCGCCGTGCAGGCCCGGCTGCGATGATCGAGATGCTCCAGCAGCACCAGGCCGCGCTCGAACCACACCACCGCCTGGGAGGCCACGAACTGCACCAGCGCGGCGACGCTCTCCGGCGGCGCCCACTGGCCGGGCACGATCCCGAACCGTTCCCGCTCCTGCTCAGGCAGGTAGACGCGCCCCATCCGGTGATCCTCGGCGATGTCGCGCAGCATGTTGGTCAGCTGCAGGGCCACGCCGAGGTCATCGGCGATCTCCTCGACCGGCCGCTCGGCACCCGGCCCGTATCCGTGGGCGCCGGAACGTCCCGCTGTCCTGGTCCCGAAGACCCCGAGAGACAGGCGCCCGACCGAGCCGGCCACCAGCCGGCAGTAGCGCACGGTGTCGTCCATGGTGGCGTAGGTCTCGCCCCGCACGTCCAGCTCGCAGCCCTCGACGATCTCGTGCAGGGCGGCCACCGGGATCGGGAAGTTGGCCGAGGCGTGCGCCACTGCGGCCAGCACCGGGTCGTCGGGATCGGCCGCCCGGCCGGACTCGAGAGTGTCGATGGCCGAGTGCAGGTCGCTCAACGCGGCCAGCTTGCGGTCCTGGGGCCAGTCGCCGTCGCCCACATCGTCGATGCGGCGGGCCATGGCGTACAGCGCGGCCATGGCTCTGCGCTTGGGGGGCGGCAACAGGCGGATGCCGTACGCGAAGTTGCGGGCCTCGGACCAGGTGATCTCCTCGCAGCGGCGGTAGGCCGCCTCGGCGTCGATCACGCCGGGCCGGTCCCTCGCCGGACCAGGCTCGGCACATACACGCCGGCCAGGCGGACCAGCACCCTGGGCGGTCCGGCCTTGGGGGTCCGGCCGAGCACGTCGAAGCCGCAGGCCTGCAGGGCGTCAAGGTTGGCCAGCCCCCCGGCCACGAACCCGGCCACCGCCAGCCGGGCCGGTTCCCGCAGCGACGCCACCAGCGGCCTGCCCCGGTCGAGCAGGGCCCGGGCCCGGCTGGCCTCGTAGGCGACCAGGCCTCTGAGGCCGGCCGGGGCCGCCGGCGCCCTCAGGTCGTCGGCGGTGACGCCGAAGCGCTCCATATCGTCGGCGGGCAGGTAGACGCGGCCCGCGGCGGCGTCCTCGGCCACGTCCTGGAGGTGCTCGAGCACCTGCAGCCCGGTGCACACGTCGTCGGAGGCCGCGATGCGCTCGGGGGTTGAGGCATCGAACACGGCCAGCACGAGGTGCCCGACGGGGTTGGCCGACAGCTCGCAGTACTCGAGCAGCTCGTCGAAGTCCTCGTAGCGTGTCTTGTGCTGGTCGAGCCGGTTGGCGGCCAGCAGCCGGTCGAAGGGCTCGCGGCCCAGCCCGAAGCTCCGCACGGTGGGCGCCAGCTGGGCGAAGGTCTCGTGGCGGGGGGTGCCGGCGAAGAGGCTGTCGAGCTGGTCCTCGACCCAGTCGAGGGCTGCGTTCCGGTCGCCGGGGTACTCGTCACCGAGGTTGTCGACGAGCCGGGCGTAGCCGTAGATGGCCCTCAGGTGGTACCGCACCTCGCGGGGAAGCAGCCGCAGCGCTACCGGGAAGTTCTCACCGCCGGCCCGGGCCATGACCGCATCGAGCCCGACGTGGCGCTCGACCTGTCCGGCGGCCGACTCGCCGCCCGACCCCGCGTCCGGCATTCCGTTCGCTGACGGCTGGATGGCCACAGTCTCCCCGCTCAAAGAGGCGCCGTCGGTCGACATGACGGGCATGCCCTCACCCCGTCGAAGCTATCACCCGGCCGCTGCGCACCCGTGGCGTACGGCCCTCCGGCCGATCCTCTCGGGCCCGGCAACAGGTTGAGAAAGGCTGTAAATCAATAGAAATTTCCAAAACAGGTTGCAATTGCCTATAAGTCTCCATTAGATGTTGCTCTATGTTATTTCGATCCCTTGGACTCTATATCCGTACCGCATCATTCGCATTGACAGCATCAGTCGCTGCGGACCGTCGGCACAGTCCCGCGGTCGCGGCCGTCCTCGCCCTTGGACTGTTTGCGACGGGCTGCGGCGCAGTCGGGAATCGGGGAGCCGAGACCCCGGCTGTCGAAACCTCCCCGTCCGCCGCCTCGGATGCGTCTCCGAGCAGGACCAGCGGCGCTCTGGGCTCCCCTGTCCTGGTCGCCCCGCCGGAGGCTGGCGCGGGAGCGGCGCGGCCAGTTCTGGCGCCAGCGGTCCCGTCCCCCGAGATTGCCGGGCAAGTGGTGGCTGCGGCCGCGGCCGCCGCACCGGAGTCGGCGCTGTCGCTGCAGGACTGCACCGATTGGATCGCGGATCGGGACCTCTCCCTGGAGTCCCCGCAGAAGCAGGAGTGCGCGGCCATTCTCGGCGCCGCGATCGACACGTGCCGGGAACTCGACTGCTTCTCGTCTCCCGACGACGCCACATCCGCGATCTCCGCTCTGCTTGACCCGACTACTGCGACGACGCCGACGACAGACGCGGCCGGGCCCGCCACCACCGCGGCACTGGACGTGGAGTTGACCCCCGAGGGCGGGCACCCGCCGGGGCCGGCCGCGGGCATGGTCCCCCGCAACGAGCCCTACTGGAACTACCCCACCTGCACCTCCGACCCGCCCTGGCCCTCGGACTGCTACCCGCCGTCGGAGTGGGAGACCCCTCAGGACCTGTCGGACTGCAAGCTGTCACCACTGCCCGACGAGGGGGTGGGCGGCATCTGCGCCTCACGGCGCCCCGATGGCCCGCATCACGCGGAGAGCCCTCGGCTGACGCGGGATGTCGCCGACTTCATCGAATGGTGCGGGGCGTCCTGGCATCCGCTGTCGTGCGAGTCCGTGCTGTTCCACATGAAGTGGTCGCTGGACTACCTGGGCGGGCACCCGTGGTGCGTCCTGCAGCAGTACTACGACCGCATCGCGGGCCACGACGGCCTCTGGAACGGCGCTTCGGGCTCCATTGCGGGTCTTCGGGAGCGTCACGGCTGGCACGTCTGCCCGACGGTCATCGACCCGGTCGTGGCCGACGGCTCCGGCCGGCGGCTGTCCGAGACGGGCGTCTCCCTGGCCGAGCAGTGCCGCATCGTGCTGCCACCCGACGTTCGCCTCGAGGACATTCCCCGGAGGACCAGCCACGGCACCCAGCGGTTCGGGTCGGACTGCGACGCCTGGGCGGAGTGGGTCGAGAACCGGTCCTACTCCCGGCACTGGCGTGTCTGCGATCGATCGGCCCGGCTGGCCGAGGAGTGGATGGAGCACCACCACGGCACTCCTGAGCGCTACTCGAAGGTGTACTGCTGACCCTTGCCGAAGGAGACGACCATGACCAATCTCAACGCGATCCTCCGGCGGCGTGCAGCCCTGGTCCTGGCGGTGGCGGTGACGGTTGCAGCCCTCGGCGTGCCCGGCCCCGGCCCGCAGGCGGCCCGGGCCGAGGAGGAGTGCGACGCGGAGTGCTGGGCGATCCTCGCCTACCTCACCGAGCAGGGCCTCACCCCCGAGGAGATCGAGGATCTTGACGATTCGGGCATCCCACCGGACCGGCCGGCGCCACCGGTCACGACCACGACACTCGCGCCCACGACCACGACCGCCCCGGCGCCGCGCCCCACCACCACGACTGCGCCGACGTGGCGGCCCACGCCGGCGACGACAACGACGACGGTCCCGCCGGCGGCGACTGAGGACGAGGTGTGCGGCAGGCCGGGGACATGGGCCTGCGACGAAGTCACGGCCGGCCGCGACGAGGGCTACCTCCCCGGAGGCTTCGACCCCCATGACGAAGCCGACCCCGAACAGGTGCGTCAGATCATCGAGGACTTCGGCAAGCAGAACCCGCACTTCGATGCGCAGGCCGCCCTGGCTGCCCTTCAGGACATGGGTGACGAGACCGAGCGGGGGGAGATGTTCAACGCCATCGCCGCCGGGCTGGGAATCCCGTACGACCCCGACGGCGACGGCAGCGAGTTGGCCGACGAACTGGGCGAACTCGGCATCGTGTTCGGCCATGACGGCGACCCGACCAACAACCCCGTCGACGACGCCGACCCGAACTCTGTTCTGTTCAATGACCAGCTCGCGGCATTGCTGGACCGTGTCGAGGACGTCACCGTCCCCGGAGGCGGCGACACCGGCGTCGTCAGCCCCGGAGGCGGCAATACCGCCACGCCGTGTGCCAGCGGCCAGCACCGTCACGCTTCCGGCGGCTCCTGTCATGCCCACCCGGACCCGGGCTGCACCCCGTCCGGCACCTACAGCGCCGTGAGCGGATCCGGCCATAAGACCGTTGCCACCGGCGTCTGCGGGTCGAACCCGGACGGCGAGGCGTGCGCGAGCGGCCTGACGCTGACCGCCAGCGAGCGCACCGGGTTCGCCGACCAGTTGCGCTGGCAGACGCTGGTGCGGATCGAGGCCCACGGCGAACCGGGCGTGCGTTGGCCGCCGCACCCCGACCTCCCCGGCGGGGACGAGTTCCTGGTGGTGTCGCGGTCACCGGTGTGGACGGTGGTGGACAGCGGTGCACAGTGGGAGGTGACGGACGACTCCGACGGCTGCGTGTGGGTGGTAAGCAGCCTGGAGACGCACGTGTGGCAGATGCTGCCGTGGAGTACCGGCCACCGCCGGACGCTGGAGGCCGCCGGCACGTTCGGCGTGTACCTGAACCGTTGGGACGGGCTGAACCCGGACCGGCAGGCCCAGGCGATCGAGCGCCACCAGAACGGCGACGTGAACATGACATGCCCGTTGGCGACGGCGACGGTCAGCCAGGACGCCTATGACCAGTGCCGCTGGAGGTTGTCCGAGTCAGGGGTGTGGCGCTGGCAGGCCAGAGCCTGCTTCGAGGCGAGCGCCGGTGACGCCGTCTACCGGGAGTGCGAAGTCCTCGCCGAGGGCGTCGAGTGGTTCCTGGGGATCGGCGACTACACGTCGGGGATCACGGTGCAGGCCGGCGCTGGCCTCGGGCCGCGACACATGGCGCGGGCCCGCTAGGGGACCTGATGGCCTCGAACGCAGCTCCCCTGTCGGGTCAGGCCCAGAGATACGCGGCCGCGGCGCTGATCGTCGTCGTGGTGGCCGTGGCGGTGTGGTTCTTCGGGCGTCCCGAGCCCCCCGAGCCTGCGGTTCAGGTGGTGGCGGCCGCTGAGGACTGGGCGGCGCGGCACGAGCCGGGCGAGTTCGTCACCGTCGAGATGCCCGAGTCAGCCGCAGCACTGTTCGTGACCCCCGCGGAACTCGCCGGGCGCGTGCCGGCGGTGGCGGTGCCGGCCGGGACGGTGCTGTCGGGAGCATTGCTGGCCGCTCCCGGCGCGGCTGCCGCAGCCGATCCGTCGGCGGCGCTGCTGGCGGTGGCGGTCGACACGTCGCTGTGGCCCGATCCGGGTCCCGCGACCGGGGCGACCGCGGTGCTCGCCGCCGAGCCGGGAGGATGCGCTGCTGCGGTGCTGCCCGTCGTGGGAGCCGGCGACGGCAGCGTGGTGGTCGAGGCCGGACCCGAGCTGGCCGCCCGGTTGGGCCCGGCCGTCTGGTGGATCTGGGAGTCGCCGGGCGCGGGATGGCCCGCCTGCCCGGACGGCGCGGCCTACACGGTCGTTCACCTCGAGGACTGATGCGAAGTGTTGATGGTGTCGGCAGACCGCAATCTCGATCCCCATGTGGCGGGCTGGGTGGTCCGCACGATCATCGAGGGCGTCCAGGCTTCGGCGCCCGACACTGTGGTGGGCGAGTCGCTGGCGGACCGGGCCCTGGCCGCGGCGCCGGACCGGGCCGCGGTCGCGGCCGTCGACCCGATGGAGAGCGAGACCGTGCTACGGGCGGCTGCGGCTGCAGCCGCGGGGGTGGTCTGGGTGACGCACGGCTCGGGATCGGGGTTGCGCCGCCGGCTGGGCCTCGATGCGGGGCCGGCGTCGAGGGTGCCGATCGCGCTGGTCGTCGTATCCGACCACGACGTGGACACTGCCGAGCTGCGGCTGATGGCAGGAGTCCAGATGGTCAGGGCGGTGCCGCCCGCGCCGACCAGACGGTCCGAGCGGAGGCTGCATCGCCTGGGCCGCTCGCTGGGCTCGCTGGCTGCGGCGCCCCAGCGCATGGACGGCGCCGACGGGTCGGTGCGCCGCGAGTCCGCGGCTGCCGCGGCCGCCCATCGCCTCCGGGGCCTGATGGGAGAGAACGGCGTGGAGGAGTTCCAGATCCGCGGCGGGGAGTCGATGGTGGTCGAGTTCTCCGACGGAACCCGTGAGAGTCGCTCATCGCCGTTCGATTCCGACGACGAGCTGGTGGCGGCGTGCCGCTTCCTTGCGGCCTACTCGGGAGGGCGTCCCCAGCGATTCGACGAGCTGGACCCCCGCCTCGACACCCGCGTCGGCGGTCGCTGGCGACTCCACGCCGAGGCGTTCGTGTGCTCGCCGCCGACCTTGGTGCTCCGGTCCAACCTGGCCGGAGGGCGGACCCTCGCAGAGTTGGGCCTGTGCAGCCAGGAGCTGGCTGCGGTGCTGGTGGAGGCGATCGCCGGCCGGGTCCGGGCCAACGTGGTGGTGGCCGCGGCCATGGGCGGCGGCAAGACCACTCTGTGCCAGGCGCTGCTGGCGCAGGTCCCCGCCGACGAGCGCGTCGACACCATCGAGGACACCCCTGAGCTGCGCCTGCGGGAGTACGGCATCCACCCCAACGCCTACGAGCGCCTCACCCGCGACGCCAACAACGACGGCGTGGGCAAGCACTCCATGGCCGACCACGTGCGAGACGCCAAGAGGGCCAACAGCTCCAAGCTGGTGGTGGGCGAGGTTCGGGGCGAGGGCACCATGGCCCTGCTCGACGCCATGTCCTCGGGTCTCGACGGGTGCCTGGTTACGCTGCACTCCCCTCCTGGAGAGGGCGTGCTCGAGAAGCTCACGGCCTACGCCACCTCCGAGGGCGCCGACGAGGGTCTGGCCCGGCGCTCGATCGCCATCGCGGTGCACCTGCTGGTCTGGATGGGCCGCAACCATGCCGGTGAGCGGGTCATCGCCGACGTGACGCAGATCACCGGGGTGTCCCCAGACGGCGCCATCGGGACCCGCTGCCTGTGGCGGCTGGGGCCCGGCGAGCGGTGGGCCGGGCCCGTGGCCGCCCCCGAGGGTCGCATGGCCGACGTGTACCGCAACGCGGGCCCTTCGGGCAGTCGCCTCGCCGCGGGCGGCGGCGCCAGAGCTCGTGTCCCCGCCGGCCGCTCCGGCGATCACGCCGTATCGGGCGGTGGGACGAGAGCTCGGATCCCCTCGCTGCAGTTGGGCGCCGGCGACCACCGCGCCGACGTCGCGGCTACTGGTCACAGCATCGCAGCCAGCAACGGCAGTGGAGCCGGCAACGGCAGCGGCAGGAGCCGCCCGGACGGCATGGTCAGCGAGCGTGTGCGGTGAGCGCTCCCGGATGGATTATCGCCCTCGGCGGAGCACTGGCGGTTGCGGTGCTGGTGTGGCCCGCGTCCGGGACTCGCTGGTCGATGCGAGTCAGGACCGGTCCCCGCCGGCGGACGGCTGTCCCCGCGGAGCCGCTGGCCGGAACTGCGGCCGCCGCCATCACCGTGGTCGCGGGCCTCGCGCCGGGCCATGCGGCTGCCGCGGCCATCGGCGCGGTGGTTTGCACCTCGGCGCTCAAGATCCTGCTGGCTTCGAGACGGTGGAGCGCCACCGCCGAGGGCGTGGCTCGACTCGCCGGGGTGCTCGCCAACCAGGCCTCCGTGGCGGTCACCGTCACCGACGCGATCGGACGGGCGGCACCCTTGGTCAGCGGCACGATCAGGCGGGCCGCGACGGCACTGGCCGCCGATTGCGAGGCCATCGGGGTGGAAGTGGCGGCCGAGCGGTTCGCGGCCCGTGTTCCTTCGTCGGCGGCCCGCTCGCTCGCCGATCTGATCGTCGTCTCCGCCGAGGGTGGCGGCCGGTGGGCCGAGACGGTGGAGGTGCTCGAGCAGGAGGCGTCGCAGGCTGCGGCGACCGCCCGGATGTTCCACGCCCGCGTCGCCACCATCATGCCGACGCTCGCGCTCGTGGTTGTGCTGGGTTCCGGGTTGATCGCCGGCGCGGCCTGGAGCGCCGGCGATGTGGGCGCATGGCTGGCCGGCCCCGGCGGGGCCATGCTGCTTCTCGCCGGATCCACAGTGGTAGCGGTGCTCAGTGCCCGGGTCCTGCTTCCCGCTCGGGCCATGGCCCGGGCCGGGGGCCGGCGATGAAACGCCGCGACGCCTGCACGGCTCCGGTCACCGGCCTCTCAGCGGCCGGGCCGGTTGAACCGCGATGATCTGGCTGACGGTTGTCGCCGGCACGACGGCTGCCCTACGGCTGGTATTGGTCCCCGCGCCCCGGCCGACCAGCACCGTCGAGCTTGCCGCGGTCGGGTGGCCCCCGGCGAGGCGCCGGGCCGCGACCGCGGCGACCACCCTCGCAGTCTCCGGGCTGGTCCTCATCGCCGGAGCAGCGCTGGTCGACGCCGGTACCAGCGCGCAGGCCGCGGTCGCCGTTGCGTTGTGGACCCCGGTGGCGGCCGGGCCGCTGCTGCGCGGCCTGGTGCTGGCCGGCTTCCGGTCCCAGAGGGACACGGCGCTGCTGGAGTGGCTGCGGCGCACCCGCCTGTACTGCGCCGCGGGCCGGCCCATCAGCGCCGCCGCGGTGGCCGCCGCCGAGCGGGTGGAGGCGCCTGCCTTCGCTCCGGCGGCCACCGCCGTCAACCTCGCCCTGGCGGCGGGGCGGGACCCGCTCACAGCCGTGGTCGGGCACTTCACCGGCACGACAGCCGAGACGCTGGTGGCCACCCTGGCCGCAGCCGACCGCGGCGGTGCAGGGGCGACCGATCTGATCGACCGGCTCATCTCCCAGGCCGTCAAGGCCCTCGAGGACGACCGCCGGGTCCGTATCGAGACGCTTGGACGGGCCGTCACCGGCACCGCCACCCTCGTCGCAGTCACGGCCAGCGCGGTGATCGTCCTCGCGCTGCTCGCCAGTACGCGTATCGGCCTGTGAGCCCGGGGGCCTCGGCCCCTCCCAGACAGTCATCGGAGCCCAATACAAGGAGACATCCCCATGGACTCACCCATCGCCAAGATCATCATGCTCGCCGCGACGATCGCGATCACCGCCGCGGTGGTGCTCTTCGCCTGGAACGTGGTCGGCGAGAACACCCCCGACCCGGCTGCGGACCCCGCCGCCGACAAGGGACAGATCAAGCACGAGAACCTGTGCAAGGCCGTCGGCGGCACATGGGCCTCGGCCACCAAGACGTGCTCGTAGCCGGCCCCGCCTCGGCCGAGCCGGCAAGCGTGCGGACCTGCCGTCGCGATGGACACTGCAATCGGGGCCCTGCGCACGGTGGGCGTGATCTTCGTCGTTGTGGCGGTGGCATTCGGCACCCACGTCCATCAGGTGGCCCGCATCACTGCGTCAGGTGCGGCCATGGCCGCGGCCACGGCGGCGGCCCAGTCGCTCGACTCCGCCGGCTGGGACTGCACCGGCTCCGGCGCGCCGTGGGACGCCGCCGTCGACGCGGCCGCCCGGGCCGCGGTGGCCCGCGCCGAGGCCAGTTCGGCGGCGACGGCCACCGACTACACGCTGGCCGTCGATTCCGGCTGCACGGTGGTGGCCTCGGTACGGGTTGGCGCGGCCGGGGCCCGCAAATGGCTGGAGGCGACCGCGGTCGCCTGCCGGCCCACCCGGGCAGCCGAGGCGGCCGGCTGGGCCCTGGCGCCGACGTGCTAGCGCCTGGGTTCCGATCAACGAGGCTCGGTCCACTCCGGCCGCGGCCCGGCCAAGTGTGGAGCGCGGCCGTGGACGAGGTGATCAGTGGACGCCGACGGGCGAGGAGGCTCCACCAACGCCGACCGCGTGTGAGGCCCCGCCGTGGATGAGGCGGTGGCGCTGGTGGTGGCGGCCCCGGTGGTCGCCCTGGCTCTTTGGGCTGTGGCCTTCGCCGGCGGTCAATCCAGCAGCCAGGGCCGCACGGCCGTCGCAGCCGAGCTCGCGGCCCGGGCCGCGACCGATGCGGGACTCGAGGCAGCCGACACGGCCGAGCGGATCGCGCTGGGCGCGACCCTCGCCGCCTGCACCCATACCGACACTGTGCTCGTCCATCACGATCCCGGCGTGTCAGCCGCGGTGACCGTCGCGTGTCGGATACCCGGCCCGCTGACCCACAACCGGGTGTGCGTCACCGGCTACGCCCAGGCCCGGCCGGCCGCGACCGGCCACGTCCCGGCTGCGTGCCCGGAGCCCTAGGAGGCCGCCGTGACCGTACCGATGCTGGTTCTGATGCTTGCTGCCGTAGTCACCGCCATGAGCGTGTCGCTAAGAGACCATGCAACCCACAGCGCGGCCGTCGACTTGGCGAGGTTGCGGGCCGAGCATGCCGCCGACGCATTCGTGGCCAGCTGCCTCACCCACGAGGGATGCGACCCGCCCCGGACCGGCAGCGTCGAGGCTTGCGCGGCGGGCGATGCCGGTGTGGCGGTGACGGCGCGGGTGTCGTGGGATCCGATCATCTGGACCAACCTGTCTCCCACCAACGGCGAGCATGTGGTGGCCTACGACCGGGGACTGGGCGCCCAGGTCAAGGACCGGGCCCGAGCCGCCATCGGTGCCTGCTGACCCCGTCCGGGCCGTCGATCCCGCGCCCGCGCCACCGGCCCGGGAGTACCATTGTCCCGACCGCGATCAGCGGCCAGCCTCCCGCCCGAGTAGCTCAGTTTCGGCAGAGCAGCTGTCTTGTAAACAGCAGGTCGCAGGTTCGACTCCTGTCTCGGGCTCACCGAACCGGCCCATCTCGTCGTTGCGCAGATCCGTTGACGCGGTGGAGGAGGTGCGGGTGGCAACTAGTGTGTATATTTGGGCGTATGCCCAGGATGCAGGTGTACTTGCCGGAATCGCTGTATGCGGAGGCCAAGTCGCGCAAGCTCCCGGTCTCGGAGTTGCTCCAGGAGGCGATCCGTGTGGAAGTGCGGCGCAGGGAACTGCGCGAGGCAGGTGCGGACCACCTGTCGGATTTGCTCGCGGAGGTCGGGGAACCCGGACCGGCGGATTCCGCGTGGGCACAGGACATGGCTCGGCGGCTGGCGCGCCGAGCCGAACGAGCAGCAAGCTGAGAACCGCCCGCCGTGGCGCTCTTGCTCGACTCAGGTGCCGTGTCCTTCCTGGCGAGCCGCAACCAGCGGGCCGGCGCGCTGCTGGGCGCATTGCAGCACGAGGGCCTGTGGCCGCCCGTCGTGTTGTCGCCGGTGCTGGTGGAGTGCCTGCAGGGCGACTCCGGCAGAGACGCCAACGCCAACCGCCTGCTGAAGTCGTGCGACATCGTCACCGACATCGACGAAGCCGTCGCACGCCGAGCCGCGCGGCTGAGGGCTCGGGCCAGGCGCGGCTCAGCAATCGACGCGCTCATCGTCGCCTACGCCGAGCCAGCAGGCTCAGTGCTCACCGGCGACTCGGCCGACATCACAGCATTGGCCGCCAACGCCAGGGACGTCCAGGTGGAGCGCATCTGATCTGACATCGACCATGTGGTCTACGGTCATCGGTCCACAACGGTCGCGTCGTGATCTCGGATTCGGCTGAACTAGTGTCACGACGCGAGTGGCCGCCGGGAGCGGCCGCCGGTGAGTTGTCCCGGGAGGCGCCATGGACGTGGAGACCGCACTGCGCAAGATGCCGAAGGCCGAGTTGCACCTGCACCTCGAGGGCGCGGTCGATGCGTCCACCTTCGCGGAGCTGGCCGCCCACCACGGGCTGGAACTCCCGCCCCACGATCAGGTCGCCGACCTGTACAGCTACGACAGCCTGGCCGACTTCCTCGTCATCTACTCGCTGGTGTGCCGGTCGATCCAGACCGAGGCCGACTTCAGGCGGGTGACCTACGAGTGCCTGGCCCGGTGCGCCGACAGCGGCGCCCGCTACGTGGAGCTCTTCCTCAGCCCCGAGTCGCACTTCGAGATGGGCGTCGAGTACCCGACCATGCTGGCCGGCGTGCTCACCGGCATGGCCGACGCCCAGGCCGAGCGGAGCCTGGAGAGCAACCTGATACCGGCCATCAACCGGGAGCTGGGCCCGGCCCGGGCGGTCGAGTTCGTCGAGATGGTGGCCGCCCATCCCCACCCTCAGATCATCGGGGTCGGCCTGGACTTCAACGAGATCGGGTTCCCTTCGGCCGACTATGTGGACGCCTACCGGGCGGCCGCCGCGCACGGCCTGCACCGGACCTCCCACGCCGGGGAGGTCGGCCCGGCCGACAACGTGCGGGCCGCCATCGACCTGTTGGACTGCGAGCGGATCGACCACGGGTACCACGTCGTCGACGACCCCGACTTGGTGGCCAGCTGCGTCGAGTCGCAGATCGCCTTCACGGTGTGCCCGACCACCACCGAGTACACCACCGTCTGGCGCGACCTCAGCGCGCCGGACCATGCCATCAGGCAGATGTCCGAAGCCGGCCTCAAGCTGATGGTCAACTCCGACGACCCGGCCATGTTCGTGTCCGACCTGGGCAACGAGTACGTGCGCCTGCACCGCGAGATGGGCCTCAGCCTCGACACCCTCGCCGAGATGGCCCTCAACGGCATAGACGCAGCCTGGATCGACGACGCCACCAAGACGGCCTTGCGGGCCGACTGGTCAGCCGAGATCGACACCCTCCTCGCCGCCACCGCCTAGCCGGCGGCACGACTCGCTGGGAGTTCGCGGCGGCTGGTGAGCCAGCCGCCGAACAGCACCACGGCGATGCCGGCCCACTGCAGCGGCAGGACCACCTCCGAATTGAAGGCCGTGCCCAGCACCATGGCGACGATGGGGATGAAGTAGACGGCCACACCACCACGGGTTGCGCCCACCCGACCGACCAGCGCCGCCATGATCACGAAGGCGGCACCGGTGTTGACCACCCCGAGCACGGCCACCGCCACCACCGGTCCGATGCTCCATCGCGAGCCGGCCAGGCCGGCCAGACCGAAGGGCGCAGGAACGAGGATCCCCAGATGAGCGCAACCCCGCACAGCAGGGCCCACTCCACCCATCCGAACGACTCGAGTCTCGACCCCTGCGCGGTGGAGAACACCCGGGAGCCGGAGACGGGGGAATCCTGCGCCACGAGCTCTATTGGCTGCGCGGCTGGTCACCGGAGCGCTCGGCGGACAGCAGCCTCCGCTTGCGCTCCTCGCCCCACCGGTAGCCGGCCGTCGATCCATCGGCCCGAACTACCCGATGGCACGGGACTACCAGGGCTGCGGGATTGGCGCCACAGGCTCGGCCGACCGCTCGATGCGATGCCGGCCGTCCGATCCTGGCCGCCACCTCGCCATAGGTGGCGGTCGTTCCCGCCGGGATCGTTCGCAGCGCCTCCCACACCGCGACCTGGAACGTCGAGCCCTGTAGATCGAGCGGGAGATCGGCGGCAGCCGCGGGCCGTCCGTCGGCAAGGTCGCGCACGATGCTCGCCACAGGCTCGAGCATGTCGTCGCTGCGCTCAACCCGCGCTCGGGGGAACTCAGCCACCAGCTCCGCCACCAGTCCCTCCCGGACGTCGCCGATCCGCACCGCGCACAACCCGCGGCTCGTCGCTGCGACGAGAATCTCGCCCAGCGGACTGCCAAAGACCGTGTAGCGCACACAGACTCCCGGCGCTCCCTCACCGAACGCCGACGGAATGACGCCCATCTGCGACCCAGCACTCTCGTAGAACGCCCGCATCGAGCCGTATCCCGCATCGAGGACCGCTTCGGTCACGGGAAGGCCGTGTCGCAGCGCCCTGCGGACCCGCTCGCCCCGTTGGGCTCGCCGGTAGGCGGAGATGGTCACGCCGACGGTGTCCTTGAACATCCGGCTCAGATGACGCTGGGACCAACCCGCCTCTCTGGCCAACTGCGCAACGGAGGAATCGTCGTCGGGGCTCTCGATCCTCCGGCACACCGCAACCACGGCCGAGAGCGACGGACTGGTCACCCGCTCCTGATCAGGCCGGCAGCGCCGGCATGCCCGGAACCCGGCTGCAGCCGCCTCGGCTCCAGTCACAAAGAACACGACATTCCGACGCGACGGGCGCCGGGACGGGCAGGTCGGCAAGCAGTAGATCCCGGTGGTGCGAGTCGCGTAGAGGAACAGCCCTACGGCACCCTCTTCGCGAGCCTCGACCGCGGCCCATCGAACGTTGTCCAAGTCGTCCATGACCCGACCCTACGACGTGCCTCACCAGCGCGGCTTCCCGGTATCGGACATCCAAACCGCTCTTCCGGAGCCTCTCGCGGTGTGGCGACGACGAGCCGTTCCACCTCCGTCTCGCCACCTAGTCGGCGGGCACGACTCGTTGGGCCTTGCCGGCCGAGCGGGGAACCTCTCCCGGCTCGACAACCGCCACCTCCCCTGACACGCCGATGCTGCCCTTGATGTGCTCCCCGAGAGCGCTCGCGAGTTCCTCGACAGAGCGTCGGCTCGCCGGGTCCCGCTCGACCCGCACGGTGAGGGTGGCGAGGTTGGCGGAACGGTCCACGTGGATCTGGAAATGCGGGGTGAGGCCGTCCACCTTGAGGATCTCGGCCTCGACCTGGGACGGGAACACGTTGACGCCCCGCACGATCAACATGTCGTCGGAGCGGCCCGTCACCCGCTGGATGCGCCTCATCGTGCGGGCCGTGGGGGGCAGCAGCCGGGTGAGGTCGCGGGTGCGGTAGCGGATCACCGGCTGTCCCCGCTTGGTGAGCGCGGTCAGCACCAGCTCCCCGAAGGCGCCCTCACCAAGCACCTCGCCGGTGTCGGGGTCGATGATCTCGGGGTAGAAGTGGTCCTCCCACAGCGTCGGGCCGTCCTTGGTCTCCACGCACTCCTGAGCCACCCCCGGACCCATCACCTCCGACAGCCCGTAGATGTCGACCGCGTCCATGCCCAGGCGGGCCTCGATCTCGGACCGGAGTTCGTCGGTCCAGGGCTCGGCCCCGAAGATCCCGACCTGAAGCGAGCACGACACCGGGTCGATCCCCTGCCGGACCATCTCGTCGATGAGGTTCAGGCAGTACGACGGGGTCACCAGGATGATCCGAGGCTCGAAGTCGGTGATCAGGGTCACCTGGCGCTCGGTCAGCCCGCCCGACACCGGCACCACCGTGCATCCCAGCCGCTCCGCGCCGTAGTGGGCGCCCAGCCCGCCGGTGAACAGCCCGTAGCCGTAAGCCACGTGGGCCACGTCGCCGGGCCGGCCCCCGGCCGCGTAGATCGACCGGGCCATCAGCTGCGCCCACACGTCGATGTCCCCCGCGGTGTAGCCCACCACCGTCGGCTTGCCCGTGGTTCCCGAGGACGCGTGGATGCGGGCCACCTCGGCACGGGGCACCGCGAACATCCCGAACGGGTAGTTGTCGCGCAGATCCGCCTTGGTCAGCAGCGGGAACCGGGCCAGATCCTCGAAGCCGACCAGATCACCGGGAGCGACCCCGGCGGCCGCGAACGAGCGCCGGTAGTGCGCCACGTGCTCAAAGGCGTAGGCCACGATCTCGCGCAGCCGCGCCAGTTGCAGGCTGCGCAACTCGTCGACCGAAGCCCGTTCGATCGGCTCGTAACAGTCGATCTCACCGGTAGTCGTCATGGGGTCACCCTACGCGCGGCCGTCTTTACAAACGTGGGGTCTGAGCGTGGTGGTCGGTCCTGTGTTGGAAGGCCTCGCCCACGGCCACGAGGGTGCGGTCGGCGAACGGGCGCCCGATGACCTGGAAGCCGATGGGCATCCCGTCGCCGGCGAAGCCTCCAGGCAGCGCGATGGCGGGCAGTCCGGCCGCGTTGACCGGGAACGTGAACTGTGTCGTGGCCGGGATCAGGGGGACGCCTCCCAGCTCGACCGCGCCATGGTCAAGCACCTGGTTGGGGGTGACGGGCGCGACGATCAGATCGACGCCCTGGTCCTCGAACACATCGAGGCAGGCGCGCTCGAAGGACATCCGCCGGGCTTGGGCCGCGGCCAGCGCGGTGCCCGGAATCGCGGCGCCGGAGTCCATGATCGCTCGGGGCTCCTCGCCGATGAGCTCGTTGCTCGAGGACCGCAGCTCCTCCAGGAGGGCAGCCGACTCCGCGAACACGATGGCGGCGCCCGCGTCGAAGTGCTCCGCAGTGTTCGGCACCCGCACGGTGCGCACCTCCGACACCACCGATCCGAGCACGTCGACGGCCTCCTCCAGCACCGCCCGAACCTCGGGATCGGTCTCGAACCCCTCGTAGAAGCCGGAGTCGGGCACTCCCAGCATGAGCCCTGCCGGCGCCTCGGCGCCTGCGAGCGGCGTCTTGGAGGAGTACGGGTCCCGGTCGGAGAATCCGGCCATGACATCGAGCAGTGCCCCGCAGTCCGCGGCCGTGCGGGCCATCGGGCCGACCGTGTCGTAGGTCCACGAGATGAGGTGGACCCCGTCGCGGGGAACCGCGCCGCGGGTGGTCTTGATGCCGGTCGTCCCGCAGCAGCTCGACGGGATCCGCACCGATCCCCCGGTGTCCGTTCCCAGCGCCCCGAACACCTGCCGGGCGGCGAGGCCGGCGGCGCTTCCCCCGGACGATCCGCCCGTCATCCTGGAGGGGTTCCATGGATTGCGGGACGCCGGGCACGACACGCCGTAGGCCAGCTCGTGGGTGTTGGTCTTGCCGATGATCACCGCGCCGGCGGCCTGCAGCCGGCTCACGACGGTCGCGTCGTGGTCAGGGGTGAACCCCTCGAGGGCCGCGCAGTTGGCTTCAGTGGGAATGCCCCGGGTGAAGATCAGGTCCTTGAGCGCGATCGGCACGCCGTGCAGCGGACCGCTCACCCCGCCGCGGTCGAGCCGGGCGGCCTCGGCCAGCGCCCCGTCAGCCTGCACGGACGCGAATGCGCCGACTGAGGCGTCGGTGTGCTCGATCCGGGCGAGGCACGCCTCCACCAGGTCGGTCGCGGTCACCCTGCCGGCCCTGACTGCTCCGGCGGCCTCGGTGAGGCTCATCTGTGTCAGCTCGGTCATGGCTTGTTCCTCCTTGTCTTCTCAGATCAACAGCCGCCGGGCGACCCGGGCGGCCAGGCCGGGGTCCGCGGCCGGTCCGCCGTCGACGACCTCGCCCTTCTCGAGGACGATGAACCGGTCGGCGAGCCGCTTGGCCAGCTCAAGGTGCTGCTCGATCAGGAGCACTCCCCGCCCGGCATTCCTTGCCGACTCGATGTGATCGCCCAGCAATGCGACATTGGAGGGCTGCAGGCCCTCGGTGGGCTCGTCCATCACCAGCAGCGGCGCCTCCGTGGCCAGCGCGATGGCGGCGGAGAGCATCTTCTGCTCGCCGCCCGAAAGCGTGCCGGTGCGCTGGGAGCCCCGTCCGGACAGCGCGGGACCGAACGCGTCCAGTACCCGATGGTGGCTCTCGGAGCCGAAGCCGCTGAGACGGAGGTTGTCGCTGACGGTGAGAGCCCCGAAGAGCGGCCGTTCCTGGAAGGTCGCCCGCAGGCCTGCCCGTACCCGCCGCGAGGGGGGCAGCCGGGTGATGTCGACGCCGTCGAGGTGCAGTGAGCCGCCGGTGGCTCGCAACACGCCCAGGACGGTCTTCACCAGCGTGGTCTTGCCCGCACCGTTGCGGCCCACCAGGGCGACGATCTCGCCGCTGGACACGGCGAAGCTCACGCCGTGGAGCACGGGCACCGTTCCGTAGCCGGAGCGCAGCTCGGCGGCTTCGAGGCGCATCAGTCGCCCACTCCCCCGTACACGGCCGCCACTTCGGGGGCGTCCTCGAGCTCCGCGACGGTGCCATCGGCGAGCAGCGAGCCTCGGGCCAGCACGGTCACGCGGTCGGCGACGGCCCGGATGAACGCCATGTCGTGCTCGACGATCAGGACCGGCAACCGGTAGTCGGTGTGCACCTCCCGCAGAAGTTCGGCGGCCGCGAGGCTCTCCGACGCCGTCATGCCGGCCGTCGGCTCGTCCAGCAGCAGCACTCGGCAGTTCCCGGCCATCGCCATAGCGATCTCCAGCCACTGCTTGTCGCCGTGGGAGAGGCCCCCGGCGCCGGCGTCGAGGCGTGCGTCGAGTCCGGTGCGCTCCAGGATCCGCAGCGACGCCTGCGGCACCCGGGCCACCGAGGAGGCGAGGCTCAAGCGCCAGGGAGACGGGTCGGCTCCCCACGCGGCCACCGCGATGTTCTCGCCCACCGACAGGGAGTCGATGACCTGGGGCGACTGGAACTTGCGGCTGACGCCGTGACGAGCGAACTCCCAGGCCTTCAGGCCGGTGCAGTCCCGGCCGAGCATGGTGATGGAGCCGCCCTGACAGGCCTGCTGGCCGCACAGGATGTCCAGCAGGGTGGACTTGCCCGCGCCGTTGGGTCCGATGAGGCAGCGCAGCTCCGGCTCGTCCATGGTGAGCGTGACCCCGTCGAGAGCTCTGAAGAAGCCGTAGCTCTTGTCCACACCGGTCGCCTCGAACACCGCTGCGGCGTCACCGGCCGCCGGCAGGGCGGCGAGCAGTCCCGGGTCCCGGCTGCGCCGGGCCGGACGTCCGACCACCCGCAGCAGGCTCGGAACAAGTCCCTCGGGGACGAGGGCGACGGCGGCGACGAAGATGGCGCCCGTCGCGAGCGTCCAGTACTGCAGCCACACGTCGGCGAGGGTCGCGGTGGCGAAGTTGATGGCCAGAGAGCCGACGACCGGCCCGATGATCGTTCCCCGTCCCCCGACGAGCGTCCACAGCACGACATTGGTGGCCAGGGCGAAACCGAAGATCTGCGGCGAGACGAAGCCGGTCCGGTGCACATAGAGCGCGCCGGCCAGACCGGCGACCGCGCCTCCGACGGTGAACACCCAGACCTTCAGGGCGACGGTGTCGTAGCCGAGCGCCTCCATGCGACGCTCGTTGTCGCGGACGCCGATGAGCACCGCGCCGATGGGCCGGCGCACAAGCAGACCCACTGCGACGACGACGAGGACCGCCAGGACCGAGATGAACAGGTCCTGGGCGCCGTCGGACCACTCCGACCCGAACGCGGTGATGCGGGGGACATCGGTAAGGCCGTTGAAGCCGCCGGTCACGTTGCGCCACTGCTCCGCGACCTGCTCGAGGGTGAGCGACAGCACAAGGGTCAGCAGCCCGATCACGACCGGCGTGGGGCGGCGCCGGAACGCGGCCACTCCCACACCGGCTGCCACGGCCGCGCCGATCAGGGTCGCCAGCAACAGCGCCGGCAAGCTGAGAGAGGGTGCGGCGGCCGCGAGACGGGCAGTGGCGTAGGCCGCGACGCCGAAGGGAAGCAGCTGGCCCAGCGACAGGATCCCCGCGTAGCCCCACACCAGGTCGAGGCTCACCGCCAGGACGGCCAGGCTCAGGAACAGCGACAGCTGGCCGGCCCGGAAATCGCCCAGCCCGACGCTGGCCGCCGCAACGACCAGGACGGCAACGCCACCCGCACTCAGCGGCCGTTTCATACAACCGCTCCGGCCGGGGTGGGGCGCCGGAACTGCAGCACCAGCACGGCCAGGGCCAGCGATGCGATCTGGGCCCACACCGCGTCGTAGAAGTGGATGACGCCGGTCTGGACCGCGGCCACCACGAACGCTCCCGCGGCCACACCCCAGAGCCGGTTGTAGCCGCCGACTATCACCACGAGGAAGGCGCCGGGAAGGTAGGCGAGCCCGGCCTGGGGCTCGACCGCGCCGAGCGGCGCCACCAGGGCTCCCGCGATCCCGGCGGTGGCCGCGCCCACACCGAACGCGCAGAGGTTGGTGACTCCCGTGCGGATTCCCGCCGACTCGGCCAGATCGCGATCGGCGACGATCGCCCGTACGACGAGACCGAAGCGGGACCGGGTGAACGCGAGCAGGGTGGCCGCCACGACCCCCGCCACGATCACGATGAGCAGGTATCGGTACGTGGGGAACAGGACGCCGAAGGCCCTGGTGGCCCCCGGCACGGGGTTCGGGACGCTCTGGAAGTCCTTGCTGAACACGAGCTCGGCGATCTGTCGCAGGCACACCGACAGCCCGAAGGTGGCCAGGATGGTCAGCTCCGGCCGGCGGTGGATGCGCCGGATGAGACCCACCTCGATCACCACGCCGACAACGAACAGCACGACCGCGGCCAGGGGCAGGCTCAGCCAGTGGCTGAGTCCGTTGGTGTGCGCGACGTAGGCCACGTAGGCGCCGAGCATGACGAACTCGCCGTGGGCGAGGTTGATCACGCCCATGAGACCGAAGACGATCCCGAGCCCGAGCGCGACGATTGCGAGGATCGCGAAGAGGCTGACGCCGTTGAGCAGTTCGAGTGTCAGCGCGTCCAAGTGCTCTCGCTCCGGTGTGTGCTGCGCTCAGGGTTCGAGCCGGTGCGGGCGCCTGCAGGACGCGGCGCCCGCACCGGCTCTCAAGGGGCTGCTGGGCGGGCCGCTTCCCCGATCAGGCCGGATCGCAGGTCTCGTCGGGCTCCACCGACGGGAACGACTGCACGATCAGCTGGGAGCCGTCCTGTTGGATCTCGGCCACGTAGATCGGCTGAGCCAGATGGCGGCTGCCGGTGATGGTGATCTCGCCGGTCGGTGTGGTCATCGACAGCCCCTCCATGGCGGCCGCCACCGCGGCGGTGTCGGTGGTCCCGGCTGCGTTGGCCGCGGCCGCATACAGCAGCGCGGCGTCGTAGATGTGCGAGCTGAACGTCATGTGGGGCGCGGCGTCGGCTCCGAAGCGCTCGAAGTAGCGGGCCACGAAGTCGTTGTTGAGGGCGCTGTCCACCTCCTTGAAGTAGCCCAGCGTGACCCGCATGCCTGCGGTGACCGCCGGTCCCATGGCTCCGAGGACGTTCTCCTCGTAGATGTTCGCCAGGCGCGGGATGGCGTCCTGGCCGATGCCGAAGTCCACGGCCTGGGTCTCGAATGCGATGGCGTCTCCACCGACCAGCGCCGGGAAGATCAGGTCGGCGCCGGATCCGGCGATTATCTGCGCCACCGACGAGAAGTCCTGGGTGCCCAGCGGGACGTACTCCTCGCCGACGACCTCGCCGCCCGCGGCCTCGATGTACTGGCGGGCCCACTCGAAGCTGCGCCGGGGCCACACGTAGTCGTTGCCGAGCAGGAACCAGCTCCGGCCGCCGGTCTCCTCCATCATCCACGGGATGACCGGAGCCAGCTGCTGGCTGGGCACCTCGCCGGTGTTGAACATCACCGACGAGCACTCGCCGCCCTCGTAGAGGGCCGCGTAGATGTAGAGGACGTCGGCGTCCTCCGCGAGCGGCTTGGCAGCCTGGCGGGTGGCGCTGGAGTGGGTTCCGAGGACCACGTGCACGTTGTCGGAGTCGATCAGCTGCTCCATGGCCTGGCGCCCCACCGCGGGATCGGTGGCGTCGTCGGCCAGGAACGTCTCGACGGGACGGCCGTTGATGCCCCCGGCGGCGTTGATGTCCTCCTCGATCAGCTCCGAGATGTTGGCTGTGGGCGGTCCGAAGACGCCGGCCGGGCCGCTGTTGGAGAACAGGATCCCGATCCGCACCGGCTCACCCGAGGGCGCAGCCGGCTCCTGGGCCTCTGCGGTGTCGGTGGGCTCCGGCTCGGCGGGAGCCTCGGTGGGCTCCGGCTCGGCGGGAGCCTCGGTCGTCTCCGGCTCGGCACCCTCCGGCTCGGCGGGAGCCTCGGTGGTCTCCGGCTCGGGCGCGTCGGTCGAGTCGCTCGGTTCAGCGGCGTCCGCGTCGGCCGCGGCCGGCGCCGCTGGAGCTGGAGCCTCCGTGTCGTCGTCGCTGTCTCCGCAGGCTGCGGCGACCAGCGCAAGCAACGCCACGAGCGAGGCCGCGAGCCATAGACGAGACCGCGAGCGGGAGTCCGGTACTGTTCTCATCACAAAGCCCTCCTATATGTGAGCAGTTATTGACATATTGTCGGATAGGAGGGGCGCGGTCAAGTCCCCGGCGAACGCCGCTGAAACAAGCAGGCGGGTTTGGCCTGCGCTAGGACGCTTGGGTGGCGGCGGGGAGTTCGTCCAGGACCCGGACGCCCGACGCGGTGGCCTCGCCCAGCAGCAGGGACTCGAGGCGTCCGCCGCGGGCGCAGCGACGGGGACCCTTGAAGCTGGACTTGCGCAGCCCGCTGAGCAGCGCGGTGGGATCGGTTCCCCCGCCGGCCCGGCACGAGCGGGCCCAGGTGTGGATCGCCTCGTACACGCCCTCCGCGGCCGCCGACACGGGCGGGGAGCAGGAGCCGAAGCGGTCGGCGTAACGGCGCAGGAACTCCCGGTTCTCCGAGGTGTCGAGGGCCACGAAGTAGCCCAGCGCGTTCCAGGTTCCCTCGCCGGACTCGCCGAGATGCTCGACGACGGCGTCGTCCATCAGCGGTGCGAAGGTCCGGATGCTCTCTCGGAGGCCGTGAGCGGCGAAGTCGCGCTGGAAGCAGACATGGTCCTGCCCGACGAAGCTCGACACGACATGGTCGACCCCGCTTCGCTGGATGGCGGCCAGTACCGGCTCGAAGGTCTGTGATCCCAGGGGCAGGTAGCCCTCGCCGGCGACGTGGCCGCCCATGCGCTCTATGACAGCCCTGGCGGTGGCGCCGATCGCTCGGGGCCACGAGTAGTCGTTGCCGGCCAGGAACCAGCGCGATCCGCCCGTCTGCGCGGCCATGCGGGGCAGGGCCCGGTGGAGTTGGTCCAGCGGTGTCTCGCCGAAGCGCACCAGCAGCGGGTGCGGCGCGGTCGGCTCGCTGGTCGGGGTGTACAGGTAGGGGATGCCCTCCGCGACCGCCATGGGGGCCGTGACCGCGTAGGTGGCCGACGAGTGCATGCCGACCACCGCGGCCAGGCCCGGCGTGCGGCTCAGACGGCGCATGGCGATCGCGCCGACCCCCGGGTCGGTGGCGTCGTCGGCGACGACGAGCCGGACGTTGCGGCCCATCACTCCCCCGTCGGCGTTGATCTCCTTCACCGCCAGCTGAGCGCAGTTCACCGTCGAGCGGCCCAGGATCCCGGCCGCGCCCGACAACGAGATGAGCAGCCCGAGAGGCACCTGCCGCAGTCCGGCCTCGTAGCCGTCGAGCAGGCCCAGCTCAGCGCCGAGACGAGCCACCTCGCCGTCGTCGATCGTGATGCGGACCCGCAGCCGCGTGCCTCCGGTGTCGAGCGGGTCGAAGCGGCACACAACCCGGCCTGCCCACGGGGTCTCGTGGATCAGGTCGATGCGGCGGTTCGGCTGGTACGACAGCACCCGGGCGGTGCCCGGCGAGCGGGCCAGCCCCCCGAGGGGGAGGGCCAGGCGGACCAGCGAACCGGGCCTCAGCCGCGGTGCCTCGGCTCCGAACAGCCAGCCCAGCGACGGATCGCCGCTGCCGAACAGCGCGAACAGCTCGCTCGGGCCGACCGCCAGCTGCGTCTCGTTGTTGAGGACGAGCTCACCCATGACAGCGGGATCAGGCGCTGCGCTCTTCGGCCCGGTCGGAGGGGGCCTCCCCCGCCGCGGAGGCGTCCTGCACGGCTGAGGCCAGCTGCTCGAGTGAGTTCTGGTACACGGAGGTCAGGAAGGCCACCACCGCGTCCGCCGGGGTCGGCGTGACCGAGTAGTGCCTGAAGCGACCGTCGCGACGCTCCGACACCAGTCCGGCGAGACGCAGAATCCGCAGATGCGACGACACCGCGGTACGGCCCAGGGTGTCGAAATGGGCTGCGATCTCGCCCGCAGCGAGCTCCTCATGCTCGCCGATGAGGCTGAGGATGGCTCGACGCGTGGGATCGGCAAGCGCTGAGAAGATGGCATCGCTGTCAGAAGGAGACATCGCCGCTCCCGTGTCGGCTTGTCAATACTTGCGCACACATCGTGCCACACCGGCGCGGGGCGTGTACATCCTCACCGGCCCGACCCCACCGCCGGCGAGCCGCGATCGCAGCCGGCCGGAGTCTCCACCTGCCACGGGCTCGGCGGATCCGGCGCGGTATATTGCTGCCCCTACCCTGGCTGATCGCGATCAGACCAGCGTCAACTGCCTCCTCGCGAGGTAGGAGTCCGTGAAGCTCTTCTCCCACCGCAGGCGACCGGTCCATCTCGGGCCGTACCCGCTGGAGCGCCTGCCCCGCCTCGGTGCGGCCGGCGCCCGTCCTCCGGGCGCGGACTCCGAGCGGTTGCCGCCCCGGCCGGCTGAGGCCGAGTCGCCCGGCCCAAGATCGGCGACTCACGCCTACGGGCCTTATCGGGACCTGTTCGACGGGCAGCGCCTCGGGAACGCCGCTGCGGAGGCGCCCGTTCCGGCCGACCCGGTCGAGGTCTCCAACAACCTCAAGGCCGGGCTGTACTTCCTCGACGCCGACATGGTCGGGTGCGGGCTGATCGGTGAGGACGCGTGGACCGGTGAGCACAGGGGCCACCGGTACGCCGTGGTCACCCTCATCGCCTTCAGCCGCAAGCTCTCGAAGGCATGCCCCGGCGACGACTGGATAGACGGGACCCGCCAGATCAACGCCGACCTGCGAGCGGCGGAGCTGGCGGTGATCACGGCCTCCTACATCCGCAACCTCGGCCACGACGCGGTAGCCCACACACCCGGCGGCACCGACTTAGACCTCGATCGGGTGGCCTTGCAGGCGGGGCTGGTGGAGGTGAGGGGATCCGAGCTGAGGGCACCCTTCCTGAAGGGCGGGTTCACGCTGTCGGTGGTGAGCACCGACTGGGAGCTGGCGCCCGACCGCCCGCTGGCCCGTCGAGGGCTGCTGAGCGCCCTGCGTAGCACCGCCAGCCCCGGCTGGCTGCTGGGCCGGGGCGGCACCCGGGCCGGCATCGGCCGTCTCAACGGCGACCACCGGCCCCTGCACATGGGCCGGTACCCGATGGAGCGCATCAAGCGGGTGGACGAGCCCACCACGCTGATCATCGAGGACGAGGTGCCCAGGGTGCCGGTGCGGGCCGGAGGCTTCCCGCGGGCGGCCAACGGCGACATGGGCCCCAAGTTCCTCGCCGACGTGAAGGTGTTCGCCTGGAAGACGCCCCAGGCGCAGGCCTACGAGCACCAGATCGACGCCATGGTCGCCTACCAGGACGGTCAGCGAGCACCTGCGGCCGATCCGGACAGCGGCGACCCCCAGCGCAACACCGACGCCCTCAAGGCGCTGGCCCACCACCTGGGCGGCGACATGGCCGGGGTGTGCCGGGTGCCCACCTACGCCTGGTACTCGCACCGCGGCGACGGCACCCCGATCGAGCCCTACCATCCCAACGCGCTGGTGATCCTGCTCGATCAGGGCTATGAGACCATGGAGGGAGCGAGCGGGGACGACTGGGTGAGCGGCGCCCAGTCGATGCGGGCCTACATGCGGGGCGCGCAGATCGCCGGGATCATCGCGGCCCACATCCGCTCACTGGGCTACCACGCCCGCAGCCACACCAACAGCGACTCCGACGTGCTGCACATCCCGCTGGTGCTGCACGCCGGGCTCGGCGAGCTGAGCCGCATCGGCGAGCTGGTGCTCAACCCGTTCGTGGGCCCCAGGTTCAAGTCGGTGGTGGTCACCACCGACATGCCGGTCACGCCCGACCGCCACATCGACTTCGGGCTCCAGGACTTCTGCTCCAAGTGCACCAAATGCGCCCGGGAGTGCCCGTGCGCGGCCATCCCCTTCGGCGACAAGGTCATGTTCAACGGCGCCGAGATGTGGAAGCCCGACGTCGAACGGTGCACCAAGTACCGCCTCGGCAACCTGCGGGGGTCGGCCTGCGGGCGGTGCATGAAGACCTGCCCGTTCAACATCGAGGGCGTGCTGGCCGAGCGGACTCTGCTGTGGGCGGCCATCAAGCTGCCGTTCACCCGCCGCTGGCTCGCCCGCCTCGACGACAGGGTCGGCAACGGCTCGATCAACCCGACCAAGAAGTGGTGGTGGGACCTGGAGTGGCGCGACGGTCGCGCCATCGTGCCGCCCAAGGGCACCAACGCCCGCAACCTCGACCCCGACGGCGACAAGGTGGCCGCCCGCCAGCAGATCGCCCTCTACACCGCCGACATGCTGCCGCCGGGGGACGCCGTCGGCGTTCCCGTCAAGCTCGTCCGCAAGGAGGCCATCGCCCGCGCCGAGGACGCAGAGTCGCCCTCTGCGGCCCGCAGCCGCATCGGACGCCGCTGACCGTCACCGGGCCGCAGCCGCCGCCGGACCGCTGGCACAACCGGGCCAGCTACCGTGTGGCGCCGCTCGCCAGCACGCCGAGGTACAGATGACCGTGGACAGGCACTACTACATCGACTCGTTCGACACCGTCGCGCTGAGTTCGTTCCGGGTGGAGCAGTCACCCTTCGCTCACCACTACATGACCGACCAGACGGTCTTCTGCATGTACTGCGACCGTCTCTACCCGGTCAAGCTGACCCCTGACGAGGACCCCGTTCCCAGCTACTGGAAGCTGCGCCGCGGCGTGATGCTCTACGACGTCCCGGAGAGGCCGCTGGAGATCGTCGGCCCCGACTCGGCCCGCCTGCTGGAGCGGGTGCTGGTGTGCCCGGTCGAGTCGCTCGCCGCCGGGCGGGCCCGCTATGGCATCGCCTGCAACGAGGACGGGACCGTGCTGATGGACGGCGTCGTCATGCGCCTCGGGCCGGATCGCTTCTGGTATGTCAAGGCCAACGGCGAGTTCATGAGCTGGCTACGGGCGGCCGCCATCGGGCTCGATGTGGAGGTCCGCGATCCGAACTCCCGGGTGCTGCAGATCCAGGGACCGAAGTCGCTCGACGTGCTGGATGCAGCCGTCGGCGGGGGGCTGCCGGCCGACTTCAAGTACTTCCACGCCCGCTTCTTCGAGGTCTGCGGCCAGACGCTGTGGGTGTCGCGCACCGGGTGGACCGGCGAGGCGGGCATCGAGATCTACTGCAACAGCGGCCCCGAGCCCACCGACCACGACGCCCTCTGGGACGGCCTTCTCGCCGCGGGCGAGCCCTTCGGGATGGAGTTCAGCTCGTCGTCGTCGATGGGGATCCGGCGCGTCGAGGCGGGGATCCTCGACAACGGCACCGACATCGAGCCCGACCTGACACCGTTCGGTGCCGGCGTCGGGCAGTTCGTCCGCTTCGACAAGGAGGACTTCATCGGCCGGGCCGCGCTCGAGGACGCCGACCGCAGCCAGTTGCTGTTCGGCCTGACCTGTGAGACCGCCGCCCCCGAAGCGGGCATGGGTGTCCACTTCGACAACGGCCCGGTCGGGCACATCACAATCGGCACGTGGTCGCCGACGCTGGACCGCGGTGTCGGCTACGTGCGCTTCGACCGGCCCCTTCCCGGCGGCGACTGGCTCGCCACGGCGGTCATGCTGCACGATCGCGACGGAAGGCCCCACGCCGCGACCGTCGACACCCTGCCGTTCGTCGACAAGGAGAAGCAACTCCCTCGCGTCCCATGGCGCGGCCCGACCGGCTGATCCGCCCGGAGCCGTCTGGGGCTCGGGCCGGCCGGCTCAGGGGCCGCCGGTGATCTCGGCGGCGAGGGACAGATCGTCGGACGCCGAGTGGAGGTCGTTGACCGAGACCTGGAACTCGTCGATGCTGTGAGCCGCCACCAGGGCGCTGAGCTCGGCGCGACACTCCCGAACCGTCCCGGAGATCACGAAGGCGTCGATCCACTCGTCGCGCACCAGATGGGCCGCGGCCGCGGGCCCGCCGTCGGCAAGGCCCTGACGGATGCCGGCCTCGGTGGCGGGGTCCAGCCCGATGCGGGCCTTGACGGTGTCGGGGGAGTCGACGAGCCGGAAGGTGAGGCTGGCCCTGGCCGCCTCCCGAGCCCGGTCGGTGGTGGCCAGGATGGTCATGTAGCACAGCCTCGGACGGGGTCGGCCATGCTCGGCGGCGGCGTCCCGGATGGCGGCCGCGTGCTCGCCGATCAACTCCTTGTGGACGAACGACATGATGAAACCGTCGGCCAGCTCCCCGGCCAGGCGCATCACCCGCGGCCCTCGCCCGGCCACCCAGATCGGAATGTCGGCCCGGCCGAAATCGAGGCGGGCCCGCCGGAACCCGCCGGCCACGCCGTCGCAGTCGACGGTCTCGCCGGACCACAGCGCCCGGCTGGTCGTCACCAACTCCCGCATGGCCGCGATCGGCGCGCGGCGCTCGATGGCCAGCGCCGTCAGCGTGAGGGCTCCGCCCGCGCCGATCCCCAGCGCGGCCCGCCCGCCCGACGCCTCGTCCAGGGTGGCGACCGCGGCCGCGGTCATCCCCGGATGGCGTGTGTAGGCGTTGGTGATCCCGGTGCCCACCTCGACCGAGCCCGTGGCCGCGGCCACCGCGCCCAGCGTCACCCAGCACTCCCGGGCGGCCAGGCCCTCGTCGGGGATCCACACCCGGCTGCATCCGAGCTCCTCGGCCGACATCGCGGCGCGTACCACCGCCCCGACCGGCCCCTCGGGCATCACCATGCAGGCCAGCTGGACCACGGCACCGACACTAGGGGCGCAGCGACCGGGGGTCGAAGCGCGCCGGCTGCGGCCGATGTCGTCGCGAACCGCCCCGCCCGGCTGGAACCGCGTCGCAAGCGCTCTGCCATGCTGTAGCGGATGGAGCTTCCAGGACGGGTCACGCTGGTGACCGGCGGCGCCCACCGCGTCGGCCGGGCCATCGCTCTCGCGCTGGCATCGGCGGGCGCCAAGGTCGCCATCGCCTACCACCGGTCGGCCGAGCAGGCAGCCGGGACCGTCGAGGAGCTGCGCGACTGCGGTGTCGATGCCGCCGCGTTCTCAGCGGACCTGGCCCAGCCCGACGAGGCCGCCGGGCTGGCCGGGGCGGTGGCTGACCGTCTCGGGCCGGTGGACGCCCTCGTCAACAGCGCGTCCTGGTTCGCTCGCGACGAGTTCCCCACCGACGACACCGCCACCTGGTACCAGACCCTCGACGTGGTGCTGAACGGGCCGTTCCATCTCATCAACGCGGTGGCGCCGTCGATGCTGGAGCGGGGCGGCGGCGCAGTGGTCAACATCGTCGACCTGTCGGCCTGGCAGCCATGGCCCGGACGGGCCGCCCACAGCGTGGCCAAGGCCGCGCTGCTGGCCCTGACCCGCCAGGTGGCGGTGGAGTTGGCCCCGACCGTGCGGTGCAACGCAGTCGCGCTCGGACCGACCATCGAGCCCGCCAAGTTCGGACCCGACCAGATAGAGAGACTGCGACGCCGCACCCTGCTCGGCCGCTGGGCCGGCGGCGAGGAGGCGGGCCGAGCGGTGCGCTACCTCCTCGAGGCCTCCGCCGTCACCGGCGAGTGCCTCACCGTCGACGGCGGCGAGCAGTACGGCCACGGACGCGACCGCTTCACCGACACCGCGACCGACCGCTGAGAGCCGAGCTATGCGGAGTCCCGCACCACCAACTCGGTGGGCAGCACCACCTGGTCAGGCCGAACTGCGGGCTGGTCGATCAGCTGTTGGAGAGCGGCCGCGACGGCTTCTGCGAGAAGGCCCACGTCGAGGCGGATCGTGGTGAGCGACGGGGTCACGAGGGTGCCCGACTCGAGGTCGTTGCAACCGACGACTGCTACGTCATCAGGCACCCGCCGGCCGAGGGCTTGAGCCGCGCCGATGGCACCGATGGCCACCAGGTCGTTGCAGGCCAGGATCCCGTCGAGATCGGGCCTCATCTCGAACAGCTGCTCCAACCCCGCCGCGCCGCCGTCGACGGTGGGCTGCACCCGCACCAGTTGAGCCCGGGCGTCGGCGGCGGACGTGAGGAGTTCGCTCAAGCCCTCCTCACGATGACACAGGGCATGGGACGGCGCGACCGAACCGATGATGCCGATGCTGCGTCGCCCGGCATCCAACAGGTGCTGGACACCGAGCCGGAAGCCGGTCTCCAGGTCGAACACCACCGACGCCACGTTGTGGGCATCGACGAGACTGCCGACCACGACGATGGGCACGCCGCGGCGGCTGTAGTCGACCAGCTGGCGCGCTGAGTCCGCCACCGGGGCCACGATGATGCCGTCCACGGCATGGGACCACAGCGACTGCAGCACCTCGCCCTGGCGGTCGGCGTCGTTGCCGGAGCTAGCGAAGAACATGCTCCGGTCCTGCCTGCGGAACACGTCCTGGGCACTCGCGGCCAGTGCCAGCAGCAGCGGGTCGGTGAGATTCCCCACGACCAGCCCGACAGTGCCGCTTCGGCGGGTGATCAGGCCGCGGGCCAGCAGATTGGGGCGGTAGCGCAACTCCTCGATGGCATCGAGGATCCGCTGGCGGGTTGCCGCCGAGTATCCGCCCTCGTCGTTCACCACCCTCGACACGGTGCGCGGCGCCACGCCTACTCTTCGAGCCACGTCGTGAAGCGTCGCCGCCTTGCCGGAACGACCCGACCCGGCGGCCTCGCCCGCACCGGGAGCTAGTTCAACGTCGCCCATGGGCGCTCTCCAGAGGCCGGTGCCCGGGCCCTCCGTACATGGCTGTCAATAGTAGGACTGTCACGAATGATCGAGCTACCAGCCGGGCGATGCGGCAGGACATCAAAGGCGAGCGGCCCGCTCACGCCGACTGGCGCACGACCAGCTCGACGGGCACGACGCCGATCTCCGGGATCAGGCCCGGCGCGTCGCGGAGCCGGCCCAGAGCAGAGGTCACGGCTTCCACGAGACGTTCGTTGTCAGGCCGCACGGAGGTCAGGGCAGGGGTCACCAGCCCGCTGTGCCCCATGTCCTCAGCACTGATCACGGCGACCTGGTCGGGCACCCGGATACCCAGGTCCGCGGCCTCGCGGACGGCACCGACAGCCATGAGATCATTGTGAGCCACGACCCCGTCCATACCCGGGAATCCCTCAATGAGGCCACGGAGAGCGGACCCGCCTCCGTCGACGGTCGCCTGTGCCCGCACGATCGCACCCTTCAGGCCGGCGTCGTCCACCGCGGCCAGGAAGTCGCGCTCGCCGGCGCTGTGCCCCGGCGAGCCGTGCGAGGGGGCGATCATCCCGATGCGTCGCCGCCCCGACCGGGCCAGGCGGTCGATGGGCAGGCGGGCCACCATGTCGGGATCGAGGATCACCCGGGCCACGTTGGGAACCTCGACGCCGTCGCCGACCACCACCACTGGCAGGCCGCGACGCGCGAAGCGTGACACGTCATCGGGCCGGTCCACGTCGCCGAGGACGACAACCCCCTCCGCCGGCAACGACCAGAACGACTCCAGCACCTCTCCGAGCCGGTCGCCGTGCCAACTGGCCAGCAGCACCCGGCGAGCGTCGCCGATGGCATGCTGTAGGCCCTCGGCCAGGTCCACGAACACGGGGGTGTTCAGATCGCGGCCGACCAGGCCGACGACACCCGCGCCGGCCCCGAACCGCTCGCCCGCCGGTGCTCTCATCGGGTGATTCCGTCCAACTGTCACCAGTCCGTCGCTCCCCTGTGGCGCAAGGCTTACGGATATTTTGGATTCTTCTGACGTTGTGGGTGCGCCAACGTTGACGTGACGATACCGCCCTACAGCACGAGGTGGCTTGAGGCTGGCGCAAGTCGCCCGGCGTCAGGACTCGTCGTCGGGGAACTTGTCGTCAGGGACTCGGCGTCACGGGCCGGTGGCGCGACCGCGCAGGATGTCGTCGAAGCCCCGGACCAGGGGGTGCTCGGTCTCCTGCACATCCTCGGGACTGGCCGCGAAGTAGCCGGTGGCCATCCCCATGTCGGCCGCGGCGTCCAGGAACTCCGGGACGCTCGACAGGTACAGGCAGTCGTAGAGGTCCACCGACATCACCCGGCGGGTTGCCTCGAACAGGGGCCGCTCGGGGAGCGCGGCGCCCACGTCCCCGCTCACCATCCAGGAGGACACCGAGTCCTCCAACTGCGCCATGCGCCGCAGCCGCATGCCCCATTCCCTCGGCTGGTTGCCGACGGCTGCTACCGGCAGACCCCGGCCCGCGACCGCGTCGAGGAACGGGTGCAGGCCCGGCACCAGCTTGAACGACGACAGGTAGCGGGTCTCCACCTCGCGCCCGATCGGGCCGAGGCCCAGGTCGCTCCAGAACTCCTCCGGCGTCAGGCGGCCCAGCACCAGCTTGCGGTGCCGGTCGCGCACCAGGTCCGCGTCCACGTCAGGGTTCTCGGCCTGGATGACCGGCAGCAGCGGGCCCTCCAGCGGGTGCGTGGGCCGCACGATCACGCCGTGCACGTCCACCACCAGCAGGCGCAGCAGCCGCTTGCGGGGTCGGCTGGCCTCGGCCTCACGGGCCGCGGCCCGTTGCTGGCGCCGGCGGGTGGCCCGGCGGCCCCGTCCCTTCGGCGTGCGGACCAGGGTCACCAACCATGCCACTGCCAGGCCCAGCACCACCAGGCCGAAGCCGAGCGCCGCGGCCCTCGCGATGTTCAGCCACAACGGCGCGAGGGTGTCCTGCACGGTGTTGGATGCGCCGATCCGCACCTGCGGATCCCCGTAGGAGAACCGCCAGGTGGCGGTGGATCCCTCGATCTCGGGCTCCGCCAGAACCGGCCCGCCCTCCGTCGCCGGGTCGGGGCCGGTGGTGGCGCTGAAGGCCCCGTCGGAGTCCAGCAACCGCAGCGAGAACTGAAGGCCCAAGGAGTCCCGGGGCCGGCCGGCCTCGGCGATCAGGTCCTCGAGAGGCCGCCCGAAGGGCTGGCCGTCGAAGATCGCGGCCAGGGCGTTGTCGCTGAAGGCCTCGACCGGCGGTGTCGGATCGATGACGAGACTGAACTCGTAGGCGCTCTCTGCGAAGGACCGGGTCTGCTCGAGGATCAGGTCCGAGAAGATCACGCCCTCTCCGGCAACCTCCGCCAGCACTACCGGAAGCTGCGACGAGGACGCGTACGCCTTGACTGCCCGGATCTCGACCCCCCCGTCGCTGTGAGAGATCGGGCCGTTCACGGCCCAGCCGGCGTCGCGCACATCGTCGAGCCGCAGACCCTCGGCCAGCTCCGGGACACGGGCCACCGCGTCGGCGTCGGCGGTGAACACCACGGTCACCACACCCGAGCCGTCGTCGTTGACCGCCACCTGCACCGCGGTGTCCACCCGGCAGGCGGCCGCAAGCACGGCGACCGCGGCAACCAGCAGCACCGTCCGGCATCGAACCGCGAACCGGCCGCCGCCCCAGCGCGCCCTAGCTGCCCTCGCGGGGGCGGGCATCAGCGTCCGGAACCGGCAGGACACGGCTCCAGCCCCCAGCCCTCGCTCGGAGCCAACCCCGAGCGTGAGCTCAGAAGTGGCCCTCGCCGGCGGTCCGCTCTAGCTCTGGCTCGGGCGGCTCGAACCCCTCGATGGCCCGGAACACCACGACGAGCTTGCCCTCGTTGAGCGGATCGGGTTCCACATCGACGATGACGATCTCACCGGCACGGAACTCCTTGTGGAGCAGCCGCTCCGACAGCGGGTCCTCAACCAGCCTCTGGATGGCCCGGCGCAGCGGCCGCGCTCCCAGCGTGGGGTCGTAGCCGGTGGAGGCGAGGTGGTCCTTGGCCGCGTCGGTTAGCTCCAGGCCCATTCCCTGGCCGGCGAGCTGGTCGGCGGTGCGCACGATCATGAGATCGACGATGCGGCGCACCTCCTCCTGGGTGAGCTCATGGAAGACGATCACGTCGTCGATCCGGTTGAGGAACTCGGGCCGGAAGTGCTGCTTGAGCGCCTCCTGCACCTTCGACTTCATCCGCTCGTAGGTGACCCGCTCGTCAGCCTTGGTGAACCCCAGGTTGGCCTTGCGCAGGTCGGCGGTGCCCAGGTTGGAGGTCATGATCAGCACGGTGTTGCGGAAGTCCACCGAGCGGCCGTGGCTGTCGGTCAGCCGGCCCTCTTCGAGGATCTGCAGCAGCGTGTTGAACACGTCCGGGTGGGCCTTCTCGATCTCGTCGAACAGCACGACCGAGAACGGCTTGCGGCGGACCCGCTCGGTGAGCTGGCCGCCCTCCTCGTAGCCGACATACCCGGGCGGCGAGCCGATCAGGCGGCTCACGGTGTGCTTCTGCATGTACTCGGACATGTCCAGGCTGATGAGGGAGTCCTCGTCGCCGAAGAGGAACTCGGCCAGGGTCTTGGCCAGCTCGGTCTTGCCCACCCCGGAGGGGCCCAGGAAGATGAACGAGCCGCTGGGGCGCTTGGGGTCCTTGAGCCCGGCGCGGGTGCGCCGGATGGCCTGGGAGACGGCGGAGATGGCGTCGTGCTGGGACACCACCCGCTTGTGCATCTCGTCCTCCATGCGCAGCAGCTTCTTCGTCTCCTCCTCGGTGAGCTTGTAGACCGGTATCCCGGTCCACAGCGACAGCACCTCGGCAATCGCCTCCTCGTCGACCTCGTCGAACAGGTCGACTCCGGAGGCCTTGGCCTCGCCCTCGAGCGTCTCCCGGCGGGCCAGCAGCTGCTTCTCCTTGTCGCGCAGATCGCCGGCGTCCTCGAAGCGCTGCTCCTCGACCGCGTCCTTCTTGCGGGAGATCACCTCGGCCAGCTCGGCCTCGAGCTCCTTGAACTCGGGCGGCGTGGCCATGCGCTTCATGCGCAGGCGCGAGCCGGCCTCGTCGATCAGGTCGATGGCCTTGTCGGGCAGGTGGCGGTCGGAGATGTACCGGTCGGCCAGGTTGGCCGCGGCCACCAGCGCCTGGTCGGTGATGGTGACCCGGTGGTGGGACTCGTAGCGGTCGCGCAGGCCCTTGAGGATCTCGATGGTGTGGGCCACGGTCGGCTCGTCCACGACCACCTTCTGGAAGCGCCGTTCCAGCGCGGCGTCCTTCTCCAGATGCTTGCGGTACTCGTCGAGGGTGGTTGCGCCGATGGTCTGGAGCTCTCCCCGGGCCAGCATCGGCTTGAGGATCGATGCCGCGTCGATGGCGCCCTCGGCCGCGCCCGCTCCGACGAGGGTGTGGATCTCGTCGATGAACAGGATGATGTCGCCGCGGCTCTGGATCTCCTTGAGGACCTTCTTGAGGCGCTCCTCGAAGTCGCCCCGGTAGCGGCTGCCGGCCACCAGCGCGCCCAGGTCCAGCGTGTACAGCTGGCGGTCGCGCAGCGTCTCGGGCACCTCGTCGGAGGCGATGGACTGGGCCAGCCCCTCCACGATCGCGGTCTTGCCGACACCCGGCTCGCCCACCAGCACGGGGTTGTTCTTGGTGCGCCGGGAGAGGATCTGCATCACCCGCTCGGACTCCCGGCCCCGGCCGATGACCGGGTCGAGGGCCTTCTCGCGGGCCAGCTGGGTGAGGTTCCGGCCGAACTGGTCGAGCACGTGGGAGCCCGACGACGACTCGCCGCCCCCGCCCGCGCCGGTACCGGCCTTCTCGCCCTGGGACGAGCCCGACACCCCGCCGTACGCGGACAGCAGCTGGATCACCTGCTCGCGCACCCGGGCAAGGTCGGCGCCCAGCTTGACCAGCACCTGCGCGGCGACGCCCTCGCCCTCGCGAATCAGCCCCAGCAGGATGTGCTCGGTGCCGATGTAGTTGTGGCCGAGCTGCAGCGCCTCGCGCAGGCTGAGCTCCAGGACCTTCTTGGCCCTGGGCGTGAAGGGGATGTGGCCGCTGGGCGAGTTGCCGCCCTGGCCGATGATCTCCTCCACCTGTCCCCGCACCGACTCGAGGCTGATTCCCAGCGACTCCAGCGCCTTGGCGGCCACCCCCTCGCCCTCGTGGATGAGGCCGAGAAGGATGTGCTCGGTGCCGATGTAGTTGTGGTTGAGGAGGCGCGCCTCTTCCTGGGCCAGGACCACGACTCGACGGGCCCTGTCGGTGAACCGCTCAAACATCGCTCACACCTCCCGGCCGCCCACGCTGCCTCATCGGCGTCAGTGTAACCCGGCGCTCTGACATGAGTGGCGTCGTGGTCTCGGCCTGCCGTGTGACATGGGACACGCCCGGACCACGCTCGCCGGCACCGCGACGGGCCGCGATGGGCCGCGATGTCCCGCGTATCCGCTCGGCCTGCATGCAGCACGCCGGGGCCGGTGCGCCATTACCCTCGCGGCGTGGCCGACACCTCGCCCTTCGCCCTGCTGCCGTGCCTGCAGGACGATCTGAGCCGCGTCGAGGACGAGCTGCTCTCAGCCGCCGCGGCCGGCGACGACTTCGTCACCGAGCTCGCCCGCCACCTGATCGCCGTCGGCGGCAAGCTGGTGAGGCCCGGCTTCTGCCTCGCCTCGTCGTTGGTGTGCGATCCCGAGCCGGAGCGTTCCTCTACGGCCGCGGTAAAGGGCGGCGCGTCGGTGGAGCTGGTCCACATCGGCTCGCTGTACCACGACGATGTGATGGACGGCGCCACCAGCCGGCGCTCGGTGCCCAGCGTCAACGCCCAGTGGGGGAACCTGAGAGCCATCCTGGCCGGGGACTACCTGCTGGGACGGGCTTCGGCGCTGGCGGCCTCCTTGGGCGCCGAGGTGGCGGTACTGCTGGCCGAGGCCATCACCGGTCTGTGCGAGGGCCAGATCATCGAGCTCGAGAACGCCTACGACACCGGACGCAGCGAGCAGCGCTACGAGCGGGCCGTCTCGGGCAAGACCGCCGCGCTGCTGTCGATCTCGTGCCGGATCGGGGCCACAGTGGGCGAAGTGCCCGCGCCGATCGTCCAGGCTGTCGGGGAATTCGGCTTCGCCTACGGCATGGCCTTCCAGATCGTCGACGACATCCTCGACCTGGTCGCCACCGAGTCGCAGCTGGGCAAGCCCGCCGGCAACGACCTGGCTGAGGGCACCTACACGCTGCCGGTGATCCGGGCCATGGCAGACCCCGTGGTCGGCGGCGAGCTGCGATCGATCCTCGGTCAGCCGATCGACGCCGCGGCCCGCGACCGGGCCGCCGAGCTCGTTCGCTCGACCACCGGGCTGGACGAGGCCCGCGAGACCGCCCGCATCTGGGCCGGCGAGGCCCAGGCCGCGCTGGCGTCCCTGCCCGACACGCCCGCGACCGCGGTGCTGCGCCTGGCCGCTGACCGCCTGACCGAGACTCCCGCGCTGGCCGGCCAGCAGGCTGAGCGAGTGGGCGGCCCGCGGGCCAGGAACTGAAGCGGCGCTCAGCGATCCTGGTTGCGCTCGTAGACGATGCGCAGCCCGTGCAGGGTCAGGAACGGCTCAACGTGCTCGATCGTCTCGGAGACCGGGGCGATCACGTGGGCGAGGCCTCCGGTGGCCACGACGTTCGCCTCTCCCAGCTCGGCGAGGAAGCGGGCGTTCATGCCGTCGATCATGCCGGTGAAGCCGTACAGGGCGCCCGACTGGATCGACTCGACGGTGGTCTTGCCGATCACGCTGCGGGGCTCGACCAGCTCCACCGCGCCCAGGGCCGCGGCCCGGCCGAACAGCGCGTCGAGGCTGATCTCGATCCCCGGCGCGATGGCTCCGCCCATGAAGGCGCCGTCGGCGGAGATCACATCGAAGTTGTTGCCGGTACCGAAGTCCACCACCACGGTGGGTCCCCCGTAGAGGTCGTAGGCGGCCACCGCGTTGGCGATGCGGTCGGCACCCACCTCCTTGGGGTTGTCGTAGTGGATCGGCATTCCGGTCTTGGTTCCCGGGCCGATCACCACGGGGTGGAATCCGAGCTGGCGGCGCACCATCTCCCTCAGGCCCGCGAGCAGCCGGGGAACCCCCGAGCAGATGGACACGCCCTCGATGTCGCTGTCGAACTCGAGCCCGACCGTGGCCAGCAGCGAACGGATCGCCACACCGAGCTCGTCGGCGGTGCGGTCGGGGTCCGTCGAGAGCCTCCAGTGGTCGACGAGCCCGTCAGCCGCACCAGAGCCGTGGACCGCGCCGGGGTCGTACACGCCGACGACGGTCTGGGTGTTGCCGACGTCGATAGCTAGCAGCACCGCCGCAGGATACGGCGGCCGGAGGCCGAGCAAGCAGGCGAGCGATTCCTTCCCATACGGGCGAGGCAGTGGGCGCTGTCCTCGGATCTGGGCGGCCCGTGAGCGCAGCGAACAACAGCGGGGCGACGCGGAAGCTGCAGCTGCTCAGCCGGCCCGGCAGCCGAGGTTGTCGATGAGTCGGGCCCTGCCGAAGCGCACCGCCACCAGCAGCCGCACTTCTCCTCGCAGGGGCCGGCCTCGGGCGAGGGTGGCCGGGTCCACGGCGGCCGCGTAGTCGATCCTCGCCAGCGACGCGCCGGCGATCACCGCCGCCATCTCGGCCTCCACGACAGCACCGTCGGTCTCCCCGGCCTCCACAACGGCCGCACCGGCCTGGAGCGCCCGGCGCAGCACGGGGGCCTGGGCTCGCTCGGCCGCGCTCAGGTATGCGTTGCGGCTCGACAGGGCCAGCCCGTCGGGCTCGCGCACGGTCGGGCAGCCCACCACCCGCACCGGCAGCGACAGGTCCTTGGCCATGCGCTCCACGATCGCCAACTGCTGGAAGTCCTTCTCCCCGAAGTAGGCGGAGCACTCGCCCACTATCGAGAAGAGCTTGGCCACCACGGTGGCCACCCCGTCGAAGTGTCCGGGACGGGAGGCGCCGCACAGCACATCGCTGAGCGGACCGATGCTCACACTGGTGGCCACCGGCGCGGGGTACATCTCCTGCTGGGCGGGCGCGAAGGCGATGTCGGCGCCGGCCTGCGCACACACTGCGAGGTCGTGGTCGAGATCTCGGGGGTAGTCGTCGAAGTCCTCTCCCGGGTTGAATTGGAGGGGGTTGACGAAGATCGACACCACCACCAGGTCGTTCTCCGATCGGGCGTGCTCCATGAGCGAGCGGTGGCCGGCGTGGAGGAACCCCATGGTCGGCACAAGCCCCACCCGGCGCCTACGGGCGCGGGCCTCGTCGAGGCGGGCCCGCAAGCCGCTGATCGTGTCCTCGATCGCGGGACCGCCCGCCGCGCCCGTCACGGCGGCACGGCACGGCCCGCGAGACGGCGAGCCTCGTCGGCCAACGCGCGGTAGGCGGGGTGCTCAGCGGGCTCGATGGCGTCGAGATGGCGCTCGATGGTGTCGGTGTCCCCGCGGGACGCCGGGCCGGTCAAGGCGGCAGCCGGTCCCAGTTCGTCCACGTTGTCGACGGTGGCCCGGACCAGGTCCAGGAAGGCGGCGAAGGGAACCCCGGCCCGGGCGCCGATCCGCTCGGCCTGGCCGAGAAGGGCGACGAGATGGTTGGAGGCGACCACCGCGGCCGCGTGGTAGGCGGCCCGATCGCCGTCGGCCACCTCGAAGGCCCGGCCGCCGAGGTCGGCGACCACCTGGCGGGCGATCCGGTCGCCGGCGACCGCGTACCAGCAGCCGGCCAGCAGGCGCCGGGCCCCGACGACGGCGTCGGGGAGCGCCACCAGCGGGTGAAGGGCCGCGGGTCGCGGGTGCGGTGCGACTGCGTCGAGGCCCAGCGACCCGGCCAGATGGGCGACCGCAGCCGCAGGGGTGGGCTCCACGGCCGCGGCGACCGCAGCCACCGCGGCGTCGGGCGTGGCGATCACCAGCAGGTCGACGTCCGCGGCCGCGGCGGCCAACTCGGCCGGCGGCGCGGCCCGGCCGAGGATTGGGCGAACCTGCCAGCCGACCTCCGCCAGCGCGGCGGCCAAGGCTCCGCCGGCCCGTCCACCGCCGATTATGCGGACCGACCCCACTACTTGGGATGGAGCGGCCCGAGCCTCACCACACCGTCGCAGCAGCCGGGGTCGTAGTCGTCGGGCAGCAGATCAGCGCCGACGTCGGCCAGAGGCACGAGCACGAAGTCCCGCTCATACATGCGTGGGTGCGGAACCTCGAGATCAGGTTCATCCACCCGTTCGCCGTCGATCCACAGCACGTCCGCGTCGAGGGTTCGAGGCCCCCAACGAACCACGCGCAGCCGGCCCGCGGCCAGTTCCGACTCCCGGCACTTCCCGAGAAGCTCCCGGGGGCTCGCCGAGGTCAGGAGCCGCACGACCATGTTGAGGTAGGGACCCTGCTCGGGGCCACCCACCGGTTTGGTCTCGTACACGTCGGACACCGCGTCCACATCGTCGAAGCCGCCGACCGCGCCCCGCAGGTGGGCCATCCGGTCGCCCAGGTTGGATCCCAGCGCCACAAAGGCCCGCCTCGGGGCGCGGGAAGCGCCCGGCGTGCTCATGACACAGGCCTGAGCTGCCCGGCCGTTGCGACGACCTCGCGTGCGGTGGGGCCCAGTTCGCGCTCGAGGAGCCGTTCGGCGATGGTGATGGCCTCCGGGCCGCTATCGACGAGGCCGGACCACAGCAGGTAGCCGGCGACGACCCCCGACAGCCGGTCCCCGATCGAGTCGTGGTGGAGGACCACACGCTCGCTGGCGACGTGATCGTGGATCGTCCGCAGGATCTGCTCGAGACGCGCGGAGTCACCGGAGTCCGAGAAGGGCAGGTGCGCGTAGGCGAGATCGTGCTCGTCGTAGTCGCGGAGGTTGTAAGGGATGGCGGTGAGGCTGACGATCAGGTCGATCTCGTTGCGCCGCAGCCAGATGATCTCCTCCAGGCGCCGGACCCGCCGATGGCCGGCGCCGTACCCGCCGGGCCTCTCGCACACGCCGAAGCGGTCGGTGATGATCCAGCGAAACCCGCGGGGTTCGATGCCCTCGGACCACTTGCTGCTCATGGGGCGTCCAGGTTGAAGAGATGGATCGACGGCAACTCGCGGTAGCGCTCGGCGACGTCCAGCCCGTACCCGACCAGCCAGTCGGCCGGTACCGAGAAGCCGACGTAGCGGATGCCCTCGGAGCGGGCGTCCTCGCGCACCAGCAGAGCGCAGATCTCGAAGCTGGCCGTGCCCCGAGCCTGGAGGAGTTCCGCCAGGTAGTCGGTGGTAAGGCCGGAGTCGACGATGTCCTCCACCAGCACGACGTGACGGCCGCGCACGTCGGTCTCGAGGTCCTTGATGATGCGGACCACGCCGCTGGACTCGGTGCTGTAGCCGTACGACGACACCGCCATGAAGTCGAACTCCACAGGAAGGTCGATCGACCGGGCCAAATCGCTCATGAAGACGAACGCGCCCTTGAGCACTCCGACCAGCAGCGGCGGCCGGCCCTGGTAGTCGGCGGTGATCTCCGCGCCCATCTCGGCCACGCGGGCACGCAACTGCTCGGTGGAGATGATGGCGCGTCCGACCGACCCCGGAGGCAGCGGCAGTTGTGCCGCGGGCAGGTCCGGCGGCGAACTCACCCTGGCACGATACCGGGCCCCGGCGGGGCCTCTGCCGCCGACCGGCAGCGATTAGAGGCCGAGCGAGCAGGGAAGCGCATCCGGCCCATACGGGCGAGGCCGTGGCCCGAGCGGCCCGTGAGCGCAGCGAACAAGAGCGGGAATGACCCCGTGGCGACGCGAGAGGCCTCACCTATCTGCGCGCCCTCTCAGGGGCCGCCGGTCTCGATGCGGAGCCGGCCGGCGCTGCGAGCCACCCGATGGCCGCCGGTGATCTCGGTGGCGACGCCCCGACCGGCCGCCACGTCGAGCACCCGGTCGATCGATGCCGCCGACGGCGGCGAGCCGACCGTCTCGGAGATCCATCGCCTGAGGGACTCGGCCGCGACCGCCCGCGGTGCCGCAGCAAGCTGCGCCGCGCTGGTCGGATCGACCCCGGCCGCGAGGTCGGAGATTACCTCGAGGGCCTGGGAGGCCAGCTCCGCATGCCGGTTGAGGAGCGGCACGGGGTCACGGCCGAGCGCCCGGGCCAGCGCCGGGATCACCTCGTTGCGGATGGCGACCCTGGTGAAGGCGGGATCGTCGTTCATCGGGTCCAGAACGGTCGGCAGGCCGAGCTGCTCGCACAGGGCCCGGGTCTCGTAGCGGCGCAGCCTGAGGATGGGACGGCGAGCGCCGGCGTGAGGGGCCGCGGCACCGGCGAGTCCAGCGCCCCGTCCGATGTTGAACAGCACGGTCTCGGCCCGGTCGTCGGCGGTGTGGCCCACCAGCACGTCCGCAGGCAGGGCCTCGTAGCGAGCGTCGCGGGCCCGGGCCTCGAGGTTGGGGCCTGGCTCCAGGACCACCCGGCGGAGCTCGAAGGCGGCGCCCAACCGGGCCGCGATGGCGCGGGCCGCCTCAGCCTCGGCACCCGATGACGGGCGCAGACCGTGATCGACGTGCCAGGCGGTCACCTCCAGCCCGGCGCCAGCAGCCAGGGCGACCAGAGCCGAGGAGTCGGGACCACCCGAAAGCCCGCAGGCCACCGCGGTTCCGGGCTCGGGGAAGCGGCAGCGGGCCAGCAGAGAGTCGATGTCGAGCCCAGGCCCGGGGCCGCAGGCTGCCCGGCCGCGGCCAGAGCCCTCCGCCGGGCCGGTCACGGCGCCGCCGGCCTCTCAGGCCGCCGCGGTCATGCGGGCGATCCAGTCCTCGGGGCTGCGGATCTCGGCTATGCCGGGGACGTTCTCGGGACCTTCCCACACCCGGTTCAGCAGGACCGGTCCGCCCGCCTCCTCGACCGCCTCAATGAACCGCTCCCCCTCGGCGTACTGCTTGATCTTGGCGTCGAGGCCGATCAGCCGCTGGAAGACCCGGTTGAAGCCGCGCGCCGACTTGCGGCGGTTGCGCATGACCCGACCGAAGCGGGGCGCGGAGGGGACGAGACCGTCGCCGGCTCGGTCCATGATCACGTCCCCGTGGCCCTCCAGCAGGCTCATCAGCCCGGCCAGCCTCTCCAGCGTCTCGACCTGGGCCTCCGAGGCGAACAGCGCCATCACGCCCCCCGCAGCCAGCGGGTCCTCACCGTTGCGGCGGGCCTCGAGCACGCGGCGAGCGGCCTCCGCGATGCGCTTGGGGTCGGGCTCCACCGAGTCGAGCACCGACTCGACCAGCCCGATGAAGTGGGCCCGCATCCAGTCCACCCCGGTGAACTGGGCCCGGTGGGTGACCTCATGGAGCGCCAGCCAGAGGCGGAACTGGCCGGAGTCGAAGGCGTAGCGGTTCTCCAGCGACACCACGTTGGGCGCCACGTAGTACACGATGTCCTGCTCCTCGGGCTTCTCGTCCTCGATCACGAGCAGGTCGTACTGGCCCAGCACCCGGGTGGACATCCATCCCAGCATCACGCCCAGCTCGGCACCGGCCACCCGGCGGGTGATGGGCGCCATAACCCCGTCGGGGCTCGCTCCGAGCTTGGCGGTGAGCGGGCGCAGCAGCCGCTGGAACGACGCCAGGTTGGCGTCTATCCAGCCGACCCGGTCGGTGACCCTTCCCCGGGCCGGACCGGCGGCCGACCGCAGACCCGTGCATTCGGCCACTAGCTCCTCGGCCTGCTCGGTGCACTCGGCGAAGTCCTCGGCCAGGCCGTCACGCCAGCGCGGCCCGGTGTAGGGCTCGCGTCTCGCAGTCCTGAGGGCCACCCGGCGGGCCATGTCCCAGTCGATGGGGTCCGAGGCATCGTCGGGCTCGGCGGACCCGTCGGCCTCGAAGGACTCGACCAGTGTTACGAGTTCGGCGGAGTCTCCGGCGGCAGGATCGCCGGCGGCGGCGCCCATGAGGCGGGGCTCAGTCCCTCGGATAGCGCTTGTAGGTGACCTTCTGGAGATAGCCGGCGATCGTCGCCACGATCGAGACGATGCCGGCCACAGCCAGCGGGACGGCGATCCAGAAGTGCCAAACGACTCCAGCGATGGTCATGGGTCCGCAGTGTAGATGGCTCGCAGGACGCGCACTCGCAGCGAGTCCGGGACCGGCTCGCAGCAGCAGCGGGCCACCACCATCCGGACCTGGGACTCGAAGTGGAACGCCTCGGCGCAGGAGGGGCAGTCCTCGAGGTGCACGGTGATCACGGTCCGGGACGTGACCGTCGCCTCTCCGTCGAGGTAGAGGTGCAGGTCTCGGCAAATGTCGTCACAGCTGTGAGCCATGGCTCAGCTCCTGTGGTCGCGACCCGGGTCGTCGGGCCCCGATGCTCCGCCCGCGGGCGGCTCGGTGGAGTTGTCGGTCTGGAGGTTCGGGGCGTCGGGGAGGAGCCGGTTTCGTTCGGCGAAGTCGTACAACCGCTTGTGCAGCTGTTTTCTTCCCCGATGGAGGCGGCTCATCACGGTGCCAATGGGCACGTCGAGGATCTCGGCGATCTCGGAGTAGGAGAAGCCTTCCACGTCGGCGAGCAGGACGGGCAGGCGGTAGTAGTCGGGCAGATCCTCGACGGCCTGCTTCACCTCGTGGTCGGCGAACAGTTCGGCGAGCTCGTCCTCGACACTGCGACCGAGCCGGGCGCTGGTGTCGCCGCCGAGGCGCCGGTAGAGGAAGAGGTGCTCCACGTCGCCGAGGTCGGTCTCTGCGGGCCGGCGCTGGCGTCGCCGGTACTCGGTGATGTAGGCGTTCGTGAGGATGCGGTACATCCACGCCTTGAGGTTCGTGCCCTCGGTGAAGGTGCCGTAGGAGCGGTAGGCCCGCAGGTAGGTCTCCGAGACGAGGTCCTCCGCGTCGGCGCGGTTGCGGGTCAACCTGATCGCCGCCGAGTACAGCGACGACATCAGCGGCAGGGCATCGTCCGCGAAGGTTGCCTGGTCGGCCACGAGCCGCCTCTTGAGGTGCGGGTGTGAGGGAGCCCGAAAGGGGATTTGAACCCCTGACCTACGCTTTACGAGAGCGTCGCTCTACCGACTGAGCTATTCGGGCGGGTTGACACCAAGCGACAGAGCCGTCCGGCGCCGACTCAGATTATCGGCCGGAGGCGGCGGACCTGCTCGAGAGGCGCGCGCAAGCGGCTGAGAGCTTGTCGCGGTGTGGCGGTGTCATTCCCGCTATTGTTCGCTGCGCTCACGGGCCGCTCGGGCCACGGCCTCGCGCCGTATGGGCCGCGTTGTCTCGCCCATTCGCTCGGCCTCTAGGGCGCCGGGGGCAGGTCCAGGAACAGGGCTTGGAGGGTGAGGGCTTCGTTGGGTGACCGGATCAGGCTCTCGGCGGTGGCTCGGAGCCGGTCCACGGCCCTCACGGCTCGCCGGTCGGCCGCGGGGTCGTTCCGCTCGGATGCGATCTGCTCCCGGTAGCGGGCACTGAGGGTGGCCAGTCCGAAGCGGATCTCGTCGGTGCGGAACTGGCGGTGCTCGCGCTTGTGCTGGGCCTCGATGTCGCGGCGGCCCGAGCCGCGGGTGCCGAACCGAGCCTCGCGCTCGTCGAGGGCGACCATCTCGGCCCGGTGGCGCTCGGTCAGGGCTGCGCCGGCGTCGTCGATCAATGCCCGCAGCTCCGCGACCAGCTCCGCCACCGCGGCGCCGGTGCCGTCGAGACGGTCCGGAACCGCCAGCCAGGCCTCCCGCCGGGCCGCGACCCGCTCGTCGGCAGCCAGAACCCGGGCCCGGTGGAGGTTGCCCGCAGCCGCAGCCGCCACCAGCGCGGCCCGATCGGTGCCGGCCAGGCCCTCCGACACCAGCACCGCGGCCACCTCGTCGTCGGGGATCGGGCCGAAGTCGACCTGGGAGCAGCGGGAGGCGATGGTGACATGCTCCGGCAGCACCTGCTCGGCCAGCAGCACCCACACCACCGACGTAGCGGGCTCCTCGACCGGCTTCAGCAGAGCTGCAGCCGCGGCCGCCGTCGCGGTGTGGAACCGGTCCACCACCAGCACCTTGCGGGTGCCCTCCACCGGGGTGCGGCTCGCCTCCACGATGAGCTGCGACACCTCCTCCTCCCGGCGCAGGCTGTTCCCCGCCGGGCTGAGCACGAAGACGTCCGGGTGCTCCTCGCGGGCGGCCAGCCGGCGATGCCTGGCGGCCCGCTGCGACTCGGCGCCCGCTCGCGCGTCGGCGGCCACGATCAACTCGCCCGAGAACGCGCCGGCCGCGGTCCGCTTGCCCGAGCCCCGGGGACCCACCAGCAGGTAGGCGTGCACCGGCGACGCCACCGCCGACGCCAGCGCAGCCACCGCCCGAGGCTGGCCCACCACCGGCGACCACGGATCGACCGGGGCCGTCCCCGCCGCAGCCTCCAGCAGGTTGGTCATCCGTCACCGAGACGGTCGCGCACCGCAGCCAGGATCCGGGCCGCCACCTCCTCGGTGGTTCCGGCCGCGTCCACCACCGCCCAGCGGGCCGGGTCGGCCCCGGCCAGAGCGAGGTAGCCGTTTCGGACCCGGTCGAGGAACTCCGGGCCCTGTCCCTCGAAGCGGTCCGCGGATGCACCCAGGCGCTGCCAGGCCTGCTCGGCCGAAAGGTCCATCAGGACGTTCAGGTCCGGCTCGAGCCCGCCGGTGGCGAATCGCATCATCGCCGCCAGCTCGTCGAGGTCGAGGCTCCGCCCGTAGCCCTGGTAGGCGAGCGTCGATGCCGTGAAGCGATCGGTGACCACGTCACGGCCGGAAGCCAGCAACGGCCCGACTATCTCGGCGACGTGCTGAGCCTTGTCGGCGATGATCAGCAGGGCCTCGGTGCGGTCGTCGACCGAGTCGTTGGCCGGGTTGAGCAGGACATCCCTGATGATCTCGCCGACGCCGGTCGCGCCGAACTGGAACGTGAACTCCGCTCCCAGCGAGTCGGCGAGCATCCGGGCCTGGGTCGACTTCCCGGACGCGTCGATCCCCTCGACCGCGATCAGCCGGCCGCTCACTGCTCCGACCCGGCCGCCGGCTCATCGCCGGACGGCGTCTCGGGCACGGAGCCGGACGCGTCATCGGCTCCTGTGATCGCCGCCACCGCAGGCACCTCGACCGGCTCCCCCACCTTCGTCCCGTCCAATCCGTCGGCCGACTCCCCGGTCCGGCCCGCGCCGGCCCGGAGGCTCCAGCTGGCCAGGCCCCCGGCGACCACGATGATCACCCCGGCCAGCCACATAGTCAGCCGCACGCCGGGAAGCTCGACCCGGGCGCCCAGCACGGTGATGAACCCGTCCCACCACCGCTCCGACAGGTTGTCGAGCAGGTCGGCCAGAACCCCGCCCACGGCCAGGGCGATCAGAACGCACAGCCGCACCAGCACCAGCAGCGCGGAGAACACCCGACCCCGGATCTCGTTGGACACGTTCTCGTGCAGCAGCGTGAACCCGAGCACGTAGGAGGGGCCCGCCAGCATCCCCAGCATCACCACCAGCGGGATCATCAGCGACAGCCGGTCCACCGACGCGGCCGCCAGCAGCACCGCGCCCGCGCCGATGAGCGCGTACGTGAACCCTCGGGTGCGGTTGATGCGGTTCTGCAGCGCCGACGCCGACCCGACGCCGATGGCCATTCCCACGCCCAGCGAGAACAGCACGGCGTGAAAGTCGGCCTCCCGCCCCACGATCACCTCATCGACGAAGCGGGCGCCCAGCAGGAACACCATCCCCGCACCCATCACTGCTGTGGCCAGCCCCACATTCACCGACCGGATGATCGGGTTCTTCCCCACCAGGCGCCAGCCCTCTCGAAGCTCCCGGACGGCTCCGCCGAGGTCGAGGCTCCCCCGCTCGGTCGCCCGACGCTCGTCGCGGGAGCGCGCCGGGATGGAGATCCGCCAGATGATCAGGGCGGTGACGACGAACGACAGGGCGTCCACGTAGAAGGCGAGGCCCTCCTCGTTGAGTCGCAGCGTGGTCACCCACCCCTCGTCCGACACCGCCTCGGCCGCCTTGGCCAGCAGCGCGGCCACCCCCGCGGCGACCGGGAACATGCCGTATGCGGCGGCCACGTTCAGCGAATTGGCTGAGGTGAGCTTGTCGCGGGGCACGAGATTGGGGACCGTGGCCTCCTTGGCGGGCTGCCACATCATCGTGAGCAGTTCCAGCAGCGTGCTGGCGATGATCAGACCGATCAGGGTGTCGACGAACGGCAGCGTCACCAGCACCAGCGCCCGGCCCACATCGCAGGTCACCATCACGCTCTTGCGGTTGAGCCGGTCGACGATCACGCCCACCGCGGTGGCCAGGAAGAACCCCGGCGCCACCCGGGTGGCCAGGACCAAGGCGATGGCCGTGCTCTTGGAGCCCTCCGGGGCGAGCTGGTCGGCCAGGGCGATAGTGGCGAACAGGCCCAACCAATCGCCGGTGGCCGAGACGACCTGGGCGATCCAGAGCCTGAAGAAGGCCCGGGTGCCGAATATCCGCTCCAGGCGGCCAGCAGGCCGAGCCGCCTCGAAGGCTTCGTCGAGCCGGATGCCGGCCGAGGAGCGGGGGGCCTGCTCTCCCACGACACCCGAGGCTAGGCGTCGCGGCGCTTCGTCGGCTCAGAGGCCGAGCGGGCAGGCGAGCGGATCAGTTGCGCTTGCGGGCCGGCTTCCGGCGACCGGGGCGCTTCTTGGCCGGGCCCTTGGCCCGCTTCTCGGCCAGCAGATCGCAGGCCCTCTCGAGCGTGAGCCCCTCCACGGTGTCGGCTGAGCGGAGGGAGGCGTTGACCTCTCCGTCGGTCACGTAGTGGCCGTAGCGGCCGTCCTTGACCACCACGGCGCGGCCCGTGACGGGATCCTCCCCCAGCTCCCTGAGGGGTGCGGCCGGCGCCGCGGCGCGGCCGCGGCTCTTCGGCTGGGACAGCAGGGCCAGGCACTCCTCGAGGGTGACCGTGAACAGCTGGTCCTCGCCGGCCAGGCTGCGGCTGTCGGAGCCCTTGCGCACGAAGGGCCCGTAGCGGCCGTTCTGCACGGTTATCTCCACCCCGTCGGCCGGATCAACCCCCACCGTGCGGGGCAGCGACAGCAGTTCGAGCGCCTGGTCCAGGGTGACCGTCTCCAGCTCCATCGTCTTGAGCAGCGAGGCGAACTTGGGCTTGTCGGGGACCTCGTCAGCCAGCCCGAGCTGCACGTAGGGGCCGTAACGTCCCGACTTGGCCACCACCGACAGTCCCGTGTCGGGATCGGTGCCCAGCGCCCGCTCGTCACGGCCGGTGGCGAGCAGTTCCAGCACCCGATCGACGGTGAGCTCGTCGGGAGCGGTGCCATCGGGCACCGAGGTCGAGTCGGCGCCCCTGTGCACGCTCGCGCCGTCGCGCCAGACTCGGACCTCGACCTGCTCACCGTCGGCGTCGACACCCAGCTGGATCGAGTTCACCGAACGGGCGTCGATGTCGCCGAGGCGGCTGGACACCTTCTCCTTGAGGCCCGGATCGTCCGAACCGCCGAAATAGAACCGCTGGAGCCAGGGCACCTGCTCCTCTGCTCCGGCCGCGATCCGGTCGAGATCGTCCTCCATCTCGGCGGTGAAGGCGTAGTCGACCAGCTTCGGGAAGTGGCGTTCCAGCAGGTTCACCACCGAGAACGCGGTGAACGACGGAACCAGCGCCGAGCCCTTCTTCCACACGTAGCCCCGGTCGGTGATCGTGCCCATGATCGACGAGTAGGTCGACGGCCGGCCCACGCCGAGCTGTTCCAGGCGCCGCACCAACGACGCCTCGGTGAAGCGGGCGGGCGGCTGCGTCTCGTGCCCGGAGGCCTCCATCCCGTGGCAACTGACGGCGTCGCCCTCCTCTAGCGGCGGCAGGCGCCGCTCGTCGGCGGCCTCGCTCGCCTCGCCGGCGTCGGTGCCCTCGGTGTACACCTCGCGGAAGCCCGTATGGGTAATCACCGTGCCGCTGGCCGTGAACTCGGCGTCGGACCCGGCAGCTGTGCGGGCGCCCACTCGCAGTTGCACGGTCTCGCCGGTGCAGTCGGTCATCTGGCTGGCCAGCGTCCGCTTCCACACCAGCTCGTACAGCCGGGCCTCGGGCTGGGGCACCTGCCCGGCCACCGTGCTGGGTTCGGCGAAGGCCTCCCCGGCCGGCCGGATGGCCTCGTGGGCCTCCTGAGCGTTCTTCACCTTGCTGGCGTACGTCCTCGGCTTGGCGGGGAGCAGGCGCTCCCCGTAGCGACCGGCCACCGCGGCGCGGGCGGCGGCCACCGCAGCCGACGACAGCGACGTGCTGTCGGTCCGCATGTAGGTGATGTAGCCCTTCTCGTACAGGGACTGGGCCGCTCTCATGGCCGCCGCCGAGGACATTCCCAGCTTGCGGGCCGCCTCCTGCTGAAGCGTGGAGGTGATGAACGGCGGAGCGGGGCGGCGCCGGTACGGCTTGGAGGTACGCGACCGCACCGCGAAGTCCGCATCCTGGAGGCCTGCCACCAGGTTCGCGGCCGCGGCCTCGTCGAGCACGGTCAGGCCGGCCCGGGCCGGCTGGCCGTCGGGGCCGAAGTCGCGTGCGGTGGCGACCCGGGATCCGTCGAGCGAGGCCAGGGCGGCCGTGAAGGTGGGGCCCTCGGCCGCCTGAGGCGCCAACGTGGCCGTCAGTCCCCAGAAGGAGGCGCTCACGAAGCTCATCCGCTCCCGCTCGCGCTCCACCACGATGCGCACTGCCACGCTCTGGACCCGGCCGGCCGACAGCTGGGGCATCACCTTCTTCCACAGCACCGGCGACACCTCGTAGCCGTAGAGCCGGTCGAGCATCCGGCGGGCCTCCTGGGCGTCCACCAGCCGCCGGTCGAGCTCACGGGGCGAGGCCACCGCGGCCGAGATGGCCGACCGGGTGATCTCGTGGAACACCATCCGCTTCACCGGGACGCGCGGGTTGAGCACCTCCAGCAGGTGCCAGGCGATCGCCTCCCCCTCGCGGTCCTCGTCGGTGGCCAGGTACAGCTCGTCGGCGTCGGCCAGCAGACTCTTCAGCTTGCGAACCTGCTGGCGCTTGTCGGTGTTGACCACGTACAGCGGCTTGAAGCCGTTGTCCACGTCGATTCCGAGGCGGGCCCACGATTCGGACTTGTAGGCCTTGGGCACCTCGGCCGCCCGGCTCGGGAGGTCGCGGATGTGACCGATCGAGGACTCGACGACGTAGCCGGCGCCGAGGTAGCCGGAAATCGTCTTCGCCTTGGCGGGCGACTCAACGATGACTAGAGCGTTGGCCATGGACTTCGAACCGATCCGACGGGCGGGTGCCCGTCACCAGATTGGGATTCGGACAGGATAAGCAGGGGCTGGCAAGGGTTGGGGGAACCGGTCGAGGGCCGGCGGGCCCCGGCCGGACGGACGCCGCCCCACTCGCAGGACGCTAGCGGGGCGCTGCGGCCGAGTCTGCCGGTCGGGAGCTGCGGAGGATAGCGGCACCGACGAGGGCCGCGATGGTCGATGCGACCAGGATCCCGATCTTCGCCTGGTCGGTTATGTCGCGGGAGTCGAACGCCAGGTTGGTGATGAACAGCGACACGGTGAAGCCGATGCCGGCCACGGCGCCCATGCCCAGGATCTTGGCCCAGGTGGCACCGGGGGGCAGCTCGCACCACTTGAGGCGCACGGCCAGCCACGTGAACGACCCGACGCCCACGAGCTTGCCGAGAACGAGGCCCAGCACGATGCCGAGCGTGACCGGCGACCGCAGGGCGGCTTCGACGGAGCCGGACGACAGCTCCACCCCGGCGTTGGCCAGCGCGAAGACGGGAACGATCACGAAGCTGGTCCAGGGGTGCAGCAGGTTGGCGAGCCGGTCGGCCACCGACACGCGCTCACGCAACTCGAAGGACGCCCGCCGCGCCGCCGGGGGACTGACCGAGTCGCCCCCGATCCACCCGGACACCGTGTTGTCGAGCGTGTTCGCGCCCACGAGGGGGCGGGCCGGTGTGATGATGCCGAGTATGACCCCTGCGATGGTGGCATGCACCCCGGACTCGAACACCGCGAGCCACACCACCACCCCCACCATCAGGTAGGCGGGCACATACCAGATGCGGGCCAGGCGCATGAGGGCCACCAGGACCACGAGCAGGACGGCCACCAGCAGCCACTCCAGCGACAGGTCGTCGGTGTAGAACACCGCGATCACCGCGATGGCGCCGATGTCGTCGACGATCGCCAGCGTCAGCAGGAAGATCTTGAGCGAGTTCGAGACCCGCGGGCCCAGCAGCGACAGCACCCCGACCGCGAAGGCGATGTCGGTCGCCATCGGGATCCCCCAACCGGCCGCTCCCTCGCCGCCCGCATTGAAGGCGACGTAGATGAGCGCGGGCACGACCATGCCTCCCAGGGCGGCTATGGCCGGCAACGCGGCCGCGGCGGGACGGCGCAACTCGCCCACGACCAGCTCCCGCTTGATCTCCAGGCCGACGACGAAGAAGAAGACCACCATCAGGGCATCGTTGATCCAGGCCTCGAGCGGCTCGTCGAGCACCAGCAGGCCGCCCAGCTCGAGTCGGACATGACTGTGCAGCAGGTCGAAGTACGAGTCCCGCCAGGGCGAGTTGGCCCAGACGAGGGCCACGACTGCGGCCACCAGCATCAGCGCGCCGCTGGCCGCCTCGATGCGCAGGAACCGCAGCATCGGCCGGCCGATCCGCCGCGCCAGTCGACGGTCGCTGCCGATCCACGTCAGCGGGGACGGCTCCGGTGCGTCCGGGTGGTCTCCAGGAGTTGAGGCCATCGCGATGGTCTACTGGCGGTCGAACTCGTCGATAGCGGCGCTAGGACGACTTGAGGATAAGGCACGCCTCGGTGCCGCGCGGGCTCGAGCGGATGTGGAACTCGTCGGCGAGCGCTCGAATGATGGAGATGCCCATGCCCGACTCCCGGCCCAGACGGACCGGCGACTCCGCCGGCGAGGTGTCCAGCACCGCGTCCGCATCGAAGCCGGGACCCTCGTCGCGAACCACCACGGACACCTGCCCGCCGGAGCAATGGCAGCTGACCCGCACCGGGCTTGTGCAGCCCGAGCGGATGTGGGCCTGTATGGCGTTGGTGGTCGCCTCCGAGACCGCCACCCGGAGATCGTCGACGCGGGCCGGCTCCAGGCTCGGCTCCAGCTCCGCCGCAGCGGCCACCACCACCCGGACGAGCGACACGTAGTCGGGCCGCGGGGGGATCTCGACCTCTATGGCGTCATTCATGGCCGCGCTCATCGGGCCGCCCAGAGGCCGAGCGGATAGATACGCGAGTCCAGCACATACGGGTGAGGCCGTGGCCCGAGCGGCCCGTGAGCGCAGCGAACAAGAGCGGAATGACACCGTGGCGACGTGACCGGCCTGGCATCAATCCGCGCACTTTCTCACGCCGAGGGTGCGGCCGCACCGGTCGCCCGGGACCCGGTCACGGCGTCGATCGAGTCACCGATAGCGATGATCCTGTCGAGGTCACAGATCTCGAACACCCTGCGGATCCGGGGCGTCGGGCACACCAGAGCCAGCTCGCCGCCGCGCTGGCGCAGCCGCTTCAGCGCGGCGACCACCGCGCCGACGCCGAACGAGTCGACGAAGTCCAGTTCGGAGAGGTCGAGGGTCAACGCCCGGCAGCCGTCCGCCACCGCCTTGACGACAGCCTGACGGAGTTCGGGAGCCCCGACGACATCGAGTTCACCACCGACGCCGAGGATGGTCCACGCATCCCGTTCCGAGCACCGAATCGTCAAGGACACAAGGCAAAACGGTACCGCCTGGCGGCCGGCTACATGCGTCTGTGCACGGGCCTCCCTTGCCAGGCGACGACGGGCACCGGCGCTGCGACTACTCCAGGTGCGACTGTTCCAGGTACGACTATTCCAGGTGCATGGTGGCCCGGGCCTCGAACACGGCGTCACCCACCAGCGGGCCCACCATGGGAACGTCGGTGGCCTCCACATACCGCAGTTCCACCGTGGCCCTGCCCCCGCCCCGGCGGACCAGCACGTGCAGACGCCGCGGGTCCAGGTCGGCCGAGGCCAGCGCAGCGGAGCGGACCTCGCCGTCGCCGGCCCCGACCGCGGCCGAGCGCACCGCCTCGCGGGCCGCGTGGGTGACCAGTACCCGGGTGCGGACGAGCAGACCCACCTGCACGACAGTCAGGAGCACCAACGCCAGGAACGGGACCATCAGCGCGAACTCCACCGTCGACTGCCCGCCCTCGCTGCGGGCGGGGCGAGGAGGCCGAGCGGGCCGCCAGATCAATTGACCATGTCGGCGACCGTGTCCACCATCTTGTCGAGCAGCGCCGCGATCTTGCCGGAGCCGGTCGCCCAGGTCAGCAGCAACAGGGCCACCGCGGCGGCGCCGACGATGACCAGCGCGTACTCGGCCGTGGTCTGGCCCCGGTCGCCGGATCGGCGACCGGAGCGGGCACGACCGCTCGACGGTCGGCAGCCCGCTAGGAAGCAGTGCGTGTGCAGCGCGGCCAGGATGCGCAGGATCATGTTCGCTCCTTTCGGGTGCCGCCGCGGCGCAGGCTGCGATGCGGCGGCCTCTTGTGTGGTGGGATCGGTGGCGCCGGTCGGGGTCTCGCTGCAACCGGCCTGTCAGGAGGGGAGTCGCAGATCAGCGACGGTCCCGATGAGCAGTGGGACGACGGTCAGCAGGCAGAAGGCGGGAAGGATGCAGAACACCAGCGGGAACAGCATGTGCACCGGCACCCGCCGGGCTGCCTCCTCGGCTCGCACGCGCCGGCGGCGGTGAGCCTCGTCCGCGGCCCGCTCGAGAGCGGGTTGGAGCGGCGCGCCGTCGATCTCCGCCGCCGTCACCGCGTACACCACCGACGAGACACTGGGACCGAGGCCTTCGCGCAGCCTCCTGACCGACTCGATGAAGGGCTCGCCGGCTCCCGTGCGCTTCGCCACGGCCAGGAGCTCGGACCGGAACGGCTCCGCGACCCGGGGTGAGATGTCGGCCAGGGCCGACACCGTCGGTCGCCCGGCCCCGACGACCAGCCCCAGCAGGTCGATGACCTCGGGCGGTTGCGCTCGATGTGCAAAACGCGGTCACGGTGACGGGCCCGCCGCCTCGCAGCGACCGCGAGGACGGTGGCCGCCAGCGACAGCAGGCCTCCCACCGCGCCCAGAGCGACGGCCGCGGCCGCGCAGGCCAGGCTCGCAGCCCCCACGAACGCCTCATCGGCAGGCTCGACGGCACCCACCGACAGCCCGCGGCCAACCGCCGAGAGGATCCCGCCGCGGTCCCTGCCGGAGCGACCGGCACCCCGGAGCCGTCGCCTCGCCGGAGCGGCCAGCGCCGAGTCGGTGTCCAGCACCCGCAGCACCAGCACGGCCGTCACCAGCGCAGCCGTGAGGCTCACGCCCATCTCATCACCCCGCGGCTGAGCCGCCCCATCCACCACACGCCCAGTCCCTCGAGCACCAGCCCCACGGTCAGGGACAGCAGCCCGATCGGTGTGGCCACCAGCGCGCCGAGAGCACCGGGGTCCGCGACTGCGATCACCGCGGCGAATCCTGCCGGTGCCGCGGCCACGACCATTCCGGAAGTGCGGGTCTGCGACGTGAGGGCCCTGATCTCGTCGCCGAGGGCCCGTCGCTGCCGCAGCGACGCCGCCGCCCTGTCGAGGCTGGCTGCCATGGCCGCACCGGACTGGTGCCCCAGCACCAGCAGGGCGGCCGCCGTCTGGCGCTCGGTCCGGCCGCCGACCCAACCGTCGAGCGCATCGGTGAGGCTCAGGCCCCCTCGAACCCGGCCGACCACGTCTCGCCATCCGATCTCGGGAATCTCCACCGCCACCGTGTCGAGCGCGGTCAGCACCGATGCGCCCGAGCGCAGCGCCCGAGCCGCCAACTCCAGCGCCTGGGGTATGGCGTCGTCGGATTCGGTCCGCTTCCTCCACCGCCGGCCGATGGCCGGGAGGCGGGACGCCGATGGTCCCGCCGGCCATCGCGGGCGTCGGGACCGGCCCCGGACCCCCAGCCGCTCCGGCCCGGGCGCCAGCGCCGCGAAGAGCAGGACCGCGGCCACCAAGGCGGTCATGGGCCCGATACCAGACGGGGAGGCCGCGACGCCCGCGCCCGGACCCCGCGGCCGTCGGCGAGCAGTCGAACGGCGTCGTGCCCGTCGACCTCGGCCACGGCCACCACCTGGCGGGCGCCGCGGTCGACCCGCCCGACGTGAACGATGGCGTCGATGGCCGATGCGACGTGGTCTCGGACCGCGGCCATGCCGAGGCGCTCATCGGAAGCCGCGCCGAGCGCCACGAGCCGGCGCAGCGCGTCGACGGGCCCGTTGGCGTGCAGCGTCGACAGGCAGCCGGCGTGACCGGTGTTGAGAGCGTGCAGCAGGTCGAGCGCCTCTGGACCGCGCACCTCGCCCACCACCATCCGGTCGGGGCGCATCCTCAGCGCGTTGCGGACAAGGTCGCGGATCGTGACCGCGCCGCCGCCCTCGCGCGACTCGGGCCGGGCCTCCAAGCGCACGACATGGGGATGATCGAGCTGCAGCTCGGCCGCGTCCTCGATGGTGATCACCCGCTGCCGGGGATCGACCCGGCCGGCAAGGGCGTTCAGCAGCGTGGTCTTGCCCGCTCCGGTGCCGCCGCTCACGACCACGTTGGCTCCCCGATCGACCAACTCCTCGAGCAGCGCCACCACCGGCGGTGCCGCGAACATCTCGAGAGCCACATCGGGCACCACGAAGCGGCGGATAGTCACGTAGGGGCCGTCGACGGCCACCGGGGGAACCGCCACATGGACCCGGGAACCGTCGGGCAGGCGCCCGTCCACGCACGGGGTGAGCTGATCGACCCGGCGACCCAACGGCGACACGATCCTCTCGATGACCAGGTCGACCGCGGCCCTGTCCAGCGAGACCCGGCTCCGGCTCACGTGGCCGCCCCGCTCGATCCACACCGTTCCCGGCCCGTTGATCATCACCTCGCTCACCGAGGGGTCGGCCAGCAGCGGCTCCAGCGGACCGAGTCCGTGCACCCGGGCCGCGACCCGCTCCACCACATCGTCGACGACGTCAGTCGGGGTGAGCGGGGCCAGCGCGCGGACGATCGCCGCGATGTCGCCGGCCGGCATCGGGACCTGCTCCATCGTGTCGACGACTCTGCGATGGGCGGCATCGACCAGAGCCTCGCAATCGTCGTCGACGACCGGGCCGATACCTGTTCCCGGGCCCGGAGCAGCCGCGACCCCGGCGGTCATGCCGGAAGCTCGAAGCGCCGCAGGGGCGGCGGGAGCATGCTCACGATCGTGCCCGCGTCCACAGCGCGGGCCACCCGGGGATCCCACGCCACTCGCTCCACGTGGGAGGCCCCGACGGCGGCGGACACATCGCGCGAGCGCAGGGCACGACCGGGCTCCTCAACGAGGATCACCCGCTCATAGGGCCCGGCCACCCGCTGAGCGCGGCACAGGGCCAGGTAGCAGGCTCGCAGAACGCACACCGGCCGGTGCGAGACGCCCAGAGCCGATCGCAGCTCGCCGGGGTCCAGCCCGGCGTCGACCACGACCGGGCCGTTGCGGGCCAGCACCTCCAGAGCCAGCATGAGCCGCGGGCGCTGGGCCTCGCCCGACGCGGCCTTGTCGACCACCGCAGGCCGGGTGCCCCTTCGCAGAAGGCGCAGGCCGGGGGCCACGTCCTCGAGCAGTCTGCCGATGGCGTCGGCGGCCACTCCGTCCCCCGCAGCCACCCAGTCGCCGATTCCGGGCTCGGCCGGGGTCGCGCCCGCGACCATTCCCAGCAGCGCCGGCTGGTCCCCGCGCAGGTCGACCAGGGTGGTGTCACGGTCCTCGGACGCCAGTCGGATGGCGGTGGCCGCAGCCACGACCGACGTTCCCACCCCGCCCTTGACGGACCAGTACCAGATGATCACGCTCAGCCCCCGCACAACCGCGGTCCTTGGAGGCGGGACTCTGAGCGCCAGCTGTGGGAGGCGGCCGGCCCGGCACCCAGCGAACCGGGGCGGCGACAGCCACCCTACCGGTATTCCGGACGTTTCAAACTATTTTGTGAACTTTAGCTGAGTCCCATGATCTCAGCGCCTGAGCGCAGCAGCGTCTCGGCGGACTCGTCGTCGAGGAGCGGCACGACGAACGACTCGATGCCGTGCTCGGCGGCCAGCCGGTGCAGCTCCTGGCCGCACTCGGCGGGGGTGCCGGCGATGACGAAGGGCAGCGCCCACTCGTCGCGCACATGCTCGGCCGCCGCCTCCAGGCCATCGGCGAGGGCATCCCTGATCCTGGCCGCGTCGACGTCGGTGAGCCCGATCGCCTGCTGCACATCGGCCGGCGTGTCGACCAGCCGGTAGGTCAGATGGGGCTTGACCGCGGCCATGGTGTCGTCGTCGGTCACCAACATCGTGGAGTAGGCGACCCGGGGCTCGTTGCCGGCGTCCAGGCCTGCGCTCCTGATCCGCTCCACCGCCGCGGCCAGGTGCGGCTTGTAGACGAAGTCCACCAGCACCCCGTCGCAGGCCGTACCGCCCAGTTCCAGCATTCGCTGTCCTCTCCCGGCCAGCCAGATCTCGGTGCCGGCCCTGGCGTGCAGCAGCGAGGCGTCGCTCAACTGCACGTGGAGGCCGTCGACGCTGACGGTCTCGCCCCCGAACAGGCGCCGGCAGGCGTCGATGGTCTCGCGCACCGCCGCCAGGGGCCGGATCCTGTCAATGCTGAGCGGGTCGAGCGTGAGGCTCCCGCCGGCGCCGATGCCCAGGAAGGCCCGTCCGCCGGACAGCTCGTCGAGCGAGGCGACCGCGCTCGCGGTGGCGCCCGCATGGCGTGTGTAGGGATTGGTGATGCCCGGTCCGACCTCCAGGGACGTCGTGGCCAGCGCGATCGCCGCCATGGTCACGTACACGTCACTGGCCGCAAGGCCCTCGTCGTACACCCAGCACCGCTGGTAGCCGAGAGTCTCCGCGAACCGGGCGAGCTCCACCGCCCGCTCGATGGGGCCGTGGGGCAGGACGTTGAACTCGTGCCGGATCACGGTTCTCACCCTATTGTGGGACGCCGACCCGGCCGCAGACGGGTGCCGGCCCGTCAAGCGAGGCCGCCGCGGCGGGCCAGCACCGCCTCCAGCACTCCCCCGCCCACCGCAAGGGACTTGTCGGAGATCTCCCAGCACGCCGACGGGTCGCCCCGGGCATCGACGTCGCCGATCTTGAGGCCTTGCGGCACGGTCGATCCCGACCGGATCGCGCCCCTCAGCACTCCGTCGAACGGCGCTCTGACCGCGACGCCGCTCACCTCGGCGAGCAGCTGGTCCTCGGCCACCCGATCACCGATGCCGGCGTGCCAGGCGACCTCCCCGGAGGCAGGGGCCCGCAGGACCCGGTCGGCCGCCCGCCCCCCGAGCGCGGCCGGCGTGCCCGTGTCGGGCAGGGCTGAGCCCGACCAGATCACCCGGCCCAGCCGGTGGCCCCGCATGGTCTCGACCACCGCGTGGCAGTCGCTGCCCGCGGTGAAGCCCGGACCGAGTCCTATCACCACATCGGCGTCACCGATGGACGTGTCGATGTTGCGCTTGGCCAGCCGGGCGTCCACCACTACATCGGGCCGGAGCGAGCCCAGCCCGGCCAGCTCCGGGGACACCATCACCGCGACATCGCCCCGAGCGGTCACCTTGGCCGCCTCGTCGGCACCGCCCGCCAGCACGCCCCGCATGCCCTGCACGCAGACCTCGCCGTCGGTCACCGCTGACGACAGCGCCACCGTCCGGCGGATCGTCAGGGGCTCGGGCAGCTCCAGCACCACCACCGGCCAGCCGGCCCGGGTGAGCCTCCAGGCCACGCCGGTCGCCAGGTCGCCCCCGCCCCGCAGCACGCACAGCGGCTCAGAGGCCGAGCGGGGCTCGCGCTCAGAGGCCGAGCGGCTGGATGCGCGAGTCCGGCTCATACGGCGCGAGGCCGTGGCCCGAGCGGCCCGTGAGCGCAGCGAACAAGAGCGGGAATGACACCGCTACTACGCGATGAGCCCGGCATCAATTCGCGCCCTTGTCAGGTCCGGCGATGGGCGATCACCTCGGCCATGATGCTCAGAGCGATCTCCTCGGGGGTCTCGGCGCCCACCTCGATGCCGATGGGAGCGTGGACCCGGTCGAGAGCGGCGGGATCGGTGCCCCCGGCCTCCAGGCGGGCCCGGGTGGTGGCCCAGCGGCGCTCGCTGCCCATCACCCCCACGTAACCGGCGCCGGTGGCCAGCAGCGCCGGCAGGGCCGCCGAGTCCACGTCCACGTTGCGGGTCACCAGCACCACCGACACGTCGGCGTCGAGAGTCCGCCCTGCCAGCAGGTCGTCGACCGAGCCGACGACCAGCTCATCGGGGGCTCCACTGCCCGGCTCGCCCTCGAGGGAATCGGGATCCTCCCCGTCGCCTGCAGCGTCGTCCATCCCGGCCCGATCGTCGGAGGCCACCACACGGAACCCCAGCCAGTGGGCCAGCTGGGCCACCGCCCGCCCGACGTGTCCGTATCCGATGACCATGACGGTGGGCTTGGGCATGTGCGGCTCCACGAATATCTGGACGTCGCCCCCGCAGACGCCGGGATCGCCCCGGACGGGGTCGACTAGACGGTACGAAAGCAGACGGCAGCGGCCGTCGGCAAGCGCGGCTACCCCCTCGGCCACCACCCGGGCCTCCATCTCACCCCCGCCGACGGTGCCTGAGATGCTGCCGTCGCGGAACACCAGCATCTTGGCCCCGGCCCTCCGGGGTACCGAGCGCGACGTGTCGACCACGGTGGCGGAGGCCACCGCCACGCCGCCATCGACAGCGCGGGCGAGCTGGCGGAGCAGGCTCACGACCGCGGCCTGCCAGCCGTGGAGACCGGGCTCATGACCACAGTCTCGCGGCCTGTTCGAGGGTGCGGGCCCGCAGCCGGTCCATGTCGGCGCCGACGACCACGCCTCCATCGACGATCCAGTCCCCTCCCACCATCACCTTGCCCACATGCGCGGCGTTGCGCCACAGCACCAGCTGGTCGACCAGGTTGTGGGCCTCCACCGGGGTGGGCAGGCCCGTCGGGCCGTCGATGTCGACCAGTTGCAGGTCGGCGTGCCAGCCCGGCTCGAGCCGGCCGACCCGCTCCAGGCCGAGCGTGCGAGCCGCGCCCTCGGTGGCCATGTGCAGCACGGTGTCCGCACTGATGGCGCCGGGATCGAGGGTGGCGGCCCGGTGCAGCAGGAAGGCGCCGCGCATCACCGCGAACATGTCGTTCAGGTAGCCGTCGGAGCCGAGCCCGACGGTGACGTCCCGGGCCAGCATCTCCAGTACGGGAGCGATCCCGCCTCCCACCTCGCAGTTGGACAGCGGCATGTGCGACACCCGGATGCCGGTGTCGCCGATGATCTCGATCTCGCGGGGCGTCAGCTGCACGCACTGGCTGGCCTGGAAGCGGGGCGACGCCACCCCGATCCGGTCATAGAACTCGAGGGTCCGCATCCCGTGGTGCTCGGCGCACCAGCGGCCCTCGTGCACTCCCTCGTTGACATGGGCGTGGCAGAACACGTCCAGGGACGCGGCCGCCTCGAACGCCTGGCGGATGAAGGGCTCGCTGCACGTGAACGTGGTGTGGATGCACATGGCTCCCGACACCCGCGACCGCGGGCCGGCGGCGGCCCGGCACGCCTCGATGAAGCGGACATTCTCGTCGATGCCGGCCTGGCCGTTGGCCGCCCCCATGCGCTCGGTGGCCTCGAACGACAGCACGCCCCGCAGGCCGCTGCGGTCCACCGCCTCCCGCTGCGCGGACAGGGCGTCGGGCAGGGCGTTGGGCGCCTCCAGGATGTCGAAGAAGCTGGTGGTGCCGCCGGCGGCCAGCTCGGCGGTCACCCACGCCGCCGCGGCGGAGATCATCTCGTGGTCGAGGGCGTTCTCCACCAGGGGCCACCAGTAGTCGTCCAGGAACCCCCAGAAGTCGGCCACCGGCGCAGCCGGAGCGGGAACACCGTGGGCGAGCACCCCGTAGAGGTGCACGTGGGCGTTGACGAAGCCGGGCAGCAGCACGCAGCCGGAGCCGTCGCAGAAGTCGTCGTCGGGGTGGCGGGCCCGCAGCTCGGGCTCGGGGCCGGAGTCGTCGATCAGCCCGCCGGCCACCCGGACCGCCCAGTTGCGGCGGGGCTCGTCCAGCGCGGCGGTCACCGCCCAGTCCGCTCCGACGATCAACCCCCTGTCGCCCATGGCCAAGGCCGCCCCCGTCGGATGGGCGCCTCTACGCCTGCGCTTGCAGGGCCGCCCAGACCCGTTCGGGCGTGAACGGCAGGTCGTTGAGGGCGACCCCGGTGGCGTTGAGGATGGCGTTGCGCACCGCCGGGGCCACGCCGTCCTTGGGGATCTCGGCCACCGCCTTGGCTCCGAACGGGCCGCTGTCCTCCATGGTCTGGACCAGGTACACCACAGTGTCGGGCATCTCGTCGGCCCGGTAGATCTTGTAGGGGCCGAACGACGGGTTGACCATGCGCCCGTCGTCGTCGTAGACCATCTCCTCGCAGTGGGCGTAGCCGAGCGCCTGGATCATGCCGCCCTCCACCTGGCCGCTGGCGGTGACCGGGTTGATGGCCACCCCGCAGTCCACCGCCATCACCAGCTTGGTGACCGTCACTTGGCCGGTGTCGGTGTCCACCTCCACTTCGGCGAACTGGGCCGCGAACGGGGGCGGGCAGTCGGGCGACACGTGCGAGGCGGTGCCCATGATCTGCTCCTGCTCCTGCCAGTGAAGCGAGTCGAGCGCGATCTCCTCGAGCGTCACCGACCGGCCGTCGGCCGCATAGGCCCGCCGGTCGCGCAGCTCGATGGTGCACGGCTCGTCAACCTCGAGCAGCATCGCGGCCCGCTCCTTGAGCCGGACCCGGACCGCCTCGGCGGCCCGCAGGGCGGCCGTGCCCGAGATGTAGGTCGTGGACGACGCGTAGGCACCGGTGTCGAACGGGGTCATGTCGGTGTCGCTGGAATACACCTTGATGTCGTCGAGGGGCACACCCAGCACCTCGGCCGCGATCTGGCCGATCACGGTGTCGGCGCCGGTGCCCAGGTCGGTGGCGCCGATGAGCATGTTGAACGAGCCGTCGTCGTTGAGCTTGATCGAGCATCCGCCCATGTCCAGGAACGGGATGGCGGTGCCGTGCATGCAGAACGCGAAACCGAGGCCACGCCGGATGTTGGGGCGGTCCGGGGGCGCCTTCCAGGACTCGTCGTTGCGGCGGCTCCAGCCCATCTCGCGCATTCCCTGGGCCACGCACTCCTCGATGCCCGAGGACATGACCTTGGGGTACTCGTCGAGCTCCTCCTCGGCCACGGCCCGCTCCCCCAGATGGGGGGCGATGTCCATCTCGTCGCCGACCTTGACCCAGTTGCGCCGCTTGAACTCGATCGGGTCGAGCCCGAGGGCGCCGGCGATGTCCTCCATGTGGGCCTCGAGGGCGAACTCGGCCTGGGGCGCGCCGTAGCCGCGGTAGGCGCCCGGCACCGGGATGTTGGTGTACACGACGTGGCAGTCGAAGCGCTTCGACGCCGCGTTGTAGGACGTGAGGCCCCGCAGCCCCGACACGATCTGCACGGTGAAGCCGTGGGTGCCGTACGGGCCGGTGTTGCCGATGAGACGCATGTCCTGGGCCAGAAGCGTTCCGTCGTCGTCGACCGCGGTGCGGAACGTGATGGTCTGGGGGTGGCGGGTGCGGCTGGCGTAGAACTCCTCGGCCCGGTCGAGCTCCAGACGCACGGGCCGGCGGGTGGCTATGGCCAGGTGGGCGACGATGTCCTCGATCAGCATCTCCTGCTTGGCCCCGAAGCCGCCGCCGATGCGGGGCTTGATCACCCTGATGTCCTTGATGTCCATGTCGATGAGCGGTGCCAGCATCCGGCGGGTGTGGAACGGCACCTGGGTGGCGGTGCGGACCACCATCCGCTCGTCGGAGTCGAGCCACGCCATCGAGATGTGGGGCTCGATCGGGCACTGCTGCACCTGGTGGACCCTGAAGGTCTGCTCGAAGACGTGGGGCGCAGCCGCGAGGTTGCCGTCGACGTCGCCGCGCTGGGCCGCGAGGTGGTGCACCAGGTTGCGCTCGGGGTCGCAGATGTGGGTGGTGTCCTCCTCGTCGTGGATCTTGGGGGCGTCGGGGTCCATGGCGAGGCGCTCGTCGAACACCGCCGGCAGCACCTCGTAGGTGACGTCGATCAGCCGCACGGCCTCCTCGGCCGCCTCGATGGTCTCGGCCGCCACCGCGGCCACCCGGTCGCCCACGTGGCGCACCCTGTCGTCGAAGCTGACCTGGTCGTAGGGGTGGGGGTTGGGCCAGCTCTGCCCCCCGGAGGCGTACTTCACCCGGGGCGTGTTGCCGTGGTGCAGGACCGCGTGGACGCCGGGCACAGCCCGCGCCCTGGAGTCGTCGATGCTCAGGATGCGAGCGTGGGCGTGAGGGCTTCGCAGCACCTTGGCGTACAGCATCCCGCGGGGCTCGATGTCGTCGGTGAAGGCCGGGTTGCCCTTGGCCAGCCGGACGGCGTCCACCTTCACCTCGGGCTTGCCCACCACGGCCATGTCGGGCACCTCCCGCGACGGCACCAGCCGGGGCACGGCGTGCGGCGCTTCGGGGGCGGTGCCGGTGTCGCCGTCGGGGGCGGGGCGGTAGCCGTCGGTGAGCGGTTCCAGCACCAGCGGCGCGAACGGCTCGGACTCGGCACCGCGCAGCACCGCGGCAGCCCGCTTGACCGCCTCCACCGGCTTCACATAGGCGGTCTCGCGGTCGAGGATTCCCGAGAGCATGTCGCGGATCTCGTCCTCGGACGGATCGGGGTTCTCCCGCAGGAGAGCGAGGGTGCCGAGGATCATCGCGCCCGCGGAGTAGCCCGACTGGAAGGCGCCCACCGCCACGAAGGCGGTCTGGATGGGGTGCAGGTCCGGCGAGACGTTGAGCGACTCGACGGTGGTGACCGAGTGGCCGTCGGCCGAGGCGGCCAGGATCACGTCGGCGGAGGCGAGTCGGCCGTCGTAGAGCACCGCGGCCGCACCGGTCTCGCCGCTGTCGGAGCCGAAGCGCACCGAGAACATTCCCAGCCGGCGCAGAGCCTCCCGCAAGCTGTGATGGGGCTCCACGGCCAGGGTGGCCGCAGCGCCGTTGAGTTCGAAGGTGATGTCGATGGTCATGGATACAGCTCCTGCATGACCCGGGCCGTGAGCGTGCCGGCCAGGTGGAGTCGGTAGTCGCGGCTGCCTCTGAAGTCCCCGGCGGGGTCCAGGCCTGCGGTCGGATCGTGCACGTCCACCAGGACGGGATGGTCGGCCACTCCGGTCAGGGCCATGGCCACGAAGCCGTCGGTGCGCCGGCCGTAGGCGCCGACGATGGGCACATCGGCCGGTGTGCGGCCCGTCCGGGACACCGCGGTGCTCCCGGAGGGATCGACCGTCACCGCGGTGATCAGCGAGCCGGGCCGGAGCCCCGCGGCCAGAAGCTCTCCGAGGCCGCTCTCGGCGGATCCGGCGCGGCCGGGGCCGGCCAGCTCCACGCGGGCCTCATGGGCCAGAAGGCCGGCCAGCATCAGGCTCTCGGCAGAGGCCCGCGCCACGAGGCCGCCCACTGTGGCCAGCGTCCTCAGCGTGGACGGCTGCTCGGCGCGGGCCAGCTCCCGCAGAGACTCGGGAAGCAGTTCGCAGCGCCGGACCGCGTCGAGGGTGGCGGTGGCGCCCAGGCGCACCCGGCCGTCGTCGGCCGCAGCCACCCGGTCCAGCCCGAGCGCCTGCAGGTCGACCGCCTCCAGGTCGGAGGGCTCGCGGTCGGCGTTGAGGGTCGTCCCGCCCCCGAGGGCGACCCGCCGGGGCGAGCTCAGCAGGTCCAATGCCTCGTCGAGACTGCGGGGTCGGTGGTATGCGGTTACAAGCGGCACGGCAAGAAACGCTAGCAAGATGGCAAACCGACATCAGTCACGCGCGAGGAGATGCCGGCTCGGGTGAAGAGGCGGCGGGCGGCCTCGTCGGCCCCGGCGATGACGCGGCGCTCGTCGGCCACGGTCAGCTGACCGCCCCGAATCAGGATCCGACCGTCCACAACGACGTCCCGCAGGTCTCTGGGGCCGGCGTTGTAGACGAGGGCGCTGGCCACCCGGTGCACGGGCGCCACGAACGGCGATCGCAGGTCCACCACCAGCAGGTCGGCCCGCTGGCCCTCGGCCAACATGCCGAAGGCGCCGGGCATCCCGTAGGCGGCCGCGCCGTTGCGGCAGGCCAGATGCAGCACGTCGGCGGGCTGCAGCAGCAGCGGGTCGAGGTGATGCACCTTCTGCAGCAGGACGGTGGCCTTGAGCACCTCGAACATGTCCTGGCGGTTGTTGCTGCCCGGGCCGTCGCTGGCCAGCGCCACCGTGATGCCGCGGGCTCGCATGTCCGGCACCCGGGCCACGCCCGAGGCCAGGTACATGTTCGACACCGGGCAGTGGACCACCACCGACCCGGTGGCCGCGATCAGGTCCAGCTCCTCGTCGTCGAGCCACACACTGTGGGCCAGCTGCATGTCGGGGCCGAGCACGCCCAGCGAGTTGAGCCAGGTCACGTGGCGCGTTCCCCGCTCGTCGAGGCTCATGTCCACCTCGATCGCGGTCTCGGCACAGTGGATGTGGGTGCCCCGGCCCCAGCTGCGGGCCGCGGCCACCGTGGTGCGCATGGCCTCGTCCGAGCAGCCCCAGGGGATCAGCGGAGCCAGCTCCACCCGGATGCGGTCGTCGTCGCGGCCGTCCCAGCGACGCCGGGCCGCATCAGCTCGGGCAACAGCCTGCTCAGCCGTCTGCTCCAGTGTCGGGTGGTAGTTACGGTCGGCCCAGCCGTGGGCCAGCAGGAACCGGATGCCCAACTCGTCGGCGGCCCGGCAGACGGCGTCGTTGATGCCCTCGTCGGTGTGGATGTACTGGTGGTCGATGACGGCGGTGGCCCCGCCCCGCAGGTTCTCGACCAGGCCGGCCATGGCCGCGGCGCGCGCCGTCTCGGCGTCGAGGTGGACTGCGGCAGGCCAGATGCAGTCCTGCAGCCAGTTGAGCAGGGCCTTGTCGTCGGCCAAGCCCCGGAACAGCGTCTGGAACAGGTGGGTGTGGGCGTTCGTCATGCCCGGCATGACCGCACAGCCCTGAGCGTCGATCACCTCGGCCGCTTGGCGGTGACGGCCGGCCGGCGGCTCCCCCGCTCCTACCTCGGCCACCCGGTTGCCCCGGACGTACACCCATCCCGGGTCATGCACCGTGCCGACGTCGTCGACAGTGACCACGGCCCCGCCGTGCACCAGCAGATCGCGCTCGGTCACGGACTAGCCGAGGCTCAGGGGGACCAGTGGGCGAAGGCGTCGATCACCGGCTCCATCTGGTCCATGAGCGGGTAGAGCACCGGGCAGGTGACGCCTGCGTCGATGAACTCGGCCACCTTGTCGCGGCACTCGGAGGCCGAGCCGACGGCCATGATGCCGCGCACGAGGTCGTCGCCGATGAGCGGCGCCGCCTTGTAGTAGTCGGCCTCGGTGGCCGGCCAGCCGACCACCTCCTTGACCCGATCGATGAGCTCGGGGTCGGCCCCGGAGGCGGCCATGATGTGGGGCTCGGTGCCCAGGTAGTACGCCACCAGCGACTTGCCGGTAAGCAGAGCCAACTCGGGATCGTCCTCCGAGAGCGAGCAGATCAGCAGCTCGGGCCGGTCGATGTCCTCGATGGTGCGGCCCGACTTCGCGGCCCCGGCCGAGACCCTGGCGACGGCGTCGCGGATGTAGTCGACCGGCACGACGTAGTTGAGCATGGCCCCGTCGGCGATCTCCCCGGTCAGCTCCAGCATCTTCGGACCGGTGGCGCCGATGTAGATGGGGATGTCGCGGGGCGAGGTGTCGCCGTAGGCCACATCGAGGCTGACCCGGTCGAGGTGGACGAACTCGCCCTCGTAGGTGACCTCCTCCATGGTGAACAGCGCCCGGATCGCCTCCACGTTCTCGCGCATGGCCCTCAGGGGCTTGCGCCGGCCGGCCCCGACCCGTCCCGCGATGGGCTCCCACCAGGCGCCGAGCCCCAGCATCACCCGGCTGCCGCCGTCGGGCGCCGGGCCGGCGAGCTCGTGCATGGTGCTCCAGGAGGCCGCGATCACCGCCGGGTTGCGCGTGTAGATGGGCAGCACCCCGCTGGCGATCCGCAGACGCTTCGTGGACGCCAGCAGGGCGCTCATCATCACCACGCAGTCGCGGGCCAGCCGGGTGTCGCCCTGCCAGATCTCGCTGAAGCCCCGCTCCTCGGCGTACTGGGCCATCTCGATCTCGTAGCCGATGGGGTGCTTGTCCTGGAAGTACAGGGCCATACGTTGTGCCATGCGCAGAGTGTGTCACGGCCCCGGCAGGCCTCCACAACGCGGGCTGCGGCCTTCACGGCCGGCTCGCTGACGGATCCAGAGCGCCGCGGTTACCATCGCCGCGATGTCCTCACGCATGATCAGCCCGGGTGGCATCGCGCCGCCGGCGGCCCGCTATGCCCACGCCGTCGCGACTACCGGCGCCGAGCGATGGCTTTACACCTCGGGGGTGGTGCCGACCCGGCCCGACGGGTCCGTGCCCGACGATCTGGGCGAGCAGGCCCGGACGGTCTGGCAGAACATCGCGGCCATGCTGTCGGAGGCCGGCATGGCTCCGCGCGACATCGTCTCGGTCACGACCTACGTCATTCCGGGTCAGGATCTCGGCGCGGTCATGTCCGAGCGCGACCAGTTCCTGGGCGGCCATCTGGCTGCCTCGACGCTGGTCGTGGTGCCCGAGTTGGCCCAGCCCGCCTGGAAGGTCGAGATCGCGATAGTGGCCGCGTCCTGACGGCCGCCGGCTCGGCGCCCCCGATCAGGTCCCGACGGCGGCCAGTTCGGAGCCGGCGCGGTCGACGAAGGCCGATATCTCTGCCGGGCTGCGCTGGTCCACGCCGTAGAGCGCCACCCAGCGCAGGCGCGTTCCGGGAGCGCACAGGCGGGCCACCGAGCGGCGGAGCAGGTGGCGCCCCGGCTCGCCCTGGAGACGGTTGACCCGGCTCGGGGAGCCGTGTGTCGTGATGGCCATCAGATGCCTGACGGTCCGCAGCGGCGAACTCGCCGGATCGGCGGGGCCGTCTATCCAGGTCGCGAGCTCACTCTGCACCCAGGACAGCATCGGAGCGGGAAGACCGCCCCACCAGGTCGGGTAGACGAGCACGAGGCCCTCCGCTCCCGCGACGGCGTCGCCGTCGATCCACTCTCCCTGCGTCAGCCGCACGAGCTCGACTCCGTGGCCGGCGCGCTCCAGTGTCTCCACCACGCGGTCGCGCAGAGCCACGTTGAGGCACTCCTGCTGCGGGTGGGCGTGCAGCACCACGAAACGCACGACCGGAGCGTAGCCACCCCGACGCTGGCCTAGATTCTCACCATGGCAGTCGACGCAGTGACATGGGCCGAGTTCGAGCAGGCCGACGAGGCGCTGGCTAAGAGGGTGATGGCGAGGATCGAAGGCCACCGCCACGTGATAATGGCCACACTGAGAGCCGACGGCTCACCCCGTGTGTCCGGGATGGAGGCCCCCATCAGGTCTGGACACCTCTGGCTGGGCATGACACCGGGATCGCGCAAGGCCGTCGATCTCGGCCGCGATCCTCGCTTCTCGCTGCACAGCGCGCCCGACGCCGAGACCCTGGCCAAGGGCGACGCTCGCATCGACGGCATCGCGCAGCATGCCGACGCGAGCCAGCAGCAGGTGTTCGTGGCCGGGCATCGCTACTCGATCGACGATCCGTCGATCATGGTGCTGTATGTGGCCATGATCACGAGGGTCGTCCTCGTGCGGGTGTCAGGTGACAGCCTGCTCATCGAGAGGTGGACTCCGGCCACCGGGCGTGACACGCAGCGGATCCAGTGACCGCGGCGACGATCTAGAGTTCCTGACGTGGACCTGCGGGACTGGATCATCGGAGACCTCAGGTCGCTGCGAGCCAAGCTCGACGGCGGCGTGCTCGGCCTGATATTGCCCGAGCGGCGCCGCGAGCGGGCCGACGGCGGGGGGATCGCGCCGGTCTATGTCCTGTGGCACCTGGCCCGCCACCACGACGTGGCCGTCAACGGCGTGCTGCGGGGCGCCGGCGCGGTGGTCGAGGACTGGACCGGGCGGCTCGGCATCGACGAGGACCTGTGGCGGGGCCTGGCCGAGGGCGAGGACACAGACCTGGTGGACGTGCTGGACCCGGAGGCCGTCGGCGGCTACACGCTCGATGTGATGGAGTCCTCGGCTGCGTGGCTGGAGGATTGCGGGCTGCCCCAGATGGACCGGCGGCCTGACACGGCCGCAGCCCTGGAGGCCATCGGAGCCCCTGCTGACCGCCTCGACTGGCTGTACTCCATGTGGGACGGCAAGCCCGCGGCGTGGTTCCTGCAATGGAGCGCGGTCGGTCACGGCTTCAACCACTTGGGCGAACTGGTGTCGATCCGGAACCGTCTGGGCCTGAGCCCCTTCTGAGTCACAGGATCGGCAGTGGCGCGGCGGGGCCGGGCCCGCAGCCGCAGGCTACGGTCTCGAACATGTCGCCGGGCCGACGCATCGCCGCACGGGCGGCCATGGGCGCGCTGCTCGTGCTGGCGTCGTGCGCGAGCCCTCCCACTCGCACCTCCACCCCGGCCCCCACCGACATGAGCCTGGAGTCAGCACTGGCGCCGGGGGCGGGAACGACCAGCGCGCCGGCACCGGCATCGGCCCGGGAGGCGCCCCAGGCCACCATCGCCCCCGTCGGCGGCCGCGGCCTGATCGCGGCCACAGGCCCGACGGGCCTGAGATTCCTGATGGGTGACGGCAGGCCGCTGGCCGAGTGGGCCAACGACCTTCTCGTCACCCAGCCCACGTGGTCGCGCGACGGCCGGCGCCTGGTCGCCACCGTCGTCGACCCGGACAGCGGGGCGGCCAGCGTGGCGGTGATCGACGTCTCCACCTGGCAGATCGAGGCCTCGCCGGCCAGCCGCCCGTACTTCTTCTACTCCTGGAGCCACGACGGCACCCGGCTGGCGGCTCTGGGACCGGGCGGGTCGGGAGGCACGTCGCTCGACATCCTGGACACGACCGGCACGCCGGCGTCGAACGTCTCTCTGGAGAGCGGCAGCATGTACGTCGCCTGGGAACCTGGCGGCGACCGCCTGCTGGTCCACGCCGGGTCACAGCTGTGGCTGCTCGCTGATCCCGACTCGCCCCGCGAGCACACGGACTACGGCCCGGTCGGCTTCGACTTCCAGGCGCCCGCATGGATTCCTGGCAGCTCCGACTTCCTGTATGTGAACTCGCTCGCACCCTCTGTCCAGAACGGACCGGACGGGAGCGCCAGCGAAGCCGGCCTGGATGAGGCGCTCGCCTTCAGCGGGCCTCGACTTGTGCGCCGCAGCGCGGACAGCGGCGAGTTGACCGACCTCGGAGACGCCGAGGGCCTGGCCATGATGTCAGTTCACCCCGAGGGCCGTCTCGCCGCCCTGTCGGTGGTGGACGTACCGGCGGCTGCCGCAGCTCCCGACGGCAGCCCGGACTCGGCCTCCACCGCACAGGCGGACGAGCCTGCGGCCCAGCCGGACGTCTCCAGCGGCGCGGTGTGGATCGTCGACCTCGACACCGGCGAGCGGGTTGCGGTGCTGGACCGCCTGGGGTTCTGGCTCGAATGGAGCCACGACGGCCGCAGCCTCCTGATTGCCGCGCCCACGCCGCAGGACCCTGGTGGCGCAACCTTGGCCTGGCACATCTGGGACGGCCGGGAAACGCAGGAACTGGCCCGCTTCAACCCCACGGTGGCCTTCGTGCGCGACTATCTGCGATTCGCGGACCAGTACGTCGAGACGCCCCGGCTGTGGTCACCCGACAGCGACGCGATCGTGTTCGGAGCCGTCTCCGTCGGGCTGGACACCACCGCGGTGGCCCGCATCGACGGCATCGGCGGGGTCAGGAACGTCGGCGTCGCGGATGTCTCGTTCTGGAGCCCGGCCGCGCTCGACTCCTACGCGGGGCCGTGATGGAGAGCGGTGCCGGTACCTTGGACGCCATGGAAACCGCCCCCAGTCGCCGCCTCGAGGATCTCAGCGGACCCGAGATCGCAGAACGGATCACCGAGTCGTCGGTGATCGTGCAACCGATCGGTGCGGTCGAGCAGCACGGCCCGCACCTGCCCCTGTCGGTCGACCACGTGATCGCCCACGAGGCCGGCGAGGCGGTCGTCGCCGAGCACGGCGAAACCTCGGACCTGTGGCTGCTGCCCACGCTGTCGGTGTCGAAGTCGAACGAGCACGCCTGGTCGCCGGGGACTCTGTGGCTGTCGGCCGAGACGCTGCTGGCGGTGCTGCGCGACATCGGCCGCTGCATCGCGGCCACCAGGGCCCGCCGCCTGGTCTTCCTCAACGGCCACGGCGGCAATTCGGCCCTGCTCAACGTCGCCTGCCGGGAGGTCCGCCTCGCTCACGGCCTCATGACCTTCCTCGTCCATCCGTTCGTGCCGCCCGACCACGGTGGGACCTGTCCCGAGACCGAGCTGGGCATGGGCATCCACGGCGGGCACCGGGAGACATCGGTGTTCATGCATCTGCGACCCGACCTCGTGCACCTCGAGAAGGCGCGGCGGGCCGTGCCGGAGGGTCTGGCGAGCAACCGCTACGTGCGCTTCGGCGGGCTGGCCTCCTTCGGCTGGCTGTCCAACGACTTCGGGCCCGACGGTCACATCGGCGACCCGACGGGCGCCAACGCCGAGGAGGGCAAGCTGCTGTTCGAGACCGCGGTGGCCCTGCTCGGCGAGCAGATGGCCGAGATCGCCGCCTGGGACTTCGGCCGGAGCTGAACCCCGGCGAACGCGGGAGGGACCGGGGCTCAAGCCCCGGTCCCCTTTCAGAGCCTGGGGACGAGCCCCGGCTCAGCCAGTCCGCTGATGGCTGGTTACGACGGGATCCAGGCGCTCCAGGTGGCCTCGTTGGCGGCGATCCAGTCCGCTGCGGCCTCCTCGACGCTCTTGCCCTCTCCGTCTATCGCGGCCAGCATCGACACCTGGTCGGCGGTCGTGTAGTTGAAGTTGTGCAGGAAGGCCCACGCGTTGGGCGCCCCCTCCTCGAGCCCGGCCCAGACGATCTTGAAGAGATCCTCGGCTGGGTAGTACTTGTTGCCGTCGGGGTCCGGCGGCAGGTCCAGCTCGACGAGATCGAAGGTGTTGAACGCCGAGTGAGGCGTCCAGAAGTACGACAGCACTGCCTCCTCGCGGGCGAAGGCCGCATCGAACGCGGCCAGCAGCGCCTCCTCGGAACCCGCGTACACGATCTCGAGGTGCAGCCCGAAGTCGTCGATGATGTCCTGCTCGAAGGTCACCCAGCTCGGGTCGCCGTGCAGGATCTGCCCGGCGTCGCCCGTCTCGGCGGTGGCGAACAGACCGGCCAGCGCCGGGTCGGTGAACCCCTCGGCGCTGGCCAGCGCGGGGTTCTGGTCGATCATGTAGGCGGGCAGGTACCAGCCGATCTGGCCGACGGGACCGAGCAGACCGGCGTCCGCGACGTTGCCGTCGGGGTTGTCGATGAAGTCGGTCCGGTTCTGGCCGTGGCCCGACGGCCAGACCTCGAGCGAGGCGTGCAGCTCGCCGGTGTTGATGGCCGACCACTGGGCGTTCTCGTCCAGGTCGGTGACCTCGACCGTGTAGCCCAGCTCGTTCTCGAGCAGCTGCTTGGCCACCTCGATGTTGGCGGCCGAGCCGTTCCACGGATTGGCGACGAGCTTGATCGTCGTGATCTCCTCGGCGCCGTCGTCGCCGCTGCCGCTGCACGCTCCGGCCATCAGGCCGAGCAGCGCCAGTCCGGCGACAAGCTTCCATAGAGACTTTCGCATACCGGTGTCCCCTCCAGTTGTGGTGTTTGCGGGCCGCGCCCTGCTACGCGACCGACTGTGAGGCCCAATGTCTAACATGGCCAGTGGCATTACTCAACAGTTCGTATTACGAGGTCCATCCCCCGTCAGGGCCGGGCAGCGGCGCCTAACATGCGCTGATGGGCGCTGACGTGGGGGACGACGCCGGGCGGGACGACGCCGGGCGGGACGGCACCGGGGCGGCCGCGCCGCTCGTGTGCACGGAGATCACCAAGATCTTCGGCGAGGATCTCGGCGCGGCCGAAGCGCTGCTCGCCGAGGGAGCCAGCCGGCAGGACGTGCAGGAGCGGACCGGCTGCCTGGTCGCCGTGCGGGACGTGACGTTCTCGGTGGAGCGCGGCGAGATCTTCGTCGTGATGGGCCTGTCCGGCTCGGGCAAGTCGACGCTCATCCGCTGCCTGTCCCGGCTGATCGAGCCGACCAGCGGGACCGTGGAGATCGACGGCACGCCCATCGGGGACCTGGACGACGAAGGGCTGAGGGAGCTTCGGCGGAGCCGGCTGTCGATGGTGTTCCAGCACTTCGGGCTGTTCCCGCACCGGAAGGTGATCGACAACGTGGCCTTCGGCCTCGAGATCCAGGGAGCGGCCAAGGCCGACCGCTACCGGCGGGCCCTGCAGGTCCTCGAAGTGGTCGGTCTCCAGGACTGGATCGACCACTTCCCGCAGCAGCTGTCGGGCGGGATGCAGCAGCGGGTGGGACTGGCCCGGGCGCTGTGCGTGGAGCCCGAGATCCTGTTCTTCGACGAGCCGTTCTCGGCGCTGGACCCGCTGATCCGCCGTGACATGCAGGACGAGCTGCTGTCCCTTCAGGCCGGCATGCGGCGCACGCTCGTGTTCATCACCCATGACTTCCACGAGGCCCTCAAGCTCGGAGACCGCATCGCCATCATGAAGGACGGCGAGTTCGTGCAGGTGGGCACGCCCGAGCAGATCGTCTCGGCGCCGGCCGACGAGTACGTGCGCGAGTTCACCGAGGACGCGCCCAAGACGAAGGTGATCACCGTGGGCTCGGTCATGCGGCCTGTCGACGGCGAGACGCCGGCGGGAGAGCCGGTGAGCCTCACCGCGGTGCTGGACGACGTGCTGCCCCAGCTGCTGGCCAGCCCCGAGGCGCTGTGCGTCGCCGACGATCAGGGTGAGGTCGTCGGCACCGTGGACCGGGACCGGGTGGCCGCCCTGCTGGGCGAGGGCTCCAGGGCCGGGGCCGCCCCAGGCGACGGGCCTCTCGAGCCGCGGTGACCACGGCCGCACCGCCCGCCGGGCCGCCCCCGGCCGCGAGCACCATCGAGGCCCGGCTGGCCCTCGACCGGCAGCGGCGGTTGCGCTCCGGCGGGGGGCTCGCCATCGGCGCGGCCGTGCTGGTCGCGGTCCAGATCGCCCTCAGCTCGCTGGGAGGATTCCCCGAGTCGCTGGTGATCCCGCTGTCGGACTGGATCGACGACGCCCGCCGATGGGTGATCGACAACCAGACGAGCCACTGGAGCTTCTCCTTCTTCTTCAATCCGGTGAGCGACTCCATCGACTGGGGCCTGCGGGCGGTGGAGGGGTTCCTGCTGTGGCTGCCCTGGTACGTGGTGGCCGGCGCGACCGCCATGATCGCGACCGCCGTGCTGAGACTCCGGGCCGGCCTCCTGGCCGCGGTCGGGGTGCTCTACTTCGGTGCCATCGGCCTGTGGGAGGAGAGCCTCCAGACGGTGGCGCTGATGACGGTGGCAGTAGCCATCGCGGTGGCCATCGGCGTGCCGGTGGGAATCGCCTCGGCCCGCTACGACCGGCTCCAGCAGTCGCTCCGGCCGCTGCTCGACGCCATGCAGACCCTGCCCGCCTTCGTGTACCTGATCCCGGTCGTGCTGCTGTTCGGCGTGGCCCGGGTGCCGGCCATCATCGCCACCGTGGTGTACGCCCTCCCGCCGGTGATCAGGCTCACCAGCCTCGGCATCCGGGCCGTTCCGGCGGTCACGGTCGAGGCGGCCGAGATGTTCGGGGCCACACCCCGGCAGACCCTGCGCAAGGTGCAGTTCCCGCTGGCGATGCCCAGCGTGCTGACCGGCATCAACCAGACCATCATGATGGCGCTGAGCATCGTCGTGATCGCAGCCCTCATCGGCGCGGGCGGGCTGGGGCAGGTCGTGCTGGTGTCTCTGCGGGGACTGTTCGTCGGACGGGCGCTGGAGGCCGGCCTGGCCATCGTCGTGCTGGCCGTCATCATGGACCGGGTGACCCACGGCGCCGCGGGCATCGGAGGTCGGCGACGGCTGCGCCTCATGCCCGACGCCCTGGCCCATGTCGGGCCGGTGCGATCGGTCGAGGGCACCCTGTCGGCGGTTGACCGGCTCCTGCTCCGGGCGGGAAGCCTCCTGGCGGAGCCGTTGAGCCGGAAGCTGGACATGGCCGCGGTGGAGCGGCACCCCCGCAAGGTGCTGGGTGCCGCGCTGCTCGCGGTCGGCACCGTGATCGGCGCCGCGATCGGGCGGTCCGATTTCCCCGCCGGGATCTCGTTCTCGTTCGCGCCGGCCATCGACTGGCTGGTGGACTGGGTGCGGGACAACCTCTACGAGATCGGCGGAACCTGGGTCGGGACCGGCTGGTTCAGCGACTCCATCACCATCTACGCGGTGACGCCCCTGCGAGAGTTGTTCAGCGCCGAACTGGCCTGGCCGGTGGTCGTGCTGGCGGTGGCTCTGGCCGGATGGCGTCTCGGCGGTGTCCCGCTAGCCGCGTTCTGCACAGCCTGCGCCGCCGGCCTGGGCTTCCTGGGCATGTGGGAGCTGTCCATGGACACTCTCGCCCAGGTCATCGTGGCGGTGGCCATGGCGATCCTGTGCGGCATCCCCCTCGGCGTCCTGGCCGCCCGCAACGACCGGTTCGAGCGGATGCTCAAACCGGTGCTTGACTTCCTGCAGACCATTCCCAGCTTCGTGCTGCTCGTGCCGGTCATCATCATGTTTAACGTGGGGCGGATCCCCGGAATCATCGCCTCGGTGCTCTACGCCCTGCCCGCTGCGACCCGCCTCACCAACCTCGGCATCCGGCAGGTGGAGGGCGAGGCCACCGAGGCCTCACGGGCCTTCGGCGCGACCCGGGGCCAGACGCTGCGCAAGGTTCAGCTGCCTCTGGCCGCGCCGAGCATCATCGCGGGCATCAACCAGACGGTGATGCTGGTACTGGCCATGGTGGTGATCGCAGGACTGGTGGGCGGCGGCGGGCTGGGCCTCGAGACGGTGAAGGGTCTCAGGCGCACCGACTCGGTCGGGTCGGGCTTCGTGGCCGGCCTGGCCATCGTGCTGCTGGCCATGCTCCTGGACCGCCTGCTACAGGCGTGGACCCGCCGATTCACGCCGGTCGAGAGCGGGCCCTGAGCGGGCGACCCGCCGCAGCCTGCGTCCGCCGGTGTCAGCGGCCCTGCCAGCGGAGGGCGCGGCCCTCGGCGAAGGCTGCGGGGCCCTCGGCCGCGTCGGCGGACGCGAGCACCGCCTCGTAGGCGGCCAGCTCCCCCGATCGCAGCAGCTCGAAGGCCTCGACCAGCGGCAGGTGCCGGGTGCTGTCGCGGATCTGTTGGATGGCCGCGACCGAGAGCGGAGCGGCCTCGACCACGCGGGCGGCGAGGGCTCGGGCCTCGCTCATCAGGTCGGCGGCTCCGACCACCGAGTTGACGAGGCCCCAGCGCAGCGCAGCGGCCGCGTCGAGGCGCCGGCCCGCGAAGAGGATCTCGTTGGCGACCGCGGGCGGCAGCATCCTGGGCAGGCGCACCGACCCGCTGTCGGGCAGCATCCCCAGCGAGGCCTCCGGAAGCCAGAAGCGGGCATGGTCGGCGGCCACCACGAGATCGGCGGCGAGGACGATCTCGAACCCGCCGCCGACGGCCATGCCGTTGACCGCTGCGATCACCGGCTTGAGCAGGCCTGGCAGCTCACCGAAGCCGCCGAAGCCGCCCTCGCCGTAGTCGGCCTCGAACTGCTCGCCCTCCGCGGCCGCATTGAGATCCCATCCGGCGCAGAAGAACCGGTCTCCGGCGCCGGTGAGGATCGCGACCCGGAGGTCGGGGTCGTCGCGGAAGCCGGCGAACAGGCGGCTCAACTCCCGGCTGGTGGCCGCGTCGATGGCGTTGGCCTTGCCGCGGTCGAGGGTGACTTCGAGCACCGGGCCGTCGGCGACGGCCCTGAACGCACCCGAGGCAGCCTCGTCACCCATCGGCCACAACCATCAGCGCGTCGGCGGCCACGGCGGCCTGCGACGTGACCAGGAGGGGGTTGATCTCGACTTCGACGATGCTCCGATCGTCGCGCACCAGCGCGCTGAGCGCCGAGACCGCGTCGACCACGGCATCGACAGCACCGGCGGGACGGCCCCGGTAGCCGGCGAGCAGGGCCCAGAGCCGAAGCCCCCGCAGCGCTTCGAGGATCCGGCTCTCCGTGGCCGGGAGCAGCAGGCTCGCGGTGTCGTCCAGCAGCTCCGCCAGGGTGCCGCCGGCTCCAAGCGTGAGCAGCATCCCCACCGGCGGCGAGGACCGCACACTCACCAGCAACTCGGCCACGACATCGGTGACCGCGGACTCCACGATCACAGTCCCGTCTCCGGCTGCGGCCAGCCGATGCGCGGCGGCCGCCACCGCCTCGGTGTCGGTGAGCCCGACCACCACCGCGCCGTCATCGGTCTTGTGGGCCGGGCCGGAGGCCTTGACCACGACCGGACAACCGATCCGGTCGGCTGCGGCCGCAGCCTCCTCGGGAACAACCCGCCGGCCCTCCGGCACGACGATGCCGGCTGCAGCTAGTCGCGGCTTCGCCTCATGCTCGACCAGGACGGTCGCGCCGAGGCCGGGATCTCGGGCCGGGGCCAGCAACGGGAGCTGGTGGCTGCCGGTCCGGTGGCCCCAAGCCGACGCGGCCTCCAGCGCGGCGAGGGCGGTGTCGATGTCGCCGCATGCGGCCACACCCAGCTCGGCGGCCCGGGCGCGGGCGCCTGAAGGCAGGTTCTCCGCCAGCGAGGCCGCCAGCACGCCGGCGGTGCCGCTGGCGTCGCAGGCCGCAGCGAAGGCCCGCAGGGTCGGCCACCAGCGTGACCGGTCCAATCCCTCGGCGGGGAAGTCGAGCACCAGGAGGGCGGCGTCGAACGGTGCTTCCGGAGCCCGTTCGCTGCGCTCACCGGACGCTCGGCCCGCGGCCGGGCCGGCTTCGTCGCCCGCAGCCGACAGGGCGGCTCCGAAGCAAGCGGCCAGCCGCGCCTCCTCGCCCCAGATGAAGGTGTGGTAGTCGAGCGGGTTGGTGACTGCGACCCGGCCGTCCAGCGCGGACGCCACCCGAGCGGCGTGTTCAGGGGTGAACGGGGGGAACCGGAGGTTCCGGCCCTGGCTGCGGTCCGCGACCAGTGCGGCCTCGCCGCCGGAGCAGCTCAACGACACCAGCCGGTTGCCGTCGAGCGGTCCGAGTGTGCACAGCACGCCCAGGATGTCGAGCAGTTCGGGGATCGTGCGTGCCCGCCGGATGCCCAGTTCATCGAACAGCGCGCCGTAGGCGGCGTCGTCGCCCACCAGCGACGCGGTGTGGGTGACGGCTATGGCACCGGAGGACTTCGAGGCCCCGAGCTTGAGGGCCACCACCGGCAGGCCCCTGCGCTTCGCCACGGCCGCGGCCGCGGCGAAGCGGTCGACGTCGTCGAGCCCCTCGATGCACAGGCCCACCCCGGTGGCCGCCCCGTCAGCGACCACAGCCTCGAAGGCCTCCGAGACGCCCACATCGGCCTGGTTCCCGAGCGTCACCACCCAGGCCACGTCGAGGCCGCGGCGCTGCATGGTCAGGTTCACCGCGATGTTGCCGCTCTGGCTCAGCAGCGCCACGCCGCGCTCGCGGCGGGTGAGGCCGTGAACATCGGGCCACAGGGCGGCACCGGTCAGCGCCGACAGTAGCCCGTAACAGTTGGGACCGAGCACCGGCATCCCCGCGGCTGCGGCCACCAGCTCGTGCTGCAGGGCCGCTCCGGCCTCGCCGGTCTCGGCGAATCCCGACGCGTGGCACACCGCGGCGCCGGTGCCGTTAGCGGCCAGCCTGCCGACCACGTCGATGGAGGCGTGGCGGTCCACGCCGACGAAGGCGGCGTCGATCCCGGCCGGCAGCTCGCTCGCCGATGCGACGGTGGGCAGGCCGCCGAGCTCCCGCCGGGGATTGACCGCCCACATCTCGCCCACGAAGCCGAAGGAGCGGCAGGCCTCGATGGACAGCTCGGCGGCCGCGCCCCCGACGAAGGCCAGCGACCGCGGCCTCAGCAGCCGATCGAGCCGCCGCGCCATGCCGTTCAGCAGCCGAGGGGCCGCAGCATGTCCCGCGACACGATGTGGCGCTGGATCTCGCTGGTGCCGTCCCAGATACGGTCGACGCGGGCGTCCCGCCAGATCCGCTCCAGGGGCAGCTCGTCCATCAGCCCCATGCCGCCCAGGATCTGGATGGCCTCGTCCGACACGAACTGGAGCATCTCGGTGGCCGACAGTTTGGCCATGGCCGCGTCGGCGTCGGTCATCTCGCCCCGCGCCGAGAGCCACGCGGCCCGGTAGGTCGTCAACTCGGCCTCCAGCAGCCGGGTGCGCATGTCGGCCAGCTTGAAGGACACGCCCTGGAACCGCCCGATCCGCTGCCCGAACTGCTCGCGGGTGGCGGCCCAGTCGAGGGCCACCGCCAGGGCCCGGTCGGCTCGCCCGAGGCACACCGCCGCGACCTGGAGACGGGTGCTGCCGAGCCACTCGTTAGCCACGTCGAAGCCGCCGTGCTCGGCGCCGAGCAGCTTCGATGCCGGAACCCGGGCATCGTCGAAGTTGACGATGAAGTTGTGGTAGCCGCGGTTCGACACGCAGTTGTATCCGGGGACCCGCTCCACCCCCGGCGTGTCGAAGTCCACCAGGAACGACGAGATCTGCCTGCGCGGGCCCCGGTCGGTGTCGGCGATGCCGGTGGCCGCGAACAGGATCACGTAGTCGGCGAGGTCGGCGTGGCTGATGAAGTGCTTGGTGCCGTTCACGACGAAGTCGCCGCCGCGGCGCTCGGCCCGGCAGGCCATGCCCCGCAGGTCGGATCCGGCGCCGGGCTCGCTCATCGCCAGGCACTCCACCCGCTCCCCCCTCACGGTGGGCAGCAGGTACTCGGTGACCTGGTCGCCGGTGCAGGCCCGCAGGATGTTGGACGGCCGGGCCACGATGTAGTGCAGGGCGTAGGCGGTCCAGCCGAAGGCCCGCTCGGCCATGGCCAGGGTGAGGTCGTCGAGGCCGCCCCCGCCGAGCTCGACGGGCATGTTGGCCGCGTAGAGGCCGGCGTCGATGGACCGGCTGCGGATCTGGTGCACGAGCTCCGGCGGAACCTCGCCGGTGCGCTCGACCTCCTCCTCGTGGGGTACGAGCTCGCGTTGCACGAAGGCCCGCACGGTGTCGACCACCATCTGCTGGGAGTCATCGATCGAGAAGTCCAAGGCGGCCTCCTTTGGTGATCAGTTCGAAGTGACGATGCCCATGCGCCGGCCGGCCTGCGGCGGCTTCGGCATGGAGGCATGGACCTCGGCGATGGCGGCCACCGCAGCCGCGGGGCCGGCGAGCAGCGGCGCGCTGCGCCCCGCCCCGGTGTCGACGTGGACCAGCATCTGCTCGCCCGTGCACAGCGGCTCGCCGTCGCGGTACATGGTGTGGAAGATGTGCAGGCGCTTGGCGTCGCTGCCCAGCACCTGGGTGGTCACCCGCAGCGGCTCACCGACGGAGGCCTCCCGCAGGTGGCTGATGTGGGTCTCGACCGTGTAGTAGGAGTGGCCGCCGGCCCGGTAGGCCTCGTCGATTCCGATGTGGCGGAACAGAGCGTCGGACGCCCACCCGAACGCGGTCAGGAACGCCCACTCGGTCATGTGGCCGTTGTAGTCCACCCAGTCGGGCTCCACGACCGTCGAGTAGAGGTCGAGAGGGGCGGAGATCTCAGCGCCCGGCGTCCATGGCCGGGCTGCGGCCGCGGCGCCCGCAGCAAGGATGCGGGCCTCCCGCTCGGCCATCAGGCGGCCTGCGCCGACGCCCACGGCCCGCAGCGCCCGCATCACGGCCAGCAGGCAGTCGTCGCGCTGTTGCTCCAGCTCTGCCACGGACCGGCCCGCGGCCTGCTCCTCGCAGCCCGCGGCCATCGCCTCCACCAGGTCGTCGGTCAGCTCCGGCGCCACCAGACGGGTCCATGGCAGCTTCAGAGCCGGTCCGAACTGGCTGAGCATGTGCCGCATGCCGCCGTCGCCGCCGGCCAGGTGGAACGTGAGGTTGGTGCCCATGGCGGCCCAGCGCAGACCGGGGCCGTAGACGATGGCGTCGTCCAGTTCGGCGGTGGTGGCGACCCCGCCGTTCACGAGGTGCAGGTTCTCACGCCAGAGGGCCTCCTGAAGGCGATCCGACAGGTAGCCCTCGATCTCGTTGCGCACCACCAGCGGGCGCATCACCAGATCGTCGTAGTGGGCCACGGCCGCCGCGACGGCCTCATCGCTGGTGGCCTCTCCCGGTACCACCTCCACCAGGGGCAGCAGGTACACCGGATTGAAGGGGTGGCCGATCAGGAACCGGTGGGGGTGGCTCAGCTCCTCGGCCAGGCGGCTGGGCACAAGGCCCGACGAGCTGCTGGCGATCGGCGTGGCGGGATCCGCGGCCGCGTCGAGCCGTCTCAGCAGCGGCTGCTTGACCGTCTCGTCCTCCGGGGCGCTCTCTTGCACGAAGTCGGCCGACTCGGCCACCTCCTCGGGAGTGCCGGCCCATCGCAGCCGGTCCGTGGCAGCGCCACCGAACAGGCCCAGCCGTGTCGCCGAGGGCCAGGCCCGCTCGACGGCGGCCCGCAGCCGCTCCTCGGCGCCGGCGGCGGGATCCCAGGCGACCACGTCGTGGCCCCGGGCCAGGACGCGGACGGCCCACCCCGAGCCGATGACGCCCGTGCCCGCCAGGCCGATGGTCCTCGCCGTCACCGCACCCTCCCCGGAAAGCTGTCCTGTGCGGGCCGCAGTATCGCATCGCCGGCCCGGCGTGGGAAGACCGAGCACCGGGATGCGGCCCGGCACGGGCCTAGCATTCGCGCATGTCGCCCGTGTTCGCCCCCGGCTGGCGGGCGGCATCGAGGCCGTCCGGGCGCGGTACGGTGGCGCCATGACCCGGTACGGCTACATCGGGCTGGGCATGATGGGCTCGGCCATGGCCGAGAACCTGATCCGGTGCAGCGACGGTCCGGTCACCGTCCACGACCTCGACGCCGCCGCAGTGGGCGCGGCCGTTGCGCTGGGCGCGGAGGCGGCCTCCGACGCAGCCGCAGTCGCCCGGGCCAGCGATGTGGTGAGCGTCTGCGTGCCGGCCGCGGCCCATATCGAGGCAGTGCTGTCCGGCCCCGGCGGCGTCGTCGAGGGCGCCCACGAGGGGCTCACCGTGCTCATCCACTCCACCGTGCATCCGGACACGGTGCTGGCCGCCCGGGACGCAGCCGCCGAGTGGGGGGTGGCCCTGTTCGATGCCTCCGTAGCCGGCGGACCCGAGAACGCCAGGGCCGGCAGCCTGACGGTGCTGGCCGGAGGACTGGCCGGCATGCCCTCTGCGGCCCGGGAGCTGCTCGACGCCTACGCGGGCACGCTCATCGACGCCGGTCCGGTGAGCGCCGGCGCAGCGCTGAAGATCGCCATCAACGTGATGACGTACGCGCAGTTCGCGGCGGCAGCCGCCGCCCACGACATGGTGGCCAGCACCGGCGGCGAGCCGGCCGCGCTGCTGGAGGCATGGCGGGCGACAGGACAGCTCGGAGCCTTGACGGAGCAGTACTGCGCGCTGCTGGAGATACCCGCCGAGCACATCCAGGGCGAGCTGCGAACCTTGCTGGAGACCCAGGCCGGCATTGCGACCAAGGACCTCTCGCTCGCGCTCGAGGTGGGCCGCACCCGGCCTGCCGCGTCGCCTCTGCTAGAAGCGCTGCGGTCCGCCATGCCTGCCGTCTACAACGTCCACGAGGACCACGAGGAGCCGCAATGAGCACCGACCACTCCGGTGACGCACCCGCCGACGACGCCTACGAGCGGGGCGTCGCCATGGTGACCGAGGTCTACCAGGGCGAGGTGCCGGCCCTGCCCGAGGGAACCATGGCGTTCAACGACGTGATGATGCGCAGCATCTTCGCCGAGGTCTGGGACCGCGACATCCTGTCGATCCGGGACCGGCGGCTGCTCATTATGGGCGTGATCGCGGCCCGGGGCTCCACCGACGTGTGGAAGCTCCAGGCCCAGTCGGCCCTCAAGCGGGGCGAGCTGACCCCCGATCAGCTGCGTGAGACCCTCATCATGCTGGCCCCCTACGCCGGCTACCCGGTCGTGGCCCCGCTGATCGGTCCCTGCGAGGCCGCCATCAACGAATGGACCGAAGCCCAGGACTGACCCGCCTGCCAAGGACATGCGCACCCGCGGCCTCTGAACGAGGCGGCAGCCGACGTCAGGAACCGGCGCCGCCTCCGGTCTCCTTGACGAGATCGTCGAGCCTCACACCGAAGGCCGCTACCTGCGCTCTGGTGACCGAGCCGCCGGGGTCGTATGTCGTGGGAGTCTTGCCCGTGGTAAGGCCGAGCGCATGCAGGCAGGCGATGTTGTCGGCGTGCACGCTTGAGGGGTCGACATCCTCGAAGGCCAGTTCGGCGTCGACCGGGCAGGTACGGCCCGCAAGGCGCCACATACGGACAAGGAACGATGCCGTCTGGGCCCGGGTGACAAGCTTCGAGGGCGAGTAGGTGGAGGGCGTTGTGCCCGAAGTGATGCCGACGGCCTGTAGGCACGCGGCGTCGCTGCGAAGCTGGCCCGGGGCGATATCAAGGAAGCGTGTGCCGTCGGCAGGGCAGTCGCCGCCCAGCACCTGCCACAGGCGCACTAGCGGGGCCGCCACTTCGGCCCGTGTAGCGGGCCGGTTTGGTTCGTAGTTGCCGCTAGTCGTGCCGGTGACGATCCCCCGCTGTGCCGCTGCGAGCACTTCCGGGCCGAGAGAGTGGGTGTCCGGGAGGTCGCCGAAGGATGCCGCCTGGCCCTCCGGCAACTGCACCGGCGTGTTCGGCGGCGGGTCGGGCGGGCTGATAAGGCAGCCGACGCCCTCGCCTGGTCCGATGCCGTTGCTGCTGATGGCATACACACCGAACACGTAGATGCCCGGCTGAAGGTCATCGAAGGTGATGCTGGTGTCGGAGGTGGTGCGCATGATCTCTGCCTCACCCCACACTGCGACCTCATAGCTCTCCGCGCCCGCGACCGCGTCCCACCTCAACGTGATCGCCGACGAACCTGCCGAGCACGACATGTTGGCCGGCGCCACCAGCGCAGGGTCATACTCCGGCCCGGGATCGGGCTCAGGCTGCCCGCCGACCGTGCAGTTCGTGCGACCCACCTCCTGATAGACGTCATCGACAAGAGCCTCCACCCACACGCTGTAGGTGCCCTCCGTCATGCTCACGAAAGTGTGCCGGGTCTTGTCGATGTCGCCCTCCCACACGAGCTGCCCCACCCTGGGGTGGCCCGACGAATGCTCCCCCCAGACCCAGAACTGGACCGCGCCGGCCACAGCACTCCATTGCACCGACATCGTGTCGCCGTCCACCGAACACGACACGGAGTGATCCGCCGGCGGGTCCGGAGGCTCAGTGGCCGGTGGAACGGTGGTCGTCGTTGTCGTCGGCGGAGGCGCCGGGTCGGACACCGGCTGGTTGGAGTCCTGTATTAGGCAGCCGACGCCCTCGCCTGGTCCGATGCCGTTGCTGCTGATGGCATACACACCGAACACGTAGATGCCCGGCTGAAGGTCATCGAAGGTGATGCTGGTGCCGGTGGTGGTGCGCATGATCTCTGCCTCACCCCACATCGCGACCTCATAGCTCTCCGCGCCCGCGACCGCGTCCCACCTCAACGTGATCGACGACGAACCTGCCGAGCACGACATGTTGGCCGGCGCCGCCAGCGCAGGGTCATACTCCGGCTCCGGATCGGGCTCGGCCGGCGGAACGGTCGTCGTAGTGGTGGTCGTGGTCGTAGTGGTGGTCGTGGTCGTGGTCGGGACGGTCGTGGTCGTCGGCGAGTCGGAGGGCGCTTCGATCCGGCAGCCGGCGCCGTTTCCGGGGCCGGTCTCGTCGCCGCGCATGGAGACCACGCTCACCACATAGATCCCGGGCGACAGGCCACCGAAGGTGGCGCTGGTGCCGGTGGTGGTGGTCGTCCTCTCCGCGTCGCCCCAGACGCTGACCTCATAGCTGTCCGCGCCCGCTGCCGCCGTCCACGTCACGGTGATCGACGACGTGCCGGGCGTGCACGTCACGTTGCCGGGCGCACCCAGTTCCGTCTGCTGGACGGTCGTCCCCGGCGGCGGATCGGTGGACGCTCCCTGCGCGTGCGCGCTGGCTGTCAGAATCGGGCCAGCCGAGAGCAGCGAAGTAACAGCACAGGCAGCCACGCCGGGCCGTAGCCGACCCCAGGGAGTCCGACGCATCGGCGGCACTATAGCGAAGCCTCTGCGGCTGCGTCGCGAATTCGCGCACTTTCGGCTGTTCCGGCCGTTTCTGTGGCAGTGTCCCGTTCAGCTGCCGATCGTCCAGACCAGGACGCGGAATCCGCCCATTCCGGCCGGATCCAGCAGCGCCTCGGCCTCCCGAGCCCGGCTGCGGGCGCGCAGCGCGGTCAGGTCGCCGACACCGGCCCGTTCAGCCCAGGCGGCGTTGCCCTCGGACACCAGCTCGTCGATGCCGTAGGCCCGCAGGAACTCGGCCTGGGTGCACACGTCGGCCCGGAAGTCGGCCTGGACCTGGTCGAGGGCCACATCGGCGGAGATGTCGCACGACCCCGGCTCGACGAGCCACGACGAGCCGCCCTGATGGTGCCGGTGTGTCCGCAGCCATCCCAGACCGTCACCGGGATCATCCGACGGACCCGCCCTCGCCGCCAGAGCCGGCGTGTCCGCGCCGTAGTCGAAGGCCACTATCCGGCCCGCCCCGAGCACCTGATGGGCGGCGGCCACCCAGCGTCGGGCCGCCCTCTGGACCGGTATGCGCTCCCCGGCGGCCACATCGGGCAGGTCTGCGAACTCTGACGGCGGCAGCATTCCGGCCAAGCCGAACCGGTTCCGGCCGCGACCGTCCTCGACGGCGACGCGCAACTCCTCCCAGCCGTCGCCGGTCCGACAAGCCACGTCGAAGGGAAGGTTGTCGAGCAGCTCGTTGGCCACGACCACGCCGGCGGGCGCTCCCTGGGGCAGCGCGTCGCGGACTCGGGCCACGGTCGTGACCATCGGATGGGCTGGATGCAGCGCCCGCTGAGCGGGCGACAGCTCCACGAGCACCAGCCGCAACGCGCCCGCGGCCATGCAGCCGGGCTCCGCGGCCAGGACCGAGCGGGCCAGCGTGCCCGGCCCTGCCCCCCAGTCGATGACCGTGAACGGTTCGGGCTCGCCCAGCTCGCGCCACCAGGCGTCCAACCCCCGGGACAGCACCGTCCCGAACAGGGGACCCACCTCGGGTGCGGTCAGGAAGTGCCCGGACCGCCCGCCGGCGCGGCCCCCGCCCGGCCGCATGTAGAAGCCGCCGTCAGGGTCGTACAGGCAGGCCTCCACGTACTCCGACACCGGCATCGGCCCGCGTGCCGCGATCCTGCTGGCGATCCGCTGACCGACCGTCACCAGCAGCATCGTCTTCGCCGGACTCGGTCAGCCGGCTAGGGCGGCTACCAGGCTTACGTCGGTGAAGTGGCCCACCCATTGGGGCAGGATGCCGAAGGCCAGCGTGGCTGCTCCGGTCAGCACCAGGGCGGCCGTTACCGAGGTGGGGACCTTGATGGGGGTGGTGGTGTCGAAGTCGACCGACTCGGGCGGGGTCTCCACCCACATGTGCGACGCGATGCGGGCGTAGTAGTAGAGCGCGATCACCGAGTTGACGGCCACGATCACGCCCAGGGCCACCCCCCAGGCGGTGCCCGGCGAGATCAGGGCCAGCACGATCTCGAACTTGGCGTACCACCCGCCCAGCGGCGGGATGCCGGCCAGGGCCATCAGGAAGATCGTCATGGCGACCGCCAGGCCCGGCGAGTAGCGGAACAGGCCCTTGTAGGAGCCGATCTCGGCCGAGGCGGTGCGCCGGGCCACCGCGATGATCACCGCGAAGGCCCCGAGGTTCATGGCCGCGTAGATGGCCAGGTAGGTCACCACCGCCGACAGGGCGTCATCGGCGGTGGCCAGCGACTCCCCCGCCACCGCCAGCGGGGCCAGCATGTAGCCGGCCTGGGCCACCCCCGAATAGGCCAGCAGGCGCACCACGTTGGTCTGGCGAAGAGCCATCAGGTTCCCGCCGAACATCGACGCCGCGGCCAGCGCCCACATCAGCGGCTGGTACACGTCGGCCCGGCCCCAGAAGCCCACGAACACCAGGCTCAGCAACGCCACGAACCCGGCCGCCTTCGAAGCCACCGACAAGAACGCGGTCACCGGAGTGGGCGCGCCCTCGTAGGTGTCGGGGGCCCAGGTGTGGAACGGGAACGCCGACACCTTGAACCCGAAGCCGACCACCACGAAGATCACGCCGAGGGTCACCACCGCCAGCGGCGCACCTCCCCCCGACACGACCGCGTCGATATCGGTCAGCATGGTGGAGCCGGTGGTGCCGTACAGCAGCGACATGCCGTAGAGCAGCACCGCCGAGGCGAACACCCCCATCAGGTAGTACTTGAGGCCGGCCTCGTTGCTTCGCAGGTCCCGCTTGCGCCACGTGGCCATCAGGTAGGCCGGGATCGACAGCAGCTCGAGAGCCACGAAGATGGTCACCAGGTCGCGGGCCGAGGCCATCACCACCATGCCCAGCACCGCGGACAGCAGCATCTGGTAGTACTCGTTCTCCCAGTAGTCGCCCTCGGCGATGTAGTTGGTGGACAGCAGAACCACCACGTAGCCGGCCAGCAGGAACACGGCCTTCATCACCAGCGCGTAGTCGTCGATCACGTACGCGCCCCAGAACGTGGAACGGTCCGCGCCGTCCCAGGCCAGGGTGAGGATCGGCACCATCGACGCCAGCAGCCCGAACGACGCCAGCGCGGACACCACGGCCCGGCCCCGCTCCAGCCAGACGATGTCGACCAGCGTCAGCAGCGCCCCGAAGCCGAGCAGGGTGAGCTCGGGCGCGACCGCGTGCCAGTCGATCGCGGGCCGCTCGAAGGCGAGGGTCAGCACCGAGCCGAGCATCAGGATCCAGCCGCCTGGATACAATCATTGCGATTATCGGCGATAGTCGCCAAGAAATGCGAAGAAAGCTGGACGGGTGCCACGGAGCGCATCAGCGGGTCAGCCTCCCGACACCAGCAGGCCGACGACGGCCGGGTCGGTCACATCGAAGATCAGGCCGGGCGCCAGCCCGAACAGGATGATCCCCACCAGAAGCGGGACCCAGGCGATCCACTCGGTGCGGGTGACGTCGACTACGTCCTCGCTGTCGGCGAACTCGGCTTTGGGCGCGCCCATGGCGGTGCGCTGGAGCAGCCACAGCAGGTAGCCCGCGGCCAGCACCGTGCCCACCGCGGCCACCACCATGTAGGTGCGGAACGTCTCGACCGGCAGGCCCTCGGCCGGCGAGTAGGCCGAGAGTATGGCCGGGAACTCGCCCCAGAAGCCGGCGAGCCCCGGAAGGCCCAGCGATGCCATCGACACGAACCCGAGGATCCAGCCCATGCGGGGGGCCTGCACCAGCATCCCGCCCAGCCTGCGGATCTCGAGGGTGTGGTAGCGCTCCTTCACCGAGCCGGCCAGGAAGAACAGCATGCCGGTGATGATCCCGTGGGCGACCATGCCGAAGATGGCTGCGTTGATACCGAAGTCGGTGAGGGTGGCGATGCCCAGCATCACGAAGCCCATGTGGGCCACCGACGAGAAGGCGATCAGGCGCTTCATGTCGGTCTGGGCCAGGCACGCCAGCGCGCCGTAGATGATGCCGATCACCGCCAGCAGGCCGATCCACGGCGCCCACGCCTCGGCGCCGTCGGGCAGCATGGGCACCGCGATGCGAACGAACCCGTAGGTCCCCAGCTTCAGCAGGATCGCGGCCAGGATGACCGAGCCCACCGTGGGCGCCTCGGTGTGGGCGTCGGGCAGCCAGGTGTGGAACGGGAACATCGGCACCTTCACGCCGAAGCCGATGAACATGCCCGCGAAGATCCAGACCTGGGTCGAGTTCAGGATGCCTGCGCCGGCCACGTCCGACAGCACCCGCATGTCGAAGGTCCGCAGCGACTCGCCGGTGGCGGGGTCGGTGGAAAGGAAGAACAGCGCCAGGAACGACAGCAGCATCAGTGCCGAGCCGAACAGGGTGAAGAGGAAGAACTTGATCGACGCGTAGCGCCGGTTCTCGCCGCCCCAGACGCCGATCATGAAGAACATGGGCAGCAGCACGACCTCGAAGAACACGAAGAACAGGATCAGGTCCTGGGCCACGAACGTGCCCACCATGCCCGTCTCGAGGATGAGCATCAGGATGAAGAACGCCTTGGGGTTGCCCGGCTCGGGTATGTGGTCCCACGAGTAGATCACGCACAGCGGCACCACCACCAGCGTGAGCGCCATCAGCGGCAGCGAGATCCCGTCGAGCCCGAGGATGTAGCGGCTGTTGATGACCTCGATCCAGCGGGCGTCCACCGCGAACTGCAGGGACCCGGCCTTGCCGTAGTCGAAGTCGAGCATCAGCAGGCCGCCGATCGCCATCGCGGCCAGCGACGCCAGCAGGGCCAACTGCTTGAGGAGTCGCTCCTCGGCGGCCGGGACCGCCATCATCACCAGCGCCCCGACCAGCGGGACGAAGGTGACCGCGGTGAGGCCCCAATCATTGAGAAAGTCGGTCATGGTTTGGTCCTAGAGGATCGGAGGATTCCTGGGGGGTTACAGGTCGGTTCGGTCCGGGTCACGGAGGTCATATCGAGAGCACGAGGATGAACACGCCGGCGAGCACGGTGGCGGCCGCGAAGAGGATGGCTGCGTACTGCTGGACCTTGCCCGTCTGCATGGTCCGCAGGCTCTCGCCGGCCCCGTCGGAGGCCCGGCCCGAGCCGTCGATGATGACGTTGTCGATGAGGCCTTGGTCGACATGGTCATAGACGGCGCGGCCCGCGGCCACCGACCGCCGGCCCGCCTCGTTGACGACCCCGTCGATCACCTTCTGGTTGGACCAGTAGGTGGCCTTGGCCAGCGGCCCCTTGACCGCCTTCACGATGACGCCGGTGTAGAGGTGGTCGAAGTAGTACTTGTTGACCAGCGTCGTGTGGACGGCCTTGGGCAGCCCGCCCCGCGATACCGGACCGTCACCGATCTCGGTGAGCGGCTCCCCTGCGGCCTCGGAGCGGCTCTGCACCCTCTTGAAGTAGTAGCGGAAGGCCAGGCCCGCCCCCGTAAGGGCCACCAGGGTGGAGACGATGGCCAGCGACCAGCTGGGCTTGGCGTGGCCGATGGCCGGGAAGTAGGCCGCCACCGGCTCGACGTAGTGGCCGAAGCGCTCCTGCCAGGCCTCGGGCCACAGCTGGAAGCCCTTGGGCATGTTGAACAGCCCGGCCACCACCGCGAAGAAGGCCAGCACGTACAGCGGTCCCAGGATCCGCGGCCCGGACTCGTGGGGATGGCCGTGGCCCCGGTAGGTGCCGAAGAACGTCAGGTAGACGACCCTGGTCATGTAGGCCGCGGTCACGGCCGCGCCGACCATCCCCATGACCAGCATCAGGGTGTAGTTCCCGTTGCCGTGAGTGCCGAACCAGCCGCCGGTGCCGGCCAGGATCTCGTCCTTGGACCAGAACCCCGCCAGCGGGGGCAGGCCCATCAGCGCGATCGTCGCGATCAGGAACGTTCGGTAGGTGTGGGGCATCACCTTGCGGAGCCCGCCCATGTCGGTCTTCATGTCGAAGCTGTGCACCGCGTGGCTGACCGAGCCCGACCCGAGGAACAGGCAGGCCTTGAAGAAGGCGTGGGTGAACAGGTGGAACATCGCCGCGGTCCAGGCGCCCACCCCGAGAGCCATCACCATGTAGCCGAGCTGGCTGACGGTGGAGTAGGCCAGCACCTTCTTGATGTCGTTCTGGGTGAAGGCCAGCATCCCGCCGAACAGCAGGGTGACCGCGCCGACCAGCGCCAGCACGTTGATGCTGGACCCGCCGATCGACATGCCCTCCCAGAACACCGGGTACAGGCGGGCCACCATGAAGATCCCGGCCACCACCATGGTGGCCGCATGGATCAGCGCGGAGACCGGCGTGGGCCCGGCCATAGCGTCGGGCAGCCAGGTGTGGAGGATGAACTGCCCGGACTTGGACATCACCGCGGCCAGCAGGCACAGCGAGGCCGCCACCAGCGCGGTGTGGCTCACCTCTCCGGCGTTGATGCGCTCACTGAGTGTGGGGGTGTCGAAGGTGCCGCCGGCGGCGAAGAACAGGATCGACACCCCCACCAGCAGCCCGATGTCGCCCACCCGGTTGGTGAAGAACGCCTTGAGGGCGGCGTCGGAGTTCGCCTTGTCCTCCCACCAGTGGCCGATCAGCACGAACGAGCAGACGCCGACCAGCTCCCAGCCGACGATCATCTGGAGCAGGTTGTCGCTGAGGACGAAGAAGAGCATCGCCGCGGTGAACAGGCTCAGGAACGAGAAGAAGTGCGTGTAGCGGGTGTCGCCGGCCACGTAGTCGGTGCTGTAGATGTGGACCAGCAGCGACACCGCGGTGACGACGAACAGCATCATCACCGACAGCCCGTCGAGCAGGATACCGGCGTCGTAGTCGACGCCGCCCGATCGCAGCCAACCCACAGTGCGATGCACGGCCTGCACGCCCTCGTGGGAGTCGTCGCGGTGGCCGATCCAGGTGACGACCGCGCCCAGCGACAGCACGAAGGAGGCGCCGACGGCCGCGATGCCGAGCTCGGAGCCCTTGCGCCGCATGCGCTTGCCGAAGAGCAGGATCCCGGCGAAGGACAGCGCGGGCAGCAGCGGGATCAGCCAGGCGTAGTCGAGGAAGAACCCGGCGCTGGCGACGGAGCTGGGCCCGCCCGCGACGGTCTCCTCGGCCGCCAGCGCGGCGATCGCCGTAGCGACAGTGCCCACTGCGAAGCTCCCTCAGCCCTTGAGCAGATCGGCCTCGGAGAGGTCGATGCTTCGACGGTTGCGGTAGATGAGCAGCACGATGGCCAGTCCGATCCCCACCTCGGCCGCGGCCACCGCGATCACGAACAGGGCGAACACCTCTCCGGCCACGTTGTCGCGGAAGGCCCCGAAGGCGACCAGGTTGATGTTGACGGAGTTGAGGATGATCTCGACCGACATCAGGACCATGATCCCGTTGCGCCGGGCCAGCACGCCGTACACGCCGATGCAGAACAGGATCGCGGCGAGGAGCAGGAACTGGTTGAGGATCATGGCCGCCTACTCCTTGCGGGCCACGACGATGGCGCCGATCAGGGCGGCCAGCAGCAGCACGGAGACCGCCTCGAAGGCCACGATGTACTGGCTGAAGATGGCGTCGGACACCACGCCGAAGCGCTGGGGCTCGTCGATCACCAGCCGGGTGTCCGAGTAGCTGTCGAGCAGCGCGATGCCCATCACCACGGCCAGCAGCACCGCCACCAGGCTGGCCATGAGCCGCTTCTCGGTGGCGACCGAGTCGTCGTCTCCCATCGAGGCCTTGGTGAGCATGATGCCGAACAGGAACAGCACGATGATGGCGCCGATGTACACCAGCACCTGGGTGACGGCCACGAACTCCGAGCCCAGCAGGATGAACTGGGCGGCCGCGCCGGCCAGCACCAGCACCAGCCACAGCGCGGCGTGGACCACGTTGCGGGTGGTCACGCAGCGGATGGCGGACACGATCATCACCAGCGCGATCACGCCGAAGAACACGTTCTGCGCGACGAACAGGTCGCCACCCGCCGCGCCCGCGGCCAGCACACCCGCGGCTGTCATGTCGGCGGGACCTTGAGCTTCTTGGCCACCGACCCCGACTCGTAGTCCTCGAAGTCGGGCACGGTCTCCATCCACTCCGTCAGGCGTTCCTTGTCGTGGAGCAGATCGGCGATGCGGGGCTCGGAGAACTCGTACTCCGGGCTCCAGAACAGCGCCTCGAAGGGGCACACGTCCACGCAGATGCCACAGAACATGCACAGCGCATAGTCGATGTCGAAGCGGTCGAGGATGTTCACCTGGCGGGGCTTGCCCCCGGCCCGGCGGGGCGGCGCCTTCTCCTTGTGGCCCTCGATGTAGATGCACCAGTCAGGGCACTCACGGGCGCACAGCATGCAGGCGGTGCAGTTGCCCTCGTGAAGGGCGATCACGCCGCGGGCCCGGGTGGGGGGCGCCTCCTTGACGTGGGGGTACTGCACGGTGGCCGCGCCCTTGGTCGGCGCCGGCACCAGCGTGCGCATCCCCCGCTTGGGGAACACGGTGCGGACCACCGTGGACCCGGTCACCACCAGCCCCTTGATCAGTCCCGGCACCAGAGCCATCACACCACCACCTTGAGCACGCCGGTCACCACGATGTTGGCCAGCGCCAGCGGCACCAGGAACTTCCAGGCGAGCCGCTGCAGCTGGTCCTCGCGGAAGCGGGGGAACGTGAACCGGATCCAGAAGACCAGGAACGTCAGGACCACCACCTTGCCCATCAGCACCAGCGGGCCGAGCACGTTGAGGAGGTTGTCGGCGGGATCGAGGCCCGGCACGTACCAGCCGCCCAGGAACAGCACCGCCGCGATGGCCGAGAACACGCCCGCGGTGGCGAACTCGCCGATGAAGAACAGCAGGAACCGCAGACCCGAGTACTCGGTCATGTAGCCGGTGACCAGCTCCGACTCGGCCACCGGCATGTCGAAGGGGGTCTGGGTGAGCTCGGCCTGCATGGCAATCATGAAGATGACGAAGCCGACCAGCTGGGTGAGGATGAACGGGTTGCCGATGGCTCCCCAGCCGAAGATCTCGCCGTTGGCCTGGGCCAGCACGATCCCCTGGAGGTTCATGGTCTCGGCCTGGATGACCACCCCGACCACGGCCAGCAACAAGGGCAGCTCGTAGGCGATGAGCTGGCCGGTGGCCCGCAGCCCGCCGAGCAGGGAGTACTTCGACGCCGAGCCCCAGCCGGCCATGAGGATCCCGATCACCGACACCGAGCCGACAGCCATGGCCAGGTAGATCCCGAGGTCGTTGGTGATGAACCAGGCGTCGGGCCCCCCGGGCAGCACCACGAGCAGCAGGAACGTGGAGGTGAGCACCACGAACGGGGCCGCCTTGAACACGAAGCGGTCGGCCCGGCGGGGAACGATGTCCTCCTTCTGGAGGAACTTGCCGATCTCGGCCAACAGCTGCAGGGAGCCGTAGGGGCCGGCCTCCATGGGACCCAGCCGGCTCTGCATGAAGCTGACCATCTTGAACAGGTGGGCGTATACCAGCGTGCCGGCCACCAGCAGCACCGCCACCAGTCCGGCCGCGACCCGGATCGAGGTGGCCTGCCAGTACGACAGCTCAGCCAACACTGCCATCATCGGTCGATTCCCGCGGCACTCGCCGGCCTGACCGGCCTCGGCAAGGTCGGGTGGACCGCTACGACCGTCCCTACTTCGGCGCGTCTACGGATCATCGGTCGATGTCTCCGAGGATGAAGTAGAGGCTTCCCAGGATCGTGATGATGTCGGGAACGTAGACGCCTCTGAGCAGCCAGGGCGTGATCGACACGTTGGAGAACGACGCCGAGCGGATCTTCACCCGGAACGGGTTCAGATCCCCCTTGGACACCACGTAGTAGCCCATCACCCCGAGCGGGTTCTCGGTCTCGACGTAGGCCTCGCCGGCGGGCACCTTGATGATGACGGGCACCTTGGCCATGATCGGCCCCGAGGGGATGTCGTCGAGGAGCTGGTCGACGATCTTGGTGGCCTCGCGGGTCTCCTGGAGGCGCACCCAGAACCGGGCGAACGAGTCGCCGTCGGGATGGGTCCAGACCTTCCAGTCGACCTGGTCGTGGACCAGCCCGCACGGGCTGTCGCGGCGCACGTCCCAGTCCACGCCCGAGGCCCTGATGTTGGCCCCGGACAGGCCATAGGACAGCCCGACGTCGGGTGGGATCACGCCGATGCCCCGGGTGCGGGCCTGGAAGATCTCGTTGCCCTCCACCAGCTCCTCGATCTCGTCGCAGAAGCGGCGGATCTTCCGCATCGCCTGGCGGGTCTCGGCCACCCAGCCCGCCGGCAGGTCGTCCTTGAGGCCCCCGATGCGGTCGAAGTTGGGGTGGAAGCGCCCGCCGGTGGCGGCCTCGATCTGGTTGAGCACATGCTCGCGGTCGCGGAAGGCGAAGAAGACCGGGGTGATGGCGCCCACCTGCACGGCCATGTCGCCCAGGAACAGGGTGATGTTGGCGATGCGGCTCAGCTCGAACAGGATGGTGCGGATCCACTGGGCCCGGGGCGGTGCCTCCACCTCCATGAGGCGCTCCGCGGCCAGGATGAAGGGCACCTCGTTGGCGAAGCTCCCGAGCCAGTCGATGCGGTTGATCAGGGTGGTGACCTGCGGGTAGGTCCGCACCTCGGCCAGCTTCTCGTAGCCCCGGTGCATGTACCCCATGACCGGATCGGCTGACACCACCTGCTCGCCGTCGAGCTTGGCCACGATCCGCAGCGTGCCGTGGGTGGCCGGGTGCTGGGGGCCGATGTTGAGGGTCATGCCCTCTGTCTCGATCTCCAGGTTCACCCGGGCGTCGGCGGCCTGCGCGGCGATGTAGCTGAGCTGCTGGCGCTCGGTGACGGTCATGTCGTGCCGCCCTCGCCGTCGGCGTCGGCTTCGGGCATCAGCTCGACGTCGACGAGGCCGGGCCATGGCTTCACCCGGCGGGCCAGCAGCGGGTAGTCCTTGCGCAGCGGGTGGCCCTCGAACTCGCCCGGAAGGTAGATGTGGCGCAGCCCGGGGTGGCCGTCGAAGTCGATCCCGAACATCTCCCAGGCCTCCCGCTCGTGCCAGTCGGCGCCGGGGAACGTGGGTACCCAGCTGGGAGCCCGCAGGTCGTCGGTGGGCAGGTCGGCCTTGGCGATGAGCGAGCGGCCCGAGGCCACGTCGCTCACTCTGGCCAGGAGCTGGAAGCGGGTGTCGCCGCCGGCCACGCCCGTCTCGGTGGGCGGCGCCTCCTTGGCCTCGGGCGGGTCGAGCACGTTGTCCACGGTGCTGTCCATGTCGCGCCCGTGCGGCGAGGGCATCCAGTCGATGGCCGACAGGAAGCTGAAGAACGTGAAGCCCTCCTCGTCCCGCAGCCAGCGAGCGAGACCGGCCCACGACTCGCGGTCGACCCGCAGCCACAGCTCTCCTGCGGCGATGTGCGACCCGACCAGTGCCTCGCCCAGCGCGCCGCGGGCCCGATCCAGGAGTGCCTCGGCCTCGGCGTCGGCAGCCGCTCCGGCAGCGTCGGCGGCGTGGTCGGCGGTGTCAGTCGATGACAATCGGCTCACCCCTCCACCGCTCGCCCATGTCCTCGTTCTGGATGCGCTCCTGCAGCATCACGATCCCCTCGAGCAGGGCCTCGGGCCGGGGTGGGCAGCCGGGGACGTACACGTCCACCGGCACGATCTGGTCGACTCCCTTGGTGACCGAGTAGCTGTCCCAGTAGGGCCCGCCGCAGTTGGCGCACGATCCCATGGAGATCACGTACTTGGGGTCGGGCATCTGCTCGTACAGGCGACGCACCGATGGGGCCATCTTGTCGGTCACGGTCCCGGAGATCACCACCAGGTCGGCCTGGCGGGGGCTCGCCGGAAGGGGGATCACTCCGAGTCGCATCACGTCGTAGCGGGGCGACCCGAAGGCGGCCCCCATCTCGATGGCGCAGCAGGCGAGGCCCCACTGGTACACCCACAGCGAGTACTTGCGGCTCATGTTGAGCAGGCTCGACAGGGGCTTGGGGACCTTGCCCGACTCGACTAGACCCATCTGGAGGCCCTCACAGAAAGACTCCGGGTCAGACCCATCTGGCAGCCCGCCGAACTCCGCGACCCTAGACCCATCTGAGCATCCTCTTGCGCCAGGCGTACAGCAGGCCGAGGAGCAGGATGAAGATGAAGATGGCCATCTCGACCAGGCCGAACATCGCGTAGGCCTCCAGGCGGGCGGCCCACGGGAAGATGAACACGGCCTCCACATCGAAGAGCACGAACAGCAGCGCGAAGACGTAGTAGCGGATGTTGGCCTGGGACCACATGTCCCCGACGGGGTCCACGCCGGACTCGTAGTTCTCCACCTTGGCCGGGGTGGGACGGGACGGTCGCAGGATGCGGCCCACGCCCAGCAGCGCGGCCACAATGCCCACGCCGAGAGCCCCGAAGATGCCGACGGTCAGATAGCTGCGAAGGAACTCCGACACGGGCCGGAAGCCTACCGGCGCGGCAGCCCGCGACGCGTCAGCGAAGGCCCCAGTAAGCGGCTTCCCTGGCTCTCAACCGAGAAGCACCACTCGACGGGCCATCCAGGCCGCGCACACCGACAGCAGCACCGCCGGTCCTGAGCGCCACGCCACGACGGCCAGCCTCATCGCGGCCGCGTCTCCAGCGGACGGAACCGACAGGACGTTGATGACCGCGACCACGCCGAGCGCGGCCACCGCGAGCGAGATCCAGTACACGGACTGCCGCAGGCGGGGAACCATGTCCGCGGCCGGAGTCGTGCACACGACGACCGCGGCGCCCACCAGCAGAACGCCGGTCAGGGCGTTGACGTTGGTGAGGGCGCTGTGAAGGTCGTCCCACCACGGGTAGCGGCGATCGATCCCGATGTAGCGGATCATCGGCGCAACCACATGCAGCAGCGCGGCGGCCAGCAGCACTACGGCCAGTATCTCCCGTGCCTCGTCCCAGGCAACGGCTACCTGTCGCCGCTCGCGCTCATCGGGCACAGCCCGACCGTACCGTCTCAAGCGCGCCTCGGGCGCGCCGGGCAGCCGGGAAAGCTCGACTTGCCTCGCTACCCCGACCGGGGTCAGGTGATGGTCAGCCTCCGACGCCGGCGAGCGCGTCGGACCGCGAGCCGTGGACCGGGATGATCTTGTCGAAGCCGCTGATCTCGAATATCTCCCGGATGGAGTCCGACAGCGAACAGGCGGCCATCCTGGCGTTCTGCTTCTGCAGCGTCTTGGCCACCAGCAGGACCACCCGGAGACCGGCGCTGCTGATGTACGAGATGCCTTCGAAGTCCAACACCATGCCCGTGTCGTCGGGGGTGATGGCGGCTTCAAGAGCCTCATGGAACTCAAGGGCGTTGGCACCGTCAACCCGGCCCTCAGCCACTGCGATCAATGCGCCGCCCTGCCTCTCAGTGCTGATATTCAATGGACCGCGTCTCCTCGGGTATAGCGAACCAACCGTCGGCCGACCGTAGCCGCCGAACGGAGCAACATGCTAGCCCGGTAGCGCGGCGCGCGCCTACCGGCCCGGTCGAGCCGACCGGCCCGGTCAGGCTGATCCGCTCGTTGGGGGCCCTCCTGACCCTCCGGCGCCCGGATCGGCCCTGCGCAGGCAGGAACAGTAACCTCGACCGTCGGTAACGACCCAGGGCTCGGGGGACCGGTTCGAATGCTCATCGATGTGCTGCTCCCCATCGGGCTGCTGATCGTAGTAGCGAAGCTCGTCGAGGGCGCCCTGAGCCGTTTCGGCCTGAGCGCGATCATCGCCTACACCGTCACGGGAGTGATCCTCGGTCCCGCCACAGGCCTGATCGAGCCGAACCACGACCTCCAGCTCTTCTTGGAGATCGGCATATTCGTGCTGTTCTTCATCGTCGGGCTCGACGAGATCGACGTCCCCGGCTTCGTGGCGACGATCAGGGGCCGGTACTTCGCAGCCGCCATCATCTCGGTCGTCGTCTCGCTGGTGGCCGCTCTGGCGGTCACCAGCGACATCTTCGGGCTCGACCTGGGCCTGGGGCTCGACTTCAACGAGGCGCTTGCACTGGCCGGCGTCCTGTCGCTGTCGAGCCTCGGCCTCGCGGCCAAGGTCCTGTCGGACTCCGGCACCCTCAAGCAGCCCCTGGGGCTGAAGATCTTCACGATCGTGATCATCGCCGAGATCGCCTCGCTGCTGGTGGTGGGCTTCACCATCGGCGAGCACAGCCACGACCGCAGCGTGAGCGTCGTCTCGGTGCTCACCCTTCTCGCCCAGATCGTCGGCTTCGTGGTGCTGGCGTGGCTGCTGTCGGCCAAGGTGCTGCCGGTGGCCATCGTCACGCTGCAGCGCTTCCTCAACGTCCCCCAACTGTCGTTCGGCCTGCTGATCGGGGGGCTGTTCCTGGTGGTCGTGGCGGCCGAGAAGATGGGCCTGCACGGCACCATCGGGGCGCTGCTGTTCGGGGCGGCTCTCTCCGGGCTGTCCCAGGGAGTCCGCAACGACATCATGCCCGGCATGCGCAGCGCCTCCGAGGGCCTCTTCGTCCCGCTGTTCTTCGCCTCGGCCGGCCTGCACTTCGACCTGTCCTTCACCAGCCTGCCCGCCGGGACGATCCTCGGGCTGGTGCTGGTGCCTCTGGTCGGCAAGTTCGCCGGAGCCTTCGTCGGCACCTACGTCACCCGCATCGACGCGCCGTTCGCGCTGGCGACCGGGCTCATGTCCAAGGGCGTCGCGGAGATCGCCTTCCTGCTCGTCCTGTTCGAGAGCGGCGTCATCGAGGAGGACGTCTTCTCCCTGCTCGTGCTGATCATGTTCGGGTACATCCTCTTGATGCCGGCCGTGATCAACTTCGCCGTCCGGCGGACGGTGCTGTCGGAGAACTCCAAGCTGCCGGCTTCGGTGCCGCCGTCGTTCGCTCGCTACGCGCTGCAGGCGGTCGAGGTCCGCACAGTCCTGGACAGCACCCGCGAGTACCCGGACTCCGATACCAGCGTGGCTGAGTTCCTGGAGGCCTGGACCGTGCCGAACCAGCACGACTACCTGGTGGTCGACGGCGGCGAGGTCTCCGGGGTCGTCTCCACCAAGGGGCTGCACTCGCTTCGCAGGGGCCGGCGGTCCGGAGCCACCCTGCGCAGCGTACTGCGCGACAACACGCTGAAGGCGTGGCCCGACGAGCTGCTACAGGACGCGATGGAGACGATGACCAACGCGTCGCAATCGGTGATCCCTGTGATGGACCGGGAGTCGGGCCGGTTCCTGGGATCGGTCGCGAGCCACGATGTCATCGATCTGGTGGTGCTGATGGACGAGATCGAGCGGGAGCTCAAGCGGATGGAGTCGTCCGAGGACGACTAGAGGCCGAGCGACTAGGCCCGCGAATCCGCCCATACGGGCGAGGCCGTGGCCCGAGCGGCCCGTGAGCGCAGCGAACAAGAGCGGGAATGAGAGGCCGAGCGACTAGGCCCG
>JAJEEV010000015.1 GCA_022820805.1 Acidimicrobiia bacterium
CCCAATCGAATCTACTATACCACCACTCGACTCTACTCCTCACACAATCGACTCGACTAGCACAACAATCGAATCGACGATACCAACAATCGAATCGACGAGACCAACAATCGAATCGACGAGACCAATCACGAGTTGTCCGAGCTAAAGGACGAGGTGCGGAACGGGTTCGCCGAACTGAAGCTCGCGCTGGCCAGGCACACGCTGTGGATGGCGGTTGCGATTGTGGGAGTCGCGGCGTCGCTCGCTGTGCCGCTGGTGATAGCGCTTCTCTGACGCTCTGCCGAGGGCGGGACTAGGGGGTGATGGGGGATTGGGCGGTTAGGCCGCCGTCGATGGTGAAGGTGCTTCCGGTCACGAAGGAGGCCTCGTCGCTGGCCAGCCATAGCACTAGGCCGGCGATGTCGTCGGGGTAGCCCAGGCGGCCCACTGGGTGACGCTCGACCGCAGCGGAGCGGGCCGCTGCTGGATCGGCGGCCTGCTCGAAGGTGGTGTCGGCCATGGGGGTGGCGATCCAGCCGGGCGCCACCGCGTTGCAGCGGATCCCGTCGGCGCCGTGGTCGATGGCGATCGAGCGGGTCAGGCCGTGCACCGCGGCCTTGGACGCGTTGTACACGGCCATGCCGTGGTCGGACACATGGCCCGAGATCGAGCCCACGTTGATGATCACCCCGCCCTCCGGCTGCTCCGCCATCTGGCGCACCGCCGCCCGGCACACGTTGAACACTCCCCGCACGTTCACGCCCATCACGTGATCGAACTCGTCGTCGGTGGTGTCGGCCACGGTCTTCTCCACGCTCACGCCCGCGTTGTTGACCACCACATCGACCCGGCCCATGGCGTCCACCGCGGCCGCGATCAGGGCGTCGGCCTGGGCCGGGTCGGCCACATCGGTCGGGATCCAGCGGCCCACACCGTCCGGTGGCTCGCTCCGGCTGCCGGTCAACACCCTGGCGCCCGCATCCACGAAGCGCTCCGCCACCGCGAGCCCGATCCCGGAGCTGGCCCCGGTCACCACCACCGCGGCGTCCCGCAGAGAGTCCATCGGCCGGTCCTCGCCCCGGACGCCTAGACGAAGCTCGAGCCGGGCGCGGTGCCGTCGACGTAGCGCTGCTGTCGGGCCTTGAACTCCTCGCTCAGCAGACCGAGCCGGTTGAGCTTCTTCAGGACCCCCTGCACGTCGTCGACGTCGAACAGGTCCAGTTGCTCGGACCACTTGAAGTCGCCGGCGTACCGGAACCACGAGCACCCCAGGCCGTTGGTCCGGATCCGCCGTCCGGCCTCGTCCTCGAACGGCGTGACCTGGCTCCAGTACCCGACGATCTCGCCCCGGGAGTCGTCGACCACCACCTTCTCGTACGGGTAGGTCCAGCCCTCGAAGCCGACCATCTCGAACACCAGGACGTGGTCGATGATGTCCTGGCGGCCCCGGGCCGCGAACCGGCCGTGGTGGCCCACCGTCCAGGAGTAGTACGCGTCGTCGGTGTAGAAGGCGCCCAGACCGCTCCAGTCGCCGGCCGCCTCGGCGGCCTCATTGGCCGCCGTCCACCGGCCCCACATCTCCTCCATCTCGTCACGGGGATAGCCCATCTACGCGCTGCCTTCGCTCGCCCCTGATCGCGATCCGGTCAGGATCACCGGATGCACATTGCCCGGTAGCGACCCTCGCTCGCAAACTCAGGTGCCTGAAGGCGGCATCCCAGGCCAGGAACCCGGCGGGACCTACACGTCAGTCTGCGGATCCGCGTGCGACGACCCACCGGGTCGGCTGGCCGGTGATCTCCGACACGACATCGAAGTCGGCGTCGTAATGCAACACAGCGAGACCGCGGCTCTCGGCGGTAGCCGCAACGAGAGCATCGACGAGGGACAGGGCCCTGTGTTGCCGCCGACTCGCCAGCAGCCTCTGCAACTCGAGCGCCCGCCGGTGGTCGCCCTCGGTCGTCGGCACCGACTCGAACGCGTCGATGTGACTCATGACCGCGTCGTGGTCGGCGGCGCTGCGGGCGCTGAAGCCAAGCTCGAACGCGACCGGCGCGCACAGCGCGATGCTGCCCTCAGCGATGAGCGGAGCGACGGCCGCGGCTACCTGAGGCTTGCTGAGGCGAGCGAAGGCACTCGTGTCAGCCAAGTAGACGGCACGAGCCACGTCAGTCCTCTCCGCTCCACGCATCGTCAAGCGCATCGAAGTCGTAGCGCCCTGGCTCTGAGAGCAGGGCGACCAACTCGAGACGACGCCTGGCGTTGACAATCTCGCGCAACGACGCGTCTACGGTGTCGCGCAGCGTCCTGGTTCCCAGGATCCTCGCTGCCTCTGCAGCGATATCACGATCGATCTCAAGAGATGTCTTGCCCATCTGAATATGATATCTCAAGGCAACCCTGAAACCTTGGAACGGCGGCAACCGGGGCCCGTCGCTGCCATGATGGGGGCATGGAGACTCAAGGGACTTGCAAGCCGGGGTTCGAAGCGGTGCGGGAGGCGTTCGAGGCCAACTTCGCGGAGGGCCTAGAGATCGGCGCGGCCGCGGCGGTCACCGTCGACGGCGAGTTCGTGGTGGACATCTGGGGCGGCGACGCCGACACCGGCGGCACGCCCTGGCAGCGCGACACCATCGTCAACGTCTACTCCACCACCAAGACCATGGCCGCCACCTGCATGCTGATGCTGGCCGACCGGGGCGAGCTCGACTTCGACGCTCCCGTGGCCCGGTACTGGCCCGAGTTCGCCCAGAACGGCAAGGAGGGGGTGCTGGTCCGCCACGTGATGGCCCACACCGCCGGGCTGCCCGGCTTCGACCCGCCCATCACCATGGAGCAGCTCTACGACCTCGACGCGGTGGCCGCCAACCTCGCGGCCCAGGCCCCGTGGTGGGAGCCGGGGACCGCCTCGGGCTACCACGCTCTCAGCCAGGGCCAGCTCCAGGGCGAGATCCTCTACCGCATCACCGGCCGCCGCATGGCCGACTGGTTCCGCACCGAGGTGGCCGAGCCGCTCGGCGCCGACTTCTGGATCAGCCTGCCCGCCTCCGAGGACCACCGGGTCGGGGCCCTCCAGCCCCCCGTGTTCACCGGCGACAAGCTGACGGTGAACGGCGTGGAGGTCACCGCCGACTCCATCGCGGTCAAGACTCTCGCAAGCTGCCCGATGACCGCCACCGAGCCCGCCACCCGCAAATGGCGGGCCGCGGAGGTCCCCGCCGCGGGCGGCTTCGGCAACGCCCGATCGGTGGCCCGGGTCCACGCCGCGCTGGCCTGCGGGGGCGCGGTGGACGGGGTCCGGCTGATGTCGGAGGCCGGCGTGCGGCGGGCCCTGGAGGAGCAGACCGACAGCATCGACAAGGTGCTGATGGTGCGCATGCGTCACGGCCTCGGCTTCGGATTCCAGCTCGGCACCCTCGCCTGCGAGCCGGGCCAGATGTTCTGGGGCGGCTGGGGCGGATCGCTCGCCTCGATCGACTTCGACCGGCGCATGAGCGCCGCCTACGTCATGAACCGCATGGACTCCGACCTCATGGGCGACCTCCGCGGCCGGCGCATCATCGCCGCCGCCCAAGCCTGCGTGTAGAGCCGTTCTCGAAGATCTTGACGTAGTTGTGCCCGCTGAAGCGGCAGAACTACGTCAAGATCGCGCCGGGCAAGGTGCTAGTCCTCGCCGATGTCCTCGTTCCAGAGGCTGGGCTCGGCTGCGATGAAGTCCTGCATCATGGCCACGCAGGTCTCGTCATCGAGGACGGTGACGCTCACACCCCGCTCGGCCAGCAGGGCCTCCTCCCCCATGAACGTGCGGTTCTCACCCACCACCACCCGCGGGATCCCGTAGAGCAGCATCGCCCCGGTGCACATCGAGCACGGCGACAGGGTGGTGTACATCACCGAGTCGCGGTAGACGCTGGCCGGATGCCGCCCGGCGTTCTCCAGGGCGTCGGTCTCGCCGTGGCGGATGGCCGAACCCATCTGCACCCGCCGGTTGTGGCCCCGGCCGATGATCTCGCCGTCGTGCACCAGGACGGCACCGATGGGGATGCCGCCTTCGGCCCGGCCCTTGAGAGCCTCGTCGATGGCTGCCTGCATGAACTCGTCCATAGCCCCATTCAACCCGCCACCGGCGCCCGGGCCGACACTGGACAATACCTAGCAGTTCTAGGTATAGTCCGGAGGATGCGCATGCCCAAGGATCTCGTGGCCGCCTCGGCCACGCCCCTCGTTCTCGGCATTCTCAGCGAGGGCGAGAGCTACGGATACGCGATCCTCAAGCGAGTCAACCAACTCTCCGGCGGCGAGCTCGAATGGACCGACGGGATGCTCTACCCGCTGCTGCACCGGCTCGAGCGGCTGGGCTACGCCGAGGCATCCTGGAAGGTGCCTGCCGGCAGCCGGACACGGCGGCGCAAGTACTACCGGATCACCGAGTCCGGCCGGCAGGCCCTCGCCGAGCAGCGCCGCCAGTGGACCGTGATCACCGGTGCGCTGCGAGACCTGTGGCACGAAGCGTCCCCGGCGCCGAGCCCGGCGCTGGTGGGCAGCTGACCGGCCATGCACCCTGCCGGCGCCGGCGGCCAGCAGCCGCCCGACCTCGAGGCCCTGATCGCCGAATGGCGGGCCGGCGTCGAGCAGCAGCGCGCCGTCGACGACGCCGACGCGGACGAGCTCGAGGGCCACCTGCGGGACCAGATGGCCGATCTCGGCTCGGCTGGCCTGGCACCCGACGAGGCCTTCCTCATCGCGGTCAAGCGGATGGGGAGCGTCGACGCTCTGTCGACCGAGTTCGCCCGGGAGCACGCCGACCGGCTCTGGAAGAGGCTCGCCCCAGGGCCCTCCGCCGGTGGGCAGCCATCGGCCCGCCGCGACTTCTGGACGATGATCGGGTTCGCCTGCGCCGCGGCACTGGCTGTCAAGGTCCCCGAAGCGTTCGGCCTCGACCTGTTCGACGACGGCCGGTTCTACGCACGCAACGTCGGCCTGTTCGCACTGGTGCCGCTGGCCGGCTTCTTCGCGTGGCGCCGAGGCCTTCCCGCAGCCCGAGCCATCCGCATGCTGGTGCCGCCGTTCGCCGCGGCCGCGGTCGTTGTCAACGCCTACCCGTTCGAGGACGGCTCCGACACCGAGGCTCTCGCCGCGCTGCACCTGCCGATCGCGCTGTGGCTGCTGGTCGGCGTCGCCTACGCCGGCGGTGACTGGCGGTCGGACCACAAGCGCATGGACTACGTGCGCTTCACCGGCGAGTGGTTCATCTACTACGTGCTGATCGCGCTCGGGGGCGGCGTGCTCGCCGGCTTCACCGCCGGCGCCTTCGACGTCATCGGCATCGACGCCGACGACTTCGTCTCGTCGTGGGTGGTGGCCTGCGGAGCTCTCGGCGCGGTCGTCGTCGCCTCATGGCTCGTCGAGGCCAAGCAGAGCGTCGTCGAGAACATGGCGCCCGTGCTCACGAAGCTGTTCACGCCGCTGTTCGCCGCGATGCTGCTGGCCTTCCTCGGCGCCATGGTGTGGACAGGCCGGGGGATCGACTTCGACCGCGACGTGCTCATCTTCTTCAACCTGCTGCTGGCCCTGGTCCTCGGCCTGCACCTGTACGCAGTCTCGGCCCGCGACCACCGGGCGCCCCACGACGTGTCCGACCGGCTGCAGTTCGTGCTCGTGGCCAGCGCCCTGGTGGCCGACGCCCTCGTGCTGGTGGCCATGGTGGACCGGATATCGGACTTCGGCCTCACCCCCAACCGGGTCGCGGCTCTGGGCGAGAACGTGGTCCTGCTCGTCAATCTGGCCTGGTCGGCCCGCCTGCTCCTCGGCTTCTGGCGGGGCCGGGTGACCTTCGCGTCCGTGGAGCGCTGGCAGACGGCCTACACGCCCGTCTACCTGATCTGGGCGACGGTGGTGGTCGGCGTCTTCCCGCCCCTCTTCGGCTTCGCCTGAGCACCCCGCCGCCCGAGCACGTCAGAGCCGCACGGGCGCGAGCAAGGCTCGGCGGCCCAGTCCCCTCCAGACCGGGCCGCCGAGCCCCGTAAGGGCCCCTCCAGGGGTGAGTCGCAGGGGTTGGAGGAGCCCTGGTCGCCGCTAGCGGCGGCGGATGCCCCTAGCGGTCTCGATCAGGTCGGCGAGCTCCCCGGCGTCGGGGTCGCGGCGCAGCTCGTCGGCCACCCTGCCGGCCTGGTAGCTGAGCTCCTCCATGCTGCGATCCTCCACGAACGGGCTGGCCCGCAGCACCTCCGCGAACTCGGCCGCCACCACGGCCAGCCGGAAATGGGGGTCGGCGTCGCGGAACGAGCGCCCCACGTCGTCGGGATGCAGGCTGGCCCAGGTCTCGGTGATCCGGTCGCTGGCCGGCCGGCGGTACCGCAACGTGGCGGTGGCGATCGCCCCGCGGGTGCGGTCCCAGCCGCGGTCCAGGGTGACCTCGTAGAGGGCGGTCGAGCTCTGGCCCGCACCGACCTCGCCGGCGTCGCGGCTGTCGTCACGGAAGTCCTCATCGGCGATGGCCCGGTTCTCGAAGCCGAGCATCCGGTACGAGACCACCTTGTCCCGGTCGAACTCGACCTGGATCCTGGCGTCGCGGGCCACCGAGGCCAGCATGGCGGTGAGGTTCTCGACGAAGATGCGCCGGGCCTCTTCGGGCGTGTCGATGTAGTGGTAGCTGCCGTCGGCCTTGTTGGCCAGCTGCTCCATGAGCTCGTCGTTGAAGGGCCCCAGTCCCACGCCGATGGTGGACAGGCCGATGTCGCCCCGCTCGCCGATCTCCTCGAGGATGTCGTCGGTGCGGGTGACGCCGACGTTGGCGACCCCGTCCGAGAGCAGCAGGACCAGCACGTTGCGGCCTTCGTCGGCCTCGCTCAGGGCCATGTCGAAGCCCCGCACCAGCCCGGCCTCCGCGTTGGTGCTGCCCCGGGGCTGGACCCAGCGGCGAATCTCGTCGATGATCCACTCCGCGTTGCCCGACAGCCGGGTCGGGCGGACGACGGTCTCGGCGATGTCGTCGTAGGAGACGACGCCCACCCGGGTGCGGCCCGGCAGGCCCGACAGGAGCAGCTCGACCGCCTCATGGGCCAGGGCGATGCGCTCCATGGGCCGGTCGGCCGGTCCCGCGGACTCGCCCATCGACCCCGAACGGTCCATGACCAGCACAACGCTGTCGGGGATGACCAGGTCCGACAGCACCTCGGGAGCCTGAACGCCCACCCGCAGCATCACCCGGTCGGGATCGCTGAACGGCGAGGGAGCTGCCTCGAGGGTGATGTTGAACTCGTCGACCAGGGGCTGGTAGCCGCCGTCGAAGTAGTTGACGAACTCCTCCACCCGCACGGCCTCGATGGGCGGGAGCTGGTTCCCCTCCAGGAAGTTCCGGGTCACCACGTACGACGCGGTGTCGACATCGAGGGCGAATGTGGACAGGTCGTCGGTGTAGGTGTCCACGAACGGGTTGACGCCGTAGTCCGCGAACGTGTTGGACTGGCACTCGGGGCACCGCCGGCGCCGCTCCTCGGGAGGCTCCCGGTCGGAGGCCGCCGCCTCCGCCCGTGACACGCCGCTGGTGGCCGAGTCGGCCATGGCCGCTTCCGCTGCGGCCTCTGCCACCGCGGCCTCAATCTCGTACGAGTACTCGTAGTCGGCGGCGGGCTCGGCCATCGGCTCCTCCTCGGCCATCGGCTCCGCGTCGGGTTCGGCCGCGTACGTGCGGCTGCGAGCAGTCGTGGGGGCCGGGGCCATGTCGGCGCTGCCCGAGCTGTCCCGGTCGCCGCCGACGGCAGCTTCGTCGACGCTCGGCACGCCGGCCGGCTCGGGCGCGGCCGTGCCCGCTGACCCTTCGTCGCCGCTGGTGCACGACACCGCCAGCAGTCCCAGCACCAGCACCGCTGCGAGCGATCCCCGGCGCCGGTTCGTCGCGGTGTTGTGGCTCGTGATTCTCGTCGTTCCCATCGGGGTCACCCTCCTCCAGGTGACGGGCGCTCTGTACGCCCGATCGCCCCCTACGACGACGCGAACCGGCGCCCGGTTCCCGCGCACCCCGAGTGGATCCCGCACCGGGCGCGACGCGAGACCGCCGGGCCTGCCCGGGACGGGCTGCTATGAGCGGGAGGAGGACAGGGCCTGGTCGACCAGCTCGAGGGGATGGCGGACGTCGAGGCCGGCCGCCGCCAGGTGCAGCGAGCAACCCGGGTTGGCGCTGGCCACCACCGTCGCCCCCGAGCGGGCCACCGCTGCGGTCTTGCGCTCGCGGATCGCCCCGGACAGTTCGGGCTCCATCACCGAGTAGGCGCCGCCCGCCCCGCAGCACAGCCCGTCGTCGTCGAGGGCCACAACGCTCGCCACGAACGGCTCCAGCACTTCGGGGACCGCCTGATGGGCCCGCTGCACGTGGCGGAGATGGCAGGGGTCCTGCACGGCCACGGTCACCTCCAGGGGATCGACCCGGTGCCGGGCCTGCAGCTCGCCGAGGCGTCCGGCCAGCCATTCGTGAACGTCGTACACCCGGGCCGAGAAGGCCCGGGCCTCGTCGGTGCCCAGCAGGTGGCCGTAGTCCTTGAGCGCGGCGCCGCACCCCGCCGCGTCCACCAGGATCGGGCGGTCGTCTCCCGAGAGCCCGGCCATCACCTGACGGGCCATGTCCTTGGTCTCGGACTCGAGGCCGGCGTGGATGTGCAGCGCCCCGCAGCACGGCGCGGCACCGCCGGTGGGCTCCACCCCCACGCCGGCGGCCTCCAGCACCCGCTGTACGGCGAGGTGCACGTCCCGCTGCCAGGCGTCCATCACGCAGCCGGTGAAGAGCCACACGTCGCGGCCCGAGGTGCGCAGCCGGGGCCGGCGCAGCGGCATGCGCGCCGGCAGCCCGAAACGCCGGGTGGGCACCAGCCGCAACCGGATGGCGAGGGCCAGCAAGGTGGAGCCGGCCATCAGCAGCCGTCGGTGGCGCAGCCCCTTCAGGGCCAGCCGCTGCCAGCGGGGGGTGATCCGGCCGGTGGCCGCCAGCGCGGCCCGGGTGCCCTCCATCAGGTGGCCGAACGGCACGGCGCTGGGGCAGGCCGTCTCGCATCCCCGGCACTGCACGCAGGTCTCCATCGACCGGATCAGGTCGTCGGTCACCGGCGCGTCCTCGTTCTGGACGGCCCGCATCAGCGCGATGCGGCCCCGGGGCGATTCGGTGTCCCGGCCGGTGATCACGAACGTCGGGCAGTGCGGCAGGCACAGCCCGCAGGACACGCACGCAACCAGCTCGTCGTCGTGCAGCCCGAGATCCATCAGGACCGCTCCCCGGCATCTGGATCATGGCCCATCCGCGACCCCCGGCAATTCTCGGGTGAGAAACCGGTCGCCGAGCCGTACAAACCGCACCGAGATTCTCCCACGGACCGCATTAGGGCTTCCTCAGCGGGTCTCGGCCCGGGTTTAGGCGGCCGGTGGGATCGAAGCGCTCCTTGAAGCGGCGGTTCAGCTCGGCCACGCCCGGCTCGACCGGCCGGGCAGGCTGCGGCTCGGAGGCGTGAACCACGCCGACGCCGATCTCGGCGACGAAGCGGCCCGCCGCGCCGTTCTGAGCGCCGAACGAAGCGGCCTGCGCCGGAGTGCACGACCACCGGTGGAAGGGAAGGTCGGGAGGTCCGCCAACGTCCTCGCAGGAACCCACCGACGCCAGCACGCCCAGGTCCTCGTCCACGTCCACCCCGTATCCGCTCAGCAGGGCCCACACGTCGGTGCCGTCCCACAGCACCGACGCGGCGGTGTGACACGACCGGGCCGAATCGGCAGCCGCCCCGGCCAGGCGCACCCACCGCTCGACCTCCGGAACCGGCACCGTGCGCAGCAGCGCCTCGCCGACCAGCCCCAGCGTGCCGAGCGAGCCGACCAGCAGCCGGCACAGGTCGAAGCCGCTGACGTTCTTGACGGTGCCGGCCCCGCCGCTGGCGATCCGGCCGTCGGCGCAGACGTAGCGGACCTGCAGCAGGGCGTCACGCACCGGACCGAGCCCCAGCCGGGCGATGCTCGACTCCCCCGCCATCAGCGCCCCGCCGACCGTCCCGCCGGGCCGCTCGGGCAAGGCGGTGCGCTGTCCGGCCCCGGCGAGCTCGGCGTGGAGCTCTGTCACCGGCGTGCCGGCCCGCACCCGCACCGTCATCTCGGCCGGCTCGAACGCCACGATCCCCTCGGGGGCAGCGACCTCGCGGGTGCCGGGCGCCACCGTGCCGCCCAGGCCCCAGCGGGTGCCGCCGCCCCGCACGCACACCGGGTCCTGCGAGCCGACCTCGGCCGCGAAACTGCTCAGGGCCTCATCGAAGTCCGCCACCGGTCAGCCCCAGACGCCGGCCGCGTCGGAGGCCCTCAAAGCGGCGATGTCCGAGCAGCTGTGCGCGCTGGGCAGCACCTTGCCCGGATTCATGCGGCAGTAGGGATCGAACGAAGCCCGCAGCCGCGCCTGCTGATCGAGGTCGACCTCGCTGAACATGCGGCTCATGTGCTCGCGCTTCTCCACCCCTATGCCGTGCTCGCCGGTGAGCGCTCCACCCATGTCCAGCGACAGCGAGATGATCTCCCGCCCCGCGGCATGGACGCGCTCGTCGGCTCCGGGCACCCGCGAGTCGTAGGCCAGGATGGGGTGCAGGTTGCCGTCGCCGGCGTGGAAGACGTTGAGGACGATCAGGTCGTAGCGGTCGACGATCTCGTAGATGCTCTCGAGCACCTCCACCAGCCGGGTGCGGGGCACGACCGTATCGTGCAGGTAGTAGTCGGGCATCACGTTGGCGACCGCCCCGAACGCGCTCTTGCGGCCCTTCCACAACCGGGCCCGCTCGCCCTCGTCGGCGGCCGTGCGCACGCTCATGGCCTGGTAGCGCCGGGCGATGCCGGCGATCTTCTCGGCGGCTATGGCCACGCCGCCGGGGGGCCCGTCCACCTCGACCAGAAGCACCGCGGCTGCGTCGGAGGGGTACCCGGCCTGGGCGAAGTCCTCGACCGCGGTCACGCAGCGCTGGTCCATCATCTCGATGGCCGCCGGCACGATCCCGTCGGCGATGATGGCGCTGACGGTGGCCGCCGCGTCCGACACGTCGCCGAAACACAGCAGCATGGTGCGCACCGCGGGCGGGTTCGGGGTGAGGCGCACGGCCACCGAGGTGGCGATCCCGCACATCCCCTCCGAGCCGACGAAGGCTCCCCGCAGGTCGTAGCCGGCGGGTTCGGCGCTCAGGTCGCCGAGCGTCGCCACCGACCCGTCGGAGAGCACCACCTCCACCGCCACCACATGGGCGCTGGTGACCCCGTAGGCCAGGCAGTGGGGACCGCCGGAGTTGTTGGCCACGTTGCCGCCGATGGTGCAGGCCGCCTGGCTGGACGGATCGGGCGCATAGTGCACCCCGTGGGGGGCCAGCGCCCGGCTGAGGTCGAGGTTCACGATGCCGGGCTGCACCCAGGCCACGCCGTTGTCGAGATCGACCTCCAGCAGCTTGTCCATGCGGGTCATCGACAGCACCACCGGTTGACCGAGCGGGGCGGCGCCGCCGGCCAGGCCGGTGCCCGCGCCCCTGGGAGACACGGCCCGGCCGTGGCGGGCGGCGATCTGCACGCACGCGACGACATCGGAGGTCGAGCCCGCGTAGCACACCGGCCCGGCGTTGCCCTCCCGGTAGATGGAGGCGTCGCGGGAGGCGAGATAGCGGGCGGCGGCGTCGGAGCGCACCCGGTCGGCGCCGATGGCGGCCTCGAGATCGGCCACCAGAGCCGCCTCGCCGGATCCACCAGACCCGGCGGCAGCCGGCCTTCGGCCGTCCCGACGGCGTGACCCCAATACCCGTCGGGTGGCTTCGCCCAGCGTCCTGACCACGGTTCAGACCATAACGTGCGCCGCTGTGAGTACGGACGCCGGAGGACTACTCTGCCACCACGACGAGAGGAGCCAGCCTGTGACACAGACCGAGGCGTCGTATCACCGGGCACCCGAGGAGGTCGCGCCGCCGCCGTCGGGATGTCCCGTCACCGGCTTCACCCCGTTCGCGCCCGACTATGTGGCCGACCCCTACGAGGTGCTCGACGGGCTGCGGGACACGCCGGTCTTCTACTCCAGCGAGTTGGGCTACCTGGTCATCACCCGCATGGAGGACGTCAACGACGTGTTCCTCGACCCCGAGACGTTCGGCTCCCAGAACGTGCAGGACCCCGTCTTCCCTCTCAGCGACGCCGCCCATGGGGTGCTGGCCGCACCCGACTTCAACCCGGTGGCGGTCATGTCCAACCGCCAGCCCCCGGACCACGGCCGGATCCGCAACCACACCAAGCAGGGTTTCTCCAACCGGCGCATGCGGATCCTCGAGCCCTACATCCGCCGCCGCAGCCACGATCTCGTCGACGCCCTGCTGGCCGAGGGCTCGCCGGCGGACTTCGTGCCGGTGTTCGCGCACCCGCTGCCGGGTGAGACGATCTACCGCTTCATCGGCTTCCCCACCAGCGACGACCACAAGCTCAAGGAGTGGTGCTCGGACCGGCTGGCCTTCAGCTGGGGCAAGCCCACCGAGGCCGAGCAGGTCGAGATCGCCCACAAGATGCTGTCGTACTGGCGTTACTGCCGCGACTTCGTGGCCTCCAAGGTCGACGACCCGGGCGACGACTTCACCTCCGAGCTGCTGGCCGTGCACAAGGCCGACCCGACCGAGCTCACCTACCGGGAGGTGGAGTCCATCGTGTACGGCCTGTCGTTCGCGGGCCACGAGATCGTCAGCCACTTCCTGTCCAATGCGCTGATCTGCCTGCTGCCGCGACGCGGCCAGTGGGACGAGCTCTGCTCCGACCGCTCGCTCGTCGCGGCCGCGCTGGAGGAGGTTCTGCGGTTCGAGTCGCCCCAGACGAGCTGGCGGCGCGTCGCCAACGTCGACACCGTCCTGGCCGGGGTGAAGGTGCCCGCGGGAACCAACATCTTCATGAGCCTGGCCGCGGCCAACCACCAGCCCGACATATTCGATGACCCCGGCGACTTCGACATCCACCGGCCCAACGCCCGCAGCCACATCTCCTTCGGCAAGGGCATCCACTTCTGCCTGGGCGCCCGCCTCGCCCGCCTCGAAGCCAACGTCGCTCTCGAGGTGCTGGCAGAGCGCATCCCCTCGCTGCGGCTGGTCGAGGGGCAGAGCCTGGAGCGCTTCGCGAACATCACCTTCCGCGGCCCCCGGCAGCTGCTCGTGGCCTGGGATGCCTGAGGGGCCTGGCGACCCGCCCCCGCCGCCCGCGTCGGGCGGCGAGCCTCTCGGCGGCCACTGGCGCGACCGCAGCCTGGGCGACACCCCGGGTCCTCTCGCCGCGGTCCCGTCGTCTGCGGGCACCCCTCGAAGCGACCACGGCAAGCCCGGCGTGCCTGACACGATTCCCGCGCTGGTCGACGACGCCGCGGCCCGCTTCGGCGACGCCGAGGCACTGGTGGACGGCGACCTGCGCATGTCGTTCCGCGAGCTGCGCGACCGGGTCCGCACCATGTCCGAAGCGTTGAGAGCGTGGGGGCTCGCGCCGGGCGACCGCGCGGCGGTGTGGGGCCAGAACATCTGGGAGTGGGCCGTGGCCGCTCTGGGCGTCCACGCCGCGGGCGGGGTGGTCGTGCCCATCAACACCCGCTTCAAGGGTGAGGAGACCGCCTACGTCCTGGGCAGGTCGCGGGCCCGGATCCTGTTCTGCGTGACCGACTTCCTCGGCGCCGACCATCTGGGGCTGCTCCGGGCGGTCAACAACGGTATGCCCGAGTCGCTCGAAGCCACCGTGGTCATGCGCGGCCCCGTGCCGCCCGGTGCCGAGGCCTTCGCCGACTTCGTGGCTCGGGGCGCGGCTGGCGGCGCTCCCGCCGAGCCGAGCCACCCCCGACCGGTGTGGCGCTCCGACCCCTGCCACTTGATGTTCACCTCCGGCACTACCGGGCGCCCCAAGGGAGTGGTGCTCAACCACGGCGCGGTGTGCCGGGCCTACCGGAGCTGGGCCTCGGTGATCGGGCTCCGCCACGACGACCGCTACCTGATCATCAACCCGTTCTTCCACTCCTTCGGGCTCAACGCCGGCATCCTGGCCTGCCTGATGACGGGGGCGACCATGATCCCCCACCCGGTGTTCGACGTGCCGTCGGTGATGCGCCGGGTCCCGCAGGAGCGGGTCTCGGTGCTGCCCGGCCCGCCCGCCGTCTACCAGACCATCCTCAACCACCCCGACCTGGCCGGCTTCGAGATGTCCACCCTGCGGCTGGCGGTGACCGGCGCGGCCCCGGTGCCGGTGCCGATGATCGAGGCCATGCGCCGGCGGCTGGGCTTCGAGGTGATCGTGACGGGCTACGGGCTCACCGAGGCGTCGGGCATCGCCACCATGTGCCGTCACGACGATCCGCCCGAGGTGATCTCGGCCACGTCGGGGCGGGCCATCGACGACGTGGAGGTCAGGGTGGTCGACTCCGACGGCCGCGAACTGCCGAGGGGCGAGCCCGGCGAGATCGTGGTGCGGGGCTACAACGTGATGGACAGCTACTTCGACGACCCCGAGGCCACCGCGGCCACCATCGACGCCGACGGATGGCTGCACAGCGGCGACATCGGCACCATGGACGCCGCCGGCTACGTGATCATCACCGACCGGCTCAAGGACATGTTCATCTGCGGCGGGTTCAACGCCTACCCGGCCGAGATCGAGGCGACCATGCTGGCCCATCCCGGCGTGGGCCAGGTGGCGGTGGTGGGCCGGCCCGACGAGCGGCTGGGCGAGGTCGGCCACGCGTTCGTGGTTCCCGCCCCAGGCACGGCGACCGATGACACCGCCGGGGCCCAGTTGGTCGCATGGTGCCGGGAACGGATGGCGAACTACAAGGCGCCTCGCGGCATCACGTTCGTGGAGGAGCTGCCGCTCAACGCTTCGGGCAAGGTGCTCAAGCACGAGCTGCGGGCCCGCCTGTGAGCGGCACAGCCAGGGTGTCGTCGCCGTTCGTGCCGGTGCCGCTCACGCCGGTCTCCTTCCTCGACCGGGCCCGGCTGGTGCACGGCGACCGCCCCGCAGTGATCGACGGGCCGCTGCAGCGCACCTACGAGGAGTTCGCGGACCGCTGTGAGCGGCTGGCCGGAGCCACTGTCGACCTGGGCCTGGAGCCCGGCGACGCGGTGTCGGTGCTGGCCCCCAACGTGTCGATGGCCCTGGAGGCGGCCTTCGGGTTCCCGATGGCCGGGGTGGTGTTCAACGCCCTCAACTCGAGGCTCTCCGCGGGCGAGCTGGCGTGGATCGTCGGCCACGCCGAGTCCAAGGTGCTCTTCGCGGACCACGCCCTGGCCAGCGTGGCCCGGTCGATCCAGCAGCAGGTGCCGGGTCTGCGGGTGGTGGTGTCGAACGACGCCGGCGCCTCCGGCAGTGGCGACGACGGGGACTGCGAGTACGAGGCACGGCTGGCGGCCGCGACGCCTCACCGCGTCGAGGTCACCGAGGAGCAGTCGCTTCTGAGCCTCAACTACACCTCCGGAACGACGGGCCATCCCAAGGGCGTGATGTACTCGCACCGGGGCGCCAACCTCAACGCGCTGGCCATGGCCGCCCAAGGCGGGCTCGACAGCGACGCCGTGTTCCTGTGGACCCTGCCCATGTTCCACTGCAACGGCTGGTGCTACCCGTGGGCGGTCACCGCGGTGGGCGGGACGCACGTGATGCTGCGCACCCTCGAGCCGGGGACGGTCTGGCGCCACATCCGAGACGACGGCGTGACCCACTTCAACGCGGCCCCCACCGTGCTGATCGGGCTCGTCAACGACCCCGACGCCGCCCCGGCGCCCCGAACGGTGAAGGTGGCCACCGGCGGCGCTCCCCCGTCGCCGACGCTGCTGTCGCAGCTGGCGGGGCTCAACATCGACGTCACCCACCTCTACGGCCTGACCGAGACCTACGGCCCGTCGCTCATCTGCGACTGGCGCCGCGAGTGGGACGGCCTGCCCGCCGCCGACCAGGCCCGGATCAAGGCCCGCCAGGGGGTGGGGACGCTGGTGACGTCCTCGGTGCGGGTGGTCGACGGCGACGGCGCCGACGTGCCGGCCGACGGCGCCACCCAGGGCGAGATCGCCATCAGGGGCAACAACGTGATGCTGGGCTACTACAAGGACCCCGACGCCACCGCGGCCGCCTCGGTCGAGGGGCCCGAGGGAACGTGGTTCCGCACCGGCGACGTGGCGGTGATGCACGACCACGGCTACGTGGAGGTGCGCGACCGGGCCAAGGACGTGATCATCTCCGGAGGCGAGAACATCGCCTCCATCGAGGTGGAGCAGGCTCTGGCGTCGCATCCCGACGTGGTGGAGTGCGCGGTGGTGGCCGCACCCGACGACAAGTGGGGCGAGGTGCCGGCCGCGTTCGTGGTATTGCGGTCGGGCGCAGACGTCACCGAGGCCGACCTCGTCGAGCACGTCAAGTCCCGCATCGCCCGCTTCAAGGCGCCCAAGTCGGTGACCTTCGGCGACCTGCCCAAGACCGCCACCGGCAAGATCCAGAAGTTCGCCCTGCGCGACCAGCTCTGGGCCGGCCGCGACCGCCGCGTCAACTAGAAACGCCAGCCCGTCAGGGCTCGTCGACGAGGGGGACGACCGACTCCGCGAAGACGTCGAACTGGTCCAGGTACTCCTCCAGGGTGCGGGCCCGGAACTTGAGGTGGAACGTGTTGGCCCCGGCCTCGCGGCCGGCCCGGATGCTGGCAGCCACAGGCTCAACGCCGAACGCCATCGCCGGGGGCAGGCCCTCGGGGGCAGCGTCGGCCAGCAGGTAGCACCACGGTGGCATGAAGCCCACGTCGAAGCGGACCTCGGCGCGACCCTCCGCCGCAGCCGCGGCCTGCATGGTGTCGATGATCTCACCGTACTGGCCCACCGGGTTGCCCATCGGGACGTAGCCGTCACCAAGGCGACCGGCCCGTCGCCACGCGGCCCGGCCGCTGCCCCCGACCCAGATGGGAAGCTCCCGCACCGGGGTGGGGCCCACCCCCACGTCGGAGTAGCTGAACGCCTCCCCGGAGTGGCTCACGTAACGGTCGTCGAAGGCCCCCCTCACCGCCTCCAGGGTCTCGTCGAGCAGCCGGCCCCTGGCGTCGAAGTCCACGCCGAGGGCCTCGAACTCGGCCTCCACATGGCCTGAGCCGACACCGAGGACGGCCCGGCCGCCCGAGAGGTGGTCGAGCGTGGCGAAGGACTTGGCGGTCTGCAGCGGGTGGCGGTAGGCGGCGATCCACACCACCGAGGCCAGGTTGACGGTGTCGGTGCGGGCGGCCAGGTACGACAGGGTGGCCACGGTGTCGTACCAGGTGGTGCCCATGTGGGCCGCGTAGTCGTTGTCGGGGATGGCCACATGGTCGGTCACGCCCACGAAGTGGTGGCCGGTGGCTTCGGCCTTGCGGGCGATGCGCACGAGGTCGTCCACGGTGGCGGCGTGCTCCCACGGGTCGGCCAGGGTGGCGGTGAGCGTGTGGATGGGCAGGGCGACCCCGTAGGTCCACTCGCCCGCTGGTGTTATCGCGGCCATCGCCGCCCGATGCTACGGCGCGCCGGCACGCCACGGGCGGGGTTCGGGTCGGCTAGTTGCGGCAGCCGCTGAAGCCGGGGTCGGGACCCGGTCGCCGGGGCGGGGCGAAGAAGTCGGTCTCGTTGTCGGCGAGCTGCTTGCGCCTGCGCATGATCGCCCGGCGCTCGGCCTCCAGGTACAGGTAGCGCTGAACGTCGTCGGGCGTGCCGTCGCTCATGAACATGTCCAAGGCGACCGGGTCGCGGCACAACTCCTCGCGGATGTCGTCCTTGGTGATCCTGCTGGGGTGGCGGCGGCCGGCGCGCTCGCGCTCCATCCGCCGGCGGTACCACTTGTTCCTGACGATCGGAACAAACAGCCCCAGGTTGAACATGAACAGCCCGAAGAGCGTGAACTCTGCGGTCATCACAAGCGGCGCCATGCTGGCTTCTCCTAGTCGAGCCGGCTGTTGGCGCCCAGACGAAAGGCCGCGATACTGATCTACTTTGAATGTATCCAGTGCAGTCTTCCAGTGCAAACTGGCGCGTCCTGCGTCCCGGGGAGGGTCCGGTCGTTAGCATCGCAGTGCCATGAGTTCCCGCTCGGTGTTCCTCGACGACGCGCTGGCCGACTACATCCAGGCCCACAGCACCGCCCCCGACGACGTGCAGCGCGACCTGATCGAGGCCACGGCCGCGCTCGGCGACGCCAGCATCATGCAGATCAGCCCCGCTCAGGGCGCCCTGATGACGCTGCTCACGACTTTGATCCAGCCCCGCTTCGCGGTGGAGGTGGGCACGTTCACCGGCTATTCGGCTCTGGCCGTGGCCAGGGCGCTGCCGCCCGGTGGCCGGCTGCTGTGCTGTGACATCTCCGAGGAGTGGACCGCCATCGCCCGAGAGCACTGGGAGCGCGCCGGCGTGGCCGACCGCATCGACCTGCGCATCGGTCCTGCTCTGGACACGCTGCGCTCGCTGCCCCCGGAGCCCGACGTCGACCTCGCGTTCATCGACGCCGACAAGGCGTCCTACATCGACTACTACGAGGAACTGGTTCCCCGGCTGTCGGAGCGGGGCGTGATCCTGGTGGACAACACGCTGTGGGACGGCCATGTGGCCAACCCGGCCCAGACCGATCCCACCACCGGGCAGCTGCGGGCCTTCAACGCCCGAGTCGCCGCCGACGAGCGGGTGCTCGTGGCCCTGTTGCCGGTGGGCGACGGCGTCTCGGTGATCACCCGGCGAGCCGTCTGAGCGACGGCGGCGACGCCGCCTGAGCGAGCCGCGGCTCGGCGTCAACGAGTGTCGAGCTGGACGAGATTCGAGAGCACGCCGATGCCGGTGACCTCGACGTCGACGATGTCGCCGGGCTCGATCTGGCAGTTCGAGTCGGCGCCCATCCACAGCACATCGCCGGGATGGAAGGTGATGTAGCGGGACGTCTCGACGATGAAGTCCCACGGATCGAAAACCATGCCTCCGGTGGCGAACTCGGCCCGGGTCTCGCCGTTCACCCGCACGATCGTGGTCTGGGCCATCGGGTCGACATCGGTCTCGATCCATGGACCCATGGGCTTGAACGTGTCGCTGTTCTTGCTGCGCCAGAACGAGCGGTCGGCCCGCTGCCACTCGCGGGCACTCACGTCGTTGCCGATCGTCCAGCCGAACACCGACTCCTCGGCCTCGGACCGCGACGCGTTGCGCACCCGGCGGCCTATGACCGCTACCACCTCGCCCTCGGCCTCGAACCGGCCGGTGACATCGGGGGGCACCAGAATCGCCTCTCCGTGGCCGATCAGGGCGTTGTTGGCCCGGTAGCCGACCTCGGGGCGCTCGGGCACAGCCACATCCCGGCCCGATGCCCGGGCGTGATCGATGTGGCTGCGGTAGTTCAGGCCGACCGCATAGAACACGAACGGCAGAACCGGCGGCAGCCAGACCACCCCTTCCGGCGCCAGGGACTGCTCGACGGCGGCGTCACCCTCGAGGGGAGAACCGCGCAGCACATGGACCACGTCGTCATCCACACGGACCCATCGCGGCGCGCCGTCGACCGAAACCCGTCCGTACCGCATAGAAGTCGGCCAGCCTAGGAGCCGGTGGCCCGCTCGGGCCGGGTCAGGCCGGTCGAGGCAGGCGGGTCCAACACCACTGTGACCTTGGGGTGCAACTGGAGCGCGGAGGCGGGCACCTCGGTGGTGACCGGCCCCTCGACCGCTCGGGCCACCGCGCCGGCCTTGTGCCGGCCGCACGCCAGCAGCAGGAGCTCGCCGGCGGCGGCGATGGTGGCGAGGCCCTGGGTGATGGCCTCGGCGGGCACCGGCTGCCCCGACCCGAAGAACCGGGCGTTGTCGGTTCGAGTCGCCTCGCTCAGGGTCACCACGCGGGTCGTGCTGTCCAGCGGGGAGCCGGGCTCGTTGAAGGCGATGTGCCCGTTGGACCCGATGCCCAGCAACTGCAGCCCGATCGACGCCTCCCGCACGGCGCGCTCGTAGCGGGCGCACTCCGCGTCCAGGTCGGTCGCATGGGGGTTCGGCCCGCGGACTGCCCCGGCTTCGAAGTCGACATGGCCGGCCAGTAGACGGTCGACGACAGTGCGGTAGGCGCGCCGGTCTCCCCGGTCGAGTCCCAGGTACTCGTCCAGCAGGTAGGCCCGGACCCCGGCGAAGCTCAGTGCCTGCTCGCGATGGCGTCGCACCAACTCGGCGAACACCGGCTCCATCGTCTCTCCGGTGGCCAATCCGAGAGCCGGAGACGGCGAGGTGCCGATGAACCCTTCGACCAGGTCGGCGACCATGGATGCGGCCGCGCTGGCGGACTTGGCGACGACAACCCTCACTTCACAGCGGAGCTGGGCGAGCCGCGGCCGGCACGGCTCACGGCCACGGCCGCGCCGACGATGCCGGCATGGACGCCGAGGTGGGCCGCCGAGATGGGCTTCGACAGCTTGAGTCTCGACGCGAACCGGTCGAAGTTCTCGCTGAGTCCTCCGCCCACCACCCAGCGGGACGGGTTGAGCATGGCCTCCAGCTCATCGAAGAAGGGCTGGGCCCGGCGGGCCCACTCGACCGGGGTCAACTCCTCGCTGGAGATCGCCCTTCCCGACGCGATCTCCTCGAAGCGCCCATTCGATCCGACCAGGCCCCCGAGCTCGGAGTTGGCGATCAGGTCGCCGTTGTGGAGCAGGGCGCTGCCGATGCCCGTCCCGAACGTCAGCACGATGGTGAGCCCGTCGCGGTCGAGCCCGGCGTCGCCGTAGGTCAACTCGGCCAGGCCGGCTGCGTCGGCGTCGTTGATGAGAACCGCATTGGCGCCCTCGGGGACCCGCAGGCACTCCAGGGCGCCGTCGGCCTCCCATGCGCGGGAGAGATTCGGGGCATGGCGCAGCGAGGACCCGTCGATCACACCCGGCAGGGCCACACCGACCGGGCCGGGCCAGCCTGCCGCCGCGGCGATGCGGCCGATGGCGGCCGCGACATCGCCGGGTGTGGCGGTCGGGGGCGTGGGCTCTGTGTGGATGCCGCTCGCCAGCTCGCCAGCCCCCAGGTTCACGACCGCGCCCTTGATGGTGGTGCCCCCGACGTCGACGCCGAGCTGCGGGACGGAGTCGTCGCTCATGGATCGCGATCGCCGGATCGGGCGCCGGTGATGTAGGCCACCAGGTCGTCCTTGGAAACGTCGGCCACGTCCACCTCCGCGGTCTTGCGGCCCTGGCGCAACACCACGGCCCGGTCGCAGACCTCGGTGACCCGGTCCATGTTGTGGGTGATGAGCAGCACCGCCACACCCGAGTCCCGCAGGCTGCGGATGAGGTCGAGGACTCGAGCCGCCTGCTCGACGCCCAGCGCGGCGGCGGGCTCGTCCAGGAGCACGATCTGCTGGCCCCAGGCCGCGGCCCGGCCGATGGCCACCGCCTGGCGCTGGCCTCCCGACAGCGCGCTCAAGGGCCGGCGCAATGACGGGATGCGGATGTCCAGGCGTCCCAGGATCTCGCCGGACTCCGTCCGCATGCGCTTCTTGTCGAGCACCCCCAGCCACGCGCCGAACCGGCCGCCGCGGGTGTGCTCGCGGTTCAGGAACAGGTTCTCGACCACGTCGAGAGGGTCGATCACAGCCAGCGTCTGATGAACCGTCTCGATGCCCAGCGACCGGGCCACATCAGGAGAGGCGATGACTCGCACCGCCCCGTCGACCCTGACCACCCCGCCGTCGGGGGCGTACACGCCGGAGATGCACTTCACCAGCGTCGACTTTCCCGCGCCGTTGTCGCCGAGCAGCGCGGTGACCCGGCCGTACTGCAGGCTCAGCGACACGTGGTCGAGAGCCTGCACCGCCCGGAACGACTTGCACAAGCCCTCCACCTCGAGAGCCACCGGGCTGGAGGGACCGGTCATCGAGAGCCCCCGACGGAGACCTCGTCACCGAAGCCGTTCCACACGCCCGCCACTCGGGCCCGCCCCCGGGGCACGCCGCTGAGACCGACGATCAATGTCCTCGTGACGAAGGCCTGCACCCGGAAACCGAAGACCACCGTCGCGCCCTCGGCCACCGTCCGTTCAGCGCCGGGATGGAGTCTGGCGTAGTAGTCGATGCTGGCAGGGTCGGGCATGTCGACCGGAACAGGCTCGGTCGAGAACTCCGAGGGATCGTGGGCGACCACGGCCCGTACCTGGTAGTCGCCGAAGACCGGGTCGATGTACAGCCCGCCTCCGAAGCACAGCGGCACCCCCTGGTGGATGTGGGCCACCTCGCTGAGGTACAGCACCGAGGGCTGCTCAGGGAGGTCCCGGGCCGCATGCAGCGGTGTCGTCCCGGTGAGCCCGTGGCCCGGCTCGACCTGGGTGGCGCCCGCCTCGGCCAGCAGCCCGAGGACCTCCGTGGAGGTGGTGCCGGGGGCGTTGATCTCGAGCGTCTGGGGGCAGGCGGGGTGGCGGCGGGCGATCTCCGCCGCCCGGGCCAGGGTCCCGACGTTCGGCGTCAGCCTGGCCCCGCCGGTGTCGGGGTCGAACAGCAGGGCCGGGAAGGTGGTCAGCCCGGCGAACTCCGCACCCTCCATCGCCACGATGCGATCGATCATCGCCGGCAGGCCGTCGAGGGCCACGCCGCCCTCGTGGCCGGGGTAGAACCGGTCACCGTCGGCGAACACCCGCACCAGCATCCGCTGGGATCGTCCGACGTTGTGAGTTGCGGCCGCGGCCTCGGCCGCCTTGTTCTCGGAGAAGACCGTCCAGTAGTCGGGCTCCAGCCCGGCGGCCTCTTTGGCCTCGGCCCGGGGAACCTGCACCAGATGGCCGAGATGGCCCAGGTTGTGGCCGTGGCGAGCGATCGGCCGGGCGCAAGCCATGTCCACGGCCACGAAGCCGTCGACCCCGCCGGCGGTCATGGCGGCCAGCGCCCCCGGAGCCCGGCCGAGCTGCTTGCTCATGGCGTAGACGGTCAGCCCCAGCGCGCGGGCCTGCCGGCACAGCCCGGCGGTGTTGGCCTCGATCGCGTCGAGGTCCAGCACGCAGCTGTTGGCCGGGATCTCTCCGGCCTGATGGAGTTCGACGGCGGCCTGCACGAACTGAGGGTTGCGTTCCAGCAGGGGTCGGAGAAACACGTCAGGTCTCCTTCTGCTCTCGCATGCTCAGCGCCACCGCCAGGATGATGATGACGCCCCGGGCGATGAGCTGGTCCGCGACCCGCAGGCCCATCAGGATCAGGCCGTTGTTGAGCATGGCCATCACCACCGATCCCACGATGGCGCCCACCACCGAGGCCCTTCCACCGAAGAGGTTGGTGCCCCCGATGACGACCGCCGCGATGACTGTGAGCAGCAGGTTCTCGCCCAGATCGTGGCGGCCGATGGCCAGGCGGCCCGCCAGCAGGACGCCGGCGAACGAGGCCGCGGTCGCGCTGGCCATCAGCGCGGTGATGCGGATGCGGTCGGTGTTGATGCCGAGAGCGGCCGCCGCGCTGCGATCAGCGCCCACCGACAGCACATGGCGGCCCCAGCGCAAGTGGTGCAGCACGAGATGCCCGATCAGCCCGACCACGACGGTCCAGATCAACAGCGAGGAGATCGGTCCCACCGATCCGGCACCGAACACGGCCAGGAAGGTGTCGTTGCGGATGGGCAGCGACTGCAGGTTGTTCATGTTGCGGGCGATGCCGCTGACGATGCCGAGCATGCCCAGCGTCACCAGGAATGACGGGATGCGGACCTTCACGGTGATCGCGCCGTTGACGAGTCCGATGCCGGCGCCGACCGCCAAGGCCGCGGCTGCGCCGGCGACGAACCCGTAGTCTCCGACCGCCTCGGCCGCCACCAGCGACGACAGGGCGGCGACCGATCCGATCGACAGGTCGATCTCGGCCGAGGCCAGGGCGAACGTCATGCCCACCGCCATCACCGCTATGGGCGCGGCCTGGCGGCCGATGTTGAGCAGGTTGGTGGCCGTGAGGAACCCGTCGTCTCGCAGGATCACCGCGAACAGTCCGAAGATGAGCACCGCGGCCATGTACACCACGTACGGGCGCAGCCCCGAGTCCCGGCGCCGGCGGGACAGCCACCGGTGGGCGGCAGCCGGCATCAGCCCGGTCGCGGCGGGGTCGTCGGTCATGGATTCCTCATTCGCCAGTCGCTAGCCCTGGGCCCCGGCGGCGGTTCGACCCGCACCACCGCCGGAGCTTCGGGGCCAGTCTGCCTCGCCCTCGTGCCCGGTCTCTCAGCCGATGGCGTCGAGGACCTCTTGGGGCGGGTCGGCTGCTAGCGATTGGCGGTAGCCGTCGATGATGTTGTCGGCGGTGACGCCGATGGCGGGCACCACCGCGAACGCGGGGGCGGGCTTTCCGAGCAGCCCGTAGGCGCCCTCGATGGCCATGGTGCGGCCGAGGTTGTAGGCCTCGTCGGCCGCGATGCCCACGACGTTGCCGCCCTCGACCATGTCCAAAGACACGTTGGTGTCGAGATCCATGGTGACCACAGCCACATCAGAGGCGCCCGCAGCCCGCAACGCGGCCAGCACCCCGTCGGCGGGACCAGCCGACCACGGGGCGTAGATGCCGTCGAGGTCGGGGTTGCGGGTCAGCATCGCCGACGCGATCTCCTCCGCGGCGGCCGGGTCGGCCAGACCCTGCTCGGCGACGATCTCGATGCCGGGATAGTTGATCTCGATCCACGCCTTGAACGCCTGGTCGCGCTGGTTGGTGACGTAGTAGGCGGCGTCATGGAAGATGTAGCCCACCTGGCCCTGACCCCCGAGCGCGTCGGCGAGCAGGTCCGCGGCGGTGATGCCCATGGCCGCGAGGTCATCGGTGACGATGCCCACATAGTCCTGGCCGTGCACATAGCCCTGGGGAACGTTCGACAAGAACACCAACTGCACACCGGCATCCACCGCGGGACGGAACGCCTCCGCACCCGAGTCCGGGCCGATGGCCAGACTGATGATGATGTCAGGATCCAGGGCCATCACCGTCTCCACGTCGTTGGCCTGCTGAGCCGCGTCGAAGTCCGCGTTGGTCTCCGCGACCACCTCGATCCCCAACTCCGCGAACGCGTCGTGAGCGCCCTGGCTCACCGCGTCGGTGAACGCCCCGGAGGTATGCCACAACAAAGCCGCGGTGTAACCACCCGACTGCACCTCAGCAACCTCCTCATCGCTCAAGGTCACCTCACTCGACGGCACAGCCTCCTCACCCCCAGGCCCCTGAGTCATAGGCGCATCCGGCGCCGGCACAGCAGCCGGCGCCTCTGTGGTGGCCGGCGCCTCCGTGGTGGCGGGCGCCTCCGATGTTTCAGCGCCATCGTCGCCGCACGAGACGGCGACGAGCGCCGACATCGCCAGCAACGATGCGAGCAGCAGCCACTTGGGCTTCTTGTTCTTGGTTGTCATGACCCCTCCCTATGGGTCCGGTTTATGGATCGTGGGCACCGCACCATTGGGCGATGAAGTGCGCCAGGGTGCGGGTCGCCGTCACCAGCTCGTCGACGGCGAGCCGCTCGAACGGCGTGTGGCAGTTGGAGATGTCGCCGGGAGCGAAGTACACGCCGGGGATGCCGAGGTCCCGCAGGAACGGCTTCTCGGACCAGTACGGCGCGCCCTCGATCCGGGCCGGCGCTCCGGTCACCGTCTCAATGGATCGGGCCAGCGCAGCCACGCCCGGGTGGTCGGTCGCAACCTCGTCGGGGGTGCCCCCCAACCGGTGGTCCCGGGGCGCGCTGAACTCCACGCTGCACTCGACCTGGTGCTCGCTCGCAACCTCCCCCGCGATGGCCCGGATGCTGTCGGCGGCGGCGTCGAGGCTCTCACCGGGAAGGACCTTGCGGATCAGGGACAGGTCGAAGCGGCCCGGAACGGCGATGTTGCCCCCGGAGGTGACCGAGGTGACCAGCAGGAAGGCCTCTCCCAGCAGCTCATGGGCTGGCACCGAGGCCCGCAGGTCGTCTGAATGACGCCACAACCGGTCGAGGAGCCGGTGCCCGGCCCGCAACGCGTCGACGCCGAGTTCGGGCCGTCCGAAGTAGGCCGACACACCGGTGTAGGCGATGTCGGCGATGAGGAAGCCCATCTGCGCGGTGTAGATGGCCGAGGTGGTCGGCTCGGTGTAGACCGCGAAGTCGGCGGCCGGTCGCGGACCGGCACGGCCCGCTACTGCGGCCCGCATCCCGGCCGACACGCCGCTGCCGGGCTGGCCCGACTCCTCGTCGCAGACGAACAGCGCCGACACTTGGCCGGCAGGCCGGACACCGGCCCGGCCGAGGGCCCGGACCGCCTCGATAATGGCGCAGATCCCGGCCTTCTGGTCGGCTACTCCCCGACCCCATATCTCGCCGTCGATCACGTGGGCGCCGAACGGGTCCTCCCGGTCTGAGCCGCGCCAGTGCTGGCGCCAGTCGTCGACCGCCACGGTGTCGAGGTGCCCGGCCAGCAGCAGCGACCTTCCGGTGCCGTCCCCACAGGTGGCGTACACGTTGGGACGGCCCGGCTCGCACTCGAAGAGATCGGCGGAGTCGAAGGCATCCGACTCCGCCATCTGGCGCCAGGCCCAGCGCGCGAAGGCCTCCTCGTTGGGCGTGACGCTGGGGATCCGGGTGGCCTCGCGGACCAGGCCCACGACGGCCTCAGCATCGACCGCTTCCGCGGCCTGCCCGGGCGTGTTGGTCACTGCTGGCCCCCGAGGATCTCGGGCACGAGGGTCTCCTGTATGAACCGCAGGGACAGGGACGCCGCCCCCACGAGGGCAGCCCGACGACCCAACGTGGAAGCGGCCAGCTCCGGCGGCGCGGCGACGAGTCCCGAGAGGCGGTCCCTGACCGCGTCGACGAACACGGGATTGGCTCCAACGCCGCCGCCGAACACGATCCGGGTCGGGTCGGCTATCAGGCACAGGTGCGACACCGCCAGCGCCATCGCCGCCGCGACCGCGTCGAGCACCGCGGCCGCGGCATCATCGTCGGCCGCCGCCGCGAATATCTCCGGAACGTCGGCGCCTGCGTCCAGCGCCGAGCGACGGCCGTCCTCGATGGCCTGCCCGAATCGCTTGCGGATCGAAGGCGCCGAGGCCACATCCTCGAGGGTGACCGGTGCCGTGCCGGGCTCGGGACGCGACAGCAGCAGCGAGCCCAGCTCGCCCGCCGATCCGGTCCCGCCGCGGTAGAGGTCGCCGCCGACCACCATTCCCAGGCCGATGCCGGTACCGACCGAGATGGCCGCGAAGTCCCCGTCAGCCTGCTCCTCCCCCATGCGGGTGAGCTCGCCGAGGGCCGCGAGGTTGACATCGTTCTCCACGTGGATGCGGCCGTCGAGGCGCTCGGCAAGAAAGGCCCGCAGAGCGAGGTTCTCGAAACCGGGCAGGTTGAAGGCCTGCTCCACACGATCGCGGTCGGGGCGGTAGATGCCGGGGACGCCGACGCACACCGCGTGACACCCGCCGTCGGCCTCCTCCAGCATCGCTCGGGCCGCTCCGGTGAGCCGCCGCAACGCGCTGCGGGCATCGGGTCCGGTGTCGAGCTCCCGCTCGGCGACGAGGTTGCCGAACAGGTCAGACACCCCGATGAGGATCTTGGTCGCACCGATGTCGGCCACCACCGAGTGGCGGGCAGTGGGCACGAGCTCGTACAGCGCCGCGGGCCGGCCGATCGAACCTGAACTGGGACTCTCGTCGGAGATCCGCACCAGCCCGGCCGACTCCATGTCGGCAATGAGCGCCGAGACGGTCGGCTTCGACAAGCCGGTGGCCCGGGCTATTCCCGCCCGTGAGATTCGCGACGGATGGGCCGAGAAGAGCGTGTCGACAATCCGCTGCCCGCTCAGCAGCCTCAGAACGCCTGAACCAGAGCCCTCCGCCATATTGTTAGTAACATTACCTTACAAACATCCAGGTGTCAAGAGAGAACGGAAACCTGCCCCACCGCCGTCGCGAGCCCGGTCGGGCTGCTAGCGGCTGTCCTCGAAGTCGTCCTCGGGCCTCGGGGCGTGCTGCTCCTCGTGGAGCGCCCGGAAGGCGGCCTGCTGCGCTTCGGAGAGCACGTCCGCGGCATGGTCGCTGTCGTCGCGGAGCCACGTCGTCTGCTGCGGGAACGGGATCTCGATGCCGGCCTCATCGAACGCCTCCTTGAGGCGCAGGCGAATCTCGCGCTCCACAGCCCACTGCATCGACGGCTCGGTCTTCACCGCCAGCCGGAGGCCCACCCCCGACGCGCCCAGGCTCTGGATGCCGAAGACCGTCGGCGGCTCCGACAGTTCGTCGCCGCCCCACTCCGGATCGCTCCACAGTTCGTTGGCCACCTGCTGCATCACGCCCATGGCGACCCGGGCGTCGGTGTCGTAGGAGACCTCGATGTCGACCAGCGCCTTCGACCAGAGCTGGGAGTAGTTGCCGACCCGGGCGATCTCGCCGTTGGGGACGTGCCATACCGTGCCCCTCACGTCACGGATGGTGGTGGAGCGCAGCGACACCTCCTCAACCGTTCCGGAGGCGTAGCCCAGGTCGACCCAGTCGCCCACGCCGTAGTGGTCCTCGATCAACATGAACAGGCCCGAGAGGAAGTCCTTCACGATCGACTGGGCGCCGAAGCCCAGGGCCACGCCGCCGATCCCGGCGCCGGCGATCAGCGGTCCGAGGTTGACACCGATCTCGCCCAGGACGATCAGAGCCGCGAAGGTCCAGATGAGGGCCACCGCCACGCTGCGCAGCACATGGCCCAGGGTCTCCGCCCGGGCCTCGGCCCGGGACCGCTCGGCCTCCTCCATCAGGACGCGGCCCGGCCCCTTCTCGCGGAGCTTCTGCAGCCGTGAGTTGGTCGGCGCAGCGGCGATGCGCTTGGTGAACCGGACTATGGCCCGCTTGACGATGCGGGTGACGAACCACGCCACCACCAGGATGAACGCGATGCGAATAGGTCGGTCGAGCAGCCAGTCGGCCGCGGTGGCCAGCCCGCCGTTCTCGGTCCAGTCGAAGACCCGTTCGCAGACGAAGCCGCGGTTCGAATCGCCGCAGGCGTCCGCGAGGCCCGGATCGGTTGATGCTTGAGCAAGTACGCGCATCGCATCACCCTAGAGGCCGAGCGAGCGTGCGGGATCACAGCCGGGCGCACCTGGCTGATTGCTACATTCGAGCGTCTGTGGCGGGCCGGTTGACGAGTGCAGCGATCAAGCAGGCGATCACGTTCCCGTTGGCAGCGGCCCTCCTGACGACGGCGGCCGTGCTCGCCGCGGGCTGCAGCGAAGCCGGGAGCGAAGGCGCAGGCGGCAGCCGCGAGGTCGTGGTCATGGCGGCCTCGTCACTGACCGATGTGGTCGAGGCCGTGTCGGCGGCCGACCCCAACGTCACGGCCGTGCTCTCGGGCAGCTCCACGCTGGTGGCCCAACTGTCGGCCGGGGCCGACGCCGATGTGCTGATCACCGCCGACGCGGCCACCATGGACCGGGCCACTGCCGACGGGTCCATCCGGGGGAAGCCAGCCGTGATCGCCACCAACACCGTCGTGCTGGCCACCGCGCCCGGCAATCCGGGGGGCGTCGCCGGGCTTGCCGACCTGGCCCGCCGAGACTTGCTGGTCGGCCTGTGCGCTCCGGAGGTCCCGTGCGGTGCGCTGGCCCGGCGGGCTCTCGATGAGGCCCGGATCGCGGCGTCGGTGGACACTCTCGAGCTGAACGTACGGGCTCTGGCCGCCAAGATCTCGCTCGGAGAGCTCGACGCCGGGCTGGTCTACGGCACCGACGCGGCCCGGGCGGGACTGCCCACCGTCAACGCCCCGGAACTGGACGGCCACGCCAACGACTACTACATCGCGTCGGTGTCGGCTGAGCCCGCACCGGCGGTGGCGGCCGTGATCGATGCCTTCACCGAGCCCGGCAGCGTCGGTGCGGAGGCCCTGCGGGTGCACGGGTTCGGACAGCCGTGAACGTTTCCAGCGGTGCCCGGGCCGCCCCCGGCCCCGATCCGGGAGTGAGCCGGCCCCCCGCGGCTCTGACGGCGGTGGGCTTCGTGGCCCTCGGTCTGCTGGCCCTGCCCCTGGTCGGGCTGCTGCAGCGGGCGCCCTGGTCGGCGCTGCCCTCGGTGCTCGGCGAGTCCGAGGTGCTGGAGGCACTGCGGGTGTCGCTGGTGGTCAGCCTGCTGGCCACCGCGGCGTGCGTGGTGCTGGGCCTCCCCCTGGCGTTCGTGCTGGCCCGGCGCCGCTTGCGCTTCGGAAGGGTCGTGCGGGCGATCGTGATGCTGCCCATGGTGCTGCCGCCGGTGGTGGCCGGCACCGCCCTGCTGTTCGCGCTGGGACGGCGGGGCCTCGTCGGCCAGTGGCTCGACTCCTGGTTCGGCGTGAGCCTGCCGTTCACCACCGCCGGGGCGGTGGTCGCGGCCGCGTTCGTTGCACTCCCCTTCTTCGTCGTGACCGTCGAGGCCGCCCTGCGCCAGGCCGGCGACGACCTCGACGAGGCGGCCGCGACCCTCGGCGCCGGCGCCTGGTCCACGCTCGCGCATGTGACGCTGCCCACGATCCGGCCCGCGCTGGCGGCCGGAACCGCGCTGGCCTGGGCCCGCGCCGTGGGCGAGTTCGGAGCCACCCTCACCTTCGCCGGCAATTTCCCGGGCCGCACCCGCACCCTGCCGCTGGAGACCTACCTGGCCCTGGAACGCAATCCCGAGGCGGCCGTGGCCATCAGCCTGGTGCTGATGGCGGTGGCCCTGGCCGTGCTGATTACCTTGCGCGACCGGTGGATGCCGCGATGACGGTCGAACTTGACGGCAGCGTCGTCCGGCCGGGCTGGGCGCTCAGGGTTGACAGGCTGGAGATCGATGAGGGCGTGACCGCCGTCATCGGGGCCAACGGCACGGGCAAGACAACGTTGGGGCGGGCCGTGGCCGGGCTCGACCGCCTGGCGAGCGGCCGCCTGACCATCGCCGGCTCGGTGGCCGACGACCCGGCGGCCGGTGTATTCGTGCCCGCCAGCCGGCGTCGCGTGGGCATGGTGTTCCAGGACCTCCGGCTCTTCGGCCACCTCCGGGTCATCGACAACGTGGCCTTCGGTCTTCGCCGGGCGGGAGCGGACCGAGCCACGGCACGGCGCAAGGCCGGGGCGCTGCTCGAACAGGTCGGGGTGGACTCGGCCATGTGGACCCGGCGCCCGGCCGCGCTCTCGGGCGGGCAGCGTCAGCGAGTGGCCATAGCCCGGGCCCTGGCTCCGGACCCGCAAGTGCTGATCGTCGACGAGCCGCTGGCCTCGGTGGACTCGTCGGGCCGGGCCGGGCTGCGAGCCCTGATCGGTGAGTCACCGGCACGCCACACCCTGCTCATCACCCACGATCCCGTCGACGTGGCCACGGTGGCCCGTCGCGTGGTGGTGCTCGACGGCGGCGCGGTGGCCGGCCGGGGCTCCGTCACGGAAGTGACGGCCAGACCCGGATGCGAGTGGGCGGCAACGTTCCTGGGCGCGAACGTGGTGTCCGGTCTGGCTGAGGGCACGTCGGTCACCACCGCCACCGGCCTGGTTCTCACCGTGGCTACGGAGGCCACCGGACCCGTCTACGTCACGTTCCCGGCCCACGCGGTGACCCTGCACCGCGACCGACCTGCAGGCAGCGCCCGCAACGCCTGGCAGGCCGAACTCGCGCGGGTCGATGTCGACGGCGAGCGTGCCCGGGTGCACCTGGCAGGCCCGCTGGCCGTGAGGGCCGACATCACCCGCCGCTCCGCCGACGAACTGGAACTACGTCCAGGCGTCACGGTCTGGGCCTCTCTCAAAGCCACTGAGCTGACTGTGGTAACCTGACAGTAGGTGAGATAGCTGCTTGCAGAATAATGGCATTGCTGGCATAATGCTGTCATGGGAGTTCAGATCACCATCCGCAACGTGCCCGAGGAAGTGCGCGACGAACTGGCGGCCCAAGCCGCGCTCAACCGTCAGTCCATGCAGGAGTACCTGTTGGAGGAACTGGAGCGGCTCGCATCGCTGCCCCCGATCGGGGTGTGGCTCGAGGAGGTCCGGCGCCGGGTTGAAGAGTCGGGCACAGTCGTCACCGCTGAGCAGATCCTTGAAGCACGCGATGCCGACCGCCGGTGAGCGCGGTCGTCGACGCCTCGGTACTCGTCGCGGCGCGTATCGATTCTCAGCGTGAGGGGTCCTGGGCTCGATCCGCCATCTCGCAGGCTCCTCTGGCGGTGCCCGAGATGGCTCTGGCCGAAGCCAGCAACACCTTGCGCCGCCTGGAGCTGTCCGGCACGGTCTCACAGCCACAGGCCACAGCCGCTCAACGCGATCTGCTCCGGCTCAACCTCAGATTCCACCGGTTCGCGCCCTTCGCCGGGCGAGTGTGGGAACTCCGGCCGAACCTCACCGCCTACGACGCCTGGTATGTGGCCCTGGCCGAGGCGCTACGGTGGCCGCTATACACGCTCGACCGGAGGCTCAGCCGCGCGCCCGGCCCCCGGTGCGAGGTGATCGTTCCTCCTGCCGACATCTGACTGCGCGAAACGGCCGCAGCGCATCCCCGAAGCCGTTACCAGCAGGTTGGCGGACTACCATCGCCGGTCGAGACGTCCGGCCACTGAGGAGGCATCCCATGGACGCGTCCGCCGCGGTGGCCAATGTGCTCGACCGGTGCCTGGGTGTCCGAGCGGGCGAGCGCGTGGTGCTGCTGATCGACACCGACAGCGACCGCCAGGTCGCGGACCTGTTGCGCTCCGGGATCGAGGCGCGGTCGGCAGTTGTCTCGACGCTGGAGATGGCCCCGTTGGACATCCCGGGAGCAGAAGTCGCCCCCGGTGTCGCCCGAACGATGGCACAGAGCGATGCTGTGATCGAGCTGACGTCCATCTTCATCGGCTCGAACGAGGCCCGCCGCGACGCCAACGCGGCGGGCGTCCGCTATCTGGCCATGCCGGGGATCACGTTGGACACGCTGCGGACGGATGGCCCCCTGTCAGTCGATTTTGACGAACTTCGGGCGCGCGCCGAACAGATCGGCGAACTCTGGACTCAGGCATCGGAGTTTCATCTCACCACTCCGGTCGGCACCGATCTCCGCGGCTCCGTATCGGGACGGCCTGGCCGGGTGCTTCACGGAATCTGCAGGACGGCTGGGTCCTACATGGCGCCCCCCGATATCGAGGCGGGCACCGCTCCGGTGGAGGGCACCACCCACGGCGTGGCTGTCATCGATGCTGATCTGTTGTTCATGGGGGTGGGCCCGCTGCCCGACCCAGTGGTCCTCACCTTCGACGAGGGACGCCTCGTTGGCGCTGAGGGGCCCGAGAGCCGTCGCCTCACCGGCATGCTCGAGCACTGCGGTGACGAGTTGATGACCAACTTCGCCGAGGTCTCCCTCGGACTCAACCCCGCCGGCCATGTATGCGCGGTCGCGATGGAGACTGAGTCCTCGCTGGGGACTGCCCACATCGCTCTCGGCAACTCGATCGCCTACGGAGGGACCGTCGCGGCGCGAGCGCATCTCGACTGCGTCATGCGCGACGCGACGCTCACGCTCGACTCCGTACCGGTTCCTGCCACCCACATCATGTGTCCGCCTGCGCGTTCAGGTGAGGTTGAGAGGCCAAGCGGATAGGGAGCGACTCAGAAGGATGGAGCCATCAGAAGTTGCGGCGCGTGTTCTTGCGGCCGTCGACACCCAACGAGCAGTCGACCTGACGCGGCAGGTCTGTCGCATACCCAGCATCCTCGGTGCTGAAGGGGATCTTGCCGACTTCCTGGCCGCGTCGATGCGCGAACGCGGCTTCTCCAACGTCGAGTTGCAGCCGGTGCTCCCCGACCGCCCCAATGCCATCGGCGAGGTCTCATTCGGCGACGGTCCCCGCGTCGTCATGACCGGCCACATGGACACCAAGCCGGTCTCGATCGGCTGGTCGGCAGCCGAACCCTTCTCCGGCGATCTCATTGACGGCCGTGTCTTCGGTCACGGCATCATGGACATGAAGGCCGCCCTCGCATGCCAGATCACCGCCATCGAGGCCGTCCGCGCGTGCGGCCTGCCGCTCAGGGGCACCCTCGCGATGGCAGCGGTCAGCGACCACATGGGGGACCAGACGGGGAGTATCCGGTACTTCGAACGCCATCACGCCGATCTGTGCGTGCTGGGCGAACTGTCCGACAACGAGATCTTCCTCGGCCACCGCGGCCGCTACTACTTCGACATCACCACACAGGGCCGGTCCGCGCATACGTGCCACAAGCACCACGCCATCAACGCCAACGCCTTGGCGGCACTGGCGATTCTCGAGCTGGATGCCTCAAGGCTCGAACCCGCACTGAGCGCCGCGGTCGCGGAGCGCTTCGGGGCCGAGACCATGATGGCTCCCGGCCGGGTCTATGGCGGACTCCCCCCGGGAGGCCCGTCGATGATTCCCGACGAGTGCGTGATCCGGGTCGACTGCCGGCCCCAGCCAGGCGTGTCGATCGAGACCGTCCGTGCCGAGATTGATCGCTGTCTCGACAATGCCAAGCGCCGCGACGGACGCTTCAGCGCCGAGGTCGAACTGGTGGACGTGAAGGCACCGTATGTGGCCGATCCGGACTCAGATGTTGTGCAAACCATGGTCGAAGCCGTCCGCCAGGTTCGGGGCCGGGAACCCGAGCTGATGGCGGCCGGATGGCTCGGCGATACCGCGAGCTTCGGCGGGCACATCCCCACCGTCATCTTCGGCCCCGGCGGGGAGCCCGTGTACTGTGCCGATGAGAACCTCCCGGTGGCCGACATCGAGGAGGCAACACAGGTGTACGCAGTCTTTGCGGCGTTGGCCCTGGCAGCACACGAGTGACTACCCGCCGGCGACGCATCCTCATCGCGAAGCCAGGTCTCGACGGCCACGATCGTGGAGCAAAAGTCGTGTCTTTCGCTCTCCGCGACGCCGGCTGTGAAGTCATCTATCTCGGCCTTCGATCCACCCCGGCTGAGATGATGACGGTGGCAATGGACGAGGACGTCGACGTGGTCGGGGCCTCGATCCTCTCTGGGGCGCATCTCCCGATCGCCGGCGATCTGATCGCGGAACGCTCCCGCCACCGCCTCGAGCACGTGCCCTTGGTCGTGGGCGGGATCGTGCCGCCCCGCGATGTCGAGCGCCTCCTCAAGATTGGCGTCGACGACGTCTTTCCGGCTGGCACGGCCATCGTCGATGTCGTGAAGCGCATAACCGCCCTGGCCGACAGCCGGCAGGAGCGGCTATGAGCGAGACCGCTCAGGACCCCACAACCGCTTCGGGAATCCCCATTGCCCGGCTCTACACCGCGGCCGATCTCGGCGATCCGGCCGCCCTCGATGAGCGGATCGGTGCTCCGGGACAGCCGCCCTTCACACGCGGACCCTACATGGAGATGTACCGCCAGCGCTTGTGGACGATGCGCCAGTACGCCGGATACGGGTCGGCCGAGGACACGAACCAGAGATTCCACTACCTCCTCGAGCAGGGCCAGACGGCGCTCTCGGTGGCTTTCGACCTTCCCACCCAGTTGGGGCTCGACTCATCCGCTCCGGCCGCGAAGGCGGAGGTCGGACGGGTTGGTGTTGCGATCGATACCGCCGATGACATGGCGGAACTGTTCGAGGGGCTCCCCCTCAGCGACCTGTCGGTGAACTTCACCATAAACGCGACCGCGCCCATCATCCTCGCCTTCTATCTCGTCGCGGCCGAGCGCCAAGGCGCTGACAGGTCGCGGCTGGCCGGCACGCTGCAGAACGACATCCTCAAGGAGTTCGTGGCCCGCAAGACCTTCATCTTCCCGCCGGAGCCGTCGATGCGGCTGGTGGGCGACGTCGTGGAGTTCTGCACCAGGGAAGTCCCGCGTTTCAACCCGATCTCGATCACGGGCTACCACGCCCGGGAGGCCGGGTGCGACACCGTCCAAGAGCTCGCCTTCACGATGAGCGACGCGATCGCGTATGCCGAGCTGCTGGTTGATCGGGGGCTCTCGTTCGACGCGTTCGCGCCGCGGTTCTCGTTCCATTTCGCGACGACCCTCGAACTGTTCGAAGAGGTTGCGAAGCTCCGCACCGCCCGCCGTCTCTGGGCGGGGATCGCCCGCGACCGGTTCGGCGCGACCAGCCCTGAAGCGATGCGGCTCCGGTTCTTCTCGGGCTGCTCGGGGGCAACGCTCACCAACCAGCAGCCCCTCAACAATGTTGTGAGATCCACGATCCAGTGCCTTGGGGCGGTACTGGGAGGCGCCCAGTCGATCCATGTGATGGGCTACGACGAGGCGATGGCCATCCCGACCGACGAAGCGGTCACCCTGGCACTCCGGACCCAGCAGATCATCGCCCACGAGACCGGCGTGGCGGACACGGTGGACCCCTTGGCAGGGTCTTACTTCGTCGAGACGCTGACCGACGAGCTCGAAGCTAGAGCCACCGAGCTCATCGGTGTGATTGACGGGCTGGGGGGCGCCGTTCCGGCGATCGAGGCGGGCGTGCCCCAGCGCTGGATTGCAGAGAGCGCATACCGCTCCGAAATGGCCGTGGCGAACGTAACCGCAGTGAAAGTCGGTCTCAACGCCTACGTCGAGGAGGCGGAAACGACGGAACTGCGGCTCTTTGAACTCGACGAGATGGGCCGTGACCGCCAGCTGGCCCGGCTGGACCGGCACCTCGCAGGCCGCGACGACGTCTCGGACGCATTGGCAGCGTTATCGCGTGCCGCGGTGTCAGGCCAGAACGTGATGGAGCCTCTGATCGAAGCTGCACGCCGTGGGGCCACTCTCGGCGAGTTGTCCGATGTCTTCCGGAAGGCGTTCGGGACACATCGCGAGCCGTCACTGTGGTAGCTGAACCGCTTGCGGGCACCACGGTTGTGGACCTGACCCGGTTCGTGGCGGGGCCCTACACAACGATGATCCTCGCCGGCCTGGGCGCCCGGGTCCTCAAGATCGAGCCGCCTCCCGGCGGCGACTCCTACCGAGGTCAGGGGCTGGGCGGCACCGGCGACGGATCCAACCTGTTCGCATCAGTCAACCGCGGCAAGGAGAGCGTCCTGTTGGACTTCCGCCTGCCAGACGGTGCTCAGGCCCTCGAGCACTTGCTCGCGGGCTCCGACTTCCTGGTCCACAACGCCCGGCCAGGATCCATGGCCCACTACGGCCTCGACTACGACTCGGTGCATCCGCGGCACCCATGGCTGATCCATGCCTCGATCTCAGCGTTCGGCGACCTCGGGCCCGACGCGACCCGGGGCGGCTTCGACCTCATCGCCCAAGCCGAGAGCGGCCTCATGTCGGTAACCGGCTCCGCCGAGTCGGGCAGCGTGAAGGTCGGGGCCCCGATGCTGGACATCGGCGCCGGGCTCGTGACGGTCATCTCCCTCCTCGCGGCTCATCTGGCGCGGCAGGAGACCGGGGTCGGCAGCCAGGTCTGCTCGTCCCTGCTGGAATTCGCCATGGCGTCGTTCACGACGATCGCCAGCGACGCCGTGAGTTCCGGTAGCAGCCCCGCGCTGCTCGGCAGCCACTCCCCCTCGTTCGCCCCCTACGGAGCGTTCACCGCCCGCGACGGGGACGTCGTCCTCGCCGGAGCCGGCAGCGAACAACTCTGGGAAACCCTGTGCGACGTCCTCGACCGCCCCGATCTGCTCTCTGATCCCCGGTTCGTCGACAATGCGGCTCGCGTCGCGCACCGAGACGAGCTGACCGCCACGATCAACGCCGTCCTCGCCTCCGACGACGCCGCCACCTGGCTCGGCCGCTTCGATGCCGCCGGGATCCCGGCCGGTCAGGTCCGCTCACTTCTCCGTGCCCTCGGGTCTTCCCAGGTCGAGGCGCTCGACATCTTGCGGAGACCGGGAGATGGCGGCGATAGCGTCGTTCCTGCGATGGACCCGCCGTTCCGCATCGACGGGGAGCGACCGCGCCTCGACGGACCTCCCGGGCTCGGCGCGCATACTCGCGGGGTGCTCGAAGAGTTCGGCGTGCCGTCCGACCTCGTGGATCGGCTGACGCACCCATGACGAGCATCCGGCGAGGAGTGGTCCTTCAGGGTGTCGACACGGTCGATGAGTTTCTCGCCATGGCGAGACACATCGAAGCGACCGGATTCGACAACCTTTGGCTGACCGAGTCGTCGCTGCACGCTCGCGACCCGTACCAACTCCTCGCCCTGGCTGCGAGGGCCACCACTCAGCTGAGACTGGGGACGGCGGTCACCAACCCCGTGACCCGCCATCCCGCGCTGACCGCGGTGGCGGCGGCAACGCTTGCCGAGATTGCAGGCGACCGCGCCATCCTGGGCATCGGAGCGGGGGATCGACCCTTGAGGGCGTTGGGGGCGAAGCCCGCCCGGCTTGCGGAACTGGAGGCGGCCATTGCCGCGATCCGCGGGCTGTTGGCCGGCGGATCCGTGACTTCTGACGGGCCCGGGTTTCGCCTGGACGATGCTCATCTGCGGTTTGACGCCCGGGCCGATCTGCCCGTGTTCGTCTCAGCCAGTGGGCCCCGCACCCTCGAACTTGCCGGCGCTGTGGCCGACGGGGTGATCCTGTTGTGCGGCCTCGACCCCGCTGTGGTCCAGTGGGCGCTCGACCGCGTCGACGAGGGCGCGAGAAGGGCAGGGAGACCTCGTCCGCACATCGCGATCTTCGTCTACGGCGTGATCGACGAGGACGAACCGGCCGCCATCGCCGGAGCACGCTCGATTGCCGCCTGGTTTCCGCAGACTGCGCCGATCTACTGTGATCTCGTCGGGCTCGATCCTGAAATCACGAGAGCGGTCCGTGAGTCCTACAGCGGGGGCGAGTTCCAAGAGGCCGCGCAAGCCGCTTCGTTGTTGCCGGTGAGCTTCGTTCAGAGAATGGCAGTAGCCGGCAATCGCGACCGGGTGACGGCTCAACTCGCTGCACTGCGGCAAGTGGGCGTGGACTCCATCAACATCTTGCCCTTGGGGGACGACCGGATGGCCACGATCAATGCCTTCGACGAGTGCTGGCGGCGCCTGTAGAAGATCGCTATGTGGCGATGACCCAGAACATGGCGCCCTGATCGTCGGCCAGCATGGCCATGCGGCCCGGGGGCTGGTCCATGGCGGGCACCACCGTCTGGCCACCGAGACGGCCGCAATGCTCGACTACCGCGTCGCAGTCGTCCACCGCGAACAGGACCGCCCAGTGGGGCGGGACATCATCGGCACCGGGGGTGGCGCTGCCGATGAAGTCCTCGCCGAGGCGGATGCCGACGGTGCCCTCGTCGTCGAAGGGCACGCTCGTCCAGCCCAGCAGCGCCGAGTAGAAGCCCATGGCCGCATCCACGTCACTGGTGCCCAGCTCGTGCCAGCACATGGTGCCGTGCTCGTCCACCAGATGGGCGCCGTGGTGGTCGCCGGGCTCCCACAGGATCACCACCGCGCCGGTCGGGTCGGCCACCACCGCCAGCCGGCCGGTGTCCTCGACGTCCATGACCGGCCCCAGGGACGTCCCCCCGCAGTCAGCCACCCGCGCCGCAGTCGCTTCGATGTCGTCGACGCTGATGTAGGTCTCCCAGAAGTAGGGCATGCCGGCCAGATGCTCGGGCTGGGGCATCAGGCCCCACACGAGCCGCTCGCCCTTGAGGGCGACGGAGTACGGGTTGTCCTCGGTGGGCTCGGTGAACGTCACCCCGAACAGCGGCCCGTAGAACGCCTTGGCCTGATCGGTGTCGCCGGTGCACAAGTCGACCCAGTTGAACACCCCGTGCGGATAGTGGTCGCGCTCGGCCATGGCCGTCTCCTCTCGCATGGCTGACGAATGGGCTGGGCCAAGCTACCGCCGCATCACGCGCCCCAGGGGATCCGCGACCACGTCCGGGGCGGGCTATGCCGGGCGGGCTCGTGGGGACCGCCGCGTGCGGTGGCGGTGGTGCGCACCTCCTCCCCCCGGTAGTGCGCACCACCGCCCCGCTAGGTGACCGAATGCCCACGCGGCCTCGGTCAAGGAAGACGCCACCTACCATGTTCGCGCACTATCGGCGCGAGCACAACCTGAACAAGATCGACGCCAGACTCAAGGCTGAACTACAGGCTCCGCGATCCGCCGCTCAGGCCCTAGAACATTCGCAGATAGGTGAGATCCCGTCGCGTTGCAGCGGTGTCATCCCCGCTCTTGTTCGCTGCGCTCACGGGCCGCTCGGGCCACGGCCTCGCTCGCGCGAGTCGGCTGGTCGCAGCCTTTGCTCGGCCTCTTAGGCCAGAGAGTCGATCTCCACCAGGCGGCTGGACACCTCGGGGGTGGACTCGGGCTGCACGAAGCGCAGTCCCATCACACCGTGGTCGCGGTCGCCGGGGTCGATCCAGTTGGCGACGCCCGGGTCGGAGGCGGCCACGACTATGCGCACCCGGCCGCCGGAGGTGCGTGCCGCGTTCTCGCTGTCCACGTAGCCCCGGCCCCAGAAGTAGTCGGCAAGGTTCTCCATCCAGTGGTTGCACAGCTGGAAGTTCCAGTGCTGGCAGCGGGGCTCGGTGAACTCCACCACCAGAGCGGTGCCCGGCTGCAGCCGCCAGTAGCCGAACTCGAAGTGGCGGTCGTCGGGCGAGCCGCCGATGCGCTCGTACCACTCCCTGGTGTATTCGAGCTGGTTCTCTCGGGTCAGCAGGTCGCGGGTCCATCCCCCGTAGTCGCTGAGCAGCCCGAGCACCAGCTGCCCCGCGACCGCCAGCCGAATCGCCATGTCATCGGGTTCCGGTGTGGCGGGGCGGGGATGGTCGTCGAGACAGCGGATCTCGAGCCGGGGCGGCGACTGGGCACTGCGGTCCTCGTAGACCACGCGGCCCATGAGCTCCCTGGTCTGGGCGGTCATCGGGAACCACACCTCGTCCGGTCCGGGGTCCTCCACCGACATCACGAAGTCGACGGTGCCGTCGGCGGCCGCGAACTCCGACAGCACGAAGCTGTGGGGGGTCAGGGCCATGTTCGGGTTGAAGCCGGGCAGGTGGTCCTCGGCCCCGATTCCCACGTCGAACGCGCCGACGTCGACCGGGATGGGCGGACTCCACGCCGACAGGTGGGTGTAGGCGCTGCCGAGGCTGCCGGTGACCCGGTAGCGGTAGCGGGAGTCCACCGGCTGCACGATGTGGTCCTGATTGGGCGACTGCACTCCCTGCCCGCCCCTCAGCGGCGGAGGGATGAGCCGCACGGGCCGGGCCCGGGTCCCAGGGGTGCGGCGCTCGATCGCCCGGGCCGAGGCCATCATGATCATGCGGGTCAGGTAGCGGAACCCCTCGACGCGGTCCTGGGGGTCGCCGTCGGGCGTCTCCCGCAACACGATGCTGCCCGCGGCCTTCAGCACGTCGCAGAAGTCGTCCCAGGACCGCCCGTCCAGCAGCCGCTCCCGGCGCAGGTCGGCCACCACGGCCTCGGGGTCGGCTCCCGCAGTCGTCTCGGGCTGCTCCTCACTCACTGGCTGCTTCCCCATTCTCTTGCGTTCTCTTGCGGCGGCTGCTCCCGGGGCGCCAATGGTGGCATTCCCAGGGCTTCTTGCAGGAAGCGAAGCTGGATCAGCAGCAGGTTCTCGGCCACCTCCTCCTGAGGCGTCATGTGGGTGACGCCCGACAGCGGCAGCACGGTGTGGGGCCGACCGGCCTCGGTGAGGGCCTGCGACAGCCGCAGGGTGTGGGCCGCCACCACGTTGTCGTCGGCCAGGCCGTGGATGAGCATCAGGGGGCGCTCCAGGCCGCCGGCCAGCGGGGTCAGGTCGGTGCGCTCGTAGTTGGCGGGCTCCTCGCCGGGATGGCCGAGGTAGCGCTCGGTGTAGTGGGTGTCGTAGAGCCGCCAGTCGGTGACCGGCGCGCCCGCCACCGCGGCTGAGAAGACGTCGGGCCGTCGCAGCACCGCCAGCGCGGCCAGGTAGCCGCCGAAGGACCAGCCCCGGACGGCCACCCTGCTCAGGTCGAGCCGCGGCTCGAGGGCGGCCGCAGCCCCGAGGGCGTCGATCTGGTCCTCGAGGACGGGACCGGCCAGGTCGCCCCGCACGGCCCGCTCGAAGGCCGGGCCTCGGCCCGGTGTTCCCCGGCCGTCCACCACCAGCACCGCGAAGCCCTGGTCCGCGAACCACTGCGAGGTGTGGAACAGCGCCCCGGCCCGCTGCACCCGCTGGGCGTGGGGTCCGGCGTAGGGATCGAGCAGCACCGGCAGCGGCCCGGTGCCGGTGTCCAGCTCCGGCGAGGGCATCACGAGGGCAGACACCAGCTTGCGGTCGCCGAGCTCGACGATCCTCACGTTCAGGTCCAGCCCGGGATCCGCGGCATACGACGCGATCCGGTGGCTGCGGTCGGGCCGGAGCCGGGACGTGACCACGCAGTGCCGTCCCGCCTGTTCGAGCGTCCGCCCGGTGAGCACGACCGTGCCGCCGCCGGCCGCCGCGCCGTTGACGCCCGGCCCGGCGGTCAGCCACTCGAGCGTGCCGTCCCATCCCAGGCGGGCGACCTGGATATCGGCCGGATCGACCGAGGCGGTGACGACCGCGCCGGCGGCGTCGGTGTGGTGCACGGCCCGGACCTGCACGTCGTCGGGCGTCACGGCCTCGCCGTCCAGGCAAAGCCTGCGGGCGGTGCCGTGATCCTCGACCGTGACCAGACGGCCGCCCTCCAGCCGGGGCGCACCCGGCACGAGTTCCACCCAGGACGCGTCGGCGACCTGGCGCAGGAGCCGGCAGGACCCCGAGCCGGGATCGGCCTCCAGCACTCCCAGAGTGCGCTGGTCGCGGGTCTGTACGACCAGCAGCAGCCCGTCGTCGCTCCAGGACACGCTGGCGAGGTACTCCCAGCCCCCCTCGTCCCAGGCGACATCGGTGCGGCCGCCGCCGTCAACGTCGAGGACGGCCAGTTGAACCGAGGCGTTGGCCGCGCCGGCGGCCGGGTAGCTGATCTCGACCGGCTCGGCGCCGGGCGACGCCGGATCGGCGATCCACCAAGTGGGCACGGCTGCGGTGTCCACCCGGGCCGCCAGCAGGCGCCGGCCGTCGGGACACCACCAGTGGCCCCTGGTGCGGCCCATCTCCTCGGCCGCGACGAACTCGGCCGACCCCCAGCTCACCGTCTCGGCGGGCTCCTCGATGACGACCCGGTCGCCGGTCGCGTCGCCGGTCACCCGCAGCGCCGGCCCGGCCACGTAGGCCGCCCGGCGGCCGTCGGGCGCCAGGCGAGGATCGAACGCCGCCGGCCGGGCCTCGAGGGGCTCGGGCGGCCCGTCGCCCTCGGCGAGGCCGGCCCGCCACAGCCGCCCTCCCAGCGAGAACACCGCAGCGCCGAGGTCGGCGTCGGCGTCGTAGGAGACGATGCCGGAGCCGGTCTCCCGCACCCGCTCGCGCCGGGCTCTCTCGGCCTCGGGAAGACCCCGATCGCTGGAGCCGTCGAGGAGCGAGCCGGGATCGGCCACCAGGCGCTCGGCCCCGGCGGCCACGTCCAGCACCCACAGCCCGTTGACCGGGTCGACGGGTCCCGGCGAGCGCAGGAACGCCACCCGGGCACCGTCGGCGGACACTCTGATGTCGCGGGGCTCGCCCAGCGTGAAGCGCCGGGTGCGGGCCTGGCGCCTAGGGAACGACTCGACTCCGTCCAACGGGTCCTGCCCGCTCAGGCCCGGCCAGGCGGGCCGTTCAGCCGCCCATCTGGGCCTGGAGATAGTTCTGGATGCCGATGTCGGCGATGGCGCTCTGCTGCGTCTCGATCCAGTCGAGATGCTCCTCCTCGCCCACCAGCAGGTGCTCGAGCAGCTCCCGGGTGCCCACGTCGCCGTGCTGTTCGGCCAGGGCCACGCCGCGGCGGTAGCGGTCGATGGCAGCCACCTCGAGCAGGCGGTCGTTCTCCATCTGCTCCTCGACGGTCTTGCCGGCCCGCACGCTGGCGAGGCTCTCGAGCCTGGGCATCCCGTCGAGGTACAGGATGCGGTCCATCAGCTTCTCGGCGTCGTGCATCTCCTCGATCGACTCCTCGCGCATCTTGGCGGCCAGCCGGTCCCAGCCCCAGTCCTCGCACACCTTGGAGTTGACGAAGTACTGGTTGATGGCGGTGACCTCAGCGGCCAGCGCCTCGTTGAGGAAGTCGATTATCTCCGGAGCACCCTGCATGCCCACACCCTACCGCGCCCCATGGCGAGCACCCCAGAACGACCATGGGCCTCGGCGGGTCTCACAACAGGTGATCGCGGCGGATCACCAGGAACCAGGTCAGCACGAACGACAGAGCCACCAGGACCACCGCCATGATCCCGGCCTCGGCGATGAAGGCCTCCTCGAAGGAGCCGAAGATCTGCGTAGTCAGCGTGAAGAACCCCAGGGGCGAGACGAACAGGCTGATCGGCAGCTCCTTCATCACCGACAGCAGCACCAGGCCGGTACCCGCCGCGAGACCGGGTCCCATCATGGGAAGGTCCACCGCGAAGAACCGGCGCAGCCGTCCCGCGCCCAGGATGCGGGCCGAGTCGTGCAGCCTCTCGGGAACGCTGCGGACCGCCACCAGCGTCACCCCCATGGCCAGCGATCCGAACCGGACGACGTAGGCGAAGATCAGCAGCGCCATAGTGTCGTTGAGCAGGTCGAAGGCCACGTCCGAACGCAGCGTCCAGAACCGCATCGACAGCGCGATGAGGATGCCGGGCAAGGCGAACGTGCTGACGACGACGGCGTGGGCCAGCCCGCCCGACCTGGATCGGTAGCGCCCGACCAGCAAGGCGATGGGCAGCACCGCCCCGGTGGACACCACCGCCGCGATGACGCTGGCGCCGAGCGTGTTGGCCGTGGCCTCCAGCACCTTGGACGCGTCGATGGTCAGGGCCCGCCCGCCCGTCGCCGAGCGCGTCAGTCCCCTCCCGGCCCAGTCCAGCAGCGCCACCATGGGTGCCCCCACCCCCGCGAAGGCCACCAGAGCCACGAACGTCACTGCCGGCGCCCGCCCGCGGCCCAGGGTGTAGACCATCGGTCGGTCCGACTGGTTGCTGGCCGCGCTGGGCAGCCGGCGCGAGAATCTCTGCTCGGCCAGCACCACCACCGCGGCCACTGCCAGCAGCAGCAGGCTCAGGGCCAGGGCCACCGGCGGGTTGGCGAGCTGGTTGGTGGCGATGGCCCGGGTCAGGGTGTCGTACCGCATCAACTGGACGGCGCCGAAGTCGCTCAGCGTGTAGAGGAACACCAGGAGCGTTCCGGCGCCCATCGCGGTGGCGACCTGGGGGAGGCAGATCCGCCCGAACGCCTTCAGCGCGGTGTCGCCGAGCACACGGGCGCTCTCCTCGAGCGAGCTGGGAAGCTGCCGCAACCGGGCCGCCACCGGCAGGTACACGTAGGGGTAGGTCATCAGGGTCAGCACCAGCCACGCACCGTTGAAGCCGCGCAGTTCGGGAGTGCGGTCGATGCCGATGCCCGAGAGCAGGTCGTTGGCCAACCCGCCCGGGTTGAGGGAGTGGATGAACGCGGCCGCGCCGACGAAGGTGGGGAACACCAGGGGCAGCGGCAGCAGCACCCGCCACAGCCGGGCGAGCGGCAACTCGGTTCGGGTCGTGAACCACGCCAGTGCGGTGCCGAGCACCAGCGCCGCGCCCGACACCGACACCGCCAGCCGCAGCGAACGCCACAGCGGCCCGAGGGTGCGGGTGCTGATGATCAGGCCAGCCGGATCTGCTCCCTCGGCGAAGTTCCGGTACACCAGGTAGACGCCCGGGAAGGCGAACCCGAACGCCAGCACGAGGCCCGTCACCCGCAGCAGCGGCGGCGCGGCCGGAGGCCGTGACGCTCCCAGCCTCTCGGCCTCCGGCGGGTGGGCGGACGTCACTGACCCGGCAGACCGTTCGTCTCGGTGATGCTGGCGCTCACCTCTTGAGGATGCCGCCCGCTCCGGCCATCGCGGCGGTCACTCGTTGAGGATGCCGCTCGCTTCGACGATCGCGAGGCTCTCGGCGAAGCCGCCCCCGAGGGCATCGAAGTCCACGCTGCCGATCTCCAGCGCGCTCAATGAAGGCAGGACCGCGGCGGGCGTCACCCCGGCGGCGAGGGGGTACTCGAGAGTCTCGTCGGTGAGGTAGCGCTGGACCGGCTCGGACAACAGGTACGCGATCAGGTCGTTGGCCGCCTCGTGATTGTCACTGGCCGCCATGACGGTGGCCGCGGTGATGATGAGCAGCGACCCGATGTCGTCGTCGGCGAAGCTGTGGTTGGCTGCCCGGTGGCCGTCGCCCGCGGCGGCCGCCTCCTGGTACTGGTAGTAGTGGTTGACCAGGCCCATGTCGATCTCGCCGCGCCCGGCCGCCTCCACGATCGAGCGGTTGTTCGGGTAGTAGCGGGCGCCGTTGGCCACCATGTCGTCGAGCCACTGGGTGGCGGCTTCGGTGCCGTGCTGGTCGCGGAACACGGTGAACCAGTCGAGGAAGGAGCCGTTGGTGGCGGCAATGGCGACCCGGTCGCGGTAGCGGTCGCCGGTGAGCTCGAACACCGACTGCGGGAGATCGGCGCCGGTCACCGAGTCGAGGTTGCGGACCAGCACACGCTTGCGTCCGGAGAACCCGACCCAGGTCCCCGACTTCGAGCGGTTCTGTGGCGACGACAGGTCGAGCACCTCGGTGCCGATGGAGCCGAGCAGGCCCCGGCTCTCGAGGAAGCCGACCGGGCCGGGCGAGCGCGACAGGAACACGTCGGCCGCGGTGCGGTCCCCCTCCTCGGCGAGCAGCAGGGCCAGATCGGTGGAGCTTCCCCAGCGGGTCTCGACCTCGGTGCCGGTCTCGCAGGCGAAGGCCTCCAGGGGCGGGCCGATGAGGTTCTCGGAGCGGCCGGCGTAGACGACGACGCTGCGGCCGCTGCTGCCGGCGCACTCGCCGGAGTAGATCTGGGCGGCGGCCCCTTCCAGGGTTCGGGACTCAGTGCCCGAGCAGGCTCCGGCCAACAGTGCCGCGAGCAGGGCGGGGACGATGACTCGTAGGCGCATAGTTGAGCACTATAGGCTGTTTCTCAAAATTCGTCAAGCTCACCTAACAGCACTCTCAAGGCATCCTCAACTACTTGGGATCGTCACCAGCCTCGGAACGCGGGATCGCGCTTCTCGATGAAGGCCTGCATGGCCTCCTTGGTGTCGCCGGTGGCGAAGTTCACGCCCTGGCCCAGCGCCTCGGCCTCCAGGGCCTGGAAGAGCGAGATGCTGGAGGCGTTGTTCAGGAGGCGTTTGGAGTTGGCCAGCGCGATCGGGGGACCGGCCGCGAGGATGGCCGCCATCTCGTCCACTGCGGTGTCGAGCTCCTCGGCCGGAACGACCTCGTTGACGACGCCCAGTTCGGCAGCCCGCTCCGCCCCGATGATCTCGCCGGTGAAGGCCAGGCGCTTGGCCTCGTGCAGGCCGATGCGCTTGGGAAGCAGCCACGAGGTGCCGAAGTCCAGGCTCAGGCCCCGCTTGGCGAAGATCAGCGAGAACCGTGCCCTCGTCGAGCACCACACCATGTCGGCCGCAAGGGCCATCCCCAAGCCGGCGCCCACGGCCACGCCGTCCACCTTGGCGATCACCGGGCGGGGGCAGTCATGGATCGCCATCACGGTGTCGGCGATGTCGCGCATGTGGTCGACCCGGTGCCGGCTCGGCTTGTCGCCGGTCTCGGCGGCCGCCTCACCGTCGCTGGGACCGACGTCGGCGCCGGCGCAGAAGTCGCCGCCCGCGCCGGTGAGCACTACCGCCCGGGCCGACGACTCGGCTATCTGGCGGAACCCGTGGCGCAGCCCGGCCCACATGTCGGGGGTGCAGGCGTTCTTGCGGCGGGGCCGGTCGACGGTGACGGTGGTGACCGCACCGGTGGTCTCGATTGCGATATTGGGATGCGTCACGGCGTGCTCCCGGAGGGCTCGTCTGCCGGCGGGCCCGGCCGGACGCGCCGGTCGAGACGCTACGCAGCCGAGTCCACCAGCGCCACCTGCGCCACCGCGGCCTTGCCGTCGGCCACTATCAGTCCCCGGCCCGGCACCGGTGGCAGGTCCAGCCGCGCCGGCAGGGCCGCGCCGAGCAGGTCGCCGTCGAGGGGTCCGGGCCTGAACAGCACTCCGGTCCGGCAGGTGCGCATCTCGTTGAGCCAGTGGCCGTAGGACGAGCGCAGCCGCTCCGCGGTGGTCGAGGCCACCAGATGGCAGGAGCCGGCGCCGCCGGCGAGGCTCGCCAGCAGCCCTGCAGAATCGTCGGCGCGGTCGGCGTCGTCGACCAGAACGAGGCGGCGCCGGCCGTCGGAGGTGACTTCGAGCGCGGCTGCCGGGACCGGGTCGAGCCCCAGCAGCGACGCCAGATCGCCGGGCCGGTCGGCAACCACCACGACCTCCACCCCGGCACGGCGGGCTGCCTCGCCGACGGCGGCCAGGGCACCGGTTCGACCGGTGCGGGACGGACCCAGCACCAGGGCGTGCTCGCCGTCGTGCAGTGCGAAGCCGGTCGGCTCCAGGCGCAGGTCGCCCATGGCGAAGCGCACGTCGATGCGCCGGGGCTCGTTGAGGGCGCCGCCGGGGAGATCCTCGAAGGAGATGCGGGGAGGCAGCGAGCCGATCCGGGCCGGCTTGTGCCGGGCTGGCGCGGTGGTCGCTGCCAGCTCGGCCGCGGCCGACGCGAAGTCTCCGCCCTCGGGCCGCGCGACCTGCAACTCCAGGCCGTCGCCGGCCCTCATGGCGCGGCCTGCTCCGAGCCCGGCGGTCGACGTGCGCAGGCCGAATCGCAGCCCCTCGCCGGCATCTGCGGTGGCATGGACGAGCACCACGCCGGCGGACGCGGCCAGATCCGGCGGAAGGTCGGCGGCCCGGGCGATGCTCACCGCCACGGTGACACCGACCGCGGCGCCGTCGCTCCAGATGCGGGCCAGCCGCTGGTGGGGTTCGGGGTCGCGCACCGGATCATGGGCCCGGGCCAGCCCGGCGAGATCGTCGACCAGCAGCACGATCTCGCCGGAGGCGGGGCGGGACCGCCGGGCGGTCACCTCATCGTCCAGCAGGCGGAGCAGGCGGACCCGGCGCTCGCCGTCGGTGGGCGCGATCACCGCGCCCACGTGGGGAAGGCGCTCGAGCCCGGACAGCAGACCGGCGTCCAGGTCGATGGCATAGACGTGCAGGTGGTCGGGCGAACTCGTGCGGCACAGATCGAGGGCCACCGCAGCCAGCGTGGTCGAGGTGCCCGACCCGGGTCCGCCCAGGACCACCAGATGGCCGTCGGCGGACCGCCATCCGCTCGCGAACTGGCGCTGACCCGTCGGGTCGTCCACCAGCCAGGCCGCCGGCTCGCCCGCCGAGACCGTGGACGCGAGCGCTCCCGGTGCGATGTCGAGGGGCAGCGGCGCGGGCCACGGCGAGCGGGGCGTCCGGCCTCCCACGCGCCGGTGGGCGGCCCGCACTGCATCCACAACGGTGTCGAGGTCGCTGCGTTGCGGGGCGCCGCCGGTCTTTCTGGATCCCGCAGCCTCCTCGGTGCCGGCGGGCTGCGACCCTTCGGCCTCCGACTCGACACGCAGACCACCAGGATCGGAGCAGGTGCTGCCGGTCACCAGTGCCGACTGGAAGGCGACCAGCTCTCCGGGGCCGAGGCGGGCCAACGCCTGGCCCGGGCGCTGTCGCGGGATGCGGGCCGCGGCCGGCGAGTCGATCACATCGTTGGAGTCGTGGCGGTCGGTCACCCGCAACGCGATCCGGCACGAGGTGTTCGCTCTGATGTCGTCGGTCACCGCCCCCGCGGGCCGCTGGGTGGCCAGCACCATGTGGACGCCGAGGCTCCGCCCCCGCTGGGCGATCCCCACCAGCGAGTGCAGGAAGTCGGGCAGTTCGGCGGCCAGCGTGGCGAACTCGTCCACCACGACCACCAGTCTCGGAAGCGGCTCAGCGGCGGGACCGCGGCGGGACCGGTAGGCGGCGAGGTCTTCAGCACCCGAAGCCCGGAGCCGCTCCTCCCGGTGGCGCAGCTCCGCCTCGAGGCACACCAGCGCCCGCTGCGCCAGGCGGTCGTCGAGATCGGTGACCATGCCGGCGACGTGGGGCATCTCCGCGCAGCGGTCGAAGGCCGCCCCGCCCTTGTAGTCGATGAGCACGAAGGCGACGTGGTCGGGATCCGCCGACAGGGCCAACCCGGCCACGAGCGAGCGCAGCAGCTCCGACTTGCCTGACCCTGTGGTGCCGCCGATCAGCAGATGGGGGCCGTCGACCACGAAGTCGAGCCCGAGCGGGCCGTCGTCGGTGGCCCCGATCGGCACCTTCAGATCGGCCGTGCCCGCAGTCGCGTGCCAGCTCCGCGCCACGGACTCCGGCGTGGGATCGGTGCCCATGAGTTCCAGGAGCGACACCGACTCGGGCAGGTTGGCGTGACCCGCCCCCAGCTCGGGATCGTCGAGGCGGGCCAGGCGGGCCGCGGCATGGGTGGCGGTCTCGATGGTGACTCCCCACCCGATGAGAGGCGCCAGCGTCGCCGCAGAGCGCGGGTCTACGAGCCGCAGTCCCCCCGCCGCGTGATCGACCTGGACGATCGTGGAGCAGTTGGACGGGAGTTCGCTGATGTCGGCGGTGACGATGATCCCGGCCGCGCTCGGCAGGGCGAGCACCTTGCGGCCCGGTGCGGATCGGCCCGTGAGCGCCTCGGCTCCGTCGATGACGGCCAGCACGATCCGCTGGGCGCAGCCGGCGGCCGTGCTGTCGGCCACGGCCGCCAGGGCACCGCTGTCGGTGGCCGCCAGCGCACCCGGGCCGCTGCCGGCCGGGTCGGCGGCGTGGGGAAGCCAGCGCAACCACGACCACTCTTGCGCCCCGCCGGGGACGAGGCCCGCAACAGCCAGATCGGCAGGACCGTGAAGGACGGCCGCTTGCAGGACCAGGGATCGGGCCACGGATCGGGCTGCGGGCCGCGGGCCGACGACGCCGACGATGTCGCCGGGTGCCAGCGACACTGCTACCGGGACATCGCTCAGCGGCTCCAGGGCTTCGAGTGCTTCCAGCGCCTGCGGTGCGCCGCTGCCCTTGCCGTCCACCTCCACCGGCGGCGAGTACGGCACGTCGGCCGTGCCGACACCGAGTCGCATGGCGTCGGGGTCGCCCCGGCGGCGCTCCCAGCAGCGCAGCGACGGAGTCTCCGCCCGGCGCACCAGCTCGGCCAGGTCCGGCACCAGCGCCACCCTCCGGCGACGCTCGGCGGCCGCCTCAGCCGGCAGCGCGGCCACGAAGTTGCGCACCTGGTCGGCTACGTCCTCGCACGTGCGCCGATGGGACCGGGCCGTGCGCCGACGCCGCTCCAGCCATGTTCCGATGGTTATCAGGGGGCCAAGGGCCGCGAACACGGCCATGAAGGGGTTCCACACCAGCGCCAGCACGAGCCCGGCCACCACCGGCAGGACGATGCCCGCCCACGACAGCGGTTCGGGCTCCGGCCGGGGTGGAGGCTCCGCGGGCACCCGCAAGGTTGCCGGCGCGATCGGGGGCCGGCGGCGCGGAGGACGGTTGAACGGGATCCGCCCATTGGCTGCACCCAAGCCGGCGCGTACCGCCGCGGGAGCGTCGTCCACCTCAGTGCGCCATTGCAGGCAGGTGGCGCCGAGCCGGACGGTGGTCCCAGCCGGAACGGATGTCGGGTCCGCGGCGGCGCGGCCAGCCACCACTGTGCCGTTGCGCGAGCCCAGGTCGGCGATGACCGGGCGGGCGGTCGACTTCTCAAGGTTCGCCCGGGCGTGGCGGCGGGAGACTGCAGGGTCGTCGAGCACAACGTCGCAGCTCGCCGAGCGACCGATCGTCCACACACCCGTCGGGGGAAGCGGGCGCCGGGTCCCGGCTTGCAGACCTGCCGTCACCGCGAGGATCAGGCCGTCGTTCGATCCCTGCGGTGCCGAGCCAGCCGGCTGGGTTGTTTGGGAGGGGGCCTGCCCGAAGCCGGGAGCTATCTCAAGCAGCGCCCCCTCCCAGATCGGGACCGACGCCAAGGGGGTGCCGGCACTGTGCCACTGTCCGTCGACCCTGACGCCGGTCATGCCGTCGCGGGGTTGGGCGAGCCGGCTGCCGAGCGCCTCCATCAGGTCCGCCACGGTGTAGCCGTCGAGGCGGGAGTCGATCTCCACGATCCGTTCTGCGCCGTCGCAGAAGTGACGGATCCGCACCGGCTCTGCTGGTCCCGCCCGTCGCGGCAGTCCGGGCCGCCTGCGGCGCTCAGATGGTGTCGAGCGCGCTGACGCCCGCCTGAAGCTCGGTGGTGATGAACGCCGAGTGCTCCCCGAGCGCATCGCAGAGCGCCCGCAGGTTGGGACGGAACTCGCTCTCCCACAGCTGGCGGAACCGGTCGGCTCTGGCCCCCTGCCAGGTGGTGCCGTCGATGCCGGCGCCTATGGCGCTGATCACCCCCTCCGCCGTCTCCTTCTGCCGGGCGAAGATCACCGCGAGCTGTTCCATCTGCGACTTCGACATAACCAGCATGTCGCCTGCCATTTGATGCCCTCCCTTGTGTGCTAGCACGGGATGTGTCGTGCTGTTTCATGTGTTTGTCACACCATCATGGCAACCTGATATCGCAACAACAACCTGAAAGGGGTGAAATTATATGAACCTGCTTGAAAACTTAGCTGACGGCTCAGCTTGGTCGACGCTCTGACAGGACCGGCGAACTGTACGAGGATGAGGTGGTGCTGACAGCAGCCCGGATGGGGCGCTCGACGCAGCCGTTCAGGTCGGCGGATTGTCGTCGATGGCCCTCTTGACCGAGACCAGCAGGTCGGCCATCGCGGCCCGCACCGACTCCTGGTGGGCAGCGAGGGCCTGGAACTCCTGACCCGACCGGATCGCGGCCCGCCCACCGAGCACGTCGAAGGCCCGGTGCACCATGCGCTTGTTGATCTGGGCCAGATCGGTGGCCACGCCCGCGATGCGCACCGCCACGGCCAGTACGGCCTCCTCGAGTTGCTCGGGCGGGTAGGCCCGGTTGGCCCACCCCATCCGGGCCGCCTCGGCACCGCTCACGGAGTCGCCGGTGAGCATGGCCTCCATGGCGTGGCGCATTCCCATGAGGGGCGTGTGGTACTGCCAGTCCGGGGGTGAGGCCACCCGCACCACCGGGTAGCCGATGCGGGCATCGTCGGCCACGTACACCAGGTCGCAGGCCGTCGCCAGCTCGGTGCCGCCGGCGTAGGCGTACCCGTGCACCTGTGCGATGACCGGCTTGGCCAGGTCCCAGATCGAGAACCAGCCGTCGCTGGCCTGGCGGGTCCACTGGCCGTCGCCGGGCGCCGAGGGGTAGGGCGGATCGTCCATGAGCCCGCCCGACAGGTCATATCCCGACGAGAAGCACGGTCCCGCGCCCCGCACGATGGTGACCCGAACGTCGGGATCCTCGTCGAAACGGTGCAGGGCGTCGAACAGCGCGGCCCGCAGCGGCGTGGAGATGGCGTTGCGCTTCTCGGGCCGGTTGAGCGTGATCCGGCGAACGTGCTCGGCCGGCTCGTCGATGAGGACCAACTGCTCGCCGGTCACGGCCCCGCTCCCATCACATCACGGGCACCAGCCAACTCACCGGTCACGGCTCCGCTCCCATCACGTCACGGGCACCAGCCAACTCGGCGGCCAGCCTAAGACCCTCGTCGTGCCGGCACCGGACTATCACGCCCGTCAGGCCGGCCGGGACCGCCTCGGGCCAGCGGGCTCGGATGCGCTGGGGCGGGCCGAGCAGCGACTGGAAGTCGACGTAGTCGTCGGGGACCGCGGCGACCGCCTCGTCACGCCGACCGGCTCGCCAGAGCTCCACGATCCGTGCCGCTGCCTCCGGCCACCCGCGCCGGGCCATGGCCTCGGCGTGGAAATTGTGGCTGTCGCTTCCCATGCCTCCGACGTACATCGCGATCATTGGCTTGCGGGCGTCGAGCGCGGCCTGCACATCGTCGGTGATCTCAACCGAGAGCGACGCGAACACCTCAGGCGCGGGCCGGAGATCGGCGTGGCGGCGGGCCATGCCCCGCTGCAGCGGCTCCCGGTAGGTCGCGGCCCCGTCGGGTCCGTAGCCCATCGGCAACCAGCCGTCGGCCACCTCGGCGGCCAGGGCCACGTTGCGGGACCCCCCGGCCGCGATCCATATCTCGATGCCCGGCGAGGGGTGCAGGATCGACCGCAGCGGCTTGCCCTGGCCCAGCGCGCCGGGACCGTCGTAGGGCAGCCGGATGGCGTCGCCGTCGTGGGTCACCGGCTCCTCGCGGGACAGCACTTTGCGCATGATCGCTACGTAGTCGCGCAGCTTCGAGGTGGGTCTGCCCCAGGCCGCGCCGTGCCAGCCCTCGACGACCTGGGGACCCGACACGCCCAGGCCGATGATCGTGCGGCCCCCGCCGGCCAGGGCGTCGATGGTCATGGCGTGCATGGCGGTGGCCGCGGGGCTGCGGGCGTCGATCTGCACGACACCGGTGGCGAGCTTGATGCGGTGGGTGTGCGCCGCCAAGAAGGCCAGCGGCGACAGAGCGTCAGCTCCGTAGGCCTCGGCCGTCCACACGCTGTGATACCCGAGCCTCTCAGCGAGTTGGACCGCGGCCACGGGCACCTCCAGCACCGCGCCCCGGTACAGGTCCAGCCCGAGTCCCAGCTTCACGGCGCGCAGACTCCGGTCCCCATGGCCGGGAACCCTAATCTCGCTACGATCCCTCTTCGTGAAGGCGTTGCGCTTCTCGCGCCAGGAGGCCCGTTACGCGGCTGCGGCGCTGGCGTCGCGGCTACGACCGGGCGCGGGGGCGAGATGGGGACCGCTCAAGCTGGTCGACGACGACCCTCCCGAGCTTCCCGGAGAGGACTGGGTGCGGGTCTACCCCAGGCTCTGCGGTGTATGCGGCTCGGACCTGGCCACCATCGACGGCCAGTCGGCCCGCTACTTCGAGGACTACGTGTCCTTCCCGTTCGTGCCGGGCCACGAGATCGTGGCCGACACTGCGGACGGGCGCCGGGTGATCGTCGAGCCGGTCCTGGGGCACGAGGCCCGCGGCTTCGAGTTGCCGTATCCGGGAGCCGCTCCCGGCGACGGTGAGGACTACCGGCACCTGATGAGCGGCCACCTGCTGCCGGGACTGCAGACCGGCTTCTGCAAGTCCACCGGAGGAGGCTGGTCCACCGAGCTGGTGGCCCACCCCTCGCAACTCCACGACGTTCCCGACTGGATGAGCGACGAGCTGGCCGTGATGATCGAGCCCGTGGCGGGCGGCGTGCACGCCGCGCTGCGCTCCGGCGCGCGGCCGGGCGACACCGTGGCCGTGGTCGGGGCCGGGACCATGGGCCTGGTGGCGGTGGCCGCCCTGCGGGGCCTCACCGAGCCGGCGTCGATCATGGTGGGGGCGCGGTACTCGACCCAGCAGGCGCTGGCGCTCGAGTTCGGCGCGGACGCGGCCGTCGAACCGGGCGAGCTGAAGCGAGCCGTGCGCCGGTCGACCAGGTCGTTCATGGTCGGGGATCACCTGTCGGGCGGCGCGGACGTCGTCATCGACGCGGTCGGGTCGTCAGCCTCGCTGGCGGAAGCGCTGTCGCTGTGCCGGCCGCGGGGCCGGGTCGTGGTGCTGGGGATGCCGGCCACGGTCACCGTCGAGTTGACCGGACTGTGGCACCGCGAGGTGGAGTTGGTGGGCTGCTACGCCTACGGGACCGAAGTCCGCTCCGACGGCCGGCTCACCACCAGCTTCGACCTGGCCATGGAGCTCGCCGGCAAGGTCGCCTTCGACCGGCTGGTGTCGGCGCTCTACCCCCTCGACCGCTATGTGGACGCGTTGGGTCACGCCGCGGAGGCCGGGCGCCGCGGCGCCGTCAAGATCGCGTTCGACATGCGGGATGAGCGCCGACGTGGCATCTGACTCCGCCCGCGCCGAAGGCAACAGCTTCGACCGCACGCTCGACCGCAGGTTCGACAGCTTTGACGCGGTCGTGATCGGCGCGGGCGTGATCGGCGCGGCCACCGCTTTCGAGCTCGGACGTCGGGGCCGGCGGGTTCTGTGCGTCGACAAGCTGCCCGCCGCGGGCTTCGGCTCGACCGTCAACTCGTGCGCCATCGTGCGCTTCACCTACTCGACCTACACCGGCGTGGCCATGGCCTACGAGGGACTCCAGTACTGGCTCGACTGGCCGGCGTACCTGGGGACCGGCGACGAGCTGGGACTCATCCAGTACCGGCAGTGCGGCATGGCCACCCTGAAGGACCCCGGCGGCCATTACCTGAAGGTTCTCCCCCACTTCGACTCCGTCGGCGTCGCCTACGAGGAGTGGTCCACCGCCGAGTTGGTCAACCGGATGCCGATCCTCGACGCGGGGGTCTTCGGCCCGCCCAAGCGGCCCGACGACCCCGACTTCTGGGCCGACCCGACCGAGCAGCTGCCCGGAGCGGTGTTCACCCCCGAGGCCGGCTATGTGAGCGACCCCCAGCTCACCACCCACAACCTGCAGCGAGCGGCCGAGGCTGCCGGCGCCGAGTTCCGCTTCGCCACCGCGGTGACCGCCGTCGGCCACGCCAACGGCCGGGTGTCGGGCGTGACCCTCGACGGCGACACGGCCGTGGCCGCGCCGGTGGTGGTCAACGTGGCCGGACCGCACTCGTACCTGATCAACCGGATGGCCGGCGTCTACGAGTCGATGAACATCAAGACCCGGGCGCTGCGTCACGAGGTCCACCACGCTCCGGGGCCCGCGGCGTTCGACTACGAGCAGGACGGCTTCAACATCGCCGACGACGACAACGGGATCTACTTCCGGCCCGAGACCGGCAACCACATCCTGGTGGGCAGCACCGATCCCCGCTGCGACCCCCAGGACTGGGTCGACCCCGACCAGTACGACCAGCGGCTCAGCGCCGAGCAGTGGGAGGCGCAGGTCCTGCGACTCAACCGGCGCCTGCCGTCGCTCGGTGTTCCCCATGAGCGCAAGGGCGTGGTCGACCTCTACGACGTGAGCGACGACTGGATCCCGATCTATGACCGCACGGACCTCGACGGCTTCTACGTGGCCATCGGCACCAGCGGCAACCAGTTCAAGAACGCGGGGGTGGCCGGGCACTGCATGGCCGAGTTGATCGAGGCGGTCGAGGCCGGCTACGACCACGACGCCGACCCGCTGGTGGTGGAGGGCCGCTACACCGGCCTGCCGATCGACCTCGGCACATTCAGCCGCAACCGCGAGGTCAACCCCAACTCCTCCATGTCCGTCCACGGCTGACTGGCCTGCTCGCCCGTGACCGACGATCTGATCAGGCTGAGCGCACGCCGGGTGGTGACCGGCCTAGCGGCGGGCGACATCAGCCCGCACGACGCCCTCGACGCGGTCCAGGCCCGCATAGAGGCGGTCGACCCGCTCGTGAACGCCCTGCCCACCCGCTGCTTCGACCGGGCGAGAGGTCACGCCGACCGGCTCCTGCAGGCTCCGCCCGCCGAACGCGGCGTGCTCGCCGGCCTGCCTGTGCCGATCAAGGATCTCACGAACGTCGCCGGCGTGCGCACGACCTACGGATCGCGGCTGATGGAGAACTTCGTCCCGGACCGATCCGACGTCGTTGTCGAGACGATCGAAGCCCAGGGCGGGGTCGTCTACGCAATGTCGAACACCCCCGAGTTCGGCGCAGGCGGCAACACGTTCAACGACGTCTTCGGTCCCACCCGCAATCCTCACGATCTGCGCCTCACCCCCGGCGGGTCCTCGGGTGGCGCGGCCGCCGCCCTCGCCACCGGCATGGCCTGGCTGGCCCAAGGCTCGGACCTGGCCGGCTCGCTGCGCACGCCCGCGAGCTTCTGCGGCGTCACCAGCCTTCGCCCCTCACCGGGTCGGGTGGCCACCGGGCCCACGCTGGTGCCCTTCCAGGTGCACTCCCAGCAGGGGCCGATGGCCCGCGACATCGCCGACCTCGCGCTGTTCGCCGACGCGATGGTGGGCGAGAGCCCCCGCGCCGGACTCGGCAAGCCCCCGCCAACCCAGTCGTTCCGCAGCGCCGCAGCCTCGCCGCAGGCGCCGGCACGGGTGGCGTTCAGCGTCGACCTCGGCGTGACCGAGACGGCTCCGGCAGTCGCTGACGTGTGCCGCCGGGCGGTGGACGCACTGGAGCGCGACGGCGTCACCGTCGTTGCCGACCACCCCGACCTCTCCGATGCCGAGGTGGCGTTCGACGTCCCGCGGGCGCTCCTGTTCGCCGCCCTACTGGGGGCTGCACTCCCCGAAGTGCGCAATGTCCTCAAGCCCGAGCTGGTGTGGAACATCGAACGCGGCCTCGCCGTGGATGGCGATGCCGTGCGTGCCGCGCTCGCGGCCCAAGCACAGGTCTTCGAGTTCGCGGCGGAGTTCATGAGCGGCTACGACCTGCTGATCTGCCCGGCCGCCACCGTGCTGCCGTTCCCCATCGAGGAGCGTTACGTCGGCTACGGCGACGGGCTCCCGCCGAGCGAGTACTACCGGTGGCTCACGATCGCGGCGGCAGTGAGCACCACCACCCTGCCGGTCATCACCATTCCCTGCGGTCGCTCCGACACCGGCCTCCCGGTGGGGATCCAGCTGATCGGTCGCCCCCACGGAGAGCTGAGCCTGTTCTCGGCGGCCAGCCACATCGAGCATGTGCTTGGGAGCAGCCAAGCCGTCGTCGACGTCACCCCGCCCGACTAGCGCCGGCAAGCACTCCTCACCCTGCACGCCGGCCCGTTCGACCAGCTCCTCATCGCCCGGGCCGCCGCTGAGGGCCGCATCCTCGTCGCGGTCGACGCGCTCGCCGACCCGATCAAGGCCCTCGCCGGATCGCCGCTACCCGCTTGTCGAGAGGCAACAGCGGCTCGGCAGCGTCGGATGAGAAGCGGCCGGGGCCTGCCCTGGCGCCCGGGCTGCGCGGAACTGCCTTCTTGCTGGACGGTCCGGCCGAGCGACCGTCCCGCGGCCCGTTAGCTGATCGGCCGCGGCCGGGTGGCGGCTCGTGGGCGTGGGCGGGTCCGTGGCGGATCCGCTCGGGCGGAGCGATGGTGTAGAGGCCCCGCCCGTCGGGCACGACCCGCCAGCCGTGGCGGTGGACCTTCTGATGGCAGATCCAGCACAGCAGCATCAGGTTGTCGATGTCGGTGCGTCCGCCTTGTGAGACGGGCCTGATGTGGTGGCCATCACAGATCCACATATCGGCGCCACAGCCCCCGCAGGCGCCGTAGCGGGCCCGTAGCGCGTTCATCTGCGCCTTGGTAACCAATCGCTTGGTGTGGCCGTGCCATAGCGGCATACCTTCACCGCTGAACACCACCCCCTTGATCCTGGCGTTGCAGAAATGCTCCTCGAGCACGCTCTGGGGGATCGTGCCGCCGCCTGCGACCTCGGCGAAGGCGGCGGTGCCGTCGGCGCTGAGATGCTGCACGATGGTGACGTCAGCCGACAACCGCCCGCACCCGCACTTGCCAGCAACGTCGCTGGTGCCGGCCGCCCCGCGGCCAACCCCATTCACGCCGTCGCTCGCGCCGTTGGGACCCTGGCCAATCCCGCTCGCCTTGCTGGGATCATCTGCCGGGTTGCCGGGGTTCTTGGAGTACATGCTGCCGTGCGAGGTCAGAGTGTCAAGTGCGTCGGCCATTCGCTGGTCGCGGCTGCGCTTCTCCCCGCCCGGGCTGTGCAGGTCGGCACGGCGGAGCCGCTCGGCCTCCAGGTCGAACCGCTTGCGCACCTTGGCCCCGGTGACCGGATCGAGTTCGCCCCGCAGATGCACCATCCCGTCATCGCCGTCCCAGAAGCTCAACCGTCGCCGCGCCCGCTGCCGCCGGTATAGACCCTCACCGTCATCGTCCTGGCGCGGCGCCGCCCATCGGTCTGCCTCACGTCGGAACTGCTCAGGCGACAACATTGCTGCCTTGGCCAGCAGCTCGCCATCCCCGTCGACCTGTCGTGCGCTGGTCTTCTCGCATGTGGCGGCCAGCGTCTTGGCATTGGCCACCGAGATCTCACCGCTCTCCAGCGCGTCGCGCACCGCAGGCATCTCCTGGAGCCGCTCGACAGTCTTGACCTGGCTGGTCGCGTCCCGCTTGGACAATCCCGCGGCCCGGGCCAGCACCCCCGCACCACCGTCACCGTGGCGATCCCGCCTCGCCACCAACGCCGCCGCGTCCGCCTGCAACACCGCCACCTGGGACGCGAACGCCTTGGACTCGTCCAACACCCACCGTGCGTCCACGGTGGACACGGCCCCGCCGTCGACCAGCCGGATCAACTCCGCCAGCCCCTCCCTCACGTGTCGCGTCGCCTCGATCACCATGAACACATCATGCCAAGGGGGTATGACATTCATAAGTGAGTTTCAGGAAATATCAGTATTTTACCTTGTTAACAGCGCCGCGTCCGGATCGGTCCGGTGCAGATGAAGACGGCCCCGCTGACGGTCAGGGGGACGGGCCCGTCGCCCACCGGGCTATGGGGTGTGGGACGTCAGGAGGGTCTGGTAGGCGTCGAGGGTGTCGGTGTTGAAGCACACGAAGCGCACCAGGCGTACCCTCGTCGACGCCGACTGGACCGTGGCAACCGCGATGGCTGCCGCCGGCTCGGCGGGATAGCCGTACACACCGGTGGAGATGGCAGGGAAGGCCACCGACTCGGCACCGGCCGCGTCGGCGCGGGCCAAGGACGACCGGTAGCACGACGCCAACAACTCGGGCTCGCCCCGGGTCCCTCCGTGCCAGACCGGGCCCACGGTGTGGATCACCCAGCGGGCTTCGAGCCGGAAGCCGGGGGTGATCTTGGCGTCGCCCGTCTCGCAACCGCCCAGAGTCCGGCAATGCTCCAGCAACTCGGGACCGGCGGCCCGGTGGATAGCCCCATCAACACCACCGCCGCCGAGCAGCGACGAGTTGGCCGCATTGACGATGGCGTCGACCCGCTCAGCGGTGATGTCGCCCAGCGAGGCCTCCAGCCCGGGCCGCGAACGGCCTGCGTCCCCGGCCGCCAACCGTCCTGAGCCCTCCACGACCGCCATTCTGCCCGCTGCCGGCGTGGCGAGTCCCGGATGGACAGGCTCGCAGCGCGTCAGCCGGCGGCGATGAGAGCGACGGCCACCAGTGCGACGCCGAGTCCCAGCATCTGGATCTTGCGCAGCCTCTCCCGGAACACGATCCAGGCCCAGAACACGGTCGCGGCCGGGAACAGCGAGTTGAGGACGGCTGCCACCGAGATCGACCCCACTCGGCTCGCAGTCAGGAACATCGTGTTGCCCGCAGTAACCAGCGCCGCGATGCCGATCACCAGCGGCCAGCTGCCTCGAGACATCGACGGCCCGAGCCGCTTGACGCCCATGACCGCGGCGAGCACTACGAACCCGGATCCCCGCGCCGCCACGATCGGCCACAGACCGCTGTCCTCGCCCGAATTGGCGAGGCAGACGAACAGCAGTCCGATCCCGACCGCCCCGCCCAACCCGTAAAGGACGCTGGACCCGACGGTGCCGCGCTGATCGGAACGGCCGATACTGACCAAGCCGATGGCTACCAGGCCGAGCAGCACCCCGGCGGTTGCGGCCGAGGACAGGGTGTCGTCGCCGAAGAGCGACTCGACGATCACGGGCAGCGCGGCCGCTCCCACGCCGGCCACCGGAGCCGCGATGCTGACTCGCGTGCGGGCGTACCCCGCGTAGAGCGCCACCAGCCCGAGCGCCAGCGCGACCCCGCCCACGGCCCCCCACCCAATATCGGCAGGCGTTACGTGGCCAACCACGATCAGCGCGGCGACGAACGCCAGGACGAATCCCACGAGCGTCGAGGTCGCGGTTACGACGACGGGGTTGGCCCGTCGGCTGGCCAGCCCGCCCAGGAAGTCAGACGTCCCCACCGACATCGCGGCCAGCAGGCCCAACAGCACCGTCACGACGACATCACCCCGCGAGTCTGACCGACCCGCCACTCGGCTGTCGAAGCCGCCATGCGGCACCGCCGCGGTCTCGACCGGCCGGAAGACCGGCGCGTACTGTCGGGGCATGCCGCGGCTGTTCGTCGCCGTCTGGCCGCCCGACAGCGTGCTGAGGGGACTGGCTGCCATGCCGCGGCCCGTGGTGGACGGTCTGCGCTGGACCAAGCCTGAGCGCCTGCACATCACCCTCCGATTCCTGGGCCAGTGCAACGAGACCGACGTCCAGGAGGCGCTGGCCGCTGCCGAGCTTCCGGCGGTCCAGGCGACGCTGGGGCCGCACGTCAAGCAGCTGGGGCGCGGCATCCTGATGGTCCCGGTCGAGGGCCTCGACGACCTGGCTGCCGCGGTGGAGGCGGCCATCGCCCCGCTGGGCCTGTCATCGCCGGATCATCCCTTCACCGGCCACCTCACCGTGGCCCGGTTCAAGCGCAAGCCCCCGCCCGGCTACCGGCCAGCGCTGGAAGCGTCGTTCCCGGTGACGGAGATAGCGCTCGTCAGGACCGAGCCGTCCGGCTCCTACACCAACGTCGAACGCTGCACACTGTCCTGACTCGGCCGCCACGCTCCGCACTTGACCGCGTCCTCGGGCGCGGGCTCGAACAGTCCGCCCGCCGTCAGGAATCGAGACCGAGCACCAGCCGCAGGCCAGCCTCGACACGCCACATGGTCGCAGCATCGACCTCTCCGACGCGATCGTCGAGGCGCGTCTTGTCGAGGGTCAGTACTTGAGTCACGTTCACGACCGAGTCCCGGCGCAGGCCCGAGTCGGTCCCCGTCAACTCGACGTTGCCGGGCGACTCGGCCAGTTCAACGTTCGACGAGATCGCCACACCGACCACCGTGTTCAATCGGCTGAGGTTGAACGAGTCCGCCGACACCACCAGTATCGGCCGCCGGTAGCCGGGTCCCGATCCAGCGGGTTCCGGCAGGTTCGCCCACCAGATCTCGCCGCGCGCCGGCCCATCCGGCACCGTCACCACTCCTCGCGCAGGGCCTCGGACTGGGCCGCGGCCAGTCCGCGATCAAGGCGCGAGTCGACTCTGCTGTACACCTCGTCGAGCTGTCGGGTGATCTCGGTTCGGTCCTCACGGCTCACGAGCAACGCGAGCGCCTGGGCGTAGAGCTGGGACCGGGACAGCTTGCGGCGCTTGGCCAGACGGTCGGCCTCGGCGAACAGAGGATCGGGAATGGACACTGCAACCTTCATGCCCGGATCATACCTGGTATGACCACCTCCCGCGAAGTCACTGGGACACGTGCGAGACACCTGCGACTTGGAGATACCCGAGGGCAGCGGATCAGTCGAGCAGGGCGTCGGAGCGGACCCTGCGCCGCTCGGCCTCCTCGTGGGCGGGAAGCACGCGGCCGAAGAGCTGGCGGGTGCGCTCGACCCGACCGATCACCCCCGGCTCCAGCGTGTAGGCGAAGATGGCGGCATGGCGGGGCCGGGACCCGGCGCCCACCCGGGTGACCCGGTGCAGCGAATGACGGCCCCGGAAGATCTGCAGGTCACCAGGCCGCAGGTCGAGGGTGCGAACCCCCTCACGGCCACCGGCCAGAACCCCGGCGATGGCGTCGAAGCCCTCGTCGTCGGCTGAGCGGATCTGCGGGACGTACTCGAACAGGCCGCCCTCGTCGCCGGGCTGCACCAGCACCGTCACCGCGAAGTCGTTGGTGTCGAAGTGCCACGTGAACTGCTGGCCCGGATCGCAGATGTTGGCGGTGAGCCCGGCCAGCGGGTCGTCGTAGCAGTACAGGGCCCCGATTTCGAGGCAGTCGGCGATGAACCGGGCCACCTCCGGCGCCCTGAACAGCGTGTCGGTGGCGCAGCCGCCTTCCCAGGCGTCGCCGGGAATGAACCCGCTGGAGCGCTCGATGAAGGTGTTGACCGGATGGCCGGGCGGGTAGTCCGGGTTGAACGACGTGTGGAAGTACGGGTTCATCACCTGGGTGGAGTAGTGGGTGGCGTGCTTGCGCTCGCCGATCTCGTCGTTCAGCGCGGAAACCGCGTCCGGCAGCACGAAGCCGCCGAGCACCGCACAGCCCTCGGACCGCAGGCCGGCTCGGGCCCCGTCCACCGCGGCCACATAGCCCGCAGAGGCCGGGGCGTGAATCGGGAACACCTGCAGATCGACCAGGTCCGCCAGATCGATGGGGGCTGCGTACTGCATCAGTCCTCCTTGGCCGTTCATCTCTCCCAGTGAGGGGTCCACTCGCCCTCCAGACGCATCGACACTCCAGCATCGTCCTCGATCTGTCGAGCGACGCACATCTCGCCGGCGTCCAGGCCGTAGCGACCGGCGGCCCGCTCGAAGGCAGTCCGGGCCGCCGCGGTGACCGGCAGATCCGCGCCGACATGCGATTCGAGGTCGGCCAGAAGGCCCAGGTCCTTGACGCACAGCGCCAGGGGGAACGAGGGGTCGTAGTGACCGGCGAAGATGCTGGGGGCGTCATGGCGGGCCACGAAGCTGTCGCCGACGCTGTCGAGAATGGCCCGCCACAATGTCCCCAGTTCCACGCCGTTGGCGACGCCCACCGCGAACCCCTCCCCCAGCGCGGCCGCGGCCGCGAACCACAGCTGGTTGGTCACGAGCTTCACGACGTTGCCGGAGCCCAGGGGCCCGCACTCGATGACGGTTCCGAGATGCTCCAGCACCGGCCTGGCCGATGCCACCGCACCGGGGGCGCCACCGGCGAACAGGGTGAGCGTCCCCTGGCGGGCGCCGTCGACCGCGCCCGTCACAGGAGAGTCCACCACTGAGACGCCTTCGGGAGCGCCCGCGGCCAGTTCCAGCACCAGCTCCCGGCTGTTGGTCGTGAGGTCCACCCACACCGACCCCGGCTCGAGCGCTCCGAGCGCGCCGCCGGGCCCGTTCATCACGGCCTCGGCCTGCGCTGGTCCGGGCAGCGACGTCATGAACAGGTCGGCACCGCGGGCACAGTCGCGGACCGACGCAGCAGCAACCGCCCCGCCCTCCACGGCCACGGCCAGTGCGTCGGCGTCCAGGTCGTAGGCGGCAACCGGATAGCCCTCACCGGCCAGCCGCCGACACATCGGGCCGCCCATCGTCCCGAGCCCGACGAAGCCGATCCTCGGCCCACGGCTGCGAGATCCGGGCGCCGTGCCGGTGCTGCCCATGGCCGCAGAATCTAGTGGCCCGCCGGCGTCGTCCCGGACTCGCTGGATCGCCCCGGACGGGCGGCGCCTCGACGGGCGGCGCCTCAGACGAGATCGAGAGGGTAGGTGGACAGCATCTCGTTGCCGGTGTCGGTGACGAGGATCTGCTCTTCGAGCTTGACGCCCTCCCCGCCGTGCTTGGGTCCGACGAAAGCCTCGACGCACATCACCGTGCCCGGCTGCAGTTCGGCGTCGTAGCCCTTGCGGCCCCAGCGCTCGCGGGTGAACACCGACGGGTACTCGTCGCACAGGCCGACCCCGTGAGACAGCACCGTGTAGCAGTTGTAGTCGTCCAGCGACGGGTACCAGGAGCGTTCCACAATCTCGCTCACCAGAGTGCCGGGCTGGTGCAGTTCGATGTTGCGCTGGATCTGTTCGGCTGCCAGCGACCACACCTCGTGCTGGGCCGGCGTCGGTCGGCCGTCCCCACACAGCCACGTGCGCGAGATGTCCACACAGGCGCCGTAAGCGCAGATCATGTCGGTGTCGAACCCCATGAGCTCCCCGGCCTGCACCGGGCGGCTGCTGGCTTCCTGGTACCACGGGTTGGTGCGGGGTCCCGAGGCCAGCAGCCGGGTCTCGATCCACTCCCCGTAGCGGGCGAGGTTGCCGGCCTGGAGCACCGACCACAGCGCCATCTCGGTGACACCGGGCTCGAAGGCGGCCCGCATGTCGTCGACGGCGGCCTCGCAGGCATGGACCGCGCAGCGCATGGCCGCGATCTCCTCGGAGGACTTGACCACGCGGGCCTCCTCCATGAGAGCTCCAGCATCGACAAGAGACACGCCACAAGCCTCCAGCGCTTGCATCCCCACCAGATCGATCCTGTCGATCGCCAGGCGCCGCTCGCCCCGGCCGTGCTCGACCAGCAGGTCGGCGATCTCGGCCGCCCAGAGGCCTGCGATCTCGGTGGCCCGGTCGCCGGCGTAGAAGTAGATGTAGGACAGCCCGGGCCGGATCTCGTCCACAGCCTCGGAGTGCGTGTCGAGGAACTCGCCCTTGGAGAATTCGAACAGGACCACGGGGCCGTCGGTGGCCACGAACACGTAGCGCACCGCGTTGTGCATGGTCCAGATCGACATGTTGGTTGTGTCGGTGGCGTAGCGGATGTTCAACGGGTCATACAGCAGGGCGGCGTCGCATCCCGCGTCCCGAAGTTGCGTCCGGACCCGCTCCAGGCGGTAGTGCCGGATGGCGCTGCGGTCGGGCGGGCGCAGCCCCGCCGCCATCCACTCGGCCTCCAGCTCCGGGCCGGGGCCCAGAGCGTGCATGTTGCGGTCACCGTGGTCGAGGAGCCATTCGGGCGGCTCCGCACGGGCAACCCCGATCCTCGGACGGTGCCTCTGCGAGCCCACGCGCGAGATTCTGTCGCGACGCGGGCGCCTCGTAGCGGACCCAACGGAGACGGACCCACCGATCCGGTCCCGGGCTCGGTGGCATGCACTAGAGTCGGTGGCATGGTGGGCGTCGCCGACGGGTTTCAGGCGATCGCGACGACGAGGTCCTGAGCGATGGTGCGGCGAGGCCGGACCCGAGCGGCGGTCCGGTCATCGGTGATCGCCCAACTGCCATGGCGGTCCGTCGAGAATCCCCATGGAACCCTCCAGGTGCTCGACGACGAGGGGCTCTCAACCATCCACACCGCATCGATGCGGGTGCTCGAGGAGCTCGGCATCGAACTCTGGTCACCCGAGGCCCGCAAGCTCTTCACCGATGCCGGTGCCGCCGTCGACGGTGAGGTGGTGCGGGTCGGGCGCGACATCGTGGAGGCGGCCCTGGCCGCCGCGCCGGCCTCCTTCACGCTCACCTCCCGCAATCCGGCCAGGCAACTACGAGTCGGTGGACGGAGCATGGCGTTCGGTCTGGTGGCCGGCCCGGCCGCGGTGCATGACGAGGTCCGGGGCCGGCGTGCGTCGAACATGGCCGACTACGAGAACTTCATCAGGCTGGCCCACTACTTCAACGCCATCCACATTATCGGCAACCAGGTGGTCGCCCCGATGGAGCTGCCGGCCAACACCCGCCACCTCGACGCCTACCGGGCCAACCTGGTCCTGTCGGACCTCTCCTACCACTGCACCTCGATCGGGCGGGGCCGAGCACTGGACGGCATCGAGATGATGGCGATCAGCCGGGGGGACACTCTCGAGGAGATGTCTTCGTCACCCGGGGTGACCACCATCATCAGCGTCAACTCGCCGCGCCGGTTCGACGCCGAGATGGCCGGCGGCCTGATGACCATGGCCGAGCACGGCCAGCCGGTGTCGGTCACTCCCTTCACGCTGATGGGGGCCATGGCCCCGGTGACCCTCGCGGCTGCGCTCGTGCAGCAGAACGCCGAGGCGCTGTTCGGCATTGCGCTCACACAGCTGGTGCGTCCGGGGGCACCGGTGCTGTACGGCGCGTTCACCTCCAACGTGGACATGCGCTCGGGCGCGCCGGCCTTCGGCACCCCCGAGCAGGTCAAGGCCAACGTGGCGTCGGGCCAGCTGGCCCGCCACTACGGGCTTCCCTACCGGGCGTCGAACTCGAGCGCGTCCAACGTCGTGGACGCCCAGGCCGCCTACGAGACGCAGATGTCGCTGTGGGGATGCATCCTGGGAGGCGCCAACCTGGTGTACCACGCAGCCGGGTGGATGGAGGGCGGGCTTCAGGCCAGCTACGAGAAGCTGATCCTCGACGTGGAGATGCTCCAGCAGACGATGGAGTTCCTGACGCCGCTTCCCTGCTCCGATCCCGACCTCGCCTTCGAGGCCATGCAGAGGGTGCCCACCGGCGGCCACTTCTTCGGGGACGAGCACACTCTGGAGCGCTACGAGACCGCCTTCTACCCGCCGCTGCTGTCGGACTGGCAGAACCACGGCGCCTGGGCCGAGTCGGGCGGCCTCAACGCCACCCAGCGAGCCACCTCGATCTGGCAGGCCGCGCTGGAGGAGTACGCCGAGCCGCCGCTGGACAGCTCACGGCGCGAGCAACTCGACGACTACGTCGAGCGCCGCAAGCTCCAGATCGGCGACGGCGATCCCTGACGGCGGCAAGCGCCGACAACAGCAGTGGGGCGGGGCCTGAGCCCCGCCCCACTGGCGATGATTGGTTGCGTTGAGGCCTCAGGCCTCAGATGCGATTAGGCCGCGGCTAGAGCAGCAGTAATCCACTCGTCAACCAGGTCGCGGTTGTCGGCGACCCACTGGACAGCCAAGTCGGCAGGGGTCTCACCCTCGCCCATGGCCACGTTGGCCAGCGACACGTCGATCACCGACAGCCTGACCGCCTCGAAGAGTCCTGCCGCAGCCGGGTTGGCTGCCAGGAAGTCGTTGTTGGCGGTGACCAGGATGTCAGCGGCGACCCAGCCGATCTTGCACTTGCCGCTCTCCTGATCGGCAGCCGACGGGCACTGGTCCGGACCGATGGACGCGTAGCCACCGGAGCCGTCCGAGCCGCGCTGGTCGTGCTCCTCGCCGCCTTCCTGATTGGCCGGGTTGGAGTCGTCGAGGATCTCCTCGACGCCCATCCAGTAAACGTTGTCGCCAGGACGAAGCTGGGTGATGTATGCCGTCGGGGTCCACGTGTAGAGGATCATCGGGACGCCCTCGCCCACGTTGTCGACAGCCTGGGCGAACATGGCGTCGTAGCCGGCCTTGGTCTGAACGATGTTGTCCCAGCCGCTGAACACGATCTGGTTCTCGATGATGTTGTCGCAGGTCCAGTCCTCGGGGCAGCCGAAGATGTCGGCCACGCCGTTGCCGGGTACCGAATCGGTCGCGTCGAACGCAGCCAGCGCGTCGGCGTTGCGGTTGAGGTCGTCCATGGTGTACACCCCGAACTCGTCAGCGAAGGACTTGGTGACCAGGAAGCCCTGAAGTCCGCCGGCGAGCATTTCCTCACCGATGATGGTCACGTGGTCGCCTACCAGCGAGCCATCGGGAAGCTCGCCCGCGAGCCAGGCCAAGTGACCCGGGTACCAGCTGTTGGGCCAGTAGTCCATCTCGCCTTGGGCCATAGCGATGTAGCCGTTGTTGGGTCCGAGCTCGATATCGGCGGGATCGGACACGTTGTAGCCGAGCTCCTCGAGCAGCAGCTTGTACAGCTCCGCCTGGAAGTAGCCCGAGGACCAGTTGGCACGGCCAGCGGTGACGTCGACACCCTCACCGGGCAGCGCCATCTCTTCCATCGGCTCCTCTTCGGCCATTGGCTCCTCTTCAGCCATCGGCTCTTCCTCGGCCATTGGCTCCTCTTCAGCCATCGGCTCTTCCTCGGCGGCCGGCGCAGGTGTAGTAGTCGCATCTCCGTCGTCGTCGCCGCAGGCGGCTGCGATCAACGCGAAGGCCGCAAGTAGGGCGAGCCAGATGCTCGCGTGCCTCTTCTTCGTCATAGGGTTCCCTCCTAGGGTGGGCTTATGGGCCGGGCCGAAGGCTAGGCGCTGTGGGGCCTAGGATCAACACCGAGCCTCCGGAACCCTCCACTAGTTGCAGCTGCTGAAATCGTGACGCCGGTGCTCCGCCGCCCGATTCCTGCGTAGAGGGGAGCGCGCGCGTCAGGCGGTTCCGGCCGCCTCGGGGATGTCATCGTAGCTCTTGTTGCGCTCGAACTCGGACAGCGTGCCGCGAGTCGTCGCGAAGATCGTGCCTCCCGCTGCCAGCACGAAGACGGCTCCCACCCCCGAGACGAACTTCGGGTGCGCGACCCGCGCGATGGTGCTGATCCAGCCGAGCGGCACCATCGCGATGGCCAGGCCCAGACCGCCCGCGAGCGCGCTCCACCGGTACCGCAGCTGCTCATCGATGCCGAAGACCCCGATCGCGGGCAAGGCCAGACCCATCACCGCGATCCCGGCGACGAGCGTCCAGATGGCCAGGCCGGTCCCGGATGATCCGAAGCCGTCGATGACGATGTCGCTGCGCTCGACTCTGGCTCGCTCCTGGGCCCAGTCCGCGGCCAGGACCCCCTCGTCCGCCTTGGCCTGGGTTGCCTCCCTGCGCAGTTCCGCTGCCCGCTCGGTGTCGCCGGCGTCCTCCGCGTCGTCGGCAGCCGCGTCGAGTTCCCGGGCCTCTTGGGCTTTGGCGTCCGCCTCGTCCCTGATCGCGTCCAGCGCGGCCGTCACCTCCGGTGTGAACAACGACTCTTCCCGGTTGTCGAAGCTCCATCCGGAGTATCCGCCCATGATCAACAGGACCAGGGCGAATGCGCAGCCGATCATCCGGCCCCAGCCGACACGGGCCGTCAGCGGGCGGCGGGCCGTCATCGGCGCCCGCCAGAGCCAGGCTATGCCGCCAGCCAGGGCGATCAGACCGCCGATCACCGCGACCCAGACTCCGACACCGGTCGAGTGGGCGACCACATCGTCGGGAGGATTGGCCAGAAGGTACGCCAACGATGCTCCGAGAGCCGCCAATGAGAAGACGACGGCACCGTCGGCTGAGAGCCATCTCGAGCCCTCGCCGGGCCGTATCAGCGTGTTGGACGCGGCCCAGACCACCACTGCGGCGGCCATGGCCATAAAGATGCCGAACCACGAGCCGCCCGAGGCTGACACGCCGTTGAAGCTGCCGGAGAGCAGGTCAAGGTCGGCGCTACGGGCATAGGACGAGATGAGGCCCGAGTCGACACTCCAAGGCAGTAGCAATGACACCAGCATGATCAACCCGCCCACGCCGGTGGCGATGACGGTGGTCCGCTCGGTCCCGACTGCGGGGAGGAACTCCTCCTTGGGCGCTATCGGCTCCTCAGCCATCTTGGCGACCTTCTCGTCGGCCGCGGCCTGGGCCTCCTCGAGAAGCTTCTCGGGGGTGCGGCGATTGGCCCACGCCTTGCCGATGCGGGAGAACAAATTGGAGGAGTCGGCGTCGGTCTGGCTGATCCGATCGAGCACGACGGCCACCAGGAAGAAGGCGAGGCCGCCGGATCCGCCCAGGGCGATGTCCTGATTCTGGATGCCCTGGTAGAGGAGCCGACCCAGGCCCTTCGCCCCCATGATCGCCGCGATCCCCAGCATGGATATGGCGAGCAACAGCGTCTGGTTGAGCCCGGTCATGATGGCCGGGCGCGCCAGGGGCAACTGCACATCGAACAGCACCCGACGCTCTGGAGCCCCGTAGGCCCGGGCAGCCTCCACGACGTCCTCGGGAACCTGCCGGATCCCGAGGTTGGTCAGGCGGATCAGCGGGGGAAGGGCGAAGGTCATCGTGACCATGGTCGCCGACACGAATCCGATCCCGAAGAAGAAGATGAACGGGAGCATGTAGACGAAGGAGTGCACAACCTGCATGGCGTCCATCACCGGTCTCACGACCTTCCAGGCGCCGTCGACGCGGCCGCACAGCACCCCTATCGGGATGCCGACGAGCACACACAAGAGAACAGCCACGCCGATGAATCCGATGGTGAGGGCCGTCTCCTGCCAGTAGTCCCTGCCCAGCAGGCCGCAGATGAGCAGCCCGACGAACGAGAGCACTCCCACCTGGAAGCCTCGCATCGCCCATCCCAGAGCGAAGAAGACCAGGCTCACCGTCACCCAGGACAGGCCCACCAGCCACTCGTCCACAATGAGGTTGATGAGTACTTGGAAAGGCCATTCGATGACCTCGAGAGTGGCCTTGAGGTTGTTGTCCACCCAGAACACGACCTGCTCGACCCAGTCCCCGACCGGGACCCGCCACTGGTCCAGGACGGTGTTCTGCCGCACCTGAGCGACCAGCCCCGAAGTGCATTCCAGCAACTCGCCCTCTTCGTCGACGATCGCGTTGGTGCATTCGAAGGTCTCGCCGGCCTCGTCGGTGAACGTCGTCGTGCCCGAGGACACGATCTCCTTGGGCCGGGAGCGGTACCACCCGATCGCGAGCAGCCCGACCAGGCCGCCGGCGCTGATCCCGTAACGGCGTGCTCTAACGCCGCCGAAGACCATCAGCAGCGGGATGGCGAACAGTGCGATGACGACCAGCCACTCGATGCCGAACTGGAGCCAGTCGACGATCACATCGCCGGCCTCCGGGCTGGTAACGGTGTCTATGAAGCGGTCGATGAAGTGGCCCCGGTACTCCTCGCCGTTGGCCTGGGCCAGCACCCCGGCCCCGATGGCGGAGTTGGCGCTCACATGAACACCTCCCGCTCGAAGCCGTCTATCAGTTGCTCGACCCGTCCCATCTCCTCCATGATCATGCGGGGATCGAGGTTGCCGATCAGCTTGCCGTCGTCGTCCACCACCGCTACCGGCAGGCCCCGGCCCGCCGAGGCGTACAAGTCGTTGAGGGTGGCATCGGGACTGCACTTGTCGAAGTCGGTGCGCAGCGCGGCCTTGAGGTCGTCGGAGCCCATCGACCTCACCCTCAGGCCGTCGGAGGTCGTGAGCAGGGCGGTGGGCCGCCCGTCGGCATCACAGCAGAAACGGCCCATGGCATCGTCCAGCAGCGTGATGGCGTCCGAGAGCGCCTGATCCTCCGACAACGGGGTCGGATCCATCATCACCTCGTGGACCTTGATCACACGACCCTGGTCGACATCCTGGACGAACTCGGCCACATATCCGGTGGCCGGCTCGGTGAGGATCTCCTCGGGGGTGCCGATCTGCACCACCGCCCCGTCCTTCATGATGCAGACCCGGTCACCGATGCGCAGTGCCTCGTTGAGGTCGTGGGTGATGAACAGGATCGTCTTGTGGACCCGCGACTGGATCTCCATCAGCTCGTCCTGCATCTGGCGGCGGATCAGAGGGTCCAGGGCGGAGAACGCCTCGTCCATCAGCAGGATGTCGGGATCGGAGGCGAGAGCCCGGGCGAGACCGACCCGCTGCTGCATGCCGCCGGAGAGCTGGGCCGGCCGGTGGTCGGCGAAGGGCGCGAGGCCCACAAGCGACAGCGCCTGAAGGCTGGCCTGGTTACGCTCGTCGCGGCCCACCCTCTGCACCTTCAGGCCATAGCCGACGTTGTCGATCACGTTGCGGTGGGGGAACAGCGCGAAGTGCTGGAAGACCATCCCCATCTTCTCGCGTCGAAAGGCCTGGAGCTGGGTTCCGTCCATCTTCTGCACGTCCACGCCATCCACCAGCACCTCGCCGTGGGTAACGTCATGAAGCTTGTTGACCATGCGGATGGCAGTGGACTTTCCCGACCCGGACAGGCCCATAACCACGAAGATCTCCCCCCGGCTCACGGAGAAGTTGACATCGGTGATGCCCACCACATGGCCGGTCAGGCGCTGAACCTCGTTCTTGGGCACGCCGGATCGGGCCATCTCGAAGGCTCGACCTCGAGGCTGGGGGCCGAAGATCTTGTAGACGTCCTTGAACTCGATGATGGTCTCGCCCATGATCCCCTCTGGCGGTTGCCTGCCGGTAGCGGTTGGTTACCCTAGTCGCCTCATGTCCGAGGGTGCAGACAGCGCCGAGTCCGCTACCAAGCGCAAGGTGAAGGCCAAGGCCGCAAGGGCCAAGGCCAGCAGGCCAGAACGCAAGAGCGTGACGGCCGCCACGATCGCGTCACCCCTCGACGACGAGACCGCGGCGGCTCTCACTCTCTACAACACGTACCTGGTGGCCGACCGCGAGCAACAGGCCCGGGAGCGTGCCCTCAAGAAGGCCGAGAAGGCCAAGGACGAGGCGGCCGCCGCGGTGCGCAAGCTGAACGACCGCAAGGCGTCCGCGGCCGACATGTCCGAGGCCGAGGCCGCGTACCGGGAGGCGGCGGACGCGCTGCGTCTGCTCCGCGACGGGGACCAAGCGATCCCGCAGGAAGCGAGCGATGGCGCCGAGGACGATGAGTCCGGCGACGATCCCGAGCAAGAGGTCGCTGCCGACAGCACTGAGGACGCCCCGTCAGCAACCGAACACGCCGGGCCCGCCGAAGACGCCACTGACCCCGAACACGTCGAGTCCACCGAGGACGCCACAGAGGCCGCACACACCGACGACACCGACGACACCGAACAAGCCGCGCAAGAAGCACCCGCCGAAGACACCAACGAAGACGCCACAGAGGCCGCACACACCGAACACACCGACGACACCGAACAAGCCGCGCAAGAAACACCCGCCGAAGACACCAACGAAGACGGGGAGACCGCCGCCACTGAAGAGCCCGCCGACGAGGCGACGCCGGAGTCAGTGGGGGTGGAGGCCTCCGTCGGCGACGATGACCTGGCCGGTGATGAAGCGGCCGGCGTCGCCGGCTAGCAACAGCGCCGGACCCACCATCTCGTCGGGATGGGCCACCCGGCCCAGCAGCGTGGCCGCGCCCATCGACTCGGCCGCCCCGGGCCCCTGGTTGCGCACCATGTCGGTGTCCACGGGCCCGGGCGCCAGGGCGTTGACCCTGATTCCCCTGGGAGCCAGCTCGCCGGCGGCGGCCCTGGTGTAGGACAGCAGCGCGGCCTTCATCGCCCCGTAGATAGAGAAGCCCCGCGAGAACATGAAGGCACCCACGCTGATCACATTGATCACCGACGCGTGCGGGCTCGCCTCCAGATGCGGCAGGCAGGCCTGGGTCAGCAGGGCAGGGCCGCGCAGGTTCACCTCGAAGGACTTCTGCCAGGCAAGCGAGGTCTGGGCACCGATCGGCTGAGCGAGCGCGTTGGCGGCGTTGTTGACGACGACGTCCACTCCGCCGAAGCGGTCCACGGTGGCTGCGACGAGGGCCTCAACGGCCTCCAGGTCGCCCATGTGGGTGGGCACGGCCAGGGCCTCGAAGCCCGCCTCGGTCAGACGCATCCCGGCGGCGGCACAGGACTCCGCGGAGCGCGACGCCACCACCATCCGGGCGCCGGCGCACGCGAACCCCTCGGCAATGGCCCGGCCGATGCCCCGGGTACCGCCGGTGACAATGGCCGTCCGCCCACTCAGATCGAACAGCCCGTGATACCCCTCAGGATCCATACCCAGAGCATCGTAGACAGGCGAGCCCACACGGCGCGACCCCACAGGCCGGCGGGTGGCGGCGAGTCCGGGCGACAACCGCAACGCCCCAGGCCGGGGGGTGGCGGCGGGTCCGGGCGGCCGACAATGGGGCGAAGCCCCGTCGGCCGGACGGAGCCCGACGACAGGACCCGCCGGCCTGGACAGATTCGCCGACAGGACCCGCCGGTAGCCTGATCGGCCATGACTGAAGGCGGCGACGGCCCCTACCCATCCGTCACCAGCCCCGATTTTCCTGCCATCGAGCAGCGGGTTCTGGCCCGCTGGAAGGCCGAGGGGACCTTCGAGGAGTCGGTGAGGGCCCGGCCCGCCGAGCGCGACTGGGTGTTCTACGACGGGCCGCCCTTCGCCAACGGCCTCCCGCACCACGGCCACCTGCTCACCGGATACGTGAAGGATGTCGTGCCCCGGTACCAGACCATGCGGGGCAACCGGGTGGACAGGCGCTTCGGATGGGACTGCCACGGGCTGCCGGCCGAGATGGAGACCGAACGCGAGCTGGGCGTCTCCGGCCGGGCGGCCGTGCAGGCCTTCGGCATCGCCGAGTTCAACCAGCACTGCCGCCAGTCCGTGGTCCGCTACACCCGGGAGTGGGAGGACACCGTCACCCGCCAGGCCCGCTGGGTGGACTTCGGCAACGACTACAAGACCATGGACCTGCCCTACATGGAGTCGGTCATGTGGGCGTTCTCGCAGCTCTACCGCAAGGGGCTGGTGTACGAGGCCTACCGGGTGATGCCCTACTCGTGGGGCGCGGAGACGCCGCTGTCGAACTTCGAGATCCGCCTCGACGACGCCACCCGGCCCCGCCAGGACCCGGCCATCACCGTGGCCTTCGACCTGGTGCCCCAACCCGGCGACCCCGGGCCGATGAAGCTCCTGGCCTGGACGACCACGCCGTGGACCCTGCCGTCGAACCTCGGCATCGCCGTGGGTCCCGCCATCGAATACGCCGTCATGGAGGAGGGCGGCGTCCATTACGTGCTGGCCGAGGCAACCGTCGCCGCCTACGGCAACCAGCTCGCCGATGCCCGCCGGGTCTCCACCGTCCGCGGCGACCAGCTCGTCGGCCGGAGCTACGTCCCGCTCTTCGACTTCTTCGCCCACCGCACCGAGGCTTTCCGGGTGCTGGCCGCCGACTTCATCGACACCGCCGACGGCACCGGGATCGTCCACATGTCGCCGGGCTTCGGGGCCGAGGACCAGGAGGTGTGCGAGGCCAACGGAATCGCCATCGCCGACGCGGTGCCCGTCGACGACCGGGGCCGGTTCACCGAGCCGGTGTCGGACTGGGCCGGCATGGGCGTGTTCGAGGCCAATACGGGGATCATCCGCCATCTCAAGGCCCAGGGGCGCATCGTTCGCCACGACAGCTACGAGCACAACTACCCGTACTGCTGGCGAACGGACACCCCCGTCATCTACCGGGCCATCAACAGCTGGTACGTGGAGGTGACCGCCATCCGGGACCGGCTGATGGAGCTGAACCAGCAGATCAACTGGGTGCCCGACCACGTGAGGGACGGCCGCTTCGGCATGTGGCTCGAGGGCGCCCGCGACTGGTCGATCAGCCGCAACCGGTTCTGGGGGTCGCCCATCCCGGTGTGGCGCAGCGACGACCCCGCCTACCCCCGCATCGACGTGTACGGCTCCCTCGACGAGCTCGAGCGCGACTTCGGCGTGCGTCCCGACGACCTGCACCGGCCCTTCATCGACGCCCTGACCCGCCCCAACCCCGACGACCCCACCGGCCGATCGGTGATGCGGCGGGTGCCGGAGGTGCTCGACTGCTGGTTCGAGTCGGGCTCAATGCCCTTCGCGCAGGTGCACTACCCCTTCGAGAACGCCGAGTGGTTCGAGAGCCACTTCCCGGCCGACTTCATCGTGGAGTACATCAACCAGACCCGGGGCTGGTTCTACACCCTGCACGTGCTGGCCGGGGCGCTGTTCGACCGGCCTGCGTTCTCCAACGTGATCTGCCACGGGATCCTGCTGGCCGCCGACGGCGCCAAGCTCTCCAAGAAGCTCCGCAACTACACCGAGCCCACCCAGATCTTCGAGCGCCAGGGCGCCGACGCGCTGCGCTGGTACTTGATGTCGGCGAACATCGTGCGGGGCGGCGACCTGCGCATCAGCGACGACGGCATCGACGAGGTCACCCGCCAGGTCCTGCTGCCCATCTGGAACGCCTATTCGTTCTTCACCCTGTACGCCAACGCCGAGGGCTACACCGCCCAGCGCAGCACCGACGGCAGCGATGTGCTCGACCGGTACGTGCTGGCCCGCACCCGGACCCTCGTGGAGCGGGTGACCGAGCAGATGGACGCCTACGACCTGCCCGGCGGCGCAGCCGAGATCGCCGCCTTCATCGACGCACTCAACAACTGGTACATCCGCCGCTCCCGGGACCGCTTCTGGAACGCGGGCGGGGCCGACACCGACCGGGCCGCCTTCGACACGCTCTACGTGGTGCTGACGACGCTGACCAGAGTGACTGCGCCGTTCCTGCCCATGATCACCGAGGAGATCCACGGCGGGCTCTCCGGCGGCGCCTCGGTGCACCTGGCCGACTGGCCCGACCCCGACGCCGAGGGCCTGCCCGCCGACGACGCTCTGGTTGCCCGCATGGAGCGCCTCCGCGACGCAGCCTCGGCCGCGCTGCGAGTCCGGGAGGACGCCGGGCTGCGGGTGCGCCTGCCCCTGGCCCGGGCCACGGTCGCCGGCGTGGGGGCCGAGGACATCGAGCCGCTCATTGATCTGCTGGCGGACGAGATCAACGTCAAGTCGGTGGTACTGACCGACGACCTCGCCGCCCACGCCGCCCTGGTGCTGAAGCCCAACGGTGCGTTGCTCGGTCCCCGCCTCGGCGCGGACGTGCAGGCCGTATTCGCCGCAGCCCGCTCCGGCGACTGGACCCGCAACGACGACGGGACGGTGACCGCCGCCGGCCATGTGCTGGAGGAGGGCAGCTTCGAGCTTGCTGTGGAAGCATCGGACGGGGGCGCCGCGGCCGGACTGGCCTCCGGCGACGCGGTGGTCGTGCTCGACACCGAGGTGACTCCGGAACTGGAGGCCGAGGGCTGGGCCCGCGACGCGGTGCGAGTGATCCAGGACTGCCGCCGGACCGACGGCTACGTGGTGACCGACCGGATCCAGGTGTCGCTGACGCTGTCCTCAGCCGAGCAGGCCGCCGCCGTCGAGCGGTGGCGCGACTACGTGGCCGAGCAGGTTCTCGCCACCGACCTGCAGGTCGCCGCGTCCCGCGAGGGCAATGCCGCTGAAGCGACGAATACAACCGCCACGAGCCGCTGGCTGGCGGGCTTCGTCAGCCACGACGTGACCATCGACGGCCAGAGGGCCCGGTGCGACCTGGCCCCCAGCTCAACCGGTCTGCGCCGCCCCGGCGACAGCACCCGCCTCCGCTGACCCGCTTGCGCGGCTAGTCGGCTTCGAGGCGGCGGCCGTCCTCGACGAGGTTGATCTCCCAGATCACCTTGTCGAGGGCATCGGCGGAGGTGATGGTGGGGAACCTGAGCGGGTGCTCGTCGGTCACGCAGGTCGGCAGCGGCGACAGGATCGTCCAGGGCGTGGGGTGGGCGAACTGCACCACCGAGTACCGGTCGCCGGTCTGGCCCTCAGCGGCTGCCACCCGGTGGATGCCGGCGCCGATCACACCGTTGGTGAGGTGCTCGAGCATCATTCCGGTGTTGATGATGGCGCTGCCCTCCGGCGGGATGGCGTCGACCCAGCCCCGGTCGGTGCGCACCTGCAGGCCGGGGGCGGTGGCCCTGGGAAGCATGGTGATGAGGTTGATGTCGCCGTGCTCGACGGCCCACATGAAGCCGTCGCCGGGGGCGGTCTCCATGGGCGGGTAGTGGATGGCCCGGGTGAGGGTCGCCCCGAACTCGAGCATCCCGTCGAAGAACTCCTCGTGGATCCCCAGGCCCACCGCTATCACCCGCAGCACCCGGCGCTGGATGTCGAGCACGCCGCTGTGGAAGCCGAGCAGCAGTTCCGTCACGCCCGGCAGGTCGTCCTCGGGGAGGGTGGGCGGCCCGTAGCGGTGGGGGTAGCGCTCCCGCAGCGGATGGCCCGGCGGCGCGGGCTCGCCCCAGTTGAGCATCTCCTTGAGGTCGGGGATGTCGGAGATGGCCGCGGTCTCGGTCATCATCGGCGTGTAGCCGGTCTGTCCCCGGGACCCTTCGGCGATGTAGCGGTCCTTGCGTTCCTGGGGCAGGCCGAAGAACGTCTCGAGCTGCCCGTAGGCCTCGTCGATGAGGCCCTCGGCCAGGTCGTGGGCGACGTACACGAAGCCCGTGGCCAGGCTCTGCATCACGCCGTCCACCACTGCGGCCCGCTCGGCCCGGTTCCCCCGCTCGAATGCCGCCAGATCCACGTCCAGGATGTCCACCCGCGCAACGCTAGCCGCCTGCCCCGATCAAGAAGTCCTGTTCAGAGGGGGTCGCGGGGAAGCGATTTGACACGCGTGTAGTTACGGTGGTGTAATTCTTACTCCGAAGTTGTGAACGGGCTGCTTCGGGGGGTCGCTGCGGGCGGGGGACCCCCGATGGGCCACTTAGAGGGAGGGCACCAACGTGACGATGACCCAGGATCGGCTGACCACCGTCGCCGACATGCCTCCGGCTGTCTCCGCGCCGACGACGATGCAAGTGCGCAAGCGCAACGGCAACCTCGAGCCAGTCGACGTGAACAAGATCGTCAACGCGGTGGCCCGGGCCGCCGAGGGCCTGCTGGGCGTCGATCCCCTGACCGTCAGCACCCGCACCATCGCGGCCCTCGCCGACGGCGCCACCACCCGCGAGCTCGACGAGCTCAGCATCCGCACCGCGGCCGGGCTCATCGTGGAGGAGCCCAACTACTCGAAGCTCGCGGCCCGGATGCTGTCCACCTACATCGACAAGGAGGTCCGCAACCAGAACATCCCCTGGTTCTCCGAGTCGATGGAGACCGGCCACCGGCTCGGGCTGATCGGTGACGAGACCGCGGAGTTCGTGCGAGCCCACTCCCCCGCCCTCAATGCGGCCATCGACTCGAGCCGGGACCGCAACTTCGAGTTCTTCGGCCTGCGCACCGTGTACGACCGCTACCTGCTGCGCCACCCCGACACCCGTCTCGTGATCGAGACCCCGCAGTACTTCATGCTGCGGGTGGCCTGCGGGCTGAGCACCGACCCCGAAGAGGCCATCGCGTTCTACGACCTGATCTCGTCGCTGGCCTACCTGCCGTCGAGCCCGACCCTGTTCAACTCGGGCACGATGCACCCGCAGATGTCGAGCTGCTACCTGCTCGACTCCCCGGTGGACTCCCTCGAGGGCATCTACCAGCGCTACACCGACATCGCCAGGCTGTCGAAGTACGCGGGCGGCATCGGTGTCGGCTGGCACCGGATCCGCTCCAAGGGATCGCTGATCAAGGGCACCAACGGGCTGTCCAACGGCATCGTCCCGTGGCTCAAGACCCTCGACTCCTCGGTGGCCGCCGTCAACCAGGGCGGTCGCCGCAAGGGCGCGGCCTGCGTGTACCTGGAGTCCTGGCACGCCGACATCGAGCAGTTCCTCGAGCTGCGCGACAACACCGGCGACCATGCCCGCCGCACGCACAACATCAACCTGGCCAACTGGGTCCCCGACCTGTTCATGGAGCGGGTGGAAAAGGACTGGCAGTGGAGCCTGTTCGACCCGAAGAAGGTGCCCGAGCTCACCGACACCTACGGCGACGAGTTCCGGACCATCTACGAGCGGGCCGAGAACGAGGAGCTCTATGAGCGCCAGGTCCCGGCCCGGCAGCTCTACACCCGCATGATGCGGACCCTCGCGGAGACCGGCAACGGCTGGATGACGTTCAAGGACGCCTCCAACGCCAAGTGCAACCAGACCGGGCCCGGAACGAATGGCGACGCCAACGCCAGGGACCGGGTGGTCCACCTGTCGAACCTGTGCACCGAGATCATCGAGATCACCAGCGACTCCGAGACCGCGGTCTGCAACCTCGGATCGGTGAACCTCGGCGCGTTCGTGCAGCAGGCCGCGGCGGCCTCGAACGGTCGCTCCCCGGCGGGCTTCGACTTCGACCGGCTCGGCGAGGTCGTGCGGCTGGTCGTCAGCTTCCTGGACCGCGTGATCGACATCAACTACTACCCGACCACCGAGTCCGAGGCCTCCAACCGGCGCTGGCGCCCGGTGGGCCTGGGCCTCATGGGTCTTCAGGACGTGTTCTTCAAGCTGGGACTGGCCTTCGACTCGGTCGAGGCCCGGGACCTCAGCCGACGCATCTCCGAGGAGATCTACTTCAACGCACTGTGGGCCTCCAGCGAGCTCGCCGAGGCCGACGGCGCCCACCCCGGCTTCGCCGACACCCGGGCCGCGACCGGCGACCTTCAGTTCGACCTCTGGGGTGCCGAGCCGTCCGACGCCGAGCGCTGGGCACCGCTGCGCGAGCGGATCGTGACCCACGGGCTGCGCAACTCGCTCCTAATCGCCATCGCCCCGACGGCCACCATCGCCGCCATCGCAGGCTGCTACGAGTGCATCGAGCCCCAGGTGTCGAACCTGTTCAAGCGCGAGACCCTCTCCGGCGAGTTCATGCAGGTGAACCGCTACCTGGTGGCCGAGTTGAAGGCCAGGGGACTCTGGGACGACAGGATGATCGGCGAGGTCAAGAAGGCCGAGGGATCCATCCAGCAGATCGAGCGCATCCCCGCGGACCTGCGGGCCATCTACCGCACGGCGTGGGAGATCCCGCAGCGCTCGCTCATCGAGATGGCCGCCGATCGGGGCGCCTTCATCGATCAGAGCCAGTCTCTCAACCTGTTCATGGAGGCCCCGACCATCGGGAAGCTGTCCTCGATGTACATGCACGCGTGGAAGCAGGGCCTCAAGACCACCTACTACCTGCGGTCCAGGCCGGCGACGCGCATCAACCAGACCACCACCAGCAACGGCACGTCCGCCGCCGACGCGGAGGCCGCGGTGGCCTGCTCCCTCGAGAATCCTGAGACCTGCGAGGCCTGTGACTGATGGCCATCACCGACCTCTCCGTCGATCATCTCGATCTCCCGGGCCGGGACTCTGCCGTCCCCACCCCTCCCGCAGGCGTCCAGCCTGCTCCGGAAGCCGAGGCCCGGCCCGGGCATCCCTCCGTCCGACCCAACATCCTGGATGCGGGCTTCGACCTGACCCTCCGGCCGATGCGCTACCCGCAGTTCTTCGAGATGTACCGCGACGCCATCAAGAACACCTGGACCGTCGACGAGATCGACTTCTCCGACGACCTCGTCGACCTCGACCGCAAGCTCATGCCGGCCGAGAAGCACCTGATCCGCCGTCTGGTGGCCTTCTTCGCCACCGGCGACTCCATCGTGGCCAACAACCTGGTCCTGAACCTCTACGAGCACATCAACGCGCCCGAGGCCCGCATGTACCTGTCGCGCCAGCTCTTCGAGGAGGCGCTGCACGTCCAGTTCTACCTGAACCTGCTCGACAGCTACATCCCCGACCACGACGAGCGGGCCGAGGCGTTCGCGGCCATCGAGAACATCCCGTCGATCAGGGCCAAGGCCGAGTTCTGCTTCAAGTGGATGGACTCGGTCGGGAACGGGCCGCTCCAGACGGCGGCCGACCGGCGCCGGTTCCTGATGAACCTCATCTGCTTCGCGGCCTGCATCGAGGGCCTGTTCTTCTTCGCCGCCTTCGCCTACGTGTACTTCCTGCGGTCCAAGGGCCTGCTCAACGGGCTGGCCGCCGGCACCAACTGGGTGTTCCGCGACGAGTCGATGCACATGAACTTCGCCTTCGAGGTCATCCGCACGGTGCGGGACGAGGAGCCCGAGCTGTTCGACGAGCAACTCGGCCGCGACATCAGCGACATGCTGGCCGAGGCGGTGGACGCCGAGCACCAGTTCGCCGCGGAGCTGCTGGGCGAGGGCGTGCCCGGCATGTCGGTGACCGACACTCGCTCCTACCTCGAGTATGTGGCCGACCAGCGGCTGATGCAGCTGGGCCTGCCCCGTCGCTTCGGCAGCCGTAACCCGTTCTCGTTCATGGAGCTCCAGGACGTGCAGGAGCTCTCCAACTTCTTCGAGCGCACGGTGTCCGCCTACCAGGTGGGCGTCGAGGGCGAGGTTTCCTTCGACGAGGACTTCTGATAACGGCGGCTGTTCCGCGACGGCCTCCTATGTGATACACAGAGAGCATGTTGAGATTCGCCGAAGAGATCATCCTGCTGATGCTGCACGACGACAACGGCAAGTTCGCGCCCGTGCCGTCGTGGTCCATGGACCGGGCCCTGGCCGGGGCGGTGCTCATGGACCTGGCCCTGGAGAACCGGATCGACACCGACCCCGAGAACCTGATCCTCATCGACGACACCCCGGTCGGTGACAGCCTGCTCGACCCGACCCTGGCCGAGATCGCCGCCGGCGACCAGCGCGACGCCCGCTACTGGGTGGAGCTCACCGCCAAGAAGGGCGACCAGCTCCGCGACGAGGCGCTGGCCCGCCTGGTCGACGCCGGCATCCTGGAGCGTCAGGAGGACCGCTTCCTGTGGGTGTTCCGCTCCCGGCGCTACCCGCTGGTCGACGGCAAGGCCGAGCGGGAAGTGAAGCTGCGCATCATGGAGGTTCTGTTCTCGGACGAGATCCCGGGACCCCGCGACGTGGTGATCATCGCGCTGGCCGACGCTTGCGGCATCTTCGGGGAACTGCTGCCCAAGCGGGAACTCCAGCGGGCCTCGTCGCGCATCGAGCAGGTGCGCAAGCTGGACCTGATCGGCCAGGCTATGGCCCAGACCATCCACGACATGCAGGTGTGGCTGGCCGCCTCCCGCATCGAAGGCCGCATGTTCTGACGCCTCGTCAGGGCGTGAATCCGCGACCAGTCAGCCAGAGGGTGGGTGACCCCGTCACGAAGTCATCGGCTCCGGGGCTGGCCGGTCGTGGCCCGACAGATATTGTCGAAGTAGCCGCTGTCACGAAGCTCGCCGCAGGCGACCCAGCCGCCGTCGTATTCGCCGTCAGCGAACTCAGCCTCGGTGGGGCAGCCGGTCCCTGATTGGCCGCACCGCCGAAAGATGCGCTCGTAGAGTTCGGGTGCCTGAGTGGCATGGCCCTGCTTGCACACTGCGGAGTCGTCCCACTCCTGCTGTCGGCGTTCGGACTCGGCTCCGGTGGGGTTGCCTTCCCAGAAGCGCGGATCGTGTCGGGGGTGCCCCGGGGTTGTGATGTAGACGCATGCGCCGACGGCGGTGTAGCGCCACACGCCGTCGGGCGAGAATCGGTTCCAACCCACCCGTACGGGCTCGCCGAAGACCTTGCCACTGCTCCAGCTCGCGATGGCGCGCCGCCCGTCCGGGTATTCGCAGTAGCCGCTGTGGGGGACAGCGACACTCGTGGGCACCGCGACGCCGTCGACGATGATGTGGGCGCGGTAGTGGGTGTGGGGCTCCAGCCCGCCGCGGTGGTAATGCAGTGTGTCGGGCAGGAACGGATGCTCGTGCATCCCCTCGTAACAGTTGTCGGGGCTGGTGCACACGTCGGGGGTAGGGAGTCGGTCGTCGCAGCTCCCGTGCTCGGGCCGGGCGACCTCAACGAGGGGAGACCATTGCAGCCGTGAACCGCCCTGGCTTTCTTGGAGGGTCGGTTTATTGGTTTCCAACCGTTTGTTGGTCGGGTCTTCGGGCAGCGTAGGCCGCCTCGAACTCTGTCGGCGGGACGTCGCCGAGATGGGTGTGCAGCCGCTGGTGGTTGTG
>JAJEEV010000002.1 GCA_022820805.1 Acidimicrobiia bacterium
ATCCGCATATCGACCAGGTCCCCGTTTGGCCGGACAGCTGTCCGGCCCTCCATTGAAGGATCGGTCCTCCTCGGGGGTCAGGTCCTCGCGCCACGGGGTTTGGCCGGACAGCTGTCCGTCCCTCCATTGAAGGCGACACGACATGAGCACCATCGGGTGATGGCAGCATGGTTTGGCCGGACAGCTGTCCGGCCCTCCATTGAAGGCCATGTTGGACGGGTGGGCGGACCCTCGACCCGGGTTTGGCCGGACAGCTGTCCGGCCCTCCATTGAAGGTGGCTGCTCGCCGGTTTCGTGTCGCCGCGCCGTCGCCGGTTTGGCCGGACAGTTGTCCGGCCCTCCATTGAAGGCAGGGCTGCTCCTTCCCGTGCGCTCAGGCGCCGACGGTGTTTGGCCGGACAGTTGTCCGGCCCTCCATTGAAGTGGTTCTCCGTGGGTCGTGGTGGCGCTCTGCCACTCGGTCTGCGCCCCATCCTGCGCCCCATCTGTCACCCATTGTCAAGTTCCGGTACCCGTGTTACAGGTTGGCTCCGGTAGCTGTGTTACAGCCTGGTGGGGGTTTCAGGCGGCGTTGATGCGTGACGGTCTGCCGCCGGCGTTGGCGAACGCGCCGTGCTCGCGGCTGCGGTCGTGGCGGATGGGGTGCACCCTCAGCACCTCGCCGCCAGCGGCGATCTCCACGGTGTTGTCGACGATCGCGACCTGCACCTGGCGTCCCCGATGGGCTCTGCCGGCGCGGTAGGTGGCCCCGGCGAAGGACACGCAGCCCCCGGAGTCGACCTTGCGGGTCACGACCTGGCCCACCGTCGCCTGACGCGGCCTCGCACCGCGGCTGGGCTGGGCTCTGGCGCGGCGGCGCAGAGCCTTGGCCCCCTTGGCGGGGCTGTGTCTTTGGGCGTGGGTGGCCACCACCACACCGCGATGGCTGACCGTCACCAGCCCGGCGTCCACTGCGACCTCGACGGTCTCACCGGCGAGCCACACCCCGACGGGATAGAGCTGCGCCGCGAAGCTGATCTTGCCCGAGCGGCTCACCTTGCGAGTGGCCGTCGCCTCTGTGGAGATCTGCGGCGGCGGTGCGGACTTGGCTCGCTCAACCTTCGCGGGGCGGTCCTCGATGACCAGGCGGAACCTCTCCCAGGGCACCACATCGCCGATGCCCTGGTGGCGGCGCTTGAAGTTGTAGTGGCGCACCCACTCGTCGAGTTGCGCCTGAGCGTCGGCGATCGACTCGAACACCTTGCCTGCGAGGAACTCCTGCCGAAGCGTCTTGTGGAACCGCTCCACCTTGCCCGTCGTCGTGGGAGACCGAGGCGCCGTCAACAGATGCCTTATGCCGTTCTCGCGGCAGATCCGATCAAACAGCACCTCACCCCCCGCGCTGGGCCCGAACCGGCCCGTGAACACCTTCGCATTGTCGGTCAGGACCTGATCAGGCACCCCCCAGGCACGCATCGCCTTGCCCAACGCGTCACACGTCGGCCGCGACGTCGCCCGCTCCACCACAAACGCTGACACCGCGAACCGCGAATGGTCATCGAGCCCGGTCACAACCGACGCCTTGGAGCCGTCGGTGAGCATCACCCCGCCCATCACGTCCATCTGCCACAGCTCCATCGCCCGGCTGCGCTCCCAACGCTTGTAATCGGACCGCTTGCGGCGCCTCGCCTCAGGCTCGATCAGCCCGTGACGCACCAAACAGCGATACACCGACGACCGACCCGGCAACGGCACCACACCCCGAGCCTCGAGACCGAACAACAACGTGCGCGGACCCCACCCCGGATTCTCCCGCCGCAGCTGCACCACCACAGCCTCCACCTCCGCCGGCATCTGATGCGGGCACCGATCAGGCCGCGGCGACCCATCCGCCAACCCCGCCAAACCCCGCGACGCATACCGCCTGAGCCACCGATGAACCGTCTGGCGGGTCACCCCGAACCGCAGCGCCACCTCAGACACCGCAGCGCCGTCACGCAACACCTCCAACACCGCCGCATGCCGCTGCTCCACCACACCGAGCTCCACCAACACGACGACCGGAGCTTCTCGAGGTCGGCCCGGGCGCGGGGTCCGGCTGCTCCACCACACCGAGCTCCACCAACACGACGACCCCCTCCCATGTGACGACCAGGCCGCCACAAGTGAAGAAGGCTCAGCACCACCAGACGTGGACCGCCCCCGTGTAACACAGCTACCGGAGCCAGTGTCGCCCAGCTACCGGAACCGCGTCCAAGAGGTGTAACACACCTACCGGAGCCAACGCGTCAAGCATGTACCGGGACAGCACACATCTGTCACCCATCTGTCACCCATCTATTCGCGGCCGATAGTGACAACAGAAGCAACATTCGGCGCTGACTGATCTGCGATTTGTGGTCCTTGACCTCGGTATATATGATTTGGCGAAGTGGAGCTAAGGGGAATTGAACCCCTGACCTCTTCCATGCCATGGAAGCGCTCTACCAACTGAGCTATAGCCCCGAGGGTGCCGACAGGTTATCGGTTCGCGTGGGGCCGGCCTCAGGCCGCCTTGATCTCCTCGAGGATGGGCGCCCAGCGCTCGGTGTCGCCCCGCACGCCGGCGTAGAACTGGAGCCGGTCGAGGCTGCCACCGAAGCGCTCGGCGATGCGGACCGGCACGTCGCGGGGCTCGGCCACGATGGCGAAGGCGTCGAGCATCTCGTCGTCGATGACGTCGCCCATCTCCTTCCACATCCCCTGCTTCGACAGGCGGTTGAGCTCGGTCTGGGCTTCGCCCCAGCCGTGATGCTCCAGCACCCCCCGGTAGGCAGGCGTCGACCCGTAGAACGCGATCTGCTCGCGGGTCCTGGCCGCCTGGGCGGCCACATCGTCCTCGTCGAACCCCGACACCACGAACACCGGCATCGAGATCTGGAAGTCGGAGCGGTCCCGCCCCGACGCGGCCAGCCCGGCGTGCACCTTGGGCAGCATCACGTCGCGCAGGTAGTCGGCGGTCTGGAAGCCGTGGCACACCAGACCGTCGGCGGCCCGGCCGGCCACCTCGGTCATGAGCGGCCCGACGGCCGAGATCAGGATGGGCGGCGGCGGCACGTCGAGCGGCCCGGGGCTGAACATCGGCGTCATAAGGGTGTGGCGGTAGAACTCGCCCCGGAAGTTGAGGCGCTCGCCGGTCTGCCACGCCTCCCAGATGGCCCGGATGGCGGCGATCATCTCCTCCATGCGGGCCGCGGGGCGCGACCAGGGCATCGAGAAGCGCTTGGTGATGTGGGCCTGGATCTGGCTGCCCAGCCCGAGCATGAACCTCCCGCCGGACATGGCCTGCAGGTCCCAGGAGACTTGCGCCAGCACCATGGGGTTGCGGGCGAAGCCCACCGCGATGGCGGTCATCAGATCGAGGTGCTCGGTGTGCTCGGCGGCCAGAGCGAGCGGGAGGAACGGGTCGTGGCTGGTCTCGGCCGACATCAGCCCGCTGTAGCCCTCCTGTTCCACCTGCCTGGCCCGGGCGCCGACGGTGGCCAGCCGGTCGGGGCTGGAGGCCTCGGGCAGTCCAATCCAAGCGTCGATCTTCATCCGGGTCTCCTGGGTCGGGCTGGACCCGCCGGGGCGGGAGCTACAGGATGCCCGGCCCGGCCCGGGTTCGGACGGCGGGTGGGGTGATTGCAGCCCGATCCGGCTACGTTGCGGTGCCCATGGCCGACGTAGGTGACGCCACATTCCAGGCCCAGGTGGTGGACCGGTCCCAGACCGTCCCCGTGGTGGTGGACCTGTGGGCCTCCTGGTGCGAGCCCTGCCGCCAGCTCACGCCCATCCTCGAGAAGGTCATCGCCGAGACCAACGGCGCGGTGGAACTGGCCAAGGTCGACATCGAGGCGAACCCCGGCGTGGCGCAGGCCTTCCGGGTGCAGTCGATCCCCGCGGTGTACGCCATGGTGGACGGCCAGGTCGCCGACGGGTTCCTTGGGGCCCAGGGCGAGGCCACGGTGCGCGAGTTCGTGCAGAAGCTCGTGCCGACGCCGGAGATGACCGAGGTGGAGAGGCTGATCGCCGCGGGCGACGAGGCGTCGCTGCGGGCCGCCCTCGAGATCGAGTCGGACAACTCCGACGCGGTCGCCGCACTGGCGGCGCTGCTGATCGACGGCGGCCGCAGCGACGAGGCGGTCACCCTGATGGAGCGGGTCCCGGACACGCCCGAGATCCGGCGCCTGATGGCGCTGGCCCGGGTGCAGGGCTCCGACGACGCCTCCGGCGGCACCGCACAGGACATCGAGGCCGAGCTGGCCGCTCTGCTGGCGACGGTCAAGTCCGACGAGGACGCCCGGCAGCGCTTCGTGGACCTGCTGGAGGTGCTCGGTCCCGACGATCCGCGCACCGCGGCCTGGCGCAAGCGACTCTCCGCCGCCCTCTTCTGACGGCGTCGACAGCCGGGCTGCACCGGCGCGGGTGTGGGCGTGCCGCGGCTCAGGACCGTCGGCGGTTGTGTTCCTGAGGACCGCTAGCCTCACAGCCGGCTAGCCGGCCGCCTCCCGTGTCGGTCTGATTGCAGGCGGCGCGGGAGACACGGGGTGAGCACGCCCGAGGATCGCAACGGGGAGCGCAGGCCCCCGATCCTGTCCTCGCTGTCGCCGGGGACACTGGCCGACCGCCTCGGGGTGTCGGTGGCGGCCGTGGTCCTCGGCGTGCTCGGAGTGGCCGCGGCCGCGTTCGGGGGCTGGTGGGCCCTGCGCCCGCCCGCGGGGCCGGACCCGGCCGAGATCCTTCCGATGGCCGGCACCGTCTCGATCCCCGCTCCGGCCCCTCCGCCGCCGGCGGAACCCGAGCCGGTTGCGCTCGTGGTGGACGTGGTCGGGGCGGTGGTCCGTCCCGGTGTCCATGAGCTTCCTGCCTCCAGCCGGGTGGCCGACGCCATCGCCGCCGCCGGCGGGTTCACCGCCGAAGCCGACCGGATCCGGCTCAACCTGGCCGAGCCCCTGGCCGACGGGTCGCGTGTCTGGGTGCCGGCGTTCGGCGAGACGTCGGGACCGGACCTGGTGCCGGTCGTGACCGGCTCCAGCGGCATCGGAGCAGGGGGAGTCGCTCAGGCCGGGTCCGGCCCCGTCGACATCAACGCCGCCGACGCGGCCTCGCTGGAGTCGCTGCCCGGTATCGGGCCGTCGCTGGCTGAGGCCATCGTCGAGCACCGGCGGCGCAACGGGCCCTTCGGAAGCGTCGACGAGCTGATCGAGGTCTCCGGCATCGGGCCGGTCAAGCTCGAGCAGATCCGGCCGCGGGCGACGGTGGCCGGCCGGTGACGCTGGTCGGACGCTCCGGTCCAGCGGGCGGGCCGGTGATGGCTGCGGTGTACGGATGGCTGAGGGCCCCGACCGTGATGCCGTACGCGGCCGCGGCCGGCGCCGCGCTCGGATCGTGGGTGCTGGTCGGCGTCCCGCTCGTGCTGGCGCTGGCCCTGGCCGCGGCGTTCGCCTGGAAGCCGCGCCCGCTGCTGGCGTTCGCGGTGTTCGCCGCGTTCGCCGGCTTCTTCGGTGCCCGAGCCCTCGACGGGCTGGCCGATCCGCCCGAGGGGCCCGTCGAGGGCTGGGTGACCCTGCTCGACGATCCCAGGCCCCTGGGCACCAGCGGCGTCAGGGTCACCGTCCGCCACGCCGGCGCCCGGCTGGAGGCCCGGGCCTACGGAGCGGTCGCCGGACGCCTCGACGACGCTCTGACCGGGGAGCGGGTGGAGCTCTGGGGGACGGCCCGCCCCGCCACCAGCGACTGGCACCGGTGGCGCCATGTCGCGGCCACCGTGACTGTCGACCGGGTCGGAGCCCGGGTCGAGGCCGCGCCGGTGGCCGCCTTCACCAACCGGGTGAGGCGGCTTCTGGAGGCCGGGGCGGTGAGCCTGCCCCGCGACAGCCGGGCCATGTTCGCGGGGATGGTCTACGGCGACGACCGAGGCCAGTCGCCCCGGCTCTACGACGACTTCCGGGCCGCGGGGCTCGGCCATCTGCTGGTGGTGTCGGGCCAGAACGTCGCGTTCGTGCTGGCACTGGCCTCGCCCCTCGTCACCCGGGCCCGGCCCGGCGTCCGCCTGGTGGTGCTGCTGGCCCTGCTGGGCGTGTTCGCGCTGCTGACCCGCTTCGAGCCGTCGGTGCTGCGGGCCGCGGCCATGGCGGGCGTGGCCGTGACCAGCGCAGCGCTGGGACGCCCCGAGACAGGGCGCCGGACGCTGGCCTGGGCTGTGGCCGGCGTGCTGGTGGCCGACCCGTTCCTGGTGCGGGTGCTGGCCTTCCAACTTTCGGTGTGCGCCACCTGCGGGCTGCTGTGGATCACGCCCGCGCTGGCCGAGATGCTTCCCGGCCCGCGCCCGCTGCGGCTGGCGGCCGCCACCACCGCGGGCGCCCAGCTGGCGGTGATGCCGCTGCTGGTGGCCGTGTTCGGCACCGTGCCGCTGGCGTCGCTGCCCGCCAACGTGGCTGCTGGGCCGGCCACCGCCCCGGTGATGATGTGGGGCCTGACCGGCGGTGTCGCCGCGGGCGCCTTCGGCGGGCCCGTCGCGTGGCTGATCCATCGGCCCACGGCGCTGCTGCTGTGGTGGGTGCGCGCCGTGGCCGCGGCCCGCATCACCGACGGATCGTAGCGGGTCAGCAGCGCGATCACGCCCAGCAGGGCCAGCATCACCAACAGGCGGACGCAGGGCCGGGCCCGGGTGACGAGGGGCGAGGCCAGTGCCAGCACGAACGCGACGTT
>JAJEEV010000023.1 GCA_022820805.1 Acidimicrobiia bacterium
TGGCCGGGACGCGAGAGGCGGCCTGCGGCGCTGGGGGTCGTGGCCGGGACGCGAGAGGCGGCCTGCGGCGCTGGGGGTCGTGGCCGGGACGCGAGAGGCGGCCTGCGGCGCTGGCGGCCCAGAAGCAGGGGCGAGCAAGGAGCAGACAGCAGGGGCGAGCTCCTGGGGCCAGGTTGCCGGGGACGGCTGCGGCCCAGAAGCAGGGGGCCTAGGCAGCGTCGCGAGGGTTGGTCAGCGGTGCCTGCGACGCTGCCGACGCCAGGGGTCCCGGGGGGGTATTTCGCGTCGATTCGCCGGGGGGTATTTCGCGTCGAATATCACGACTCAGCGGTTTCATAGTCTGAAAAAAGATCCAACTGGGGAGGTCGTGGGAGCTATGGGGTCACGGATTGGCGCGCGCCCACTTCGATTTTTTATTGATTTCGGGGCGCACGAAATGCCATCGGGAAACGGGGGGCGTCCACATGCACGTACAGGATTTTCGGCCAAACGGTCGGGTGAGTTGGGTCACAAAAATACAGACATTATTTTGTTTGGTTTGAAAATCATGATACCTCAGTTCTTTGATCGAATAATCCTAGGATAGCCGTTTCCTGATCGACGCGAAAATACCATCGATCCCTCCTCGGGGATCGACGCGAAATTGCCGGCGAGCGGGCTCCAGCCGACCCGGCGAGCAGCCACAGCCGGGCTTCATCGGCGGCGCTTTCGCCCACCGCGGCTCCGGCGCCGTGCGCGAGTTCGCGTTTGGTGGACTCGAGCCCTGTTGGGCGAGGCCCGCCGCCGGCTTGTTGTGGGCTCGGTGAGATCGCCGGGACTGGTCGCGGCCCCGCTTGAGCGACTCGGTGAGGCACCGCCCGGGGAGCCCGACAGCAGGCCGCGGGATCCTCCGTTGCGGGCCGACGGGCAATTGCCGCAACCAAGCCGGGCATCACCTTTGCGGGGTCCTGGGGATCGCTCCCCGACAGAGCCGCAGCCTCGCATCGCGGGTCTCGCGCCGCAGGCTCCGCGGCGGCGGGGGGTTGAACCGGCATCGGGCCGCGCGCGGCGCCGCAGCGACGCGGCACAAGCCCTCCGGGGACCACGCCGACGGGCAACCGGGCGATACCTCCAGCCCACGCCGGGAGCCCGGCGTGCAGCGTGGCCACGTCAGCGGCTCTCAGGCACCGCTGCTGACATGACTGCGGCGGCGCAGCCGCACAGACACCCCCGCGCCGGCGCCGGCCCAGGCTGCGGCCACGTACTCGAAAGGCGCACCCGCCCGCCGGGGCCCGCGGGGCACCTGCTGAGCTCAACGACGTCGGCTACCTGCTGTCAGACACCGGTCTGTCGCTGGCGGAGCGTTGCCGCACAGTCCTGCCCGCCGACGTGATGCTCAAGACCACCCACTACACCTCGCCGACGCGTTTCGCGCCGGGCCACGCAGGCTGCGACGCCTGGGCCGCCCACGTCGAGGACAGGACACGCAACCACCACCTGACCCGCCCGAACTGCTACCGGTCGGCCCGGCTGGCCAGGAGTGGATGGAGCACCACCACGGCGTGCACGAGCTCTACCCGGTGATCCTGTTCTGCTGACACGACGGACAGGAGACCCGACGCCATGACCACCAAACTGAGAGCCCGCTGAGCGCAGACCGCCGTCGCTGACGCGGCGGCGCAACCACGGCGAGGCTCACGAGCAGCTGCGGCCCGACGCGTCCGACACGTCCGACGCGGCCTGAGGCGACCTGTTCGGTGCATGTCGCACGGTAGGGTCCCAGAGCCCCCCTCCGGCCCCTCAGACGCCCTTCGGGATGGCGATGACGCAACAGGGAAGGCCCGCGGATCATGGCGATGACCACCTGGGAGTGGGTCAGCTTCCATCACTGCGCGGACGCCTCGAACTGGTACGGGGACTCGATGGCTTGGATGAGGGCGGCTCTGCGAGAGGACGCCGACAGCGGCAGGGGCCGGACCGCACCGGGGCGACCGATAGATCATCACAGGCTGAATGTGGGCCTGGTCTGTGCCGGGATCGCCATCGAACTCATCTACAAGGTGCTCCTGATCGCCGACAGAGCCCAAACCGTGTCCCAGCACAGCATCACGGAGCTTCACCGGCGCCTGGAGCAACGCAAGCACCGCGTGGAGAGCATCCTGGTCGATGAGGGCTGGGGCGACGTCGACGCGTTCTTGCAGTTCATGGACAACCACCTGCGCCATGCCGACAGGAAGTACTGGATGTCCAACCCCTCAAAGCAGACCAGGAACGCGGCGGGGTTCAGCTTGGCCAGAGGGCCAATGACAATACCGGGCCTCGCGCGGGTCCATCACAAGATGGCGACACTGGTCAATGTGCGTGAGCTGGTGGACGAATACAACCTGGAGCACGCGAAGGTGCTCACTGCTCAGATCCTCGCCACCGACAACCCCACCGACGTGTACGAGCGTAAGGCCACGAGGCGTTTGGAGGTGGACGGCAGAGACGCCGAATACAGCGTGTATGAGTCGAACATGCATGTGCCTGACGATCTCAAGGGGTGGTGGGAGCTGCCCTCGGAGTCCGGCGAGCCGACCGGAGTGTTCGTGTACCTGCTGAACGCCGGCGAATACGACCACGACGTGCAGTACTGGCCCAGGTGAGCGGCCGCTGAGGCCACTCACCCGCCGACATCTCCCACAGGACCCCGAATCCCCGGCCCGCTGCCCGCGCCGCGCCACGGGCGCGCCAGGCCCGCACGGACCGCAACCCTGCCCCGCGGCGTCCACACAGCCGCCCGCCGGGCGGTCACCGGATCTGCTGTCGCGGTCAGCCCATCAGCGTGCCGGCCACAGCTTGGCATCCCAGCGCAGGCAGCTGCGGCCGTCGCTGTTGGCGTCTGCGCGGAGGCCGTCTTTGTAGTCTCGGCCGCCGGCAGCGTTCGTGCGCCATCGCGACCGCACACACAATCACCTGCTCAGGAGAGGGCGTGTGCATCGCTGACCAGTTGCCGCTGCCGCTTCGGAGGCTCTGGGGCCGCGTTCTATGCCGGATCCCGTCGCATCGTCACATGCTGTGATGAAACTCTCATCGCTCGTCATGGCTTGGACATGTCGGGCTGTGCTAGATTGTCGGGTCCACGCCACAGGCAAAGGAGTGGTCTGCATGAGTCTCCTACCGGCCCGCCGCTCGTCGACGCCGGCCGCCTCCGCCCCGCAGCCCGCGGCCGCGACCAACCCCACCCACAACGACGCCGCCGCCGCCATTCCGGGACTGCGCTCGACGGTGGCCGACAGGTTCAGCGCGTTCAGCACGGGCTCATCCGACGCTGACCTGGGCACGGGCGCCGGCGCGCCGGACCGCGCCACACCGGGCGCTGCCGGTGCCGCCGCCGGCGCGGCGGCGGTGCCGCTGCTTCCATACCCCCCCCCCGGAGATTCTCGCGCCCGGGTAGCTTCTAGCGCCGCCAGCGTGCCGGGCGCGGCGGCGTGAGCCCCCGCAGCCGGTACGGGCCCGCCCTCTCACCGGCCCGCCGGTCCCTCGGCCGCGTCGGCGGCGTCGCTGGCTGCCTGCTCGCGCTCTTCGCCGTCGCCGCGCTGGCGCTCCTGGTGCTGACGCTTGACGCCGCGCCGGCTGAGGCGCAGCGCACCGACGGGCCCGTGGTTTCTCGCGCGGTGACGAGCGGGGCGACGGTGACGTTGGCCTATGACCAGGTCCTGGATGATTCGTCGGTCCCGGCGACGTCGGCGTTCACGGTGACGGTGAACGGCGAGACGCGCCAAATACGAACGCCGGCGCAGGTCATCGGCGCCTATGTGCGGCTGTGGCTGACCGATCCGGTGTATATCGGCGAGCGGGTCGCGGTGAGCTACACACCGCCGGCGACCAACCCGATCCAAAACAGCCGGGGCGTCAGGGCGGCCGCGCTGAACAACCGTCCGGTGCACAACCGCAGCGTGGTCGGGCCCGACCCGACCCCGCAGCCCGGCGAACCCGCGTCCCTGAGCCGGGCCGGGCAGCTGGTGAGAAACCTCAATCAGAGTGCCCACTCGGTGAGCGTCTTCCACAAGGACCTCGCCCAGGCGTTCACCACCGGCTCCAACGCCCAGGGCTACAGGCTGACCAGCCTGGAACTCGACTTCGCGCTTGCTTCTGGGATGATGGATCCGGCCTACAGCGTGAGCATCCACCGGGACTCGCACTTGCCGCACTCCCCGCCCTCCCCGGGCACCATCGTGGGCACGCTGACCAACCCGTCCGCCATTGGCACAGGCATCAGCACGTACACGGCCCCCGGCGACGGGATCGCCCTGGCCGCCAACACGAGGTACTGGGTGGTCGTCGACATCGCGGACTACAACACCAATGCCTTACAAACCGTCTTGACGCCAACGGAGCATGACCCGGAGGACTGCGCGCGTCCGGGATGGAGCATCGCGCACGAACACCTCAGCCGGGGCCTCTCCGGCACTGCCTGGACCAAGACTGACGGCCTTTCCTTGCGACTTGCCGTGCACGGCCGGCTGGTGGGCGCCGCCGCGCCCGCGGTGAGCAACCTCTGCCAGCGGACCGTCAGCAGCACCGCGTATCTCGCTTACGACGTTGCCTCATCGTTCACCACCGGCGGCGAGCGCGCCAGCTACCGGTTGACCCAAATCGACATCGACATGAGCGCCGTCGCGGGGACTCCGACCTACAGCGTGAGCATCCACTCGGACTCCTCCGGCTCCCCGGGCAGCAGCCTCGCCACGCTGACCAACCCCGCCACGCTGAGCGCCGGACTCAACACGTTCACCGCCCCCGGCGACGGCATCAAACTGCACGCCCACACGACCTACTGGGTGGTCTTCGACTCCCAGACCAACAATGCTGGCTCCACGCTGGAGGTGTCTGAGTCCCGGGAGGACGTCGGCGCTGCAGCGGGCTGGAGCATCGGGGACACATCCCGCCGCCGGGATTTCGACAGCGTCGCCTGGCCCGATACTTCCAACGAGATAATGCGTTTCGCCGTCCACGCCACAGCCGCGCCCCCGGAACCCGGCGCCCCCAGTCCGGTCAAGCTGGTGAGCACCACCGGGAAAGACAGAGACGGCATTCTCCCGCTCAATTTCGACATCGCCCAGGCGTTCACCACCGGCCCCAACAGCCAGGGCTACAAGCTGACCCGGGCGGAGCTCGATTTCGACGCTGTCGGTGCCAGCCAGTCAACGGACGCCTACACCGTGAGCATCCATACAGACGCGCCCGGCGCGTCCCACTACTACCCCGACAGCAGCCTGGGCACGCTGACCAAACCGTCCTCGCTGAGCGTGGGCCGCAACGCGTTCCACGCCCCCGGCGGCGGAATCAGCCTGGCCGCCAACACGACGTACTGGCTGATGGTCGACGTCAAAACCAATGAAATGACCGGAACCCTTGTTGCGTATACAGATTCCAACGCTGAGGACTCGGGCGCGCTTGCGGGGTGGAGCATCGCAGACGGACTGCTCGGCCGGAGCTTCCCGTCGACTGTTACGCCCTGGCAAAGCCCGTCCACCTCCACCGTGAAGCTGGCCGTCCACGGCGAGGTGACCGGCGCCACGGCGGAGCCGCCCGCCCGCATCACCGCGGACGCGCAGAACGTCTACATCCACCTCCCCAAGCCCATCGACACCGGCACAACAGGCGGCGACAACATCCCATATCCGCATCCGATGTCGGGCACCCTGTGCCCGGCCAACGCGGCGTTCACCTTGAAGGTGAACGGCGTCGAATACGGGTCGTTCGCCACCACCGACGCCACAGCAGGCCCCATCGACGGCAACGGCCTCGACGGCTGGCGAGCCAAATGCAACGACCGGCTGATCCACCTGGAGCTGTGGGACGGCCCCGGCTTCTATCTGATCCCCCCCGGAGCCACGCTCACGTTGAGCTATGACCCGAACTGGGACGGAACGTGCCCCGAATGCCGACAGGTCGCCTACACCGACGGCACCGTGATGCCCGCGTTCAGCGACATGGCGGTCGACAACACGACCCCGTACGTGTGGTGGACCAGCGTGAACGGCACCGACCTGCTGGCGTACTTCTTCTACAGCCTGGCCCCGTGGTCGGCGCCGGCCCCCGACGCGTTCACCGTCACCGTCAACGGCGTGCCGCGCAACGTCGCCGGCGTCAGCTTCTTCGGCAACTCTAACGCCGGGGTGAAACTCGTCCTGGACACACCGGTCGAGTTCGGCGACACGGTCACCCTCGCCTACACCAAGCCGTCCCAGAATCCGCTGCGAGGCACCCGGGGCAACCCGGCCGTGCCGAGCTTCGACGCCAGGGGGGTGAGGAACGACACGCCGCTGCCGCCGGGGGTGGTCTGGGAGGCCACGCTGACCGCGAGATCGGTAGTAATAGGCGGATGGGGTTGCTGGGAGGGTGTCGGTGGGAATCGTGATTGCAGCAATGCAGGCACACTTACGGACAACTCATTCACAAAGGGAGGTACGAGTTATCAAATCACACGACTTATGGCGGGCAAGGATACTTCGAACCGAAACTATCTAGTAATCGTTTTGACCAATTCATTTTCCCAACGGTGGACTCTGCATGTGGACGACCGTGATTTTCCGGTGGCTGACGCAACTCTCGCTAGCAACGGTACGGCCGCGGCTTGGAGGCCATCACCAGCGGAAGTATGGTCGACCAATCAGAAGTTGTCGGTTCGCCTGACGGAATCGGGCGGCGGCGCCGGCGGCGCCTCCGGCAGCTCCGGCCCGTCGTTCCGGAGCTCGTCGGTGTCGGGGACCCAGCTCAAGATGACCTTCGACGAGCCGCTCACCCAGGGTCTGGCGCCGTCGGGGGGCAGTTTCAAGGTGACGGCGGAACCACCCGGGGGTGGCGCGGGCGGCAACGGCGGCGCGGTCGGAGATGGCGGCAAGGGTGGTGTGCTTGGCTTTGGTGGTGCGGGTGCGCAGTCGACTTCGGCTTTCGGGGCGCCTGTGCGGGCGACCTCCGGCGGCGGCACGGTCGACATTTTGGGCACGGGCACGGTGTCTGTTGACGGTTCGGTGGTGACGGTGACGCTGGCGCGGGCGGTGCCGCCGGGCTCCACGGTGACGGTGGGCTACACGCCGCCGGATGAGGACGAGAATGCGCTGCGCGGCCTGTGGGGTGTGAAGGTGCAGGAGTTCACCGACCAGCCCGCGGCGCACGGCACGCAGGCGGCCAACCGGGCGCCGGTGATCGACGAGCAGTCGCAGAACTATGCGGGCTTCACCGCGTCGGGCAACGCGCCGCGCGGTGTGCTGGTGACCAAGGACTTCGACGGCATCTTCAGCGACCCCGACGGCGACGAGTTGACCTTCACGGTGGCGCTGTCCGATCCCGCGCAGGCGGCGCTGGTGGAGCTGGTGCACGTCCTCACTGCTGAGGAGCTGGAACAGAGGGCCCGCCCGGAGGTGGTCGCGCATCTGGTGTGGTTCCGGGCCGACACCGAGGCCGACTGGGGCGCGATGGATCCGGCGCCGCCGGACCCGGTGGCCATCGCTGTGACGGTCACCGCGACGGACCCCGAGGGCCTGTCGGCGTCGGTTGAGGGCGTGTTCTTGACCCATTGGGCACCGCCGCGCGTCGAGTCGGTGGCGGTGGTGTCAGACGCAGGCGCCGACGGCATCTACGCGCTGGGCGACATGATCGAGGTGGCGGTGACCTTCAGCGAGGCGGTGACGGTGGACACCGCCGGCGGCGTGCCGCAATTGGCGATCGACATGGACCCCGCAGCCTGGGGCACCAAGTGGGCCGCCTACACCAGCGGCAGCGGCACGACCACGCTGGTGTTCGCCCATGAGGTGGTCGAGCCGAACTACTCGACGCGGGGCATCGCGGTGCTGGCTGACACGTTGACGCTGAACGGCGGCGCGATCCGGCTCGCCTCGCCGTATCAGCCCACCGCGGCGGGAACCACCGACGCCGACCTGTCCCACACCGGTCTCGGCCACGACCCCGACCACAGAGTCGACTGGCAGCAGGCACCAGCGCCGCCGCCGGCGGTGGCTGCGCCGGAGGTGACCGCGGTGGCGGTGACGTCGGACGCGGGCGGCGACGGCACCTACGGCCTGGGCGACGTGATCGAGATCTCGGTCACCTTCAGCGAGGCCGTTGAGGTGACCGGCGGCCCGCAGTTGACCATCGACATGGACCCGGCGGACTGGGGCGCCAAGCAGGCCGCCTATGCCAGCGGCAGCGGCACGACCACGCTCACGTTCACCCACACCGTGGTCGAGCCCAACTACTCGACGCGGGGCGTCGCGGTGCTCGCCGACACCCTGACCCTCAACAGCGGCACCATCGAATCGACAGCGGGCGTGGAATCGGACAGGTCCCACAGCGGACTGGACCACGACACCGACCACAGAGTCAACTGGCAACAGCGCGGCGGCGCAGGCAGCTGACAAGGCGCTGGCACCTGACAAGCACTCGTTCTCGGCTGCTGAGAGACTGCGGATCGTACACCGCAGCTGATTTGACCGGCTGCTGAGCGACTTGGGGTGGCGTTGCCGAAACAAGCCGGGTACGACGCCGCGACGCTGAGAGGAGAGCTGCTCGGTGGCGTCATCGCGGCTCTCATCATGTTGCCGCTGGCGTTGTCGCTGGGGGTCGTGTCGGGCCTGGGCCCGACCGCGGGGATCTATGGCGCGGTGGCCGTGGGCGTGGGGGCCGCGGCCTTCGGCGGCACCCGCGGCATGATCTCAGGCGCCAACAGCCCGGTGGCGGTCGCGGTCGCGGCCCTGTTGGTCAGCCAGGGCCACAGCGTCGCCGACATCTTCGCGATCATCGTGCTCGCCGGAGCCATCCAGATACTGCTCGGTCTGCTGCGAGTCGGCTATTTGCTGTCCTACATGCCCTACTCGGTGATCAGCGGGCTGCTGTCGGGCTTCGGGATCCTTCTCATCGCCAGCCAGGCCCTTCCGCTGGTCGGCGCTGAGGTGGCTCACAGCAGCTTCGTGACAACGATCAGACTGTGGTCCGACGCGCTCGGCGACATCAACCCGAGCGCGTTGACCATCGCGGTGGTGACCATCGCAGTCGCGGTGGTGTGGCCCCGCCCGCTCCGACGACTGCTGCCGGCGCCGTTCGCGGCGTTGATCGCGGGGACGCTCGTGGGCGCGCTGTGGCTGGATGGGGCTCCCGTCATAGACCAGCTGCAGTTGGGATGGCCCGAGCTGCACTGGCCGCGGACGTTGGGCCCGGACCTGATTCGACTGATGCCCGGGGCGATCACCATCGCGGTGCTGGCCTCCTTCGACAGCCTGGTCTGCGCGCAGGTGGCCGACTCGCTGACCCATAGCAGCCACAAGCCCAACCAGGAGCTGGTGGGTCAGGGACTGGGCAACCTGGCCGCCGGACTCGTCGGCGGGATGCCCGGCGGGTCCACCACTGCCAGCTTCGTGGCCAACATCGATACCGGTGGAAGGACGCGGCTGGCCGGGCTTGTCTGCGCGGCGACCCTGCTGGCCATCACCTCGGTCCTGACGTCGCTGGTCCAGCTCATACCGCAGGCCGCGCTGGCGGGCATCCTGGTCTACATCGGCGCCAGAATCATCGACTGGCCGTTCCTCTACCAGGCTGCCAAAGGCCTGCCCGAGCACCTCGTCGTGCAGGTCGTCACCATCGGACTGCTGCTCTTCGTCGACGTTGTGACAGCCGTCGCGATCGGGCTCATCGCGTCGTTTTTGGGTCTCGCCAGACAATTCGAGCGACTGGAACTGGACCGCATCGTCTCTCTGCCGTTCCGGGACCAGAGCTTCCTCGGCCCCAGCCTGGGCGAAGACCAACTCGACGCCTACTCGGCACGCATAGGCCTCGTCGCGTTCAAGGGCACCGTCACGGTCGCGTCCAGCAACAAGCTGATCAAAACGATCAGCCTCGACATCAGCCAACACGAAATCGTCATCCTCGACTTCACAGAAACCGTCTACCTCGACGACAGCGCCACCAAAGTGATCGAGCGGCTCATCAAAACCGCCGAGACCCACCACACCCGCTGCATCATCATGGGACTCCACGCACAGCCCCAGCGGAGCATGGACACACTCAACGTGCTGCGATCCGTCCCACCCGACGCCGTCGTCGAAAGCCTCGACGAAGCAAAAGACATCGCAATAAAGATGCTCACCCAGCCCTGATCGGTCGGGCCGATCTCGTCACCGCTGGGGCTCTGGCTGGGGCATGCGGAGGCCGAGGCGGGGCTCGGTGAAGATGTAGGTGGGGTTGTCGGCGTCGTCGCCGAGCTTGCGGCGGACTCTTCCGACGATGGTGCGCACGGGCCGTATGTCTGTGTCGCGTCCTCTCTTTTGCCATACCCGGTCAAGGAGGCGGTCATAGGTCACCAGCTGTCCGGCGTTGGCTGCGAGCTCGGCCAGGACCCGGTACTCGGTCGGCGTGAGGTGCACAACACGGCCCGCCAGCGTCACCGTGCGCCCGGCGTGGTCGATGGTCAACTCGCCCCGCACGTAGGGCTCTGCGGGCTCTGCGGCCGCTCTGCGGCGCAGGGCCGCCCTGATCCTCGCGGCGAGCTCGGTGGGCGAGAAGGGCTTCACGACGTAGTCGGCGGCGCCGGTGTCGAAGGCCCGGGCGATCGTCTCGTCCTGGCCGTAGGCGGACAGGAAGACGACGGGCACGTCGACTATGTCGAGGATGTGGCCCATCAGCTCGATGCCGTCGGTACCCGGAAGCATCAGGTCCAACAGCACGAGCTCGGGCGCCTCGTCCTCGACGAGGCGCAGCGCCTCGGCCGGCTCGCCGGTCACGACCGGGTCGTAGCCCGTCTTGGTGAGGGTGTCGCGGATGTAGCGGAGGTCGTTGGGGTCGTCGTCCACCGCCAGGATGCGCGGCCGCTGCTCGTGCGCCTTCTGCTCACTCGGCGTCGATGTCGATGCGAGCCCGCCGGCGGCGCCGGAGTCCTCGACCGATGGAAGCGTGAAGGTGAAGCACGCCCCGGTTCTCGGTCCGTCGCTGTGGGCCCAGATGCGGCCCCCGTGGGCCTCGACTATGCCCTTGCAGATGGCCAGGCCCAGCCCGGTGTCGCCTCCCTGCTCCTCGGGGTGCGTCCCATGGAACTTGCGGAACAGCTTGGGCAGGCTCTCGGCCGGGATGCCGCGCCCCTCGTCGGCCACCGAGACCGCCACATGAACGCCGTCTCGCACCGCGCTCACCGTGATGACGGAGGCTTCCGGGGAGTTGCGGGCCGCGTTGGACAGCAGGTTGGTGAGCACCTGCACGATGCGCCGCCGGTCCGCCATCACCAAAGGCAGCTCCGGCTCTATGTCGATGGCGAGGTTGTTGCGGCCCCCCGCGCTGTTGAAGGCGCTGCGGGCCCGGTCCACCAGCACGGCCACATCCGCGGGCTCGGGACCCACCGGCAGCGTGCCCGTCTCGATGCGGGCCACGTCCAAAAGGTCCGCCACCAGGGCGTTCATGTGCTCGGCCTGGTCCCCGATGATGCGCACGAACTGGCGCGCCACCGCGGGGTCGAGGTCCGGCCCCGAATCCATGATCGAGGCCGCCGAGCCCTTGATGGAGGTCAAAGGAGTCCTCAACTCGTGGCTGACCATCGCCAGGAACTCGGCCCGCAGCCGCTCCTGCTCCTCGACGTCGGCCATGTCCTGCAGAGTGATGACCAACGACTCGACCTGACCCTGCTCGGAGAGGACGGGCGTGGAATTGAGCAGGGCCGTGACACTGCGCCCGTCAGGCGCCTCGAGGACGATCTCCTCGGCCTGCACACTCTCCGCGCCGCGCAGCAGCTCGGCCATCGAGAACTCCCCCAGGGCGATCTCCCGCCCGTCGGCCCGCCTGAAGGTCAACCCCTCCACCAGCTGCTCGGGCGTCTGGCCGGGATTGCACAGGCTGTCCACGATCCTGCGCGCCTCGCGGTTCAACGACACCGGCGCGCCCGTCGCGGCATCGAAGAGCACCACACCCACCGGGGAGGTGTCCATCAGCGTCTGCAGGTCCGAGCGGGCCCGCCGCTCCTCGCGGTGGCGGCGGGCGTTGGCGATGGCCATCGCCGCCTGGGAGGCGAACAGCACCAGCGTCTCCTCGTCCTCCCGGGTGAACTCCCGGCCGACCGTCTCATGGGCCAGATAGACCGTCCCGACCCCGACCCCCTGATGGCGGATCGGAGCGACCAGCAGAGAAGAAATCGGCACCGAGGGCACGAACTCCGGCATGTCCAGTGCCCTCAGGTGGCCGGCGATGTCGGTGACCCGCAGCGGCTCCTCGCGCCCGCTGAAGTACTCGAAGAACCCCCGTCCCGCCGGCATGTCCCACAACCCCTGGTGCTCCTCGCGGGTCAGGCCCGAGACGAAGAAGTTCCAGAACTGCCCGGCCTCGTCAAGGACGGTTATCGCCCCGTAGCGCGAGCCCGTCAACGCCCTGGCGCTGTCCACCACCTCCTGCAGCACCGTGTCGAAGTCCAGGCTCTCGTTGATGCGCAGGCTGGCCCCGCTCAAGCGTGACAGGCGCTCCCGCAGGGCCTCGTTCTCTCGCATCATCTCATCCGGTCGGTCCAACTCGTCACCTCGCTAGGACTCCAGGGGCCAGCGGCGCCCTCCCTCGCGGGACGCGGAGTTGGCGCCAACGGGACCGACTATACCAAATTCAGCGAATCATCACAAACTGTCATGTCTATAGGTTGCAATCGTCATATTTTGGATACAAGTTCGGCAATAGGCTGACGCGCGTGGGGGTCTCCGGGCGCACATATCGGCGGTGGGCGATGGCCGCCGTGCTGGCGGCCGGGATCGGCCTGCTGATACTGGGCGGCGTGGCCGGCTCCGACTCATCGATCAAGGTGACACAGGGCGACTTCGAGCTGACTTGCCCCACCCGCACTGTGGTGGAGGGCGACTCGCTGGCCTGCACGCTGAAGAACACAGCCACGGAGGCGAAGCCGTGGCCGGTGGTGGCGATCCTGCACCTGTCCACCGACACCGACCGGGCGCTCGTGCGGGGCAGTTCGATCGACGTAACCCTGGGCGCCCCGAGCCCCGAGGCCGCCATCGACGGCGGCGTCACCTGGATCGGCGATGCCCTCGTGGGCTACTCGCGCTTCGACTGGCCCGGCGACGCCGACGCCGACCCCGGCGAGACCGCCACCACCGTGGGAGCGCCGGGCAGCAGCCGCACGGTGAACATCGTCGCCGCACAAGACAGCCTCGACGAGAACAGCGAGAGGTTCTATGTGGCGCTCGGTCCCGACGGCAGCAGGGGTGTCGGCTTCCTCTACAACAACAAGGCGAGCGTCACCCTCACCGACGACGACGGCCCCAGCACAGACATATCGCTGAGCAGCTTGGAGCTGTTCGCCGGGCGGAGCTACGCACTGTCGCCGACGCAGTCCGCGCAGTGGCAGACCGTCGCCTACGAGGTCACGGAGGCGACGCTTACAGCGGCAGCGGCCCGCGGGACGACCATGACCATGAGCGCGTCGGTCGACGGCAGCAGCCTGGACCTCGACGGCAGGGGCGGCGCCAGCATCGAGGTGATCAGCGACCAGCAGAGCGCGGCGGTGCCTCTCGCTGTGGGCACCACCACGGTGGCGCTGACGGTGACGGCCGAGGACGGCACCACCACCGGCACCCACACGGTGAGCATCGTCCGGTCGGCGCTGGCAGACGATGTCGACGAGGTTGCGGTGTCGGTCCCGAGCTTCACGCTCACCTGTCCGGCGACGGTCGCTGCAGGCACCGAGGCGCAATGCACTCTGCGGGCCTCCGGCCCGGCCAAGTGGCCGGTGGTCGCCGTCCTCCACAGCTCGGCCGACGGCGCCTCCCGTGCGCTGGTCGCCGAGGACCCGATCATTCCCGACACCCATCCCGACTACAGCAAGGACGTCTCGCTGGGCCAGCAACAGCCGGCTCTCACGGCCTTCAACCACGGCTACGGGGAGCTGTTCTCGGGCGGGTCGCTCACGTTGTACCGCACCTACGGCTATGAGAAATTCGAATGGTCCGGCACCGCCTCGGCCGGGGCCGAACGCACGGTCACCATCGAGCTCTACGACAACACCGTGGACGACGGCCCCACGCCCAAGGTCTTCTACGTGGCCCTCGCGCCGAGCGGCTACACCGGCCTGTCACAGCTCGTCGACAACAAGGTGCCGATACTCCTCCAGGGGCAGAACCGGGCGCCGAGCTTCGACGGCCCGGCGCCGGGATGGGTCACGGCGCCGCCCGGGACACTGGTCAGCCTCGAGGTGTGGAAGTCCGATTTCATCGACCCAGACGGTGACACGCTCACGTTCTCGCTGTCGGCGAGCCGCGACGACATCTACGTTCCGGGCGATCTGGTGTACGTCGACCGGCTCGGGCGCATCTTCTTCGCGGCGAAGACGGCGTGTGCGTTGTCCGGTTTGGGTTCGCCGCCGGGCGGCACCTACGACACGGTGGCCGCCATGACTGCGACCGACCCACACGGAGCGGCAGCGCAGGCCACGGCCACGTTCCGCACCAGCCTGGCGGGGCGTGCATGCCCGTCGCTGTCGACCGTCGAGGTGGACGGCGCGGCGCTGACGATGGCGTTCGACGGGGCGTTGGCCATGAGCTACAAGTCCGATGCGCTCAGCGCGGACCACTTCTCGGTGGCCGTGGAGGGCACGGCGGTGAAGCTCGCCGGTACAGATGCGGTGTCGGTGAGCGGCGACGCGGCTATCGGGGGCATTAGCGGTCCCGACACGATCAACTTGAGGTTGGCCAAGCCGGTGGCGGCGGGCCAGACCGTCACCGTGACCTACACCCCAGGCGACTACCCGCTGGCAGCAGCATTCACGGACCGAACCGTCACCAACCTCACCAGCCCGCCACCGCGCGGGTCGATCCTCGCGGTGCTCTGCACTCCTGCTCAGGCCTATGACGCCGCCAACGGGCGGTGGACATTCCAAGAGCCGCCCGTGGGCTCGACCGTGCCCGGCTCCCTTGTTGCGGGGAAGTGCTCCACGAGCCTTCCTGAGGGCATCGTTGGTGCGGTGTATTCGCTGTCGGGCGCCGACGCCGACATGTTCGAGATCAGCGTCGAGGGGGTGCTGAGCTTTGCCGCCGCGCCCGACTTCGAGGCACCCGCGGACAGCGACAACGACAACGTCTATGAGGTGGCCGTGACCGCTACTGTCGGCGACCAAGCCCGCCGGGCGGACTTGGTTGTGGCCGTCACCGCCGCACCGCGCGTGCACCTCCAGATGCTCTGCAGTCCTGCTCACGCCTATGACGCCGCCAACGGGCGGTGGACACTCGTTGAGCCGCTCTTGGACTCGACCGGCGAGCCCTACGTGACCGGCGCCCTCATTGCGGGGCGGTGCTCCGTGAGCGATAGTGAGGGCACCGTTGTTGCGTCGTATTCGCTGTCGGGCGCCGACGCCGACATGTTCGAGATCAGCGCTGAGGGGGAGTTGAGCTTTGCCGCCGCGCCCGACTTCGGGGCACCCGCGGACAGCGACAACGACAACGTCTATGAGGTGGCGGTGACCGCTGCTGTCGGCAGCCAGACCATCCGGGCGGACTTGGCTGTGGCCGTCACCGAAGCTCGAGAAGCCAAAGTGATCATCCGGCCGCCCGATACCGGCGTACCGGTCTGCGCACCTGATCCCGCCGGACCCATGGTGCCGGTCTGCGCAGCGGTCAGCGGCAATGAGATCACGCTCACCTTCAACCGCAGCCTCGCCGCTGTCGACGACACAGCAGCCGCAACGCTGAACCAGTACTTCCTGATCGACGGCGCACACGACAGCCAGGGCAGACCGGTCAACAACCAATCGCCTCTCCGAGTCACCGTCGACGGCGCCACCGTCACCTTCACGCTCGGTGCCGCGATCGCGCCCGGCGACGACGCCACTGTCACCTATTTCGGCGGCGGCGGCCTCACAGACGCCGACGGCGACGCCGTTGCGAGGTTCGCCGTCACCCTCACCACCACCCAGCGCGACTGATGTTGAGGTGTTCGTCTGTTAGGGCTGGGGGTCTGGGTCGGGTGGCGCTGATGGCGGTGGCCCTGTGCGTGCCGGGCCTGTTGGCGCTGGCGGCCGACAGCGATCCGGCCGGCGGCGCGCCGGGGCTGGGCCCGGTGTCGTCGCAGGGCGCGGCAGCCGGCTTCAACGACTTGGAGTACTCGGTGCCGTTCTACGGCCGCATGTTCACCGATTCCGTGCATGACCGGCCCGACGCGCCCGAAGCGACCGCGACCTTCGGTATGTCGCATTTCGCGGAGGTGTCCACCCATGATCGGTCCGGCAGTCTGGATCTGTCGCTCGCGGTGGAGGGCCAGCCCGACCGCTCCGACTACAAGTTCTGCCAGTCCGCGAGCGACTGCGGCGATGTCAGCGTGCGGGTCACCTCAGAGGGCCTGCTGTATCTGTACACACCGCGAGATTTCCATTATCTGCACTTGTATCTGGGGGATTTCCCGCGCCAGCGGGTGGAGCTGTCGGCGTCGGACGCCGATTCGGGGTTGAAGGTGTACCGGGAGGTTCTGGTGGGTCCCTCGCCCGCCGCGGCGGGATGCGAGGACTACGGCGACAACACGCCTGAGGCTTACACGTGCCTGTTCCTGCGGGAGCTCAAGCCGCCGCCGCCGCCCGATTCCCCGATCGACACGAGCGGCCTTCCCGACGCGCTGGTGCAGGACGCCAGCAACTACCGCCTGGTGTTCGCGGAGGAGTTCGACGGCGTCCCCTCCGCCGCCGAGGAGTGCGTCGACGGCCTGTCCACCCTCGACGACGGCGTGTGGGACTACTACGACGCCTGCGACGTGGTGGACTCCCGGGGCGAGCCGTGCGGCAATGTCGTGGACGGCCAACTCGTCATGGGCGACTCGGGGCAATGCCGGCCGATCCTCACTGGACCCGCCGGCTCGTTCCTGCTCGGCAGCTACGGCAAGTTCCACTTCAGATACGGCTACATGGAACTCAAGTACACCGTGAGCGTTGACCGGTGGCCGAACGTCTACTCGAACTACAACGTCGTCCTGTGGACGCGCGGCAAGAGGCTGCCGTTCCTCAGGGACCGATACGGGGTCGCAGTCCGAGACCGAGACTGGGAGGACTATCTCAAGAACACGGAGACCGAGATCGACATCATCGAGTACGACGCCAACAGCAGGGTGGAGGTGGCGCACCAGTACGGCGGCAACTGGGGCCGCCAAGTGTCCGGTCTCACGCCGACACGCTCCAACAAGTACATCTACTACTGCAGAGCGCAAGCAATCTCGCTCATCAGCCGCACCTCCTGTGAAGCCGGTGAGACCTTCACCGTGACCAGAGGGATCGAATGGACCCCCCGCGGCTATCGGACCTTCGTCAAAGTGGACGGCGTGCACGACGACCTGACCGTGGTGCCCG
>JAJEEV010000029.1 GCA_022820805.1 Acidimicrobiia bacterium
GTCATATCGCGGAACATCCCGCCCGAGACCTTCAGATACTCGATCGGGAGGCCCCCGTCGGGATCCTTCGACACGACTGTGACCAACTCGATGTCGCCCAGCTCGCCAGTGGCGGCCCGGCGGCGCACCTCGGCCACGCCCGGGTCGAATCGCCGGTTGAACCCGACGAACAAGGGAAGTTCGGAGCCGGTGATGGCGTCGAGAACCGATCGGACCCGCTTGATGTGGAGGTCGATCGGCTTCTCGCAGAACACGGCCTTGCCGGCGCCGATGCCACTCTCGATGAGCTCGGCGTGGGTGTTGGTGTTCGAGCAGATGACAATGGCGCAGACGCCGGGATCGCCCAGTGCAGTCACCTCGTCGGCGCGCTCGGCTCCCGTGCGGGCGACCAGGGCCTGGGCTGCGGAATCGACGGGGTCGACCACGTACCGCAGCCTGGTGGCGGGATGGTCGACGATGTTCGCGGCGTGCACGGTGCCGATCCGCCCGGCACCGAACAAGGCGACGGAGAGCTCAGCCATCACTTGTCGACGTCTTCCGCGATTGCCCGGTGCGCCTTGCGGAGGTAGTCGTCCTCGGTGGCGTTGATGCCCATCGGGTGCTCCATTTCGTGTTTGGGTGAGTCAGGACTTGAGCAGCCTCTTGAGGGACACCGACGGGTCGGCGAGGGTTTCAGCATCGGGCCGGTTGCCTGCCGCGATCAGCATCTCTGCAACGCGGATGTCCTTGGCGGTGGAGATACCGGGGCCGACGCCGCTGGCGGCAACGAGCCGGCCGTCGGGCGCGAGGGCGAACCGGATCTGGCTGCCATCGCCGCTGTCACGCACCACCGACGATGCTGTCTCGTCGGCGAGTCCCGCATGCTGGAGCCCGATGTCGTACTGATCGGACCAGAACCAGGGCACCGCTGAGTGCTGCTCATTGCCGCCGAGCATGTTCGCGGCCGCGACCACGGCCTGATCGTGAGCGTTGCGCCAGCTCTCGAGCCGGATCCGCCTGCCCTCGTACAGCGGATGAGGAAAGGAGCAACAGTCGCCGGCCGCGAAGATCGCCGGGTCGTCGGTGCGGAGCCGATCGTCCACCGCGATGCCGTTCTCGCACGAGAGGCCACTGGCTCGGGCCAACTCCACGTTGGGTGTGGCGCCGACTCCGGCGATGACCACGTCGGCCGTGATCGGCTGGTCGAATCCCCCTACCCCGACCGCGAACCTGCCGCCAAGTCTGGTGATGTCGGTAGGTACGACGCCACACAGCACCTCGACGCCCTCGTCGGCGTGGCGTTTGACCAGCACGTCGGCCATCTCGGCTGGAAGGGCGCGGCCGAGCGCTCGCGGCGCGGCCTCCAGCACGGCGACATCGCATCCCAACTGACTCGCCGAGGCGGCGACCTCCAGCCCGATGAGGCCTGCTCCTATGACGACGACGGAGCGTCCGGGACCGAGCCGGGAGCGGAGTGCCCTCGCGTCGTCGATCGTCCGCAGGGTGAGTGCAAGCTCGCCACCGGCGATCGGCAATGTTCGTGCACGCGCTCCGGTCGCGAGCAGGAGACGGTCGTACGTCACCTCATCGCGGTCGGACAGGACGGCAAGCCTTCTGTCGCGGTCCAAAGACTCGACCGCAGTCCCCGCTATCAGTTCGACGCCGAGTTCTGCCAGCCGTGTCGCAGGCAGCACTTCCACTGGACTGATCTCATCGTCGATCAAAGCCGCCTTCGAGAGCGGCGGACGCTCGTAGGGTGCGTGCGGTTCGTCGCCAATCATGGTGATCTCGCCGGCGAAGCCTTGCTCGCGCAGCACTCGGGCCACGCGTGCGCCGCACTCTCCCGCGCCCACGAGCACGATCCGTTCGACGCTGTCGGTCGCCGCCATGTCAACCAAGGTCGATGTACACCGAACCGCCCTCGACCTTGACGGGATAGGTCCTCAGGTTCTCGCAGATCGGTGCGCCTTGGCCCTCGCCGGTGGTGTAGTCGAAGCGGCCGTTGTGCTTCGGGCACTCGATGATGTTGTCCATCACCAAGCCGTCGGCGAGGGGGAACGCCTCGTGGGTGCAGTGACCGTCGGTAGCGAAGTAGTCATCATCGGGTGACCGGTACACGGCGTAGTCGTGTCCGTCGATCGCCACCGGGATCACGTCCTCGCAATCGACGGCGTCGGCGTTGCAGGCTTTAGTCCAGTTGCTCATGGTGATGTGTTGTTCTCCAAGCCGCTCCAGCGCTCCGATCTCGGCGGTGTGAAAGAGTTGATCCAGACCGGACCGATCCCTCGCAGACCCCCCTACGTGGATTGGGCGCTGGCAGCAACGAGACGGGCGAGTTCGGCCTCGAGCTCCCCCATAGCCTCGCCACCGGCCATCAAGTCGGTGATCTCCTCTCGGGTCCGCTCGCCCTTGGCGAAGTCGTCGGCCTTCTCGCCGTGGATGAGAATGGCGAAATGGTCACCGACGGTCATGGCATGGGTGACATTGTGGGTGACCAGCACCACGGCTAGGCCTCGGAGCTTCGCCTCCATAATGATCCGCAGGACGTGGGCCGCCTCCTTGACGCCTAGGGCCGCAGTCGGCTCGTCGAGGATGAGCACCTTGGCGCCGAAGTAGACCGCCCGGGCGATGGCGGACACCTGCCGCTCACCACCTGACAGGCTGCCGACGAGTCGATTGCCGTCGGAGACGCGGGTGATGCCCATCGCCTGCATCTCACGGACGACGATCTCGTTCGCCGACTTGCGGTCGAACCATTTGAATGGGCCCCAACCTTTGGTCGGCTCGAGTCCGACGAAGAACGAACGGTCGAGGCTCATCAGCTCGAACGTGCCGCCGAACTGGTGCACCGTCGAGATTCCCAGGTCCGATGCGTCGCGAGGGCTCTTGAAGACCCGCTCCTCGCCCTGGATCTTCATCGTGCCCGAACTGGGCTGGTGAAAGCCGGAGAGGACCTTGATCAGCGTGGACTTCCCGGCGCCGTTGTCGCCGAGAAGGCAAAGGACCTCGCCTTCATGGACCTCCAGCGACACGTCGTCGAGGGCGGCATAGCCGCCAAAGACCTTTGAGACGTTCTCGACGCTTATGTAGGGCGTGCGGTCTTCAGGCAACGGTCGCCTCCTTAGTTGGTTGCCGGCTCGGCCGACATCTGCGGATCGGTCCGCCTGGCCGTGCTCAAGGACTCGTCCTTCTTGTCGCCGGACGAGAGTGCCAGCCGGCGGAAGGTGTTGTTGGTCAGAACGGCAATCAGCAGGAGCACGCCGAGGATCAGCGACGACCAGTCGGAGTCCCACCCCGTGGAGTAGATGCCCTGGGACACAATGGCAAAGGTCATCGTTCCGAAGATCACGCCAATCGGCGAACCGTAGCCGCCGGTCAGCAGTACCCCGCCGACGACCACCGCGATGATCGAGAAGAAGACGTAGGACTGCCCGGCCGACACCTGAGCACTACCGAAGAGTGCGACCTGGGTGACACCGAGCAGCGCCGCGCCGAAACCGGAGCCCATGAAGAGAAGGATGGTCGTCCGCTCGACCGGGACACCTGCGGCCCGGGCCGAGGTCTCATCGCCGCCGATCGAGAAGACCCAGTTCCCGAACTTCGTCTTGTAGAGGATCCACGACACGATGAGAGCCATGATCACCCAGAGGATGATCGCATTCTCGTACGTCCTCCAGATCCGTCCCCCGAAGGTCTCCCTCACGAATGGGTCCACCTCGACGGACACGAGCACGGTGCTGGTCGTGAGCCTGGTGATGCCGAAAACGAGGCCCCGGAGGGCGAACAGCATCGCCAGCGTCACGATGAACGACGACAGCTTGGTCTTGGTGACGATTAAGCCGTTGAGGAACCCGAAGAAGGTTCC
>JAJEEV010000018.1 GCA_022820805.1 Acidimicrobiia bacterium
ACAACCACCAGCGGCTGCACACCCATCTCGGCGACGTCCCGCCGACAGAGTTCGAGGCGGCCTACGCTGCCCGAAGACCCGACCAACAAACGGTTGGAAACCAATAAACCGACCCTCCAAGAAAGCCAGGGCGGTTCAAACTCGATCGCCTGGCGGGCATTGAACAAGATGGGGAAGATCAAGACGTCCTGATCCCGGCCCGACGCTGCGCGTTCCAGCAGGAGTGTTGTCGCTAGCTCGTATCCGTGCTGGTAGGCGACCCAGTCAGGTCCGAGGTTACATCTGCGCGTTCGCGCGCCAAGGTCCTCCGCCGACTGCCTGCAGGAGACTCATGCCCGTTTGGGGCCAGGCGCGTTCATCTCCTGTCATGATGTCGCTGACGGGACTGTGAGCTGGATGCGTTCGCCTCGCCCATGCGGTCTCACTTGCTAGATCCGGAATCGGTGAAATATCCCCCGGTAGCTCCCTAGGTGCTCGCGGTAGGTGTCGCCTGTTTGTGTGAGGTGGTCGTAGCTGTCGAAGAGTCCTGCTGCGACGAGGGTCTGTGCATGGCGTTCGACCGCTGTTCTGGGCGAGAAGTCAGTCGCCGCGACACCGCTGTACACCCGAGGTGGGGGAGCTTCGCCGCTGTTGTGAGCGGCGTGTGCGATGGCCATGAGGTAGGCGACCTGGTCGAAGATGTCCTCTTGTTGTTCGGGGTGCGGTGCGATGTCAGACATCACCGGACGGAGAACGCCCAGCAGGCGGTCGGGCACAGGGTTGTTCCTGCGCATCGAATCCTGGCCGAGTGCTCGGTAGACGGGCTCGTTGCCGAAGGCTTCCCACTCGCTGGCGGCGACGGCCAGCGGCTCAAGACGCGTGTGTTCTCGGACCATGATCTCGCCTAGGGCGCGAGCGATCGGGTCGATCCTGTCTACGGCGAACGCTCCGACTCCCAGCGCATAAATCGCCAGCAGGGTCGGGTAGCGCTGCATGTCGACCAGACACTTATCGCCGGCGCCGCTGCGGGGCCGGGTCGCGAGCCGTCCTATACAGCCGACCCACAACTGGTCGTGCTCGGCGGTGTCAGAGAAGAACGCGCCGGTGGCCAGCAGCTTCATCAGTCCAGCGGCCGCCTGTTCGTAGACCGCCATCCGGTCGAGGTACGCCCCCAAGTCAGACTGTCTGCCCATGGGCAGGTCGCTGATCTGGTCGATCACGGCGTCGGTCTCGCTGGTCACCAGGTCATGGAGCCTTATCCGCTGTGTTGGGTCTGGCAGGTGTCGCTTGAGTCGGGCGATGGCGACTGCCGTGTCGAGGGGCCGCTGGTCGGCGGCGTCCGACAACGCCTGCACCATCTCTGCCAGTTCGCCCATAGCGGTGTCGGCGTCTTGGATCTGGACAGCGATCGCGCCGCGGTTGCCGATGATCTGCTGGGCATGTGGTGTTGGCGCGTCGCGGTGCAGCCAGTAGGCCGCGAACCGGCGGTTGGGGGAGCTCAGGATGCGCTCACGGAGCGCCGTGTCCCAGGTCCCGGACCAGCCACATACGACCAGCCCGTACTGGTCGAACACTGCGTCAAGCAGGCGGTTGATCGGCTCGTCGTAGCCGGCCAGTTCCTCCACGGTGTTGCGCAGGTCGGTTGACAGGTAGTCGCCGTGGACCTTGATGATGGTGCACGGGCTGTGCACCATCGGCACGGCCCCATCTGCGTGCTGTGGACTTGAGATCACGCTGGGATTGACCCCGGCCTCCACCAACGCGGTCTCGAGCAGACGGTCGAGATTCGTTGTGATGATGACCCTCACATATCCGGCAGCGACGAGTTGAGCGATCGCGTGGTGCGCCCTGGTGGGGACCTTCAACCCGTCTTCTTGCTCCTGTGGTGTGGGCTCGAAGAACTCCGACAACAGGCTCAAACGGTCAGCCTGCGACGGGGCCAGCTCCTCGATGATTGTGGAGTAGTCGGGCTCACCTCCAACTTGCTCGCGGTACCAGGCGACTGGATCGTCGCCCGCTTCTTGCTGCCGAAGCACCGCGAGACGCCGGATCAGCTCAACCATCACCCCCCAGCCGCTAGGCACGCCAGCGCTGACGCTGATGCCGGATCCCAACAGCAGCGCGAACATTCCCGGTCCAGCATGGACACTGGAAGCGAGCGACACCATCGGGCCGGCGGTCATGCAGCGAACCTACCCCCCGGCCGCTCCTATACGTTGCGACCTAGGAGTTCGCGACTGAACCCCGGTCCTGTCAAGCTCCGTGTCAAGTTCCGCTGTCAAGTTCCGCTTGTCGGAATGCTGCCTGACACCATAACTGACACCACACCGGTAGTGGATCAGCAAAAGCCCAGGTGAAAGGGCATTTTTGACCCATGTCTGAGCGGAGGGTATGGGATTTGAACCCATGGAGGCTCTCGCCTCACACGCTTTCCAAGCGTGCCCATTCGGCCGCTCTGGCAACCCTCCCCGACCCGGCGCAGCGGGTACGGACCCGCGAGGGTATCGTGTGTGCACCAGCGCCCGTTTCGGGGCGTGACGGCCGGGTCCTGTGCAACGGGTGCCTGTGAACCGGGTCAGGGCCGGAAGGCAGCAGCTCTCAGCAGTACCGCCCGGGTGCCGCAGATCGCCTGGCCGTCACTCCCGGGAACGGGCGCCGGCGCGCCCGCGGCCAGGGCGGGGCCACAAGTCGGCCGCGAAGCGGCGGGCTGTCGGAGTCCACGTCTAGAGTCCACACCGGTGGCCTACCAGTCCCTCTACCGCCGCTACCGGCCCCAGAAGTTCAGCCAGATCAAGGGCCAGGACCACGTCGTGCGGGCCCTGCACACCGCCGTGCGCGACGACACCGTCGGCCACGCCTACCTCCTGCACGGACCGCGGGGCAGCGGCAAGACCTCCACCGCCCGCGTGCTCGCCAAGGCGCTCAACTGCACCGACCTCGGCGACGACGGCGAGCCGTGCTGCCACTGCGAGTCGTGCGTGTCGATCCAGGAGGGCCGATCATTCGACCTCCAGGAGCTCGACGCCGCCTCCAACAACAAGGTCGACGACATGCGGACCCTGCTCGAGCGGGTCAACCTGGCCTCGCCGGGCCGGGCCAAGGTGTACCTGCTCGACGAGGTCCACATGCTCACCGCCGGCGCCGAGAACGCGCTGCTCAAGACCCTGGAGGAGCCGCCCGCCCACGTGACATGGGTGCTGGCCACCACCGAGCCCCACAAGGTGGTGCAGACCATCCGCAGCCGCTGCCAGGTGTTCGAGCTCGGGCTGATCGCCTCCGACATCATGTCGGACCACCTCCGCTACGTCGTCGCCGATGCCGGACTGGACGCCGACGACGAGGCCATCGACCATGCGGTCGCCGCCGGCGGCGGCTCGGTGCGGGACACGCTCACCGCTTTGGAGCGGGTGGTTGCCGGCGGCGGGACAGCCGACCTAGACGCCTCGACCGACGCCGTCCTCGCGGCAATCGCCGAAGGCGACCGGGCCGGCGCGCTCTCGGCCGTGGGGGACGCCATCGGCAGGGGACGCGATCCCCGAACGATCGGCGAGATGGCCCTGGCCGGGCTGCGCGACGCCTTCCTCACCGCGATGGGCGACCCGCCCGACCGCCTGTCCGAGCATGAACGGGCTAGAGCCGCCGACCTCGCCGGCCGCATGGCGCCCGCAGCCATGACCCGATCGCTCGAGACGCTGGGGCGGGCCCTCATCGACATGCGGCAGGCCCCCGATCCCCGGATCGACATCGAAGTGGCTCTGGTCCGGCTCTGCCAGCCCGACGAGGATCGGTCGCTCGAGGCGCTGGCCCAGCGCGTTCGCCAGCTGGAGGCCCGCCTCGACGGCTTCGCCGGGCCCGGGCCGCCCGCTCCGGGCCCGACGGTGGCCCGCCCGGTGCCAGCACAGCCCTCCGGCGCCCCAGCGCCGTCCGCGGCGGCCGGGGAGGCCCGCTCGGAGCAGTCAGTTGACCGGGGCGAGGACGCTCGGGGTGGGGGAGCGGCGGCTGCCGCCCGGGAGGCCCTCTCGGAGCAGCGAGCCTCAGCGGCCGCCGCGTCGCCCGCGCCCGCTCCCGCAGCCGCCTCTGGCGGGGGTCGCGCCTCGGCTGCCCGTCGAGCCCTTGAGGAGCAGCGGGCCTCTGCAGCCCCAGGGCCGGCGCCGCCCGTATTCGCGCCTGTCTCCACCCGCGGCCCTGAGGCTTCGGGGCCGCCGCCGGTGCCGGTGCCCGACCTGGCCTCCATGCGCCCTCGCAGCCCGACCGAGGTGGTGGAGTTGGCCCGCAAACACCTGTCGCTGGAGCGGCCGTTCGTGGTGGCCAGGGCCATGGAGTTGGAGCCGGACCAGGACCGCCGGCGCGATCCGGCCCAGCTGCAAGCGCTGTGGCAGGACCTGCTGCAACAGGCGCGCAACACCCCCGCGGAGCCGGCTCCGGACGCGCCGACGCCGGACGCGCCGACGCCGGCCGGAGCGTCCGGAGCCGATGCACCGCTGATTCAAGCTGCCGGCCAGCCGGAGCCGGCGCCCGGGCCGGGGGACCGGCCGGAGCCGCCGTCCGAGGCACCGCGGTCCGAGGCACCGCGGTCGGGGGTGTCGTCGCCGCCCGGGGCGCCGCCTCCGGCCGAACCGGAACACGCGCCTGCGCCGTCAGACCTTGGCGACGAGGTGGACGGGTTCGACCTCGCTGAACTCGACGCCCTCGACGAGGCGCCCAGCCACGCCCACGACATCGAGAAGAAGATCAAGTCGGCGTTCCCCGGCACCCAGTTCGCGGTGCTTCCCGACCCCGACGAAGAGCACGGCGAGAGCGACACGTGATGCGACTGGCAGCGTGAGCTACTCCAGCGCGGTCCAGGAGTTGATCGATCAGCTGGGACGCCTCCCCGGAATCGGTCCCAAGTCGGCCCAGCGGGTGGCGTTCCATCTGCTCAAGGTGCCGGCCGAGGATGCCAACCGCCTGGCCCGGGCCATCTCGGAGGCCAAGGAGCGGGTTTCGTTCTGCCCTCGTTGCTTCAACCTGTCCGAGCAGGGCGGCGAGTGCGCCGTGTGCCGGGACCCCAAGCGCGAGTCCACCACCGTCTGCGTGGTCGAGGACGCCCAGGACGTGGTGGCCGTCGAGCGCACCGGCGAGTTCGGCGGCCGCTATCACGTGCTGCAAGGGGCCTTCAGCCCGATCGACGGCGTGGGCGTCGATCAGCTTCGCATCAAGGAGCTGCTGGCCCGGGTGACCGACGAGGACATCGAGGAAGTGATCGTGGCCACCAACCCCAACCTCGAGGGCGAGGCCACCGCGATGCTGATCCACCGGTATCTCAAGCCTGCCGGCGTGCGGGTGACCCGCATCGCGAGCGGGCTCCCCGTGGGAGGCGACCTCGAGTACGCCGACGAGCTCACCCTGGGCCGGGCCTTCGAGGGCCGCCGCTCACTCGAGGAGGCCTGACCTCCGCGCCCCGGCGCGACAGCCGGCGACGAGAACCCGGCAGCCCAGGTCCGCTCGGAGCGTGCGGTAGATTGCCGCGATGCTCACCGAGATCGACCATGTGGCCATAGCCGTGCGCGATCTCGACGCCGCGATCGCGTGGTACCGGGACGCTCTCGGCGCCGAGGTCGAGCATCGTGAGACGGTGGAGCACGACGGCGTGGAGGAGGCCCTGCTGGCAGTGGCCGACAGCTACGTGCAGCTGATCTCGGCCACCCGGGACGACTCTCCCGTGGCCAAGTTCCTCGCCAAGCGGGGCGAGGGCCTGCACCACATCGGCTACCGGGTGCAGGACTGCGCGGCCGCGCTCGAACGGATGGTGCAGGCCGGGGCGACCCCCATCGACAAGGCGCCGAGGCCGGGCAGCCGCAACACCACCATCGCGTTCATCCACCCCAAGGGGTCCTTCGGCACCCTGATCGAGCTGGTCGAGGAGTAGCGGGGCGAGCGCGGTGCGGGTGCACCTGGTCGACGGCACCTACGAGCTGTTCCGCTTCCATTACGCCAAGTCGAACCGCGACCCGCGCCGGGGCGCCCAGCGGGGTGTGCTCAACTCGATGCTCGACCTCGTCGCCGGGGGCGCCACCCACATCGGCATAGCCACCGACCACGTGATCGAGTCGTTCCGCAACGAGGTGCTGGCCGGCTACAAGGACGGCAGCGGCGTCGACCCCGACCTGAAGGCCCAGTTCCCTGAAGTCGAGGAGCTGCTGGAGCTGGCCGGCTTCACGGTATGGCCCCAGATCGAGCACGAGGCCGACGACGGGCTGGCGTCGGCCGCGGCGGTGGCCGCCGGCGACCCCCGGGTGGAGCAGGTCCTGATCTGCACGCCCGACAAGGACCTGGCCCAGTGCGTGACCGCCGACGGCCGGGTGGTGCAGTACGACCGGCGCCAGCGGGTGCTCTACGACCAGGCCGGGGTGATCGACAAGTTCGGGGTGCCGCCGGCGTCGATCCCCGACTACCTGGGCCTGGTGGGCGACTCGGCCGACGGGTTCCCGGGCCTGCCGGGCTGGGGGGCCAAGTCGGCGGCCACGCTGCTGGCCCGGTACGGCCACATCACCGCCATCCCGTTCGACTGCTCGCAGTGGGACGTGCAGGTTCGTGGCGCCCCCAAGCTCGCGGCCGCGCTGCGCGACGGCTTCGAGGACGCGCTCCTGTACCGGCGCATCGCCACTGTGGAGTTGGGCGCTCCCGTGTCGGCCAGCGTCGACGAGATGGAGTGGCGCGGCCCCCGCCCAGGCCTCGACGAGCGCTGCGCCTCCCTAGGCGCCGAGCGCCTCTCCGCCCGGGCCCACCAACTGGCCGCGTCATAGGACGGCCTGTCCGGCCGGCGGGTCCTGTCGCCGGCGCGCCCTGGCGGCGCGAGCGCCGCCATTGCTTGCCCCGACGCCACCCCCCGGCCTGACTGGTTGCGTGCGCTTGCTAGGCCGACAACACCTCGCTCAGGCCGATGGCCGCGGGCACCTCGACCTGATCGAAGTTGCACGACTCGGGGGTGCGGTCGGGGCGCCAGCGCACCATGCGGGTGGTGCCCCGGAACCGGCCGTTGAGCATGGCCTCGTACTTGACCTCGGCCACCAGTGCAAGGCGCAGCGGTACCCACGGCTGCTGCCGGCGCTGACCCGACCACCGGTTCGGGGTGCCCGGCATGACCGTGCCCTCCGCATGGGCGGCCGGGTCCATCCACTCCGACCACGGGTGCTCGCCGGGATCGGCCAGCACGTAGGGCGCCAGCTCGCCGACCAGCTCCCGGCGGCGCTGGGCCGTGAAACTGGTGGTCACCCCGCAGTGTTGCAGGCGACCCTCCGAGTCGTGCAGGCCGACCACCAGTGACCCCACGCCCTCGCCGTCGGTGTGCATCCGGTACCCGGCCACCGCAACGTCCACGGTGCGGGTGTGCTTGACCTTGAACTGCGAGCGCTTGTTGGGCAGGTAGGTCCCGTCGCGGGGCTTGGCGATCAACCCGTCGAGGCCGGCTCCCTCGAAACGCTCGTGCCACCGGCGGGCCAGGTCCCGGTCGAGTGTGGAGGGGGCCAGGTGCACCGGCGCGCCGAAGGCGCCCGCCATGGCCTCCAGCACGGCCCGCCGGTCCCGGAACGGCTCGGCCATCAGGTCGGCGTCGGCCACCGCCAGCACGTCGAAGGCGATGAACTGGGCCGGAGTCTCGGCCGCCAGCCGGTTGATCCGGCTCTCGGCCGGGTGGATCCGCTGCTGGAGGGCGTCGAAGCCGAGCCGGTCCTTGACGCTCACGATGATCTCCCCGTCGACCACCGCCCGGTCGGGAAGCGAGGCCTTGACCGGCTCGATCAGCTCGGGGAAGTAGCGGGTGAGGGGCCGCTCGTTGCGGCTGCCCAGCTCCACCTCGTCGCCGTCGCGGAACACGATGCAACGGAAGCCGTCCCATTTGGGCTCGAAGGCGAGGTCGCCGTCGGGGATGCCGCTGACCGCCTTGGCCAGCATCGGCTTCACCGGCGGCATCACGGGCAGGTCCACAGGCCCGAGCCTAGGTTGCCGTTCTTGACGTAGTTGTGCTCGCCAGACCGGCACAGCCACGTCAAGAACGCGCCCCACGAGCGTGCGGCCCGGCCTCCGCCGCCGGACCTCTGCGTACGATGCCGGTCATGAGCACCGAGATCCGTCCCTTCACCGTCGCCGTCGGCGACGCCGAGATCGACGACCTGCGCGACCGGCTGGCCCGCACCCGCTGGCCCGAGCCCGAGGTGGTCGACGACTGGACCCAGGGCATCCCGATCGCGTACCTGCGGGACGTGTGCGAGTACTGGGCCGGCGACTACGACTGGCGCCGCTGCGAGGCTGCCATGAACGCCGTGCCCAACTTCGTCACCACCATCGACGGCCTCGACATCCACTTCCAGCACATCCGCTCGGACCACGACGGCGCCCTGCCGATGATCGTCACCCACGGCTGGCCCGGATCGGTGCTGGAGTTCACCCAGATCATCGATCCGCTCGTCGACCCGACCTCGCACGGCGGGGGACCCGGCGACGCCTTCCACCTGGTGCTGCCGTCGCTGCCGGGCTACGGCTTCAGCGCCAAGCCGTCGGCTCCCGGTACCGGCATCGAGCGCATCGCAGCGATGTGGGACGAGTTGATGGGCCGCCTGGGCTACGGCAGCTACGTGGCCCAGGGCGGCGACTGGGGATCGGCCGTCACCACCCAGATCGGCATGCAGGACCTCGGCCGCTGCCGGGCCATCCACACCAACATGCCGGTGGCCGGGCCGTCCAAGGAGTCGATGGCGGACCTGACGGCCAAAGAGCAGGCCGCGCTGGAGTCGATGGGCTACTACGACAAATGGGACTCGGGCTACTCCAAGCAGCAGTCGAGCCGGCCCCAGACCATCGGCTACAGCCTGGTGGACTCGCCGGTGGGCCTAGCCGCCTGGATCCTCGAGAAGTTCTGGTCGTGGACCGACCGCAGCGCCCACCCCGAGGACTTCTACAGCCGCGACCAGTTGCTCGACAATGTGTCGCTGTACTGGTTCACCGCCACCGGGGCGTCGGCGGGCCGGCTCTACTGGGAGAGCTTCGGCAGCTTCACCGGCGGGGAGTGCGCGATCCCCACGGCGTGCAGCATCTTCCCCAACGAGATCTTCCGGGCCAGCCGGCGATGGGCCGCCAAGCGCTACACCGACATCCGGTACTGGAACGAGCCCGAGGTGGGCGGGCACTTCGCGGCCTTCGAGCAGCCCGAGCTGTTCGTGGCTGAGATGCGGGCCGCCTTCAAGTTCCTCGACTAGGCGGGTCGCGGACGGCCACATAGGCACCCGCCACGGAATCTCGGGAGCGCAGGCTGTCGCATAGCCGCGCCGACCCACCCGAGATTCTGGAGCGGGCAGGGGAAGTCCGCTAGACGGCGATCACCCGGACCTCGGGCTCGACGTCGGTGACGGCCTGGTTCCAGCGCAGGCCGATGGCGCCGAAGCGGTGCCCGTCGGTTGACATCCAGTTGCCGAAGCCGGGATCGTCAGCGGCCACCACGATGCGCACCGAGCCGTCAGGCTCGTAGCGCGCCGTGCGCTTGTTGACGGTCACCGGCAGCCGGCGGTAGTCGAGGCTCTCCATCCAGCGGTTGTCCACCTGGAAGTTCCAGTAGAAGCACTCCGGCGGGGTGAACTCGATCAGCAGCGCCTCGCCGTCGGCGAGGTCGTAGGTGCCGTGGCGGAAGATCTGGTTGGGGTCGCCCCAGGCGCCCTGCATCGGCCCGGCCTCGGTCGTCAGGGCGTTGCGGGCGTTGGCGCCGAGATCGTCCACCCAGCCGCTGAACACCGCCGAGCATCCCGCCACGAACGCGCCCGCCGACTCCAGGGACTTCCCGAACTGCTCCGCCGACAGCGGCGGGGGAAGGTCGTCGTGGTCCAGGCACTCGATCCGCACCGAGACCGGCACCTCGTTGTCGCGGTCCAGGAAGAACTGCCGCACCGCCAGCAGCGACGGCTCGGGACTGGTCCGCAGCCAGTTGTCGCCCCGGCGCTCGGGCCCGACGAAGATCTCGAAGCGCCCGTCGCCATCGACGACGAGGTCGCGGCCGTGCAGGAAGCCGGCCTGGCCGAGACGGTCCTGCCCGGCGCCGTAGTTGCCGGTGAACGCGGTGAACGACAGGTAGTGCACCGTCCCCCGATGGCCGTGGACCCGGTAGTTGAGCCGGCCGTCGATGTTGCCGGACAGGTAGAGCGAGTCGGGGTTGTCCGAGCCGATCTTGACCTGATCAGGCATGGCGGTGAGCAGCGGGAAGCGCCCGTCGCCGGTCTCGATCGAGCTGTACAGGCCGCCCCGGGCCAGCCGGCTCAGGTACCGGTAGCCCTCGATCCGGTCCAGGTCGCAGGTCGCCCGCTCCTGGACCAGGTCGCCGGCGGCCTTGAGGGCGTCGCAGAAGTCGGCCCAGGCCCGCCCCGACACCACCTTGTCGTACGTCTCGACTGTGGTCATCCCCCCATGCAATCAAGCCGGCGCAACGGCGACTACCCCGCAGCCGGCCGGCGGTGCCGGGCACAGAGCCTGCGCCGGGCCAGATCCGAGACTTGCCGCTCGTGATCGGCAATCATCGTCGTCATGGAACAGGACACATCCGCACAGTCGCGCCGCATCCGGTTCGAGCCCGACGACAAGCCGCCTACCGCTCTGACCGCGGGCATGGGCCTCCAGTTCGCGGTGCTCGCCATCGCCGGCATCGTGCTCACACCCGCGATCGTCATCCGGGCCGCCGGCGAGAGCGAGTCGTACCTGACATGGGCGGTGTTCGCGGCCGCGGTGGTGAGCGGGGTCAGCACCATCCTCCAGGCGGTGCGGCTCGGACGCATCGGCGCCGGGTACGTGCTCCTGATGGGGACCTCGGGCGCGTTCATAGCGGTGTGCGTCGCCGCGCTGGTGGAGGGCGGCCCCGGCCTGCTGGCCACGCTGGTGGTGGCGTCGTCGCTGTTCCAGTTCCTGCTCGCCGCGAGGCTGTCGCTGTTCAGGCGGCTGGTCACGCCCGTGGTGGCCGGCACGGTGCTGATGCTGATTGCGGTGACGGTGATGCCGCTGGTCTTCAACATGGTGTCGGCCTCACCGGAGGGCAGCTCCGACTGGAGCGCGCCCACGAGCGCGCTCGTCACCGTGCTGGTGATCATCGGCATCGCGCTGAAGTCCTCCGGCGCCCTGCGACTGTGGGCGCCGGTCATCGGTGTGGTGGCCGGATCGGTGGTGGCCGCCGCCTTCGGGCTGTACGACATCGACCAGGTGGCCGAAGCGTCGTGGATCGGTCTGCCCGGCGGCGGCTGGCCCGGATTCGACCTCGGGTTCGGCTCGGCGTTCTGGAGCTTCCTGCCCGCCTTCGTGCTGGTCACGATCATCGGGGCGGTCGAGACCATCGGCGACTCGGTGGCCATCCAGCGGGTGTCGTGGCGGCAGCCGAGGGCGGTGGACTACCGGGTGGTGCAAGGGGCGGTGGCGGCCGACGGGACCGGCAACCTGCTGTCGGGACTGGCGGGCACGGTCCCGAACACGACCTACTCCACCAGCGTCTCGATCACCGAGCTGACCGGGGTCGCCGCCCGCCGCGTCGGCGTCGCCATCGGTGCGTTCTTCATCGTGATGGCCCTCCTACCCAAGTTCCTGGCGCTGGTGCTGGCGATACCGGACGCGGTCGTCGCGGCGTACATCACCGTGCTGATAGCGCTGCTGTTCGTGGTCGGGATGAGGATCGTCGCCGAGGAGGCCGGCGACTACCGCAAGGGCTTAATCGCGGGGGTCTCTTTCTGGGTCGGCGTCGGCTTCCAGAACAACCTGATCTTCGGTGAGTACCTCGAGGGGTTCGCGGGCGGCTTCCTGGAGAACGGCATGACTGCGGGCGGCCTGACGGCGATCGCGCTGACGCTGTTCACGGAGGCGACCCAGGCCCGCCGCCGCCGGCTGCGCACCGATCTGGCCTTGGCGGAGCTGCCCCGCATCCGGGAGTTCCTGGGCGCCTTCGCGACGCGTCACGGCTGGGGGGCTCCCATGTCGGCCAGGCTGGACGCGGTCGCCGAGGAGACGCTGCTGACGCTGCTCGACGCCGACACCGGCGACGTGGCCGGGCGGTCGCTGCGGGTCACCGCCAGCAAGCAGGACGGGAGGGCCGTGCTCGAGTTCGTGGCCGCGGCCCGGGGCGAGAACATCGAGGACCGGCTGGCCGTGCTCGACGAGCCGACCGCGGACCGGCCCGTCGAGCGGGACGTCTCACTGCGGCTGCTCCAGTACTACGCCACGTCGGTGCTCCACCAGCAGTACCACGAGCTGGAGATCGTCACCGTCCACGTCAATGTGCCGTCTTAGGGGCCGCGCGGATAGGTGAGGGCCGGACGGCTGATGGTCCTCGCTCGGCCTCTCACACGGAGGCAAGCTCCAGCGCGGCCAGCAGCTCCTCGACCCGGCCCTGGATCTCGTCCCGGATGCCCCTCACGACCTCGATCGGCTGACCCGAGGGGTCGTCCAGTACCCAGTCCTCGTAGCGCTTCCCCGGGTAGATGGGGCAGGCGTCGCCGCAGCCCATGGTGACGATCACGTCGGCGGCCCGGGCGATCTCGTCGGTCCAGGGCTTCGGGTACTCGGTGGAGATGTCGATGCCCACCTCGGCCATGGCCGCCACCACCACCTTGTTGGTTTCGTGACCCGGGTCGGAGCCGCCGGTGAAGATGTCGATGCGCTCGCCGGCCAGGTGGCGCAGGTAGCCGGCCGCCATCTGGGAGCGGCCCGCGTTGTGCACGCAGAGGAACAGCACACCGGGCCGGTCGAGGGTGCCTACCTCCAGGCGGGCCAGGGCCAGCAGCCGGTCGTGGGTGAAGCGCTCGATCAGGATCGGCAGCCAGTTGGCGAACCGGGCCCGGGACTCGATCTGGGTCTGCGAGTCGGTGATGTAGCGCTCGATGGTCTCGGCGTTGAAGGTGTCCTCGAACTTCTTCTGGAGCCTCACCGACGCCTGCCTGATCAGCAGCAGCTGCTCGGTGGTGAGCGTGACGCTCGGCTTGCGGGACTCCGGCTCGGTGCGGTCTTCGGCGGTCATGAGGGCCTCTCTGAGGACGGGTCCGCGCCATTGTGGAGCGTGGCGGGCGGGACCACCGCCTCCGCAGGGACACATCCGGTTAACACTGGACGAAATCTTGGTACCCATTCCGGCGATGGGGCGTCTGTATTGTTCGGATGAGACGAGTGCGGCGCGCCGTGCAGATCCCGGCACCCGGGTGCCCACTCCAGGAGGCAACGATGTTGCGAATTCGACTGGCCGGCACGCTGGTGCTGGCTGTGGCGCTGCTGGCCGCGGCCTGCGGCGACGACGCCGGCACGACTGCCGAGCAGCCGCCCGAGGCTGAGGCGGAGGCCACCACCGTGGTGGCCACCGACGGTCCGTCCGAAGCAGCCGACGTCACCACCACCAGCACTACCGCTGAGCCGGACGCCCCTGACGATGCCGCTTCCGCCGACGGCGGTGCGGACGCGGTCCCCGCTGACGCCGCGGCGCTGTTGGCGTCGGCCACGACGACGCTCGAGGGGCGATCGGTACGCGGCGAGGCGAACATCGAGTTCGCACCCGGGTTCGGGCTCTCCACGAGCTTCGAGTCCGACGCCGAGGGCGACCTCGCGGCCACGGTCGAGATCCCGCCCGGGATGGACCCAGAGTTTCCCGGCGGCGCCGACGCCGAGATGCGCTACGTCGGAGGCACGGTCTACCTGCGGCCCCCGGTCGACGCAGCGACGCTCGCCGAACTGGACGTCGACGAGGCGTGGTACGTGACCGAGCCGGCGTCGGATGGCGATCCGATGACGCAGGTGATGGGATCGGCCGGAGTGATGTGCATCTTCCCCCAGGCGATGGACGAGACCTTCGAGGACTGCGACCCGCTGGGCGACACCGCCACGTTCCTGGAGGCCGCCCGCGAGGCGGAGATCGTCGGCCGGGAGGACGTGCGGGGTACCGAGGCCACCCGCGTGAGCTTCGTGGTGTCTCTGATGGATCTGGCCGGAGACGCTCTGGGCATGGGGTCCGCCGAGGACGACGCCGACGGCGACGGTGCCTTCGACGACACCGCGTCGGACCCGTTCGCCGAGGGGCTGGAGCAGATCTTCGGATTCCTGGAGGCCGATTTCGAGGTGGAGGTGTGGATCGACGACGAGAGCCTGATCCGGCGCCTGGCCTTCGACCTGGCGTCAATGTTCGCCGGTCTCGGGATGCCCTCGAGCCCGATCACCGTCGAGTTCTACGACTTCGACGCCGACATCAGCGTGGACGCCCCGCCGCCGGAGGCCATCGTCGACGAGGACCTGCTCCTCAGGGACGACGACTATGCCACCTACGACGATGACGACTACGACGATGACGACTACGACGACGGCGAGTACGACGATGACGACTACGACGACGAGTACGACGGCTAGCTGAAGAACGCAGCCTGGCCCTGCGGTCGGGCGCGACCAGATTCGGCCAAGGACACCGGAGACCGGCCGGCCTACCTTCGCCGGTAGACGTCGCGCCGATGGCCGATGCGGATTACGTGGACTATGAGGCGGGCGTCGACGACCTCGTAGAGAATCCGGTAGTCGCCGACGCGCACACGGTAGACGGACTCCTCACCGGCGAGAGCGACGCAGTTCGGGGGCCGCGGCTCCTCGGCCAACAGGTCTATGGCCGCTCGAATCCGGTGCTGCTCCTTGCGCGGCAAGCCGGCGAGCGACTTGACCGCGCCGCGTGCTATCTCGACGCGGTACCGGCTCACACGAGTCCCAGAGCAGCCTTGACCTCATCCCAGGGCACATAGTCGTCGTCAGCTCGGGCTGCCTGGAGCGCGCGGCGATCCTCGACGTCGTCAGCGATGTCGACGAGCCGGTCGAAGGCCTCAGAGTCCAGAATCACCGCGATCCGCCGGCCGCGCCGGGTCACCGAGACCGGCTCACCTGATCGGCGAGCCTCCTCGATCACCTCGGCCAGCCGGTTTCGCGCCTCGCTCACCGCCACCTCATTCATGTACGAATCGTACATTCTGCGGCCCGGCGACGCACCACCGTCCGGTCCCGGTCGGGAGCCTGATCAGCGCAGGCCGGGTCAGGAGGAGGGGCGCTCGTCGGGGGTGCGGCCGGCGAGGGCGGTGATCGGCGCCGGGGGCGGGCCGTCGCCGGCCAGGTCGCTCGACGGGACCGGCGTGTCGAAGCGGGTGGTGATGGGCACAACGCCGGCCCACCACGGCCCGGCTATGTCGTCGGGCTCGTCCACCGGGTCGCCGGCGCGGACCTTGGCCGACGCCTCGGCCAGCGGGAGCTCCAGCACCATCGTCTTGCGCAGATCCGACTGCGACGGGGGCCGGACCAGATCCCAGTGGGCCACCACATGGTCGGTGATCAGCTTGAGGGCGTAGAGCCGGCGGGCCTCGTCGAGGATCCTCGTGGCCCGGCCCCGCACCACCACCGACCGGTAGTTCATCGAGTTGTGGAACGGCGTGCGGGCCATCACCAGCCCGTCGAGACAGGTGACGGTCACGCAGACCTCGTGGCCTTCGCCGGTGTTGAGCAGGTGGTTGGCCGCGGCGCCGTGGAGGTAGAGCCAGTCGTCGTCGCGCCCGTAGGCCATGGGCAGCACCAGCGGCCCGTCGCCGGTGGTCACCCCCACGTGTGCGATCAGCCCGGCGTCAAGGATGCCGAGCACATCGTCGCGGTCGTACCGGGCCCGGGGCGCACCCCGCCGCACCCTGGTGCGGGCCGACGGCGCTCCCCCGAAGTCGTTCGAGTCCTGCGACATGCCGAGAGGCTACGAGCCGCGCCGTCTCCCGTCATTCCCGCTCTTGTTCGCTGCGCTCGCGGGCCGCTCGGGCCACGGCCTCGCCCGTATGAGCCTCATTCGCCCGCCTGTTTGCTCGGCCTCCGCGCCAGCCGGCTGCGGATGTGGTGGGTGTAGACGTGGGCGGCCACCGCGGCGGGACTGGTGCGCCAGCAGCGGAGCGGGTCGAACCCGTCGTGGACGAGGCACATGTTGCACGACACGCACTCGACGGTGCCGGTCCGCCCGGCCGCGAGCTTGTTGGGGAGATCGGGCTCGCGTATGAACGGCCGGGACATGGCCAGGAAGTCGGCGTCCCCAGAGCGGATCACGTCGGCCATCGTCTGAGTGGTGCGGATCCCCCCGACGAGGATCACCGGGATGTCCACCACGTCCTTCACGGCCCGGGCGAAGTGCCGGTAGTAGGCCTCGGGTCCCTCGGGCCTCACCAGTCGCTGCACCAGCCCGTTGCGGGCCGCCTGGGCCGCGCCGACGGCGACGTAGGTACGGATGTTCTCGAGATAGCTCCTCATGATCCCGTAGGACACCTCCACCGCGTCCAGCCCCCGCTCGGCCAGCAGCCGCACCCGCTCCACGCTCTCGGGCACTCCGAGCCCTCCCTCGATGGAGTCGCCGATGCCGATGCGGGCCGTCACGCAGAAGTCGTCGCCCACCGCGGCCCTCACCGCGTCGTAGACCGCCAGCGCGAACCGGCCGCGGCGCTCGGGGTCGCCACCCCAGTCGTCGGTGCGCACGTTGGTGATCGGCGACGAGAACTCCGAGATCAGGTAGCCGTTGCCTCCATGGATGTGGACGCCGTCGAACCCGGCCTGCTTCGCTCGCCTCGCCGCCTGCCCGAAGGCGGCGATCACGTCGGTGATGTCGTCCGGCGTCGCCTCGCGGGGCTGCAGCCCGTACATCTCGTTGGCTGTCGGCGACGGGGCGATCGGTCCGACCTCGGGCAGCATCGTCTGGCTCCCGGCGTGTCCTATCTCGGCGAGGATCCGACCGCCGTGGGCGTGCACCGCGTCGGTGACCTGCACCATCGACTCGACGAGGCGGTCGTCGTACAGGCCGGGCTGGTTGGCGCTGGCCTGGCCGCGGGGCTCCACGTAGATGTGCCCCGTGAGGAGCAACCCGGCCCCGCCGGCGGCCAGCGTGCCGTACAGGCCAGCGAGGGCCGGCGTCCCGGATCCGTCGGGCGCGGCCATCGTCTCGGAGGTCGAGGCTCTCACCAGCCGGTTCTCGAGCGTCAGCGAACCGATCCTGCCGGGTTCCAGGTAGGGAGCGTCGGCAACCACGGCCTTACAGGCTAGGGGAGGCCCGCTTCGGTCGGAGGGACTTGATCGTCAGGATCCTGATGCTCAGGCCCAGACAGACTAGAACTAGTCTATACTAGTTCTAGTCTGGAGGAAGAGATGTCGTCAGAATCAATCGGAGCGTCCATTCCCTGGACAGTCGCGGACGCCAAGGCACAGCTGTCGCACATCCTCCGATGTGCTGACGCGGAGGGACCGCAGCGTATCGGCAGGCACCGCACCTACGTGCTTGTTCCCGAGCGACTATGGGAGTCCCGCTCGTCGTTGGAGACCCCCATGGGACGCTGGCTCATTGAGAACATGCCGAGGGGATACGAACTCGAACTTCCAGACCGGCATTCCAGTCGTGACACGCCCTTCACCGACTGGGGGCGCGACGAGAAATGACCGGAGTCCTCCTCGACACCAACGTCGTGTCCGAGACGGCGCGGTCCGAGCCCGACGGAAGGGTGCTGGCCTTCCTGTCCGCCGACCATCAGTTCTGGCTGTCGACCATCGTGATCCATGAACTGGAGTTCGGCGTGAATATGCTCCCCCTCGGCCGTCGCCGGGACCTGATAGCTGCGGCGGTACGGTCGTTGGTGGCGCGCCATGGCAACCGGATCCTCCCCGTCGGAGTCGAAGAGGCGGAACAGGCTGCGAACCTCCGTGCCCGAACCCGGCAGTTGGGACGGACCCTCGATCTGGGAGACGCCCTGATCGCCGCCACTGCGGCCGTCAACAACCTGGCCATCGCCACCAGGAACACCAAGCACTTCGAGGACCTCGACCTCGAAGTCGTCAATCCCTGGAGCTAATCCCGAGCGCCATTTGACGGAACTCGCCGAGCACTTCGTCGAGCAAGAACTCCTCGTGCACGATGAGCCTCCGCGTGTTGAACTCCTCCTCAAGTGTCGGATCCCACGGCGTGGGACCGCAGTTCTTGGTGTCGCGCTCCAGCCGCGTCCCGCCGTTCTCGGCCCGGGTGACTGCGTCCCGGTAGTCCCGTGCGCCCATCATCCAGGGGCGGTTTGCTCGGTGTGGGTGCATTCTGCTTCCAGTTCCGGTCGGGGTTCCCGGCCGGTGCCGGGGTGCCGGTAGCCTTCAGCGTCGTGGCTGGTACGCCCATGCACGACAAGCTCGACGACCTGCGGGCCCGGAAGTCCGAGGCGCTGTCCGCCGGTCCGGAGCGGGCGGTGAAGCGCCAGCACGACAAGGGCAAGCTGCTGGCCCGGGAACGGCTCGAGTACCTGCTCGACGAGGGATCGTTCCACGAGCTGGACATGCTGGCCCGGCACCGGGCCCACGAGGCCGGACTCGACGACCGTCCCTACACCGACGGCGTGATCACCGGGTGGGGCACGATCGACGGTCGCAAGGTGTTCGTGTTCGCCCAGGACTTCACGGTGATGGGCGGCGCGCTGGGGGAGGTGTTCGCCGAGAAGCTCCACAAGGTGATGGACCTGGCGCTGTCGGTGGGCGCTCCCATGATCGGGCTCAACGACGGCGCCGGCGCCCGGATCCAGGAGGGCGTGGTGTCCCTCGACGGCTACGGCGGGATCTTCTACCGCAACGTGCAGGCCTCCGGCGTCATCCCCCAGATCAGCGTGATCCTCGGGCCGTGCGCGGGCGGCGCCGTCTACAGCCCGGCCATGACCGACTTCATCTTCATGGTCCGCGAGAAGTCCCACATGTTCATCACCGGTCCCGACGTGGTGCGAACCGTCACCGGCGAGGCGGTGACCCTCGAGGACCTGGGCGGGGCCACCAGCCACAGCACCAAGTCGGGCGTGGCCACGTTCGTCGGCGCCGACGAGCACGACGTGCTCGACGAGGTCAAGACGCTGCTGTCGTTCCTGCCCTCCAACAACCTGGAACGGCCCCCGACCTACAAGTCGGCCGACGATCCGGACCGGGAGTGCACAGCGCTCGACACCCTGCTGCCCGACAGCCCCAACGTTCCCTACGACATGAAGGACGTGATCTCCGAGGTGGTCGACGACGGCGACTTCCTGGAGTACCACGCCTCTTGGGCCCGCAGCATCGTGTGCGGCTTCGCCCGCATCGACGGCCGGTCGGTGGGCGTGGTCGGCAACCAGCCGATGGTTCTGGCCGGGGTGCTCGACATCGAGTCGGCCGAGAAGGCGGCCCGCTTCGTGCGCACCTGCGACGCCTACAACATCCCGCTGCTGACCTTCGTCGACGTGCCCGGCTTCCTGCCGGGGGTGGACCAGGAGCACGGCGGCATCATCCGTCACGGGGCCAAGCTGCTGTACGCCTACTGCGAGGCCGCAGTGCCCCGCATCTCGGTGATCACCCGCAAGGCCTACGGCGGCGCCTACGTCGTGATGGACTCCAAGGGCGTCGGCTCGGACCTCTCGCTGGCGTGGCCGTCAGCGGAGATCGCGGTGATGGGACCCCAGGGCGCGGTCGAGATCATCTACCGCCGCGAGCTGGCCGACGCGGCCGACCCCTCGGCGCGGCGCGACGAGCTGGTTGACGAGTACACGCAGCGCCTGGCCAACCCCTACATCGCGGCCGAGCGCGGCTTCGTGGACGAGGTGATCGAGCCGTCGCAGACCCGCCGCAAGATCGTGGCCGGCCTGCGGATGCTGGAGTCCAAGCGCGAGGAGATCCCCGAACGCAAGCACGGGAACGTCCCGCTGTGACCGTGCCGGAGGCACCGGCACCGGCGACCTCGCCGGGCGGCCTGGAGATCATGTCCATCACCCCCGAGCCGACCGAGCCCGAACGCGCCGCGATCACCGCGGCCATCGAGGCGCTGCACTCCGAGCTGTGGCCGCGGTTCAGCGCCGCGGCGATGCCGTCGGCCTCGCCCCGCTGGCGCTACGCAGGCCGACCCTGGCAGCGCCGGAACCGCTACGGCGGCTGGGCCTGAGAGGCAGCCGGGCTAAGCGGCCACGAACAGCCTGGGCGGCGGGGACTCCAGCAGTTCCCGCAGGCGGCGCAGGTAGTCCTGGCGGGGGATCGCTGCCACGCCGAGGGAGCGCAGGTGCGGCGTCGCCCACTGGACGTCGATCAGCCGGCGGTGCCCATCGCACAGGCCCTCGGCCAGAGCCACGAGAGCGACCTTCGAGGCGTCCCTGGACCGGTAGAACATCGACTCGCCCGCGAACAGCCCGCCGACGGCCAGGCCGTAGAGGCCGCCGGCGAGCCTGCCCCCGCTCCATGCCTCGACGCTGTGGGCGAAGCCCTCGCGGTGCAGCTGCACGTAGGCGGCCTGCATCTGGTCGTCGATCCAGCCGTGGGGCCTGGCCGGGTCGGCGCAACCACTGACCACCGCGGCGAAGGCCGTGTCGATCCTGATCTCGTAGCGGCGGCGGGCCTGCCGCAGCGAGCGGTGGACGATCATCCGCTCCGGCTCGAGGACGCCCCGCTCGGGAGGGGACCACCAGCCGATCCGCCCGCCCGGCTTCAGCGGCATGGGGAACAGCCCCCGGCTGTAGGCCGCGATCAGCGTCGCCGGCTCCAGGTCGGCGCCCACGGCCACGAGCCCGGCCTGGTCGCTGTCGGAGGGGTGCGGGAACGCCCAACGGCAGGCCGGCAGCCGCACGGTCCGGCCGTGCTGCACGGCGCGCACCCCGGTGAGGGGTCCAGGGTGGGGCGGGCGCCCCGCATCGGCGGGCACCCCCGAAAGAGTAGGTTGAGGAGATGGTGATCGCCGCCGGGAACGGGCGGGTCGGCGCGCCGGTTCCACCGGCATTGCTGGACGGCCCGGGCGAGCGCTGGGAGGCGCTGGCCGCCTCCGCGGCCGGCCGTGTGCTCGAACTGCCCTCCGAGGCCGTCGAGGAGGCCGTGCGCACCGAGGGCGCCCGCGGCGCCCGCTACGACACCATCCTGTCGTTCATGCGCACCCCTCAGGTGTCCGATCTCGGCAGCTTCGTTGCGGCGCTGGAGCAGGTCCTGGCCCGCGACGGGTGGATCCTCATGCTGGAGCCGTCCGTCGCCGGCACCCGGGGGCTGCCGGGCCGGCGGGGCCGCGGTCGGCCCGGGCGCGACGTGGTGTCGGCCCTGCGGGCCGGCGGCTTCATGGTCACCGACCTCCACCGCCGCGAGCAGGCGGCGGCTCCGGCGAGGTCGCGGCGCTATCTGGAGATCCGCGCCCGGCGCGAGACGCCGATCGAGTCATGACGCGGCTGGTTCTGGCCGGGGGCCGGGAGCTGGACGCGGGCACCGCGGCCGGCCGAGCGCTGGCCGGCTGCGACTCGGTCGCGGTGGTGACGCTGGCCGCTGCGTTCCGGCGTCCGGACGCGCTCGCCTCCAAGATCAGCGCCTGGGCCGACGCCCTGCCGGTGGAGCACGTGGTGGTGAGGGCCGTGCGGCGGTCCGATTCGCTGGATCCGGCTGTGGCGAAGCCGATCGCGGGCTGCGACGGGGTGCTCGTGCTGGACGGATCGCCTGCTCATTTCGTGGCCGCGGCGAAGGGGACCCCGCTGCTGGACGCCATCGTGGCGGCCCACCGCACCGGTGCCGCCGTCGCGTGGTCCGGCGCGACCGCGGCCGCGGTGTGCGCCTCGATGGTGGACGACCGCGGGGGCGCGCTCACCGTCGGCCTGGGGCTGCACGACGGGATCGTGGTGGCCGCGGCTTGGGAGAGCTGGCCCCGGGACCGGCGCCGCCGCCTCCGGGGAATGGTTCCCGAGTCGGCGCTGTTCATGGCCCTGGAGTCGGGCGCGGCCGTGGAGTCGACCGCGCCGCCCCAGGAGTGGGCATCCCCGGCGAGGCCCGAGGACTGGACGGTGCTCGGCGGCTCGGTCGAGGCCCGCCAGGGCGGGACCCCGGTGACGTTGGCCGGCCCGCCGGGGGCCGACCCCTAAGTGCCGGCCCGCCCGCTCGGGCCGTCAGCCCGCGGGGGTCTCCTCGATGGTCACCGAGTGCACGGTCACGTCCCGCGAGGGCGCACCGCCGAGCCGCCCGCCCGGCTCGTGAAGGGCGATGATCGACTGGGCGACGGCCAGCCCCGCGTCGTCGGTGTTGCCGAAGACCACGTACACGCCTTGGGAGTCCAGCCGGGCGGCGTTCGGTCCGGTGGTGAGGAAGAACTGCGCGCCGGCCGCGTCACGCCCCGCTGACCGGGCCATCACGAGCTGGCCGGGCTGGTAGCGGTACGGCCCGGTCAGCTGGCCGGTGTCGGGGTCCTCGTCGAAGGCGGGCTCGTCGGGGATGGTGTAACCCGGACCGGGGTCCCCGGCGTCGTCGGTGTGGGGAGATCCGCCCTGGATGATGTCGATGCCGGGGTCGGTGCGGAACAGCAGGGTGCCGTCGTAGTAGCCCCACCGGGCCAGGGTGACGAAGTTGTTCACCGTGAGCGGGGTCTCCGAGGCGGTCAGATCGAAGCGCATCTCGCCCTCGCTGGTGTCGAACACCGCCACGTAGCCGGCCTCGGGATCGATGCACATCGGCTGGCGCCCGTCGAAGTCGATCGTCCGCGGGCTCGAACCGTCCACCTCGGGACATCCCGTCGCCGATCCTGTGCCGGGCTCGGTGCTGTCGGGCTCGGGTGCCGGAGCATCCTCGCCGAGGTCGGCGGTGATGTCCTCGGACACCGGCTCATCGATGGCGACCGGTTCGTCCGAGTCGCCGCGCTGCAGGTAGCCGATCACCGCGATGGCGGCTCCCACCACCACCACGGCGATGCCGATCACCTTGATGCGCCTGTTGGTGGCGTACTTCTTGGCCGCGGCCTCATCCGCGGCGATGCGCAGCATGCGGTTCTGGCGTTGGCGCTCCCGCTTCGGTGTGCTCATCGGTTAGAGGACCGACACCAACCCCACCAGCAGTGAGGCAACCATCATCACCGCCACCACGACCGCCACTAGTGCGACCAGCCGGCGCTGGCGGCTCCGGCGAGATCCGGGCCTCGGACCGCCGGTCGCCGGCCGTGCCTCGGCGCGCTGTCGACGCTTTCGAACCTCGCTCTGGGACGGCACGGCCCAACCCTACATCGGTGCCCTGCCGGCCACTCCGGGGCCGCCGACGCCGGCAGCCGCGCCGGGTGGGGGCAGTGCCGGGATACTCATGCTGGGGCCGGATCGCGTACCGTGGTGCGATGCCGACTCGCGGCTTCCGCGCGCCGTCAAGGCTGCTCCAGGGTCTCAGCGCGGTCTGGGTCCTCGCCGTCGTCGCGGCCGGATCAGCGTGCGCCAGTACCGACGACGGAGTGCAGGACAGCGCCGTCCCCGCCGGCGAGACGGCCGCAGCCACAACCGCCGAGGCGCCGGCGGAGCCCCCTCCCACCGAGGCGCCGACGACGTCCGCGGGACCGCCCCCATCGGAGGGGACGGTCGAGATCGGTGACGCCTCCTATGAGTTCGCGGTCAGCTGTGAGGAGCGGGGCGCGGGCGAGGTGATAGTTGTCGGGGAGGGACAGGACCCAGTCTCGGGCGGTGAGGTCAGGCTGTACGTGCAGGCGTTCCTCGGCGACCCCTACATCGGCCTGTACCTCGAGGACGGAACGCTCTTCGAGCCCTCACTGGAGGGCTCACTGGACCTGTACGTGCAGGACGACGTGATCCGCGCCTCCGCGATCCGCTTCGTGAGGGACCTCGACCTCGAGACGGGCACCGCCACCGAGGTCGGATTCGGCGAACTCGAGATCCACTGCTACGAGTACTCCCGCGAGACCAACGCCTGAGTCCCCGTAGTGCGGCCGGCCCGCGAGCGGGCGCTCTCATTCCCGCTCTTGTTCGCTTCGCTCACGGGCCGCTCGGGCCACGGCCTCGCCCGTACGAGCCGGATTCGCTTGTCTATCCGCTCGGCCTCTGGTGGGTCTACGGGCTCTCGCAGCCGGTGTCGAGCATCACCTGGGGGAGGCGGCCCGACTTGTAGGCCCGCACCTCTCCCTCCGAGACGTTGAAGACCACCCGGTAGTTGCGGTCCCCGGGGTCGCTGGGAACGAAGACCAGGTCGACGGTCCCGTCGACCCGCACCTGCCTCTCGATCGAGTCGCCGAACAGGTCGGTGACCATGGTCTCGGGCGACCCCACGCCCACGCCGGAGCGGGTGGTGATGGGTCCGCTGTTGATGTCGACCCGCTCGATGGTGCCCTGGTGCACGAGGAAGACGATGCCCTCGGGGGCGTCATGGGGAACCACGTGGTAGCAGCTCCCCGTCGGCCCGGCCGGCACGAGCACCGTTCCGGCCGCCTCCTGGGCCTGCGCAACCGTCATGCCGAAGGTGACGGTGTCGAGGCCCACGGTCGAGATGGTGGACCTCGCGCTCAGCGTCGGCGGGCCGTACTGGTCCGCGTTGGCGGGCGGGACCGTGGTGATCGTGGTCGTGGTGGCCGCGACCGTGGTGGTCGGCCCGGACGTGGTGGTGGGTGCGGGCGTGGTCGTGGTGGTCTCGCCGGTGCCCGTCGCGCTGGGCTCTCCGGCGTCGTCGCCAACGCCCTCGCCGTCACCTTCGCCGTCCCCGGCGGTCGCCGGCTCGCTGGGCTCGGCGGGCTCTGCCGGCTCCTCAGTGCTCTCGGCTGGTCCTTCCGCGGCGCCGTTGTCGTCGGAGTCGCGGCCGAGCCACCAGATGAGCCCGCCGACGACCAGGATGACCACCGCCACCGCGATCAGGATCGCCGACCACCGGGGGCTGCGCCTCTCGGCCGCTCCCGGCCAGAACGGGCCCTGGTCCTGGGGCTCCGGATTCCACTCCACGGCTGTCAAGGCTACCAACAACCCCTGTCCCAACCCCTGTCCGAGAGCGGACGCGCGGCGGCGTCACCGGCGCCGCCGACCGGCTCGAGCGCCGCCTCCGTGGAGTGTGCACGGGTCGACTGGTGGGCCGCCCGGGGCTCGAACCCGGCACCTTGAGATTAAAAGTCTCCTGCTCTACCCGATGAGCTAGCGGCCCACTTCCATTGTGGCAGCGGCCCGGGCCCAACGGCGCGTGCGTGCGACGCCCGCTGTCAACTGCCCGTCGCTCACCGGCCCTGAGGCCCGTCAGCCGGGCCGGCCGCCGCGCCCGCGCTCAGCCCGAAGCCGGGTCGCCGGAGTAGCGGTGGGCCTTGAGGTCGCTGAGGTCGGCCCATTCCAGGGTGTGGGCATGGGTCGCCTCCAGCACCACCTCGGGGGCGGCTCCGGCCTCGAGCGCCTCGGTCCATCGTGGCGCGCACAGGCACCAGTGGTCGCCGGGCGCCAGCCCGTCGAAGCCGATGGCGGGCTGCGGCGTCGACAGGTCGTTGCCGGCCGCCTTGGAGAACTCGAGGAACTCAGCGGTCATCACCGCGCACACGGTGTGGACCCCGTAGTCGCCCGAGTCGGTGTTGCAGCAGCCGTCCCGGAACCAGCCGGTGAGCGGATCGTAGGAGCATGGTTGAAGCTCGCCGCCGAGCACATTCTGGGCCATATGCCCCAGTCTCGCAGATCGCTCGGCGTTGCGGACGCTGGCGCTACTGTTGGCCCGTGGTCGACGCCAGAGAATCTCTCGAGGCCGAGGACGCCACGCCGCAGGGCACTCCGCCGCTCAAGGACATCGAGCAGGACCTGGACACCGTCGACAGGGCCCTGGATGCCCTCGACTCCGGGGATCTCGAAGCCGCGGAGGCGCTGGCCGCCGAACTGGACTCGCCTGGCGCCGGAGCCCCCGATGACGGCGAGCCCGGCGACGATGACGAGCAGACCGGGAGCGGCCTCGCCTCCTAGCCGCCCGCCGGCGTCAGCTGGCGAGGGCCTGTCGCGACGGCTGCGCCCGCGAGCCGATGTCGCTGAGGGCGAGCAGGTAGCCCTCGGCCCTCTCGGCGTTGGGGTTGCGGTTGACGAGGGCCTGGAACTCGGGCGAGTGGTCGGCCACCACCAGGTGAGCCAGCTCGTGGATGATGACATGGTCGAGCACCCAGGGCGGCGCATCGGCCAGCCGGCTCGAGATGCGGATGTCGCCGCTGCCGGCCGAGCAGGAGCCCCAGCGAAGGCGCTGGCGCGACGACCAGCTGATCGAGCGGGGCTCGGGCAGGCCGAAGCGGGCCGCTAGCTCCCGGGCCCTGGGCTCCAGCGGCACATGGCCGCAGCGCCACCTCTCCTCGAACCGGCCCAGCACCTTGCTGACCATGGCGTGCTCCTCCTCCTTCGTCAAGAAGTCGGGGATGCGCACAACCAGGACGCCGTCGGATATCCGTGCCGACACCGATTCCTTGCGCCTGGCGCTGCGGATCACCCGAACGGGGGGAAGGTTCGGGGGCGCGCCGCCGTCGAATCCGGCAGTCGGTGTGCCGCTCGTGCTCATCGGGGTTCCTTCGTCGCCGCGGGCCTGAGGCCCTCACCGTCGCCGGTGAGCGCGATTCGCTCCCGCAAGCGCACCTCGTCCGGCTGCACGAGCAGCCGGCGGCCACCAAGGTTCCCGATGCGCTCGAAGTCGCAACCGAAATGCTGTTCAAGTGTATAGATGACACCAGCATGCGACACAACCAGCGCATCACCCGACACCACCCGGGCCGCGGTCCGGTGGATGGCCTCGAACACTCGGCCGAGCAGCGACTCGTTGCTCTCCCAGCCGGGCGGGTAGTCGCCTGCAGCCAGGGCACCGGGAAACTCGCTCTCGATCTGGGCGGTGGTGAGGCCCTGCCACGAGCCGACGCTGCGCTCCCGCCATCCCGCGTCGATGATCACCGGTCCCGCATCCAGGGTCCCGGCAATGATCTCGGCCGTCGATCTGGCCCGGCGAAGATCGCTGGACACGACGCAGCCGACGGCGTCCATAGTCTCGGCCGCGTGCCGGGTCTGGGCTGCGCCCGGCTCGGACAGCGGCGGGTCGGCTTGACCCTGCCAGCGGCCGTCGAGGTTCCATTCGGACTCGGCGTGTCGAACGACAAGAAGATTGACCATGATCGCGGGTGACCGTAACCGGGCAGCGGGCCCCGGCCGCGGATGCCTGCCCGCCCGAAATGGGCCTCTGCGTCCGCTCGGATCGCAGCGGGTGCGGGGTGGTGGCTACCATGTCGCCGTGGCTCGTCTAAGGCTGTTCGCATCGGCACGCGAGGCTGCCGGCAAGAGCCGTGACACCGTTCCGGGAGCCACCGTGCGCGAGGTGCTGGAGCAGGCATGCGGTCGTTACGGCCATGACTTCGCCGGTCTGCTCGAAACCTGTCAGGTCTGGTGCAACGGCGAGCCGACCGCGCCCAACACGCCGGTAGGAGACGACGACGAGATCGCGGTGCTGCCCCCCGTCTCGGGCGGCTAAACCGCATTAGCCTCGAACGTCCGTGAGCCGCGTCGCCGTCCTGTCGCTCCACACGTCGCCTCTGGTGCTGCCGGGCCGGGGCGACGCGGGCGGGATGAACGTGTACGTGCGCGAGCTGGCCTCGTCGATGGCGCAGGCCGGAATCGACGCCACCGTGTTCGTGAGGCGCCACAACGACGCGGCGGCGGTCGTGGATGTGGAGCCCGGATTCCGGGTCGTCCACATAGACGCGGGCCCGCCCGAGCTCCCCAAGGAGTCGCTGGCCGGTTCGGTGGACCGGTTCGCCGAGGGGGTGGCCCGCCGGCTGCGGGACAGCCCGGTCGACGTGCTGCACGCCAACTACTGGTTGTCGGGCGTGGCCGGACATCGCCTCAAGCACGAGCTCGACCTGCCGCTGGTGTCCACCTTCCACACCCTGGCCCGGGTCAAGGCCACCACGGGCGACCCCGAGCCTCAGCGCCGGATCGAGGCGGAGGCCGAAGTGATCGCCTGCTCCGACGTGATCACCGCCAACTCGGTGGCTGAGGTCCAGCAGCTGGCCGGGCTCTACGGCGCCGATCCCCAGCGCATCGATGTGGTGGCACCCGGCGTGGACTCCGCCTTCTTCTCGGCCGGCTCGCGCCGCGGCGCCCGGGCCGCGCTGGGGCTGGGAGACGAGCCGGTGCTGCTGTTCGTGGGCCGCATCCAGCCGCTGAAGGGCCTCAGTGTGGCCACCGAGACCCTGGTCCGGCTGGGCGACGACCATCGCGACGCCCGTCTGCTGGTCGTGGGCGGCGCGTCGGGTCCCGACGGCGAGCGAGAGCTGCGACGCCTCGAGGACGCCGTCCGTCTCCATCGCCTGCAAGGCCGCGTCAGCGTGGTGGCCCCGCAGCCGCACCACTTGCTGTCCACCTACTACCGGGCGGCCGACGTCTGCCTGGTGCCCAGCCGGTCCGAGTCCTTCGGCCTGGTCGCGCTGGAGGCCTCGGCCTGCGGCCTCCCGGTGGTCGCGGCCGACGTGGGCGGCCTCCGCACGCTGGTCGATCACGGCCGCAACGGCTTCCGCATCGCCGAACGCGACCCGGCGCTCTATGTCGCCGCGGTGCGCTCCATCCTCGACGATGCGTCGCTGGCCCGGTCCATGGCCCGCCACGGCGCCGAGATGGCCGCCCGGTATTCCTGGACGGCCACTGCGGGACGCCTGCGCAGGATCTTCGAGGACCTGTCGGCGCGGGTCCCGGTGGACTGCACGCTCTGAGGGCGGTGAGCGTGCAGGACTGCCCGGCGTCCGGCGGCGATCCCCTGACGGGCGCCGCGCCGGTCACAGACGCGGAGCTCGACGCGACGGAGCATCTCGTCGACTCGTGGCTGGAGGCAGCCGCCGCCTCCAACCCGGCTATCGCCGCGGTGGAGCGTGGACCTGCAGGCTCCAGGCGCTGGTATGTGCGCGTCTGCGGCGACGAGAAGGAGGTCTGGACGATCTGGTTCACGCTCGGCCAGCGCACCTTCCACTACGAGACGTACCTGGTGCCGGCTCCCGAGGAGAACCACGCCCAGTTCTACGAGCACCTGCTGCGCCGGAACCGGCGGCTGACCGGGCTGAAGCTCGAGATCGGTCCCGAGGACGCCGTGTTCCTGTCGGGCTCTACGCCTGTCGGCCAGCTGAGCGCCGGCGCGCTGGACGGCATCCTCGGATCGATGTACGCCGCCACCGAGTTGATCTTCCGTCCCGCGATGCGGATCGGCTACGCCTCGAAGTTCCGCGCCTGACCAGGCTGGCGCGACACAGATCGCGGCCAACGATTTGCTATGAAGTTGAGTATCGCCTATTTTGAATGTTATCCGGCGGAGATGGGGCGACCGATCGGGGAAGTTGCAGAGTCGCCCCCTCTCCACCGGTGCTCGCCGCGGCCAGGTCCCGACACGACGCCGGTGTTCGGATCGGTGGTGCGGCGGTGATAGACCTACCCGGGTCCGGGGAGGGTCCGCTCTGCCGGGACTACACTGCCAGCCGTCCAACTGTCGTCGCCGAGGAGTACCGGTGGTCGCCTTCGCACTGTCCATCTTGGTAACGGTCGTGCTCATGGGCGGCATCCTCGCCTACATGAAGCGCCGGCCGGTGGGCACCCCCGTCACCTGGGGCGAGGCCATGTTCGGATCGATGATCGTGTTCTTCGTGATGTTCTGGGTGTACGGCGTGGTGCCCCACCAGTGGCTGACCTGGGCGGACAACGAGCTCAACTGGCGCACGGACAAGCTCTTCGTCGGACCCGGCGGGATCCTGCGGGCGCAGGCGCAGGGAGGCAGCTTCCCCTTCACCATCACCTACGTGGTGATCCGCGACGTCATCGCCAGCGGCATATACGTCGTGGCCGTCGCCGGGCAGGTGTGGATGTGGCACGTGTGGCAGAACCGGGGCAAGACGGCCGAGGCTGCCGAGGCCGTCGAGCTGTCCAGCTTCGGGCGTCCCCTGGTGCGGGAGGGCTCAGAGGCGTGACCACCACCGATGCCAACCCTCCGATGCCGGAGTTCCGGGACGACTACGTCCTTCAGGAAGTGGACGCAGCCTGGCTGTCGGAGGCCGTCAAGCCCAAGACGTTCATCCACATCGACCAGTCCGAGTGCATCATGTGCGAGGGCTGTGTGGACATCTGCCCGTGGAAGTGCATCTTCATGGTCACGACCGACGCGGTGGACGAGGCCGTCGGCACCGAGCTTCCGGGGATCGATCCCGCCGACAAGGTCATCTTCACCATCGACGACGACGTGTGCACTCGCTGCGCGCTGTGTGTGGATCGCTGCCCCACCGGTGTAATCATTCTCGGCAAGATCGGCGATGCTCCCCCCGGCGGGGATCCGCATCAACGAACCAACTCCCATGGCTACGGCTACGGGATGCGCCTCGCCTGAAGACCGCCCGACCACACGACTCGATCCCACAGGAGATCCCCCAGCCCTATGGCCATCGACACCGAAGAGCGCAAGAAGCCGCTTCCGGAGCGCCTAGCCGACCAGATGAGCACCTTGGCCGATCAGGTCCAGGGTTCGCAGGCCTGGACCTCGATCTTCCGGCCCGGGTCGATCTTCCGCAAGGGCTACACCGACAGCCCCCGCAACCGGTCCTACGTGATCATGAACAGCGTGCTCTATCACCTGCACCCGGTGAAGGTGAAGCGCCACGCCGTGAAGGTGAGCTACACGCTGTGCCTCGGCGGGCTGAGCTTCTTCCTGTTCATCCTCGAGACGGTCACCGGCATCTTCCTGATGTTCTTCTACCGGCCCACCGCGGCCCAGGCCTGGGACGACATCTACACCCTGCAGACCTCGGTGACCTTCGGCCTGCTGGTCCGCAACATCCACCGGTGGGGAGCCCACCTCATGGTGATCACCGTGTTCCTGCACATGGCCCGGGTCTTCTATCACGGGGCCTACAAGCCGCCCCGGGAGTTCAACTGGGTGATCGGCGTGATCCTTCTCAAGCTGACGCTGCTGCTGTCGTTCACGGGCTACCTGCTGCCGTGGGACCAGCTGGCGCTGTGGGCGGTGACCGTCGGCACCAACATGATGGGGTACACGCCGGTGTTCGGCGACCAGGTGCGCTTCGTGCTGCTCGGCGGTGTGGAGATCGGCACCGACACCCTGCTGCGCTGGTACGTGCTTCACGTTCTGATGCTGCCGTTCGTGCTCGTCATCTTCCTGGCGGTCCACTTCTGGCGGGTCCGCAAGGACGGCGGCATCTCGGGTCCGCTGTAGGGAGCGAGTAGAGGTAACAGGCGATGGTGGAGATTCCCGAGCATCTGCGCAAGCGGGCCGAGGAGGCCCGAGCGAAGGCGGAGGCGGCCAAGGCCGCGCAGGCCGGCGGCGCTGCCGGCGGTGGCGAAGCTGTGTCCGAGGCCCAGCAGCAGGCCGCGAGCAAGATCCCGCCCCACCTGCTGGAGCGGTCGAAGGCGGCTCGTGCCCAGGCGGCCGGGGACGCCACGGCTGCCGGCGGTGGCGAAGCCGCGGCCGGTGGCGGGGGAGTGGCTGTAGCCGCCCCGCCCGCGGCTCCGGACTCGGTGCCGGCCACCGGTCCCGGCGGGCACACCCAGCGCCTGCTGACCGTGGTCAAGTCGGGCTCGATCCAGGACGTGAAGTCCAAGCCGCAGGACAAGGTGCACGTCTGGCCCCACCTGCTGGTGGTGGAGTTCGTGGCGTCGCTGTTCATCACCGCGTTCACCCTGATCTTCTCGATCTTCGTGAACGCCCCACTGCTCGAGCTGGCCAACTACAACCAGACGCCCAACCCGTCCAAGGCACCCTGGTACTTCCTCGGACTGCAGGAACTGCTGACGATGTTCCATCCGATGGTGGCCGGCGTGACCATTCCCGGCATCGGGCTGCTGGCCCTGATGCTCGCGCCCTACATCGACAGGAACCCCTCCAAGAAGCCGGAGGACCGCAAGTTCGCGATCAGCCTGATGACCGTCCACCTCATGTTCTGGGCAGTGCTGGTGATCATCGGCTCGTTCTTCAGGGGACCGGGCTTCAACTTCGTGTTCCCCTGGCAGGCGGGCCTGTTCTTCGAGCTGTGATCGTGCTTGCCGCCCCCGCCTTCGCACCGTCCACTCGCCCCCTGCGAGGAGGCATCCGATGATCTATGTCGCTCTGGCCGTCCTCGCGGTCCTGGCCATCGTCGCCGTCCTCGCCGCGGTCCGTCGGCGCCAGTCGGACGCGGCCATCGGCATGCTGTCGCGGGAGACCCGCAGCCGGGACCGGTCGTCCGCGGTGCTGCGGGCCGAGCCGCCGCCCACGGGCCGCGAGGTGGAGAGGGCCGCGGCCGCGGCCCGCGCCGGCGCGCTGGCCCCGGTCGAGTCCGGCGGCCCGCCCGTGCCCTACGTCCCGCCCGATCCCGAGACGATCGGGGTGAGCCGCCGCCAGTTCTTCAACCGGACGATCGTGATGCTGATGAGCTTGAGCCTGACCGGCTTCGGCGTGGCCTGCATCGCGTTCCTCTGGCCCCAGGGCGCCAGCGGCTTCGGCTCCAAGATCAAGGTCGGCCTGGTGAGCGACCTGCTCACCGAGATCCGCGACAACTCCGGCTTCCTGTACAAGCCCGAGGGCCGGATGTGGCTCACCGAGTACCCCAACGGCGCGGTCGAGAAGGCCGCGGCCACCTACACCGCACCCGAGCTGGCCGGGATGACCGCCGGCCACCAGCTGGGACTGGACGGCGGGATCGTCGCGCTCTACCAGAAGTGCCCCCATCTCGGCTGCCGGGTGCCCGAGTGCGTGACCTCGCAGTGGTTCGAGTGCCCGTGCCACGGCTCGAAGTACAACCAGGTGGGTGAGAAGCGGGGCGGTCCGGCTCCCCGGGGCATGGACCGCTTCGCCGTGGAAGTCAGCGCCGACGGATCGCTCGTGGTCGACACCGGCACGATCATCCAGGGCCCGCCGATCGGCACCAACACCACCGGCCAGGAAGCCGAGGGGCCGAGTTGCCTCGGCCAGGCGAGTCACTAGTGGCTCGCACCGACCTGTAGGAAGCCGCCGCGCGCATGCTCCTCGCCGCCTCCACCCAGCGAACCATAGGGTTCGTCATACTCGGCATCGTCTTCGTCGGGTATGTCGTCTACCTGATCCTCAACTCGCGCTCGGCCCGCGACGAGGTGGGCAGCGAGATCGAGCTGGCTCCCAACCGCAGGCCCTACCTCGAGGACGAGGAGTTGGAGGGCAGCAAGCTCGACAAGTCTCTGCTGGCCGGGCTGGCCATGCTGGCCATCATCGGAGTGGGCCTGCCGCTCTACTGGCTGGGCGAGCCCGGACGACACGAGGGCCTCATCAAGGACACCGACCGGATCTTCGCGGACCGGGGCGGCGAGCTCTACGTCGAGGGCTCCGACTGCCAGCGGTGCCATGGCGCCGACGGCACTGGCGGCTCCGCGCCGTACACGCTCACAGACGCGGAGGGCAATTTCGTGGCCACGGTGGCCTGGACCGCCCCGGCGCTGAACACCGTGCTGTCCCGCTTCAGCGAGGACGAGGTCCGCCATGTACTCAACTACGGCCGCAACAACGTGATGCCGGCGTGGGGCACCCCCGGCGGCGGACCTCTCACCCCGCAGCAGGTCGACTACCTGATCTACTACCTGCGGCGCATACAGATCCCCGAGTCGGAGTTGCGCCAGATCGTCGACACCGGCGTGCGGGAGGGCATCGCCGAGCACCTCGGCGTGGCCGCCGACGACGGCGCGGTGGACGAGTGGCTGGGGGCGGTGGACGCCGCGGTGGAGGAGGCCCGGGCCATGGCTCTGGCCGCCGACCAGTCTCTGGCGGGCAACGCTGAGGCCATCCGCCGGGCCGGCCTCGAGCTGCTGGCGTCGGGCCAGGCACCCGGTAGCGAGCTGTACCGGAGCTACGGCGAGATCATCTTCAACAACGGGGCCGCGGGGGGAACCTACAGCTGCGCCCGCTGCCACACCTACGGCTGGTCCTTCGACGCCACCACCGACGGTGACGACAGCATCGACGGCCACGCCGGCCCGATCCTTGCGGCGTACAACCACGGCGGCGGCTTCTTCGGTCCCAACCTGACCGGCGGCAGCACCCTGGACCAGTTCGAGACCGCGGCCCTGCACTCCGACTTCATCTCGGCCGGTCAGAGCATCGGCCAGACCTACGGCCGGGGCGGCTCGGGCGGCAACGGCCAGATGCCGGGCTTCGGTCCGCGCACCGACGACGGCCTGGATGTGGTCTACCCGGCCACGCTCACCCAGGACCAGATCGACGCCGTGGTCGCGTTCGAGAGGAACCTGTGACGTGGCAGCACTTGATGTGATGGTCGCGTTCGAGAGGAACTGGTGGCATGGAATCGCTTGATGTGATCGCCGGGCTCGCCTGGGATCCCGAGATCCGCGGCTTCATGGCGGTGTTCGCGGGCGTGATCGTGCTCATGGGCTCGGTCTGGTTGCTGCTCGCCCTGAACACCGGAACCCGGCTGGGCACCCTCATCGCGACCGCCGGGTTCTTCGGCTGGATGGTGATCATGGCCGTCGTCTGGTGGATCTACGGCATCGGGTGGGCCGGCGACGCTCCCACCTGGCACTTGCAGGAGATCAACGTGGGCGACCTCGACGCGGCGGCTCTGGAAGAGGCAAGAGTGCTGCCCGACCTTCCCGAGCTTCCGACCGCCTTCGAACTCGCCGTGGACTCCGACGACCCTGTCGCGCAGGCCGAGTTCGGCGTGGTCAGCCGGGACACGCTCACGCCGGACCAGACCGAAGGGCTCAGCGCCTCCGAGATCGACGAGCTCGTCGCCGACGAGTTGGCCCGCAATCGTGCCACCACGCTGTCGGAGCTGGCCGCGGTGTCGCCCGGCCTGATCGCGGACGCTGAGGCGGCCGGCCGGATCGAACTCGGCGGCTGGAAGCTCCTGTCCACCGCCGAGGCGGGCGATGCCCAGGCCTCCGCGGTGGCGTTGCTGCTGGAGAGCCCCGACCTCACGTTCGTCTCCCAGGACGACTTCAAGCTGCTCGACGCCTACACCATCGGCGGCAAGCGGGGACTGCCCGACGACCCGAACCGGTGGGACCGGATCTGGACCCAGATCCGCACCGCGGTGACCATCACCCATCCAACCCGATACGCGGTGGTGCAAGTCCAGGAGGTGATCGATCAGCCCCTGGTTCCCGGCGAGCCTCCGCCCAGGCCCATCGTCGATGAGTCCAAGCCGGTGATCTCGGTGATCATGATCCGCGACCTGGGCAACCTCCGCCTCAAGCCTGCCCTGGTGGCGCTCGGCTCCCTGTGCATCTTCGGCGCGCTGTGCCTGTTCCTGCACGAGCGCGACAAGTTGGCCTGGCGCCAGCGAGAGGCTGGCGCGCCGGCCAACAACTGAGCTGTGCTCGGCCAGTACCTCCCGCTGCTGGGGCTGTTCGTGCTGGCCGCGCTGTTCGCGGCGGGAAGTTTCGTGGCATCGGGGCTGCTTGCGCCGCGCCGGCCGACCGTTCCCAAGCTGGATCCCTACGAGTGCGGGATCGTGCCCTCCCGGGAGACGCCCGAGCGCTTCCCGGTCCGGTTCTTCCTGGTGGCCATGATCTTCATCGTCTTCGACGTGGAGATCATCCTGTTCTACCCCTACGCGGTCGCCCGGGGCGGGCTCGGGCTCTTCGGGCTGGTGGCCCTGCTGGTGTTCACGTTCGCCGTGTTCGAGTCGTTCGTGTACCTGATCGGCGCGGGTGCCCTCGAGTGGGGCCCGGCGTCGCAGCACCAGCGGTCCGGTGCCGGTGACTCCGCGGCGGCCGACCACGACGATCCCATGGTGTCCGCGACCCGGACCGCGCGAAGCACCGTGCGCCGGGTGGGTCTCGAAGGGCGTCTCGCAGGGGGACAGGAGGTGGCGTGATGGGTGTGGCGAGCCAGATAGAGGAACTGCGCGAGCGCGGCCTCGAGGGCATCCAGCACAACTTCATGACGGCCAGGCTGGAGTCTCTGGTGAACTGGTCGCGGGCCCGCAGCTGCTGGCCGGCGACGTTCGGCCTGGCCTGCTGCGCCATCGAGATGATGGCCACCGGAGCAGCCCACTACGACCTGGCCCGCTACGGCATGGAGGTGTTCCGGGCCTCGCCCCGCCAGGCGGACCTGATGATCGTGGCCGGGCGGGTCTCCCAGAAGATGGCCCCGGTGCTGCGCCAGATCTACGACCAGATGATGGAGCCCAAGTGGGTCATCTCCATGGGCGTGTGCGCGTCCAGCGGGGGAATGTTCAACAACTACGCGATCGTCCAGGGCGTCGATCAGGTCGTGCCCGTCGACGTGTACGCGCCGGGGTGCCCGCCGGGCCCCGAGACGCTGATGCACGCCATCTTCACGCTCCACCACCAGATCACCTCCGGGGAGCTGCTGGCCCGCCGGGCCGCGGCCGGCGACGGCGGGGCCGGCATCGCGGTCGAGCAGCTCGACGGTCAGACGGCCAGCTCCGTGATCCGCCGCCATGACTGAGCGCTACGGAGCCATCGCCGGCGACGACCAGCCGTCGGCGGGCCAGGCTGTTCTTCACCCCTCCAGGAGCCAGTGGTGCGACGTGGCTGCGGCGGCCCGGGCCGACGGCTTCGACCAGCTCATCGACCTCACCGCAGTGGACTACCTGACCTACGGAGCCGATCGGGGCCTGCCCGAGGGCGTCGAGCCCGAACGCTTCGAGGTGATCGCCAGCCTGCTGTCCCACGAGCGGCGCGAGCGGCTGCGCATGCGGGTGCAGGTGCCGGTCGGAGATCCGAGCCTGCCCACCCTCTTCGATCTCTGGCCCGGGTCGGAGAGCCTCGAGCGCGAGGTCTACGACATGTTCGGCATCGCCTTCGAGGACCATCCCGACCTCTCACGAATCCTGATGCCGGAGGACTGGTCGGGCCATCCGCTGCGCAAGGACTACGACGCCGGCCAGATACCGGTGCAGTTCAAGGCAGCCTCCAACGTCCGGTAGTGCCGCAACCACGATGAGCATCACCGACACCGCCCCCTCCGACTCCGCCGACGCCGGCGCCGGCGCGGCATCAACCGGGGGCGACCGGGCCTCCGAGCGGGTCCGCCGGCGCGAGCCGTCGGCGGTGCTGCGCATGTCGGAGGCCGAGGCGGCCGCGATCGGCGGGGACCCCGACGACCCCACCGACGACGAGCTGGTGCTGCTGAACATGGGCCCGTCGCATCCCTCGACCCACGGCGTGCTGCGGTTGATGCTGGAACTGTCGGGCGAGACCGTGCTGCGGTCCAAGCCGGTCATCGGCTACCTCCACACCGGCATGGAGAAGACGGGCGAGCAGCTCACCTACCTGCAGGGCGGGACCAACGTCACCCGCATGGACTACGCCTCGCCCCTGTTCAACGAGCTGGCCTTCTGCCTGGCCACGGAGCGGCTCCTCGGCATCGACGTGCCCGAACGGGCGACCTGGATCCGGATGCTGATGTGCGAGCTCAACCGGGTCAGCTCGCACTTGCTGTTCATGGCCACCAACGGCATGGACCTCGGGGCGGTGTCGATGATGATCTACGGGTGGCGCGAGCGCGAGGAGGTGCTGCGCTTCTTCGAGAAGGTCACCGGCCTGCGGATGAACCACAACTACATCCGGCCCGGAGGGGTGGCCGCCGACCTGCCCGCCGACTGGCGCACGGACGTGACCGGGCTGATCGAGCTGATCGAGCCCCGCCTCGACGAGTACGACACGCTGCTGACCGGGCAGCCCATCTGGCGCGAGCGGCTCCAGGGAGTGGGTGTGATCAACGCGGCCGAGGCCATCGCCCTCGGGGCCACCGGGCCGATCCTGCGGGGCGCGGGCATGGCCTGGGACCTGCGTCGCGACGAGCCCTACCTGTTCTACGACCAGGTCGACTTCGACGTCATCGTGGGCACCCACGGCGACTGCTACGACCGCTACGCCATACGCCTCAACGAGATCCGCGAGTCGTTGCGCATCGCCGCCCAGATCATCGAGGCCATGCCCGCGGGCGACTACCGGGTGCAGGACAAGAAGGTGACCCCCCCGCCGCGGTCCCGCATCGATGCCTCCATGGAGGCGCTCATCCACCACTTCAAGATCTTCACCGAGGGGTTCAAGGTGCCGCCCGGCGAGGCCTACGCCTCGGTGGAGTCACCCCGGGGCGAGCTGGGCGTCTACCTGGTGAGCGACGGCACGTCGGTGCCGTACCGGGTGCACGTGCGGGCTCCGAGCTTCGTCAACCTCCAGACCCTGCCGCACCTCATGCAGGGCGGCCTGATCGCCGACGGCGTGGCCATCATCTCCTCGGTCGACCCGATCATGGGCGAGGTGGACCGGTGAGGCCCGTTCGTCCCGGCGACGGCCACCGGTGCTCGCTTGCTCGCACGGGCTTCGCCCTACTCACTCGCAAGTCGAGCGCCGGCGTCCGCCGCCTGTCCATGCCGGAGGCGGGCCGGTGACGCTCAGCGCCGCCAACGAGGCCCGGGCCGCCGAGATCATCAGCATGTTCCCCCGGCCGCGCTCGGCGCTCATCCCGCTGCTCCATCTCGCCCAGGCCCAGGACGGCTACCTCACCGACGAGGCCATGCGCCGCATCGGCGAGCTGGTCGGCGCCACCCCGGCGGAGGTGAAGGGCACGGCCGGCTTCTACGAGATGTTCCGCTTCGAGCCGCTGGGCACCTATCTCGTGAACGTCTGCACCAACATCTCATGTTTTCTGTGGGGCGGCGAGGAGTTGCTCGAGCACGCCTGCGAGTCGCTGGGAGTGGAGGTGGGGGGCACCACGGACGACCGCATGTTCACCGTCGAGGAGGCCGAGTGCATCGCGGCCTGCACCGAGGCCCCGTGCCTGCAGGTCAACTACCGCTACCGGGGGCGGATGACCCCAGACGACTTCGACCGCCTGATCGAGGACTTGCGCGACGGCAGGGTCGACGTCGCCGGCCACGGCGTTCTGGCCCAGGTGAGCCAGATGATCCCAGCCGACCGCCTGGCCGGGGTGGTGCCGCCGGAGCGGGCCCGCGAGGCGCCCGTCTGGTTGGGTCGCAACGAAGCCGGGGTGACCGGCTGATGGGCACGGCATCGGCTGCCGGCGGCCAGGCCGCGCCCTTGCCGGGCCGGTCGCCTGCCGACGGCTACCTCGAGCACGCCGCGGGCTACGTGCTCAACGACGGCCCGAAGCTCATCACGAGCCGCCTCGTCCACGACGACTCCTTCACCCTGGCCCGCTACGAGGCCACCGGGGGCTACGACGGGCTGAGGGCCGCCCTGGAGACGACCCCGGCCGCGGTGCACGACGAGGTGCGGGCGGCCACGCTGCTCGGACGGGGCGGGGCCGGGTTCCCCGCCGGCGTCAAGTGGGGCTTCCTGCCCCCGGGCAAGCACCCCTACTACCTGGTCGTCAACGGCGACGAGAGCGAGCCAGGCACCTACAAGGACCGCCTGCTCATGGAGCGCGACCCCCACCAGCTCATCGAGGGGTGCCTCATCGCCTGCTACGCGCTGGGGCTGCAGCAGTGCTTCCTGTATGTGCGCGGCGAGATGGCGCTGGCCCAGGAGCGGATCGCGGCGGCCCTCAACGAGGCCTACGCGGCCGGCTACGTCGGCCGCGGGATCTGCGGCAGCGACTTCTCGGTCGACATCGTGATGGCCTGGGGGGCGGGCGCCTACATCGTGGGCGAGGAGACCGGGCTGATCGAGAGCCTGGAGGGCCGGCGGGGCATGCCCCGTCTGAAGCCGCCCTACTTCCCGGCTGCGGTCGGCCTGTACGGCCAGCCCACCATCGTCAACAACGTCGAGACGCTCTCCAACCTGCCGTGGCTGATGGTCAACGGCTCCGACGCCTACAAGGGATTCGGCTCGGAGTCGTCGCCGGGCACGCGGATGTTCGCGGTGTCGGGCCATCTCCGCCGGCCCGGGGTGTACGAGGTCGAGCACGGCGTGACCACCTTCCGCGAGCTGCTGTACGGCGACAACTTCTGCCGGGGGATCCGCGACGGGCACGAGCTGAAGATGTTCATCCCCGGTGGCGGCTCCGCCCCCTGGTTCTTCGAGGATCACCTGGACCTGCCGCTGGAGGCCCGCCCGGTGGGTGCTGCCGGGTCGATGCTCGGATCGGGCGCCATCGTGGTCATGGACGACACCACCGACGCAGTGCGGGCCGCCTGGCGGGTGGTGAAGTTCTTCGCCCGGGAGTCGTGCGGCAAGTGCACGCCGTGCCGCGAGGGGACGACCTGGCTGGAGCAGATCCTGCGGCGCATCCTCGACGGTGACGGGCGGCCGTCCGACATCGACCTGCTCCTCGACGTCGGCGACAACATCAGCCCCGGTCCCTACCCGGTCGCCGCCCACGACGGTCAGGAAGCGGTGCCGTTCCCGCCCCGCCAGACCACGATCTGCCCGCTCGGACCGTCGGCAGTCGCGCCGGTGGTCTCCACCATCCGCCGCTTCCGCCACGAGTACGAGGCCAAGATCACCCGCCGCGACCCGATCCCGATCGAGGTAGTGCCCGTGGGAGCCTCGCAGTGACCGGCGCGCGCCCGCCGGTCGGGGGGTCCTGTCGTCGAGCTCGGCCCGACCGACACGGGCTTCGCCCCATTCGTCGGTCGTCCCGACTCGCCGCCACCCGCCCGCCGGTCGGGGGGTCCTGTCGTCGAGCTCGGCCCGACCGACACGGGCTTCGCCCTATTCGTCGGTCGTCCCGACTCGCCGCCACCCCCCGACCTCAGGGATCGCACAGGACCGGCGCGCGCTCGCCGGGACCGCGCAGGAATTCGGGGGCTGTGTCGTGACCGCAGTGGAGCCCCGGGCGACCGTGGAGATCACCGTCGACGGCGTCTCGGTGGATGCCCGTCCGGGGGAGATGCTGATCGCGGCCTGCGAGCGGGCCGGGACCTACATCCCGAGGTTCTGCTACCACCCCCGCATGAGCCCGGTGGGCATGTGTCGCATGTGCCTGGTGGAGGTGGACACCGGGCGCGGCTTCGCGCTGCAGCCCTCGTGCATGGTGCCTGTGACCGAGGGCATGAAGGTGTCCACCGAGTCCGAGGCGTCCAAGAAGGCCCAGGACGGGGTGCTGGAGTTCCTGCTCATCAACCATCCGCTCGACTGCCCAGTCTGCGACAAGGGCGGCGAGTGCCCGCTGCAGGACCAGACCATGGCCTACGGCCCCGGCGAGACCCGCTTCGTGGAGGAGAAGCGCCACTTCCCCAAGCCCATCGCCATAAGCGAGACCGTGTTCCTCGACCGGGAGCGCTGCATCCTCTGCGACCGCTGCACCCGGTTCGCCGACGAGGTGGCCGGCGACGCTCTGATCCACTTCATGGGCCGCGGCAACCACACCGAGGTCAACACCTTCACCGACGAGCCCTTCGCGTCCTACTTCTCGGGGAACACGGTGCAGATCTGCCCGGTGGGCGCGCTGACGGCGGCGCCCTACCGCTTCAAGGCGAGGCCGTGGGACCTCACTGAGACGCTCTCCACGGCCTGGGTGGACAGCGTGGGGTCCAGGGTGGCGGTGCAGGCGTCCCGCAACCGGGTGCTGCGGGTGCTCGGCGCCGACGCCGACGCGGTCAACTGGGGCTGGCTGTCGGACAAGGAGCGATTCGGCTTCGAGGCGCTCAACAGCGACGAACGCTTGGCCGCTCCCATAATCCGGGACGCGGTGGGCGGCGACAGCCGTGAGTTCCGCCAGGCCGGCTGGGGCGAGGCCCTAGAGGCGGTGACCGCCGCGCTGGCCGGCGCCTCGCCCGAGCGGGTCGCAGTGCTGGGCGGCGCCAGGCTGACCAACGAGGCTCAGTACATGTGGGCCAAGCTGGCGAAAGGCGTGGTCGGCACCGACAACGTCGACGCCCAGCTCGGCGACGGGCTGGATCCGCAGCTCGTGCTCGGCCTGACGAGGGCGACCATCGACGACGCCTGCCGCCCCGGGGGCACGGTGCTGCTCATCGGTCCCGACCCCAAGGAGGAGCTGGGGACGCTGTACCTGCGGCTGCGTCACGCCATCGTCAACGACGGCGTGACGCTCATCGAGGTGACGCCCCATGCCACCGGCCTGTCGCATCTGGCCGCGCACTCGCTGCGTCCCCGCCCCGGAACGACGGCCGGGCTCGTGGCCGAACTGGTGGCTGAGGCGGCCGCCCCCGGTGCGTCCGGGGCTGAGGGATCGGACCCGCCCCGTCCCGAACTCGCAGCGGCCGCACAGAGCCTGGCGGAGGCCGGCGACGGGGTGGTGGTGGTTCTGGGCCGCGCGTCGCTCGCCGAACCGGCCAGCGTGATCAACGCCGCAGCCCTGGAGCTGTCGAGGCTCCCGTCGGCGCGCTTCCTGCCCGCCCTGCGGAGAGGCAACGTCATGGGGGCGCTCGAAGCGGGGCTGGCTCCCGGACTCGTCCCCGGCCGGGTGCTGCTCGACGATGTGGGCGACGACTCGCCGCTGGCCCAGACCTGGCCCCGGTTGCCGGCGTCGGCCGGACTGGACGCGGCCGGCGTCCTCAGGGCAGCCGCCCGCGGCGATGTCGACGTGCTCGTGCTGGTGGGCGCCGACCCGCTCAACGACTTCGCCGACCGCGATCTCGCTTACCGGGGCCTCCGGGGAGCCTCGCTTGTCGTGGCCGTCGACCTGTTCGTCAACGACTCGGCCTCGCTGGCGGCCCGCGTCGTCCTGGCCGCCGCGGGCCCCACCGAATGCGACGGCACGTTCACCAACCTCGAGGGCCGGGTCAGCGTCATGAGCCGCAAGGTGACCCCGCCGGGAACGGCCCGCGCCGACTGGATGATCGCGGCCGACCTGTCCGAGCGGCTGGAACCGGGCTCGACCTCCGGGCTCGAGACCTCTGAGGCGATCCGGGCCGAGCTGGCCCTCGTCTCCGAGGTCCACAGCTCGATCGCCTCCGACGCCCTCGAGGCGGACCCGATGGAGGGGGTGTTGCTGCCGCTTCCGGGCACCGCCGCCGACGCGGAGATGGTCCACGCCGCGGCCGACGAGGATCCCGGCGAGGGAGAATTCCTGCTGATCGCGGCCCGCACCATGTACGACGACGGCGTGATGCTGCGTCACTGCCCGTCGAGCCGGGGTCTGGCCCCGGCCGCAACCGCCAGGATCAACCCGGCTGACGCCGGCGGCGCCGGCCTCGAGGCGGGCGCGGCGGTGCGGGTCGTCTCGGACTTCGGTCACATCGAGGCGACCCTGACCTTCGACGACGGCGTGCCGGCCGGTTCGCTGAGGGTGGACTGGCTCGCTCCGGGCGCGCCCGCCAACGCCCTGATCGCCGAGGGCACCGAGGTCACCCTGGTCCGGGTGGAGACCCGATGAGACGCCCCGGCGCGCACGGGAAGCTCCGATGAGCGGTCACCTGGTGCTGGCCGCCGATCCGATGCTGGCGGGCGACATCGGGCTGGTGGAGGTCGCGCTGACCCTGGCCAAGGTGGTGGTCGCCTTCGCCTTCCTGCTCGTGGCCGTGATGCTGATGATCTGGTTCGAGCGCAAGCTCCTGGGAGGGATGCACCAGCGCTTCGGGCCCACCATCGCCGGGCCCTTCGGCGTGCTCCAGACCCTGGCCGACGGCATCAAGCTCTTCTTCAAGGAGGACCTGGTGCCGGACCGCTCGGACCGGTTCGTGTTCAAGCTGGCGCCCTACCTGTCGTTGATCCCCGCGTTCCTGGCCTTCGCCATAGTCCCGCTCGGCGGGGACTTCAACAGCCGCGGCGGCGAGGTCGAATGGTGGGACCGCGTCACCTACCTCCAGGTGGCCGACCCGCCGGTGGGAATCCTGCTGTTCCTGGCCATGAGCTCGGTGGCCGTCTACGGGGTGATGCTGGCCGGCTGGTCCTCGGGATCGAAGTACCCGCTGCTGGGGTCGGTGAGGGCCTCGGCGCAGATGGTGAGCTACGAGGCCGCGCTGGGCCTGGCGGTGGCGTCCGTCGTGCTGATCACCGGGGGGCTGTCCACCCACGACATGGTCGTGGCCCAGGCCGCCGAGGGGTACTTCGGGATCGTCCCGCGGTGGAACATCATCGTCACCGGACTGGTGCCGTTCATCGTGTTCGCCATCTCCGGCACCGCAGAGCTCAACCGTCCCCCGTTCGACCTGGTGGAGGCCGAGCAGGAACTCGTCGGCGGCTTCCACACCGAGTACTCGTCGATCCGCTTCGCGCTTTTCTTCCTGGCCGAGTTCATGAACACCATCACGATGTCGGCCATCATCGTCACCCTGTTCCTGGGAGGCCCCGCCGGGCCCGCGCTCGTCTCCGAGATCGGCGGCGTGGGCATCGCCTGGGCCTGGGGCGTGGTGTGGTTCTTCCTGAAGCTCTTCGTGCTGCTGTTCTGCTTCGTGTGGATGCGGGCCACGCTGCCCCGGTTCCGCTACGACCAGCTGATGAACCTCGGCTGGAAGCTGCTCATCCCCGTGGCTCTGGGGTGGTTCCTGTTCCTGGCGGCCCTGGAGGTCGGCCGGGACCGAGACTGGAGCACGCTGGCGGTCACCGTGGTGGCCCTGGCCGTCTTCGCAGCGGCCGGCCTGCTGCTGGCCCGGGCGGTGAGAAGCGGGCGCAGCCATCCCGGCGGCACCGCCGAACAAACCGGCGAGCCTGCCGGACAAGTCGAGGAGAACGTCTGACATGGGATACCTGAACGGGTTCGCGGTGACCCTGCGCCAGCTGTTCCTCCCCCGGGTCACCACCGACTACCGGGGCGGCTTCGACGACTCGCCCTCCGACGTCAAGCGGGACAAGCCCGAACGCCTCCACGGCCGCCACGTTCTCAACCGCTACGACGACGGCATGGAGAAGTGCATCGGCTGCGAGCTGTGCGCCGGCGTCTGCCCGGCCCAGTGCATCTACGTGCGCGGCGCCGACAACGACCCCGACGACCCGGTCGCGCCGGGCGAGCGCTACGGCTACGTGTACGAGATCAACTACCTGCGGTGCATCCACTGCGACCTGTGCGTGGAGGCCTGCCCCACCCAGGCCATCACCGAGTCGAAGCTGTTCGAGTTCTCATTCACCAGCCGCGACGACGCCATCTACACCAAGGACGAACTGGTGGTGGACGACGACGGCCGCCCCCGGCAGCTGCCGTGGGAGGACTGGCGGGACGGCGACGACGCCCTCACCTCGGGCTGGATGCGGGCCACGTCGCCGTCGGGGGACCATCGCTACGTCGGCGAGGTCGCCTGGTCGGGAGAGCTCGGCTACGGGGTCCGGGATCCGGAGCCGGCCGACGCCGAGGGGGCGTCCCCGACCGGCGAGTCACCGGGGGAGGCCGGCTGATGGCCGAGGCGGTGTTCGCGGTGGCCGCCGTCCTGATGCTGGCCGGAGCCGTCGGCGTCGTGGCCAGCCGCAACCCGGTCCACGCCGCGCTGTTCCTCGTCCAGACCCTGGTGGGCGTGGCCCTGCTGTTCATCCTGAACGACGCCCACTTCCTCGCCGCGGTGCAGGTGGTGGTCTACGCCGGCGCCATCGTGATCCTGTTCCTGTTCGTGATCATGCTGCTGGGCGTCGACAAGGCCGAGGAGCTGCGGATCGAGCCGATCTCCGGCCAGCGTCCGTTGGCCGTCGTGGTCGGCGCGGCTCTGGCCGCGATGCTGGGCACGGTGATCCTCACCGGCGCCGACGTGCTCAGCGGGATCCGGCGAGGCGGCGGCGAGCGGGCTCTCGACGGCGAGGCCACCGACATCGAGCGGATGGGCCGCGTGCTGTTCGGGGAGTTCGCCTTCGCGGTGGAGATCACTGCGGCCCTGCTGACCATCGCAGTGGTGGGCGCCGTGGTGCTGACCCGCCGCGCGGCCCGTTCCGACGAGGCCGCACCGGCCGGGTCCGTCGGCGGGTGACTGGTTCGAACCGATGATGGATCTGAGCGGACTCAACACCGGCTGGTACCTGGCGCTGGCGGCTGCGCTGTTCATCATCGGCGCGGTCGGGCTGCTGGTGCGCCGCAACCCGCTGGTGATGTTCATGTGCGTCGAGCTGATGCTCAACGCGGTCAACGTGACCTTCATCGCCCTCGGCGCCAGCCTCAACGATGTGGGCGGGCAGGTTGCGGTGTTCTTCGTGCTGGTGGTGGCGGCCACCGAGGTGGTCATCGGTCTCGCCCTGGTCGTGGCCATCAACCGGCGGCGGGCCGGGGCCACCGCCGACGACGTGACGTTGCTGAAGGGCTGACATGGGTGTCGATGTGGACATGCCGAGGCTGAGCGGCTTCCTGGCGTGGAAGCAGGGCTGACATGAACGCGGCTGCCTGGCTCATCTGCGCGTTCCCGCTGGCCGGCTTCATAGTGCTGGTCGCCGCGGGACGGCGCCTCGGCGAGCCTCGCGCCGGCTGGCTGGCCACCGCGGCCATGGCCGGCTCGTTCGTGTCCTCGGTGGCGGTGTTCCTCGGCTTGATGGCCCGCGACCCGGCCGAGCGCCGCTTCGTGGTCACGCTCTTCGAGTGGGTGCCGGCCGGGGATTTCTCGGTGGACGCGGGACTCCTCGTCGACCCGCTCTCGGTGACGATGGCGCTGTTCGTCACCGGCGTGGGCGCGCTCATCCACCTCTACGCCATCGGCTACATGCACGGCGACCGCGACTTCTCGAAGTTCTTCATCTACCTCAACCTGTTCGCCTTCTCGATGCTGGTGCTCGTGCTGGGCGACAATCTGGCCCTCACCTTCCTGGGCTGGGAGGGCGTGGGCGTCTGCTCCTACCTGCTCATCTCCTTCTGGTTCACCGAGGAGGCCAACGCCACCGCGGGAAAGAAGGCGTTCATAACCAACCGCGTCGGCGACTGGGGCTTCATGCTGGCCATGTTCTGGGCCTTCGGCGCGCTGGGCTCGGTGCGGTACCTCGACCTGTTCGGCCACGCCGGCTCGCTGCCGTCGAGCACCGCCACCGCCATCGTTGTCCTGCTGTTCGTGGGCGCGGCCGGCAAGTCGGCGCAGTTGCCGCTGTACATCTGGCTGCCCGACGCCATGGCCGGCCCCACCCCGGTCTCGGCGCTGATCCACGCGGCCACCATGGTCACCGCGGGCGTCTACCTGATGGTGCGGGTCAACCCGCTGATCGCCGCGGCCGACGCCTGGGCGCCGGACATGATCGCCTGGGTGGGGGTGGCCACCGCGCTGTTCGCGGCCGGGGCGGCCGTTGCCCAGAACGACATCAAGAAGGTGCTGGCCTACTCCACGATCAGCCAGCTCGGCTACATGATGCTGGCCGTCGGCACCGGCGCCTACGTGGCCGCCATCTTCCACATGGTCACCCACGCCTTCTTCAAGGCACTGCTGTTCCTGGGATCGGGATCGGTCATCCATGCCCTCGACGGCGACCAGGACATGCGCCGCTTCGGCGCCCTGCGAGCGGCCATGCCGATCACCTCGGCGACGTTCATCGTGGGCTGGCTGGCCATCGCCGGGGTCCCGCCCTTCTCCGGCTTCTGGTCCAAGGACGAGATCCTCGCCTATGCGTTCGACGCCAGCCCGGCGCTGTGGGCGGTGGGCCTGGTCACCGCGGTGCTGACGGCCTTCTACATGAGCCGCCTGGTGTTCATGACCTTCTACGGCGAGGCCCGCTACGCCGACGAGAGGCACCCTCACGAGCCCTCGCCGTTGATGACGGCACCGCTGGTCCTGCTGGCCGCAGCGGCCGTGGTCGCCGGGGTGATGAACCTCCCCTTCACCTCCGACCTCCACTTCCTGGGGACGTGGCTCAAGCCCTCGCTGTTCGGCAACGAGGCCCACCTCGCCATCGGCGGCGGCGTCCTGTGGCTGCTGGCGCTGGTGGCGATGGCCGGGGCCGCGGCCGGCATCGCCGGCGCGGTCGCGGTGTACCTGCGGGGCCGGCTGCCGGCCAGCCTGGTGGAGCGGCCCGCCGCGGCCCGAGCCTTCTACGTGGACGAGGCCGTCACCCGCTTCGTGGGCGGACCCGGACGGCGGGTCTTCGAGGGGGTGGCCGCCTTCGATGCGAAGGTCGTGGACGGTGCAGTCGACGGGGTGGGCCGGTCGGTGCGGGCCGGCGGCGCGGCGCTGCGGAGGGTGCAGTCGGGCTTCGTCCGGTTCTACGCGCTGCTGACCGCAGCCGGGGCGGTGGCGCTGCTGGTGTGGTTCCTGACTCGGGCGAGCCTGTAGATGACCGCGGTCTCGTCAGCGTCCTTCCCGGCTGTGCTCACCGTGCTGGTGGTGATTCCCGCCGCCGGCGCGCTGGTACTGCTGGCGATGCCGCGCACCCGCTCCGATCTGCTCAAGCCGGTGGCGCTGCTGGCCACCGTCCTTCCCGCCGCCCTGGCTGTGTGGCTGCTCACCGAGTTCGACGCAGGCGCCGGCGCCGTGTTCCAGTTCTCGGACCGGTACACCTGGATCGAGGGGTTCGGTGTCTCCTGGCACGCCGGTGTGGACGGGCTGTCGCTGCTGCTGGTGGTGATGACCGCGCTGATGTTCCCGCTGGCCGTCGTCGGCGTGGACCCGGAGCACTCGCCCAAGCCCTACTACGCCTGGATGCTCATTCTCGAGACCGGTTGCCTGGGCACCTTCGTGGCCCTCGACCTGATCATGTTCTTCGTCTTCTTCGAGATCGTGCTGGTGCCCATGTACTTCCTCATCGGCGGCTGGGGACACGGTCGGCGGGCCTACGCGGCCACGAAGTTCTTCCTGTTCACCATGTTCGGCTCGGCCCTGATGCTGGTGGCCATCGTGGCACTGGCGTTCCTGCACTCGTCGGCCGGCGGCAGCGCGGTGACCTTCGACCTGCTGGCCATCGCCGAGAGCCAGCTGCTGGCCACCAACACGGCCCGCTGGCTGTTCCTGGCCTTCGCCCTGGCCTTCGCGGTGAAGGTGCCGCTGTTCCCGGTCCACACCTGGCTGCCCGACGCCCACACCAACGCGCCCACCGCGGGCTCGGTGATCCTGGCCGCGGTGATGCTAAAGCTCGGCACCTACGGCCTGGTGCGATTCGGCCTCTACCTGTTCCCGGAGGCGTCGGTGTACTTCGCGCCGCTGATGGTGACGCTGGGCGTGATCGGCATCATCTACGGCGCCATCGCGGCGGCCATGCAGCGGGACCTGAAGCGCCTGGTGGCCTACTCGTCGGTGGCCCACCTCGGCTTCATCGTGATCGGCACGTTCGCGCTCAACACCGAGGGCCTCACCGGCGGCGTGCTGCAGATGGTCAACCACGGCGTGTCCACCGGCGCGCTCTTCATGCTGGTGGGGATGATCTACGAGCGCCGCCACACCCGCGAGATCTCCGAGTTGGGCGGTCTGCAGAAGCCGGCGCCACTGCTGGCCGCGGTGTTCATGGTGGTGATGCTGTCGTCGGTGGGGCTCCCCGGCCTCAACGGCTTCGTGGGCGAGCTGCTGGTGCTGCTGGGCGCCTTCAACGCCCACCGATGGTGGGCTGTGGTGGCGGCCGCGGGGGTCATCCTGGCCGCGGTGTACCTGCTGTGGGCCTACCAGCGGGTGTTCCACGGACCGGCGACAGGGGCCAACGCCGAGATGGAGGACCTGCGGTGGCGGGAGGGACTGGTGTTGGTGCCCTTCCTGGCCGCCATCGTCTTCATGGGCGTCTACCCCAAGCCGGTCATCGACCGGGTCGAACCGGCGGTGGACGCCATAATCGCCCATGTCGAGGACCATGTGCCCGGCTTCGCGGAGCCCGCTCCGGACGTCCATGCGCCGGTGAACCTCGACGACTTGGTCAAGACTGAAGAGGGCCACTGATGACAGGCGCCAGCGCTGGGCTTCTCTGTGCGGCTACCGGCCGGTGTGCCTGGAGAGCGCATCCGAAATGGTCGAGGTGGTCGCGGTGACGGCCCAGCTCGGGCCTGTCGTCACACCGGCTGTCGACTGGGCCGGTCTCCTGCCGGTGCTCCTGCCGGCCGCGGGAGCGCTGCTGATCCTGATGGTCCGCTCCCTGGTCCCGCGCCGGCTGCTGCCGGCTGCGGTCGACGCGTGGTGGATGTTCGCGACCGCGGTCGCGGGACTCGTCGCGGTCGTGGTCCTGTGGCAGCGGGACGGCGACGTCAGGGCGTTCGGCGATCAGCTGGTGATGGACGGCCTGGGGATGTTCGTGGCGGCGGTCGTCCTCGGCTCGGTGGCGCTGGCCGCGCCAATGCTGCCCCGGTACTGCCGGCGCGTCGGGATCGACACCGCCGAGCTGTGCGTCCTGACCCTGCTGGCTGCGGCGGGAGCGGTGGTAATGGCCGGGGCGGCCGACCTGATCGTGCTGTTCCTTGGGCTGGAGACGATGTCGATCGCGGCCTACGTCATGGCCGCCCTCAACCTCCGCCGGCTCGAGTCGCTGGAGGCAGGCCTCAAGTACTTCGTGCTGGGCGCCTTCTCCACGGCGTTCCTGCTCTACGGGATCGCCCTCGTCTACGGCGCGACCGGCACCACCAGCCTCGACGGGATCGCCGGCTATCTCGACAGCTTCCTCGTCCTGCGCGACGGGATGCTGCTGGCCGGCCTGGCCATGCTCCTGGTGGGCCTGGGATTCAAGGTGGCCGCCGTCCCGTTCCACGCCTGGGCGCCCGACGTGTATGCGGGCGCGCCCACGCCGGTGACCGCCCTGATGGCCTCCGCGGTCAAGGCGGCCGGGTTCGCGGCGCTCATCCGGGTGTTCGTGGAGGCGCTGGGCAGCCGGGCCGACGACTGGCAGCCGGCCGTGTTCGCCCTGGCCTGCGCCACCCTCGCCGTCGGGTCGGTGCTGGCCGCGGTCCAGAGCGACGCCAAGCGCCTCCTCGCGTACTCGTCGATCTCGCACGCCGGGTTCATCCTCGTGGGCGTGCAGGCGGCCTCGGACCAGGGCGTGTCCGCGGTGCTGTTCTACCTGGCCGCCTACGCGGTCATCGCGGTGGGCAGCTTCACCGTCGTGGCGGTGGTGTCGGGACCGGGCGACGACCGCACCGGCCTGGCCGAGCTGGCCGGGCTCGGCACCCGCCGGCCGGCGCTGGCCCTGGGGCTCACCTTCCTGTTGCTGGCCCAGGCCGGCGTGCCGTTCACCTCCGGCTTCGTCGCCAAGTTCTCGGTCATCTCGGCGGCGGTCGAGTCTCGCTCGTACTGGCTGGCCGTCGTCGCCATGGTCAGCGCGGTGGTGGCTGCCTTCGCCTACCTGCGGGTGGTGGTGGCCATGTACTTCGGCGACGCCGGCGACACCGATCCCGGCGCTGCGGACGCCCGGCCTGCGATGGGCCTGGGCGCGGCCGCGGTGGTGGTGGCCGCGGTGCTGTTCACCGTCGCCGCGGGGATCTTCCCCGGGCTGCTGGAGTCTGCAGCCCGCACCGCGGCCGGCCTGTGACAGGGGAGGGTTGACGTGGCCGCAGGCGTGATCACCCCGGAGATCCAGGCCGCCTTCGCGGCCGACGGCGTGGTGAAGGTCCCCGGCGCGGTCGGCGTCGAGTGGATCGATCGGATCCTCGCCGACGCCCAGCGCGAGCTCGAGGCTCCCGGCCCATGGGTCACCGACACGAACCCGGGCGGCTCACAGGATCGGCTGTTCACCACCCGGTACCGCTGGCAGCATGAGCCGGTCGTGCGGGACTTCGTGTTCAGGTCTCCCATAGCGGCGATGGCCGCGGCCCTCACGGGCTCGTCGACGGCGCGCTTCTACTTCGACCACCTGCTCGTGAAGGAGCCCTATACGTCGGCACCCACGCCATGGCATCAGGACATTCCCTACTGGCCGTTCATGGGCAAGCAGATCGTGTCAGCCTGGGTGGCCGCCACCGCGAGCGCGGTCGCCGAGAGCTCCCTCGAGTTCGTGCGGGGCTCGCACCTCTGGGACGCCTACTACGCACCGGAGTCCTTCGACGGCCAGGGAGGCTGGACCGACGACTTCCGGGGCGAGCCCATGCCCGACATCGAGTCGGCCCGGGACCGCGCCGACTGTCCCTACGACATCGTCGGATTCGACGTGGAGCCGGGAGACGCCATCTTCTTCTCGGCCTGGACCATCCACGGAGCGCCGCCCAACCGGGGCGCCGGGCGCCGGGTCGCGCTGTCGACCCGCTGGCTGGGCGACGACGCCACCTGGTTCCCCCACCCGGGATGCGATCCAACCGTCACCTCCGCCGACACCACCGCAGTGCCCGGCGAGTATCCCGCCGACGACGACCGCTTCCCGCTGGTGCACACGCGCCACGATTGACGCCGGCTGAGAGCGCTGGACTCGCGTGTCTGCCCGCTCGGCCTCTCATTCCCGCTCTTGTTCGCTGCGCTCACGGGCCGCTCGGGCCACGGCCTCGCCCGTATGGGCGGATTCGCGGGCCTAGTCGCTCGGCCTCTCATTCGCGCTATCGGTCGATTCGATCACAGTCAGCGCGG